>NZ_JBWMAV010000004.1:0-317872 GCF_056521425.1 Rhodoferax sp. LS1P39 | reverse complement strand
CTGAGGAACTGGCAGCTTGAAGACGCTGTGTACCTCAATCCGGAAAGAGAGCGAAAAACCCTTCTCAAGCAGGCAGCCTAACGGCTGCTGAGGCGACAACTACCTTGACACACGCCGGGCCACGCAAAAGAAAGTTACTGCCCTGCCGGGGGCACATCCCGGCCAGCGGCACTGGCGGCATGCACAGCTTCAAAAACGAGAGCAATCGCAAGGCAAGCTGCAAGAGATTGCCGGAATATAGTGCAACCTCCCTCTGCTGCTTTTTCTGGAGTTGTTATGGCCTTCAACCGCTTCTCAAAAATTAAGAAAACCCAAGCCTGGCAGAGGATTCGACCGCATTTTGCTGCCCAAGTTAGGGCGACAAATGAGATGTTAGGGAGACACGGCAGTGTCTCTACATATTGAGTTAGGTACTCGACCATGAGCCACATTGATGACGATCCGCCTGATGGGGAAATGAGTGTCGAACAAGCCAACGTGGTTGCGTCGCTAAGCCCGGAGTTGATCGAGAGAATTGACGCCTGCCTTCTGTCTCTTGTTGTTAACTACAACAGGAAGGTTGCGAGGGTGGTTGGCTCCGCGATGATGGACAAAACATTGCGGGTTCCAGGTCTTCCAGATCTGTTCTACCGCGATAGGGTGAAGCTGCTTGTTCAGAAAGGGCTTGTCGTGGCGGAAGGCAATCTCGACTACATGCGCTACAGCGAAGTGAGATTGCCAGCGTGACCGCCGTACCTAACCTCGCGGTCAGCCGGACCTGCCTACGACAGACCGGTTACCTCTGAAGTTAACCCCCTCAAACCACCACCAGCCCCCCCGCCCCCGTCAAAAACGCCGCCTCCACCTCGGCATCGGGGTACAGCACCCGCAGCGCCGCCCGATAAGTCTCCAACTGCTGCACCAACCCCGCATCCCGCTGCGGCTGGTTTTTAGACTTGTGGTCCAGCACCCACCAGGCGCCGGTGTCCTTGCGGCGCACCAGGCGGTCCAGGCGCAAAGTCTTGCCTTGGTAGTTCAGAGCCACCTCGTTGCCCGCCCAATCCACCACCTCGGCATCCCAGGCCCAGGCGCCCTCGCCCGCACGGATGGCGGCGGCCATGGTGGCGGCTTTGCGCGACTGCTCGGCATCCAGGCCAAACTCACGCGCAGCGGCTTGCTGCTGATGGGTATCGGCGGTGCCCCACTCCAGCAGCCGGTGCATGGCCTGACCCACACGCGATTCCAGGGATTCGGTGGCATCGGCCTCGGCTTCCGGGCGCTTTGGTGCCACCTGCAAACCAATGTCTGGCACCACCAGCAGGGTGAAATCCGCATCCGCCGCAGCGGCCTCCAGCGGGTCGGCAAAAGCGGGTGCTGCCACCCTCTCGCCCAAGGGCTGCAAGCGCTGCCACCACGAGCCATCCACCGCCTTGTGCGGCACCACGGACGACAGCACCAGTTGGCTGCGGGCGCGGGTCATGGCGACGTACAGGCCGTTGAGCTCTTCGCGCTGGCGGGCGGCCTGCTCGATGGCCAGCACATCCACCACGCAGGCGGGCGGGTTGGATTCGCTGGCCAGAAAGACCAGGCGCACGGGATATTCGGCCTCGCCGGGCCAGTCCACCAGCACGCCCATGGTTTCGGCCTTGCCGGGCGGGGAGTCGGTGTCGAGCAGCAGCACCAGCGCGGCCTCCAGGCCCTTGGCACCGTGCACGGTGAGCAGGCGCACGGCATCGGGGGCGCTGGTGACCGGGGCTTTGACACCACCGGCCTTGAGCGCGCGCACCAGGGCGTAGGGCGTGGCGAAGCGGCCTTCGTTGAGCTGCAGGGCCGTGCCCAGCACCGCGCGCAGATTGGCCAGCACGGAGGTGCGCAAGGCGGCGGGCGCGGCGGCGGCGAAGCGGGCCAGCACGTCGCCGTGGGCGTAGATGGCATCCAGCGCGTCGTGCGGGGGCAATGCGTCCAGCCACTGCTTCCATTGCATCAAAACAGGTGCTACCGCCGATAGAACGGGCGTGAGCAGCTCTGAATTGTGTAGCAAATGCCACCAGCTGCTGTCGGATGCGTTGTCGGCATCTTCGCGGGCGGCGCGCTGCAGTTGGGCCAGGTGCACCAGCTCGGTGTCGTTCACGCCAAACAGCGGGGATTTCAGCGCCTGCGCCAGCGACAGGTCGTGGTGGGTGGAGACCAGCGCGTCCAGCAGCGCTGCGATGTCTTGCACCTCAGGCGCGTCGGCCAGGTCGGCTTTTTCGGGCTGCTGGGTGGGGATGTGCAGGGCACGCAAGGCATCGCGCATGTGGCCCAGGCGCTCGCGGCGGCGCGACAGCACCATCACGTCCTTGGGTGCCAGGCCGTCGGCCAGTTGCCCGGCCAGCCACTGGGCGGCCTGGCGGCATTCCAGGGTGCGCAAGGTGTCTTCGGGCTCTTCGCGCGGGGTGCCCAGGCTGTCGCGCCAGCCGTCTTGAGTGGCCTGACCAGCCGAAGCATTGGCATCGCGGGGGATGGCGGGCAGGTAGCGCACAGCCCCCAGGGCGGTGGATTCGGTGGTGTGGTCGCGGAAGCCGTCGTACGCGCCCGCAGCCTGCGCGGCGGACATGACGGCGTTGACGGCGGCCATCACCGGGGGCGCGTTGCGGCGGGTGTGGTCGCAGCTGAGCAGGTCGCCGCCCAGCCCGTCCACCACAAAGGCCTGCGCGGCGCGGAACACCTGGGGCTCGGCGCGGCGGAAGCGGTAAATGCTTTGCTTGGGGTCGCCCACGATGAAGACGCTGGGCGCTCCGGCTGCCCCCGCATAGCCGCTGAGCCAGGCGTGCAGGGCCTGCCACTGCAGCGGACTGGTGTCCTGGAATTCGTCGATCAGCAGGTGCTTGACCTTGGCATCCAGCCGCTCCTGCACCCAGCCGCTGAGCACGGGGTCGGACAGCATCACCGACGCGGCGCGCTCCACGTCGTTCATGTCCACCCAGCCGCGCTCGTATTTCAAGGCGGCCAGCTCGGCGATCAGCAGGCGGGTGAGGCGGGCCATGCGCTGCTGGTGTGCCCAGGCAGCGTTTTGGAGTTGGGCCTGGGCCACCAGCAACGCTAGGTCTTGCGCGGTGCGCACGGTGGCGATGCCGACGATTTTTTCGCCAAACTTGCGGGCCGTGCCTTTTTGCGTGAGCAAGGCGGCCAGTACGGCATCTGCATCCTGGGCGGTCACAGCCTGCTCCAAGGCGCTGCCTGCCGCAGAGAAGGTCACGGCGCTGGCGCGGCCCAGGTTGCCTGCGGCTTCTTGCAGCAGCGGGCGCTGGGCCCAAAGCAAATCTTCGGGCGCGGCCAGCCCGGTGAAGGTGGGGAACTGCGCGTCGAACGGCGGCACGGACGCATCCACCACGCCGTGTGCGTCGGCCAGCACAAACTCGACCCGCTTGTTCAACGCGGCGGCCAGCGCCTTGTGCGCCTGGAAGCGGCCATGCACGGCCACCAGGGCTTCGAAATCAGCGCGGGCGCTGGGGTTGTCCACCACGGTAGCGTAAAAGCGCGGCCACACGGCGGTGACGGCCTCCAGGTCGTCTTCCAGCAGGCTGTAGTTGGCGGGCAAGCCCAGGTCTTGCAAAACGGCCAAGGGCGCGGTGCGCAACAGGGCGGCAAACCAGCTGTGGAAGGTGCGGATCTGCACCGGGCGGGCGCTGGCCAGCAGCTGGGGGTAGAGGCTTTTGAGCGCCGGGGCTTGCTGGGCAATCTGCGCGGGCGGCACGCCACGGGCCAGCAGTTCTTCGGCCAGCTTCTCGGGCGTGGCGTGGGCAAACTCCACCAGCCACTCGTTGAGGCGCTGGCGCATTTCACCGGCAGCTTTTTTGGTGAAGGTGATGGCCAGGATTTCGTGGGCGGCGGTGCCTTTACCACCAATTGCAGCATCGCTGGCCAGGCTACCTTCCAGCAGCGCCCGCAGGATGCGCGACACCAGCATCCAGGTTTTGCCCGCACCCGCGCAGGCCTCTACCGCGATGCTGCGCCGGGGGTCGCAGGCGATGGCGTAGAAGGCGGCGCGCTCGACCGGGTGGCCGTTGTGTTCGTAAGCGGCAAGGCTCATGCCTTTTTACCCAGGGCACCCACGGCCACCAGGCTCAGCAGCACAAACGGCAGGCAGGCGGCGTACAGGTTGCGGATGCCGAAGTGCTCGGCCACCTGGCCCAGCAAGGGCGGACCCAGCAGAAACACCACAAACGAGATTTGCGCCAGCGCCGCCACATTGACGGCGGCGGGCCGGTCGGTGCGCTGTGCCGCTGCCGACATGGCCAGCGGGAAAATGCCGCTGGTGCCCACGCCCATCAGCCCCAGGCCCAGCAGCGCCAGTGCAGGCAAGGGGGCCAGCACGACCAGCAGCGCGCCGCAGCCCAGCACCACCAGCAGGCAGCGGGCAAAGGCCACGGGGCTGAAACGCTCGACCAGCCCATCGGCAAAAAACCGCATCACCGCCTGGGTGAACGCGCCCGCCGCCACCGCCAGCCCGCAGACCAAGGGCGAAGCGGCAAACACGTCGCGCATGTAAATGGCCGACCAGTCGGCGCCCGCGCCTTCGAGCAGCATGGCCGACAGCGTCACGCACACCAGCGCCATGATGGCCCAGGTGGGCCGGGCGAAGTGCGGGGCTTCCTCGGTGGTAGCTTCGCGCAGCGGCGCGGGGCTGAAGCGCCCCAGCAACAGCAGCGTGGCGGCCAGCGACACCGGCACCATCAGCGCCAGGTGCAGCTGCGGGCTGATGCCCAGTTGCGCAATGCCCGCGCCCGCCAGCCCGGCGGCAAAAAAGCCAAAGCTCCAGAAGGCATGGGCGCGGTTCATGATGCGGCGGCCCAGCTGGTGCTCGACCCGGTCGGCCTCCACATTCACCACCACCTCTACCAGGCCCACGCACAGGCCCGCAGGCACCAAGCACAAAAACAGCACCACCGGCCCGCTGGCCCAGCTGGCAATGGCAAAAAACAGCGCAATCATGGGCGTGAGCACCAGCAGCGCCCGGCGGTAGCCGATGCGCTCCAGCAGGCGGCTGGCCAGGGTGAGCGACACCAGGGTGCCCGCTGCGGTGCCGATCAGCGCCAGGCCCAAAGCGCCCTCGCCCACGCCCATGCCGCGCTGGATCTCGCCCAGCCGGGGGAAGATGCCACCCAGGCCAAACGAGTACATGAAGAAGGCGGCAAACACCCGCCATTCGGCGGACAAATGCAGGCCGAAGCGGTGCCCGGTGTCTATCGTGGTGGGGAAGTGGCTTGCGCCGGTTTTCATGCCAGCCATCCCATTGCCTCCAGGTCCCGCTCGCACTGCGCTGCGTCCAGAAACTGGATGCCCTGCCAGCCCCGGGCGCGGGCGGCGGCGATGTTGTGCGCGTTGTCGTCGATGAACACCGTGTCGGCGGGGGTCAGGCCAAACTGGGTTTCGGCCAGGGCGTAGATGGCGGGTTCGGGTTTGATCAGGCCCACATGGGCCGAATAAATGCCGTCTTCAAAGTGGTCGAAGAAGTCGCGCGCCAGCAGCCGGTCGGCATACGAGGCAGGCATGTTTGACAGGTACACCAGCCGGTGCCCCTGCGCCTGCAGCCGGGGCAGCAGTGCGGCGGTGTCCTGCTTGGTGTGCAGGTGGTCGGGAATGGCGTGGATGAAGCGCAGCAGCTCCTGCGCATCCACACCGCTTTGTGCGGCCAGTGCAGCGGCCAGCGGTGCGGGCTCGAACGTACCGCGGTCAAATTCGGCCCAGGTGGCCCCGGGGTGCAGGCCCTGGAAGATGCGCTCACACAGCGCCTGCGCGGCAGCGGCGGTAGGCGCGTACTGGGGCAGCTCGTGCTGGATGATCTCAATCGGTTGCCAATGCAGCAGCACGGCACCCAGGTCAAAGACAACGGTTTTAGGGGTGGATGTAGAGAGCAAGGGGAGTTTCCTTATCGGGCAGACAGCTAGGGTAAAGCATTTATGGGGTCTATCAGGATGCAGGGTTCCAGCCAAGCAAAGCGGCTGGTCAATAATGAGCTGAATCACTGATTGGCCCATGCACACAGTGGCGCTATGCTAGTGGCAATTGCACCGCATAACCATCGAGAAATTCCGTCAAACCCATGAATTCAACTCATGCCAAAACCACCGCCCGCCGCCTGCCGCCCCTGAACATGCTGCGCGCTTTCGAGGCCGCGGCCCGGCTGGAGAGCGTGACACTGGCCGCACAGGAGCTGCATGTCACCCAAAGTGCGGTCAGCCACCAGATCAAGGCGTTGGAAACATGGTTGGGCGTTCCACTGGTGCAGCGCAGTGGCCGCGGCCTGGGGTTGACGGCAGAGGGTGCCGCCTACCTGCCCAGCCTGCGCAGCGCCTTCGACCAGATGGCCAGCGCCACGGACCGGCTGCAGAGCCCGCCGCGCCGCAACACCTTGTCGGTCAATTCCATGGCGTCGCTGTCGGCGCAGTGGCTGATTCCGCAACTGGCCAGCTTTTGCGCCGAGGTGCCGGGTGTGGACGTGCAACTGGCCACCACCCTCAGCGCCACCGGGTTCGACCCGGCGGCTTTTGATGTGTCGATCCGCTGCTTTACCGATGCCGAACTGGCCGACCTGCGCCAGCGCCCGGCTTGGCGCGACGTGACGCTGGGGACCTTTCTGTCCAATACCCTGACCCCCGTTTGCAGCCCGCAGGTTTTGGCCGCCCAGCCCCCCTTGGCAGACCCCGTCGATGTGCTGTCGCGCACCCTTTTGCACAGCCGCTCCACCCCGCGGGTCTGGCAGGACTGGCTGGCCCTGGCAGGTCTGCCCGCACAGCAGCCGCGCCACCTGGTCACTTTCGACCATGTCCATCTGGCGGTGCAGGCCGCGGTGCAGGGCATGGGCATCGCCCTGGGTGACCCGCTGCAACTGCGCGCAGAACTGGCCAGCGGCCTGCTGCATACGCCCTTCCCCACCCTGGCCCTGTGCGACCGCACCAACTACTGGATCATGGCCCCACAGGCCACGCAGAACCCGCACGCGGTGGCGTTTTGCGCCTGGCTGGAGCGCAACGGTAAATTGCAAGCCATTTAGGCCTCTAGCGCTTATTCTTAGGGCGCAAGCAGCTACTTTTACGATAGCAACGGCCACCGGGGTTGCAGCGGTATGGAAACTTGCCAAAATTGCTCCGTCACCACTACCGTGTACCCCCATGCCCCTCGACAACCCGCCCATTGCCGTCACTGCGGCCCAAACTCCTGCCCGCGCCAAACCCTCGGTGTACCCGGCCCCTTTCGCTGCTCGGGTGCAAGGCCGCGAAAAGCACCCCCTGGGTGATCTGTTTGGCTTGAAAAACTTCGGTGTCAATTGGACGCGTTTGGCACCCCATGCCGTGTCGGCCCTGCGGCATGCGCACAGTCGGCAAGACGAGTTCATCTACATCCTGCAGGGCCATCCCACGCTGTACACCGACCAGGGTGCCACCCTGCTGGCCCCCGGCATGTGCGCAGGCTTTCCTGCAGGCACCGGCAACGCCCACCGCCTGGTCAACGAAAGCGCCGAAGAAGTGGTCTACCTGGAGGTAGGCGACAGAACCCCGGGCGATGCCGCCACCTACCCCGACGACGACCTGCAGGCCGCGCTGGTCGACGGCGCATGGAAGTTCTTTCACAAGAACGGGTTGCCGTACGCCTGAAGCAAAGCATATGTCTTTTAGGGCTCTCGTGCTTATTAGATGGGCGTAAGCAGCTATTTTTTAGATAGCAAAAAAGGCCCGCAGCCATCCCCCATTTGGGGGATTACACAGCGCACGTTGCGGCGTACAACCGAGTCTTCAGCAAGGAGACGGGTATGCGCATACTGTGTGTTCACGGCATCGGCCACGCGGAGGCCCGCAAGGACGTGTGGCGCCAAGACTGGGTGGGCTCCATCACCACGGCCGTCGGTCAATGGCAGGCAGCGAAGCCACACATCGAACAGTTCGCCTACGACGACCTGTTTGAAGCCGCCGACTGCAGCTCGCCGTTGTACTTTGAAGCCTTGGCGTTGCTGACCAAAAGCTGGGTAGTGCATGGCGGCGAGCGCAGTATTTTGGGATTTGTGGATGCCTGGCGATGGCACATCGGCATGGTGGCCCAGTTTGTCGCTCTGCCCAGCCTGCGCGATGCGGTATGCGACAAGTTGGCCCAGCAGATTGCCCAGTTCAAGCCCGATGTGGTGGTGGCCCATAGCCTGGGCGGCCTGCTGGCCTACCACTGCCTGAGCAGCAGCAAAACCCAGAAAAAGCTGGGCGACTTCAACGGGCGGCTTATCACCCTGGGCACCCAGATCAGCCACCCGGCGCTGCGCAAGGTGTTTGGCGGCTACCTGCAATGCCCGCCGATGCTGCAGCGCTGGTGGAACCTGTTCAACGAAAGCGACCGGGTGCTGACCCGGCCCATCGTGTTACCCCACCCGGCCCGCTACAACCAAATTGAATGCGACTTCCAGTACGACAAGTACAACCACGATGCCGACCACTACCTGCAGCACGACAACGCCCGCAGTGCCTGCTGGCGTGAGCTGGTGCAGGCCCTGGGCCAACCCGCCGCACCCGCCAAAGGCAAGGCGGTGGGCAAAGGCAAATCCGTGGGCCAGGGCGTTGCAGTGGCGGACCCCATGGCCCAGACCTTCGCAGTGGCCCCCAAACGCCCCAAGATGCGCGCCTTGCTGGTGGGCATTGCCGACTATGCCGACCCCAGCTTTACCCTGCTCGGCCCGGTAAACGATGTGTTCCTGGTCAGCCAGACCCTGCAAGAAATGGGGGTGGATGCCGATGCCATCCGGGTGGTGCTCAACGAGCGGGCCACCGCCGAAGCCATCCGCGAACGGCTGGCCTGGCTGCTGGCCGATGCGCAGGCGGACGACACCATGTTCTTTTATTTCTCGGGCCACGGCGCCCAGGTGCCCGCCTATGGGCAGGATGCCGAAGTCGATCGCATTGACGAATGCCTGGTGCCCTACGACTTCAACTGGCAGACCGGCCAGGCGATTTTTGACGACGAGTTTGCGGCGCTCTACAGCGTGCTGCCCTACACCACCAAATTCATCGCCATGCTGGACTGCTGCCACGCCGGGGGCATGCAGCGCGGCGGCGTACCCGGCACCGGCAGCCCGCCCTTGGGCACGCGCAGTGTGGCCATGCCCGACGACATCCGCCACCGCGCCCTGCGCTGGGACAGCAAGCTGCAAATGTGGCTGCCGCGCAAGGCCATGCTGCAAAAAGGCAAAGCCCTCAAAGCCGCCCTGCTGGCCCAGCCCGATGCCCGCACCCAGGAACGCCCCAGCAAGGCCAAGGTCGAGGCGCGGGTCGGCAGCGACGGCACCCACCGGCGCATGTGCCGTGCCCAGGGCATGCGCGGCGAAGACCCGGCCGAGTTCCAGGCCCTGCGCCTGGAGTTTGGCCACCAGGGGCCGTACATGCCCATCCTGCTGGAGGCCTGCGGCGAAAACCAACTGGCCTACGAATACCAGCACGGCTCCATCAGCTACGGCGCGTTCACCTACGGCCTGTGCGAAAGCCTGGGGCGCGGACGTGGCAAGCAACTGACTTTCGAGCAGGTGATCGCCAGCACCCAAAAGCGGGTGCGCCCGGTCGCCAAAGGCCCGCAAACCCCGCAACTGGTGTGCGCCGATGCCCACCGCCACCGGCCGCTCATCGGCTAGCCACTGCATTCCCATCCCAACCAGGAGGTCCCCATGAACACACCCACACCATTGTCCAACCAGTCCCCCAGCCAGCCACCCGGCACCCTGCGCCACTACTGCGCCATGCGCCTGCTCCCCACGGTGGATTTGCCGCAGAACCTAGACCCCGGGCGGGCGCGCGTCATCATGCGCACCGCCCGCAAATGGCCGAACGGAACCGTATTGACCTACGGCTTCATGGACGGCCCGGAGCCGCAAAAAGAGGCAGTGCGCGCAGCTTTTGCCGAGTGGAAGGCGCTGGGCCTGGGCATCAGCTTTGAGGAGGTGGCCCCGGTACAGAACGCCCGGATCCGCATCGCCTTCCAGCCGGGTGGTGGTTCCTGGTCGTATATCGGCACCGACTGCAAGACCATCCACCCCAGCAAGCCCACCATGAGTTTTGGCTGGGACCTGACCACCGACTACGGCCACACCACGGCGCTGCACGAGATAGGCCACGCCCTGGGCCTGCCCCACGAGCACCAGAATCCCAAAGGCGGCATCGTCTGGAACGAAGAGGCGGTGTACGCCAGCCTGGGCGGCCAGCCCAACAACTGGGACCGCACCACCACCTTCAACAACATCCTGTCCAAAATCAAGGAAGACACCGTGCAAGGCTCGCAGTGGGACCCCGACTCGGTGATGCACTACGCGTTTGACGGCGGCCTGATCGTCAACCCGCCCCAGTACGCCAATGGCCTGACACCCGCCGGTGGCCTGTCGGCGCGCGACAAGGCCTGGGTGCACAGCTTCTACCCGGAAATCGCGGCAGACACGGTGGGCACGCTCTCGCTGTTCCAGACGCAACTGCTGGCGCTGCCCAGCGGCGGATCGGCCAGTTTCGACTTTGTCGCCCCAAGCAGCCGCCGATTCACCTTCCAGACCCTGGGCCTGACCGACACCGAACTGGCACTGGCCAAACACCAAAGTGCCCTGCCCCCCGCCGACCTGGGGAGCGACGACGACAGCGGCGACGAGCGCAACGCCCGCCTCACCGTGGAGCTACAGCAAGGCGACCGGGTCCGCGTGCAGGTGCGGGTGCGCTTTGTCGAAACCACCGGCGAAGCGGCCCTGATGGTGACCACGGGGTAACGACTTACGCCGTCCACCAGTCCTTGCGGCACAGGCCCCGCGCCGCGCAGAAGGTGCAGGCCGCGCCCTCGCCCAGCGCAGCGAGCGTCGCGCCGTCGGCGATGCGCTGCATGTCGTCGATGATGCCGTGCACCAGCGCGTCGCGGGCCTCCACCACCTCGGTCTGCTCGAACAGCTGGCTGCCGTCTTTTTCGCCGACGTTGAGGTAGGCGGCACGCAGCGTGTCGTGCGGCAGCAGCGCGGCGTAGAAAGCCAGCTGCGTATCCTCCAGCGGCTGCTGGATGCGTTTGCCGGTGGCCTGGGCGTTTTCGGTTTTGTAGTCGATGACCAGGGCGGTGCTATGGCCGTTGGCGTGCACCTGGTCGACCCGGTCGATGGTGCCGATCAGCGTGATGGAGCCCAGGGAAAGTTCGCGTTCGCTTTCGGCCTGCTCAAACTGGCCGCCTGCGGCTTCGTGCGGGGCCAGCCAGGCCAGGTAGCCGTCGCGCACGCGGGGCCAGGCGGAGGCGAAGGGCAAGAACTCGCCGGGCTCCAGATGCATGGCTTGCGTCACCTGTTCGGATGCTACATTTAGCATAGCTACTCGCGCTGATGGAATGGGCGTGGGGGCCACTTTTAATGCCTCATGGAAGCTTTTCAGCACCGCATGCAGCCAGGTGCCGAAGTCGCGCTTGTCCACCTCGCCGGTCAGCTCCTGCGGCTCTTGCAAGCCGAGTTGGCGCAGGCCGAAGAAGCGGTAGGGGCAGCGGCGCAAGTCCTCGTAGGCGCTGGCCGACAGGCGGGTGATGGGCAGCGCGGCACCCACGGGCAAGGGCCGCTGGCTGGGCAGCGGCGTGAGACTGCGGGGGATGCGCGGGTCGGCGGCACCCGGAATTTTCTCGGCCACCTTCAGCGCCTGCACCAGCGGACTGGCCAGCAGGGTTTCGCCCGAGGCATCGCTTTGCCGCCACAGCACATCGGTATGCGGGGTTTGCAGGGCATTGGCCCAGGCGGCGCGGGCAGCGGCTTCCAGCACGGCGCGGGATGGCAGGCCCAGGGCCTCGCGCTGCGCAGCGGTCCAGGCACCGGGCGGCTCGGGCGACACGGCCAGGCGCACCTCGTCGCAGCCGGGCAGCACCAGCGCGGCAAATGGCCGGGCCAGCAACTGGCTCAGCGGCAGCACCACGACTTGCTCGTCTTGCGGGTGGTCGGGCACGTAGCTGGCGGCCTCCAGCGCGTCACCCACCCAGGTGCTGAACTCGGCCAGGCGCAAGCGGCGGGCGGCCTGGGGGAAGTCGGCAAATTCGGCCTCGGCCCCCTCGGTGAGGCGCAGGGCGGACAGCAGCTTGGCCCCGGCGGCATCACCCTCTAGCGCAGCCCACTGGCCGCTGGTCTGCAGCAAGGCGCGCACGGCGGCCAGCCAGGCGGCCAGCGGGCGGGCGGCTTGCAGGCTGGCGCGCAGGCTGTTAGCCAGGCGCACGGCATCGGATACAGCGGGCTGCTTGGGCGTGGCCTCGGGGCTCCAGGCGGACCAGGTTTGCACGGATGCTTTGCGCAGCGCTTTCTCCAGGGATTGCACGGTGCGGGGGCGGAACGCAGGGGCGTTTTTCAGCCAGTCCAGCACCGCGTCGCTGCTGGCATCCCAGCGGGCCGCGCGCAGCGTGACCACCAGCTGCGCGGCGGCCCGGGTGGTGGACAGCTTCCAGCCGGTCTCGTCGCGGATGCGCACGTGCTGCGCGGCCAACATGGCGCGGATGCGGCGGGTCAGCAGGCGGTCGGTGGCCACCAGGGCCACCGGGGCACGCCCGGCTTCGATCTGGCGCAGCACGCAGGCGACGGCGCGCTGGGCTTCGTCTTCGGAGTCAAGGGCCTGGTGCAGGGCGGGCATGGGCGGCGGTGGCGGCACGGGGCACACCAGGCGCGTCACCTTGTCGCCCCAGGCCGTACACAGGGCGTGGATCAGCGGGTCGGTCTGGAAGCCGTCGAGCACGATGATGCAGTCCAGCGCGGCAGGTACCGCATCCGACCACAGCACGTCGGTGGCGTAGCTGGAGGCCGCAGCCCATTCCAGCGCGATGCGGGCCACCACGCATTCCAGCGCCAGCACCGGGGCTTCCATGCCCAGGCCCACCGCCTCGCGCGCCTGGGCGGCCCAGTCGACACGCTGTGGCGGCGGCACGGCGGCCACCAGCGGGGCCAGTTGGTGGGCGGCTTCGACCAGGCGGGCCGCCAGGGCCTCGCGCTGCGCGCCCAGGCCGGCACGCTCCAGCAGGTCGGGGGCCTGCAGCATGTCCATGGCGGTATCGAAACGTAAATCATGCGGCCCCACAGCCGCGCCGCCCAGGCCGTGCGACCAGTTCAGCGTGGACTCGAACCGCGGGGTAAATCCGTCGGGCCAAGCCTGCGCCCAAAAGCGGTTGGCCAGCGGCATGAGCTGCGCGTAGGGCAGCAAGACCACGGTGCGCGCAGGGTGGGCCTGGCGCTGCGCCATGGCCCGTTGTATCTGGGCCAGCAGACCAGTGCCAGGGGCAAACCATAGGGGATCAGAAGAGCTGGACATATTTAACGCGATGGTGCTGGTGGGTCAATGGGTTTTCGCTATGTCTGTGATAGCACGGTGGTGGCCGACAGGCGCTCTTGGTTTCTGTCACAATGCCGCAACTTTAGTCGTACCGGCACTCTGTTTTAAGGAAACCCCCATGGCCAACGAACTCATCAAACATGTCTCGGACGCAACCTTCGATGCGGACGTTTTACAGGCCGCCACCCCGGTGCTGGTCGACTACTGGGCCGAATGGTGCGGTCCCTGCAAAATGATCGCCCCCATTTTGGACGAAGTGGCCACCGGCTACGCAGGCAAGCTGCAAATCGCCAAGATGAACGTGGACGAGAACCGCGACATCCCCGCCAAGTTCGGCATCCGCGGCATTCCCACCTTGATGATTTTCAAGGGCGGCGAGCTGGCAGCCACCAAAGTGGGCGCCATGAGCAAGTCGCAGCTGACTGCTTTTATCGACCAGCAACTGGCCTAAGCCTTTCGCACCCAGCCACCCTCGCGGTGGCTTCGTTTTTTCTGGCCATTATTCCTGTCATAATCTGCGCATTCACCCATTTGCACCCCCAGCAAGTCGGTTCGAGTTCCCGGTTTGTGAGGCCCTTCTAGCCTCCTCAAAACCTCCCCCCTTTTTTCCTCTCAGAACTCCGCCCAGGAGTCAATCCATGCACTTAAACGAACTCAAGGCACTGCACGTGTCTGAAGTCCTCAAACAAGCCGAAGAACTTGAAATTGAGAACACCGGCCGTATGCGCAAGCAAGAGCTGATGTTTGCCATCATCAAAAAGCGCGCCCGCACCGGCGAGCAGATCATTGCCGATGGCGTGCTGGAAATCTTGCCCGACGGCTTCGGCTTCCTGCGCAGCCCCGACACCAGCTACACCGCCAGCACTGACGACATCTACATCAGCCCCAGCCAGGTGCGCCGCTTCAACCTGCACACTGGCGACATGATCGAAGGCGAAGTGCGCACGCCCAAAGACGGCGAACGCTACTTTGCGCTGAACAAGCTCGACAAGGTCAACGGCGGCGGCCCCGAAGAAAACAAGCACAAGGTCATGTTCGAGAACTTGACCCCGCTGTTCCCCAAAGAGCAGATGAAGCTGGAACGCGACATCAAGGGCGACGAAAACATCACTGGCCGCATCATCGACATCGTGGCCCCCATTGGCAAAGGCCAGCGCGCCCTGCTGGTCGCCCCGCCCAAGAGCGGCAAGACGGTGATGATGCAGCACATGGCCCACGCCATTGCCGCCAACTACCCGAACAGCCACATGATGGTGCTGCTGGTGGACGAGCGCCCCGAAGAAGTGACCGAAATGCAGCGCTCCGTCAAGGGTGAGGTGATTGCCTCCACATTTGATGAGCCCGCCGCGCGCCACGTGCACGTGGCCGAAATGGTGATCGAGCGCGCCAAGCGCCTGGTCGAGCTGAAAAAAGACGTGGTAATCCTGCTGGACTCGATCACCCGCCTGGCCCGCGCCTACAACAACGTCGTGCCCTCTTCCGGCAAGGTGCTGACCGGTGGTGTCGATTCCAACGCCCTGCAGCGCCCCAAGCGCTTCCTGGGTGCCGCCCGCAATGTGGAAGAAGGCGGCTCGCTGACCATCATCGCCACCGCGCTGATCGACACCGGCAGCCGCATGGACGAAGTGATCTTTGAAGAATTCAAGGGCACCGGCAACTGCGAAATCCACCTGGACCGCCGCCTCTACGAGAAGCGCGTGTTCCCGTCGATCCAGCTCAACCGCAGCGGCACCCGGCGCGAAGAGTTGCTGCTGTCGCCCGAAATCCTGCAAAAGAGCCGCATCCTGCGCCAGTTCATGTACAACATGGACGAGATCGAGTCGATGGAACTGATGCTGAAAAACATGAAGTCCACCAAGAACAACGTCGAGTTCTTCGACATGATGCGCCGCGGCGGTTGAAAAATCCACGCTATAATTGAAGGCTTATCGTAATAAGTGCGAAAAGTACCGGGCTTTTAAATTGGGCACACCATGTCCCAAGGCACCGGGCGGCTAACGCAATTGAACAAGGAAGAAATAATGAAAGCTGGTATCCACCCCAACTACCGTGACGTGTGCTTCATGGACCTGTCGAACAACTTCAAGTTCGTGACCCGTTCGTGCGTTAACGCCAAGGAAATGATCAAGATGGAAGACGGCCGCGAACTGCCGCTGTACAAGCTGGATACCTCCAGCGAATCCCATCCTTTCTACACCGGTACGCAAAAGTCCGTGGACAACATGGGTGGCCGCGTGGAGCGCTTCCGCAACCGTTTCGGCAAGACCACCGCTGCTGCTGCAGCCGCACCTGTCGCCGCCGCAGAATAAGTTTTTCTGCAACCTCAAAGGGGCAGCCCGGTTTATCCGCGCTGCCTTTTTTGCATTCTTGGCCTTACATTCCAGCTCTGTGAACCAAACCACCCCTGCCATCGTGGCGCAAAGCGCCGTTCGCCGTCTGCCGCGTGTGGCGCTGTGGCTGTTGTGCCTGGCCTATGTGTTGCCCGGCTTCTTGGGCCGTGCGCCCTGGCGCAACAACGACATGGCGACGTTTGGCTACATCGCAGAGCTGGCGCAAGGCCGCTCCGCGTGGCTGAAGCCGACCCTGCAGGGCTTGCCACCGGACATTGAAGCTTTGGTGCCCTATTGGCTGGGAGCCTGGGCCATCCAACTCGCTCCCCAGAGCTGGCCTGCCGACTTGGTGGCCCGCATCCCCTTCATGCTGCTGCTGGCCATGGCACTGGCCTGCACCTGGTATGCGGTGTACTACCTGGCCCGCAGCCCGCGCGCCCAGCCGGTAGCCTTTGCCTTTGGTGGCGAGGCCAAACCGGCCGACTACGCCCGGGCCATGGCCGATGGCGGCCTGCTGGCCATGATTGCCTGCCTGGGAATGGCACAGCTGTCACACGAAACCACGCCCGCACTGGCGCAACTGGCGTTTACTGCCCTGGCGTTTTTCGCACTGGCGGCCATGCCTTACCGCACCTGGCTACCGGCCATCGGCGTGGTGCTGGGCTTGGCCGGGTTGGCTTTGTCGGGTGCCCCCACCACCGCAGTGCTGCTGGGCCTGGGCGGCGCACTGGTGTGCTTTCTGGACCGCCATGCCCAGGAGCCCGGTGAAATCTGCGATGCGCCGCGCAGCCTGCGCTGGAGTCTGGCGGTGCTACTGGTCACCGTGGGGGTGGCGGCGCTGGCCTGGGCTCTGGACCAGTGGCGCTGGCGCATCGACCTGCCCGAAACCGACTGGACCAGCCTGCGCAACCTGGCCCGGCTGCTGCTGTGGTTTACCTGGCCGGTATGGCCGCTGGCGGTATGGACACTGTGGCGCTGGCGGCGGCAGCTGACCAGCGGCAACTTTGGCCGCCACCTGGCCCTGCCGCTGTGGTTTGTGGGTGTGGCCCTGGGTGCCACCTTGACCACCGATGCCGCCGACCGCTCGCTGATGCTGGCCCTGCCCGCCATGGCCACGCTGGCAGCCTTTGCCCTGCCCACCCTGAGCCGCCCCGTCAGCGCACTGGTGGACTGGTTCACGCTGCTGTTTTTCACCATCTTTGCGCTGATGATCTGGGTGGTCTGGGTGGCGGCGCAAACCGGTGTACCCCGGCAACCGGCGGCCAATCTGGCCCGCCTGCTACCCGGCTTCATGCCCAGTTTCGAATGGCTGCCGTTCACCGTGGCCGTGGGCGCATCGCTGGTCTGGGTGTGGCTGGTGAAGTGGCGGGCAGGCCGCCACCGCTCGGCCATCTGGAAGAGCCTGGTGTTGCCCGCCGGTGGCACGGCCCTGTGCTGGCTGCTGCTGATGACGCTGGGCCTGTCTGCCGCTGACTTTGGCCGCAGCTACCAGCCGTTGGTGCGCAATGTGGACCGCGCTATCCGTGCGCAAACCCCGGGCCGCGCCCTGCCCAGCTGCGTCGAATTCGACAACCTGAGCCGGGGCCAGATTGCGGCATTCCAGTTCCACGGCCAGCTGGTGCTCAGACCCGCCCGGGGGGCCGTGCAGTGCCCTTGGTTGCTGGTCGACACGGCCAAGGCGCGCCCACTGCGGCAAGCGGTGGACAAGAGCACCTGGGCCCTCAAGCTGGGCGTGCGGCGGCGTGCAGACAATGGCGAAGCCATCCAGCTCTACCAACGCATTCCGCAGTAACTTACAAGCCTTTTAGGCCGCTTGCGCTTATTCCATAAGCACAAGCAGCTATGAATTAGATAGTATTGCGTTCGGGAATATTGGCCACCTGCAGCACGGTGCCACGCAAGCGGCTGACAGGAAAGATGATGGCAAAGCGCGAACCCTGGCCCTGGGTGCTGTCGATGCGCAACTCGGCACCGTGGCGCTGCACCACGTGCTTGACGATGGCCAGGCCCAGACCGGTGCCGCCGGTTTCGCGCGAACGGCTGGGGTCCACGCGGTAGAAGCGCTCGGTCAGACGGGGCAAATGCTCGGCCGCGATGCCCGGCCCGGTGTCTTTCACCGAGAACTCGGCCCGGCCATCGGGCAAGGGCTGCCAGCGCACGTCGATGCGGCCACCGGCGGGCGTGTAGCGCACGGCGTTGCTGACCAGATTCGACAAGGCGCTGAGCAATTCACTCGATGCCCCGGCAATGGAGCCTTCGGGCATGGGGCCAAACCGCAGGGCGTGGACCTTGGTGTTGCCAGCGGTGACCATGCCCGACAAAGCCTCGGCCTCACGGGCGCACTGGGCCAGCAGATCGCGCAGCACAATCCATTCGCTGCTGCTGGGGGCCGGGCTGCCTTCAATGCTGGACAGGGTGAGCAAGTCGCTCACCAGTGTTTGCATGCGCTGGGCCTGCTGGGCCATGAAGCCCAGGTAGCGCTCGCGCTGGCCTTCGTCCAGCGGCAGGCTTTGCATGGTTTCTACAAAGCCCGACATCACGGTAAGCGGCGTGCGGATTTCGTGCGAGACATTGGCTACAAAGTCGCGGCGCATGGCTTCGGCCTGCTCCAGTGCCGTCACGTCACGCGACAGCAGCAGCCGACGGCCATCGCCATACGGGTGCAGGTGCACCGACAGGCGCACCGGTCGGCTGGCAGAGCCACCGCGTCCGAGCATGAAAGTACCACGCGATGGATCTGGATCGGCGTAATAAGCGGCAAAGGCCGGGTCGCGCACCAGATTGCCAATCAGTTGCTGCAGGTCTCGCTGGGCATCAAACCCAAAATGTTCGGCCGCGATGTGGTTGCACCACTCGATGCGCCCCTGGGCATCCAGCAGCACCACGCCATTGGGCGAGGCCTGGATGGCGGCCAGAAACTCCTGCAGCCGGGTTTCGGCATCCAGCATCTTCTGCTGCGTCTGGCGCAGCCAGCGGCGGGTGCGGTCGGTGAGTTCACCCCACCAGCCCTGCATGTGCGGGGCCTGCGAGGCCTCACCGGTGCGCAGCCAGCGCATCACGCGCAAGCCCCGCACGGCATCCAGCAGCATCCAGAATATGCCCGCCAGCACCACACCGGCCAACGCGCCCGGGTAGGCAGCCCATTCCCAGCCCAGCAGGCCCGCGCCCAGCTGGAGGCCTAAAAAGCTTAAAAATCGAAACCACATAGGGTGAAAAGAGGGAATGCGGGTGGTGGTTCAACCACCCTGGGGATCAAACTGCAGAGGCTGCAGAGGCTGCAGTGGCTGCATTGGAGATGGGGGGCGTGGCCGCCACTGGCTGGGCCGTGATGCGGTAGCCCGCGCCGCGCACTGTCTCCACCATGGCGCCGCCTGCGCCCAGCGACTCACGCAGGCGCTTGACATGCACGTCCACCGTGCGCTCTTCGATAAACACGTGGTCGCCCCAGACGCGGTCGAGCAACTGCGAACGCGAATGCACGCGCTCGGCGTTCTTCATCAGGTACTGCAGCAGCTTGAATTCGGTGGGGCCGATCTTCACCGCCTGCTCCTGGAAGGTGACGCGGTAGGTGGCGGCATCCAGCGCCAGGGCACCGATGCGCAGGGTGCCACTCTCTTGCTCGGGCGCGCGGCGGCGCAGCACGGCGCGGATGCGGGCCAGCATTTCCTTGGTGGAAAACGGCTTGGAGATGTAGTCGTCGGCACCGGCATCCAGGCCGGCCACGCGGTCGTTTTCGTCGCTGCGGGCAGTCAGCAGGATGATGGGCACGCCCTTGGTACGCGGGTTGGCACGCCACTTTTTGGCCAGCGACAAGCCGCTTTCGCCGGGCAGCATCCAGTCCAGCAAAATCACGTCGGGCAGCATGGCGTCGAGTTCGCACTGCGCCGTGACGCTGTCCATCGCCCAGGTCGGCTGGAAGCCGCTGTGGCGCAGGTTGACCGCGATCAGCTCGGCAATCGCGGGCTCGTCTTCAACGATCAAGACCCGGGGCATGGTTTTCATTGCAGTGCCGACTCCACCTGGGCGACGGTGGCGTGGCGCACGTCTTCGCCCTTCACGATGTAGATGATGAACTCGGCGATGTTCTTGGCGTGGTCACCAATGCGCTCGATGGCTTTGGCGATGAACAGCAGGTCCAGGCTGGCGGTGATGGTGCGCGGGTCTTCCATCATGTAGGTGATGAGCTTGCGCACAAAGCCGTCGAACTCCTGGTCGATCAGGTCGTCTTCTTTCAGAATGTCCAGCGCGGCAGCCGTGTCCAGCCGGGCAAACGCATCCAGCGCCTTGCGCAGCAAGCCGGAAGCCATGTCGGCCGAGACCCGCAGGTCCAGCGTGGGCAAGGAACGGGGCGAGCCGCTTTTTGCAATCGACTTGGCCATGCGGGCGATTTTGTTGGCTTCGTCTCCCACGCGCTCCAGGTTGGCGGTGGTTTTGGAGATGGCGATCAGCAGGCGCAGGTCACGCGCCGTGGGCTGGCGGCGGGCGATGATGCTGGAGAGTTCGCGGTCGATCTCGATTTCCATGCCATTCACACGGATTTCGGTTTCTGCGACCTGGTCGGCCACTTCGACGCTGAACTGCGACAGCGCGTAGATCGCCTGGCGAATCTGCGATTCCACCAGACCGCCGAGCTCCATCACGCGGCTGGAAACGCCATTGAGTTCGCTGTCGAACTGGCTGGAAAGATGTTTATCGGGCATGAAAGTCTCCAATTCAATAAGGGCAGAACGATGCCAAGAGGTAAGGTTCCAGAACAGCGCAGAACTGGCTCCGCCAGGCTGCTGCTGTTGCCCCCTGCAAGGGGGTTGGCGGAAACACGAAGTGTGTAGCCTGGGGGTTAGCCAAATCGTCCGGTGATGTAGTCTTCGGTTTCCTTGCGCTTGGGCTTGAAGAAGATGTCTTCGGTGGCACCAAACTCCATCAGGTCGCCCAGGTACATGTAGGCGGTGTAGTCGCTGCATCGCGCGGCTTGCTGCATGTTGTGGGTGACGATGAGCACGGTGTAGTCGTTTTTCAGCTCGGTGATCAGCTCTTCCACCTTGGAGGTGGAGATCGGGTCGAGCGCCGAGCAGGGCTCGTCGAGCAGCAGCACCTCGGGCTTGATGGCGATGCCGCGGGCAATGCACAGGCGTTGCTGCTGGCCACCGGACAGGCTGGAGCCGCTCTGGTTGAGCTTGTCCTTCACTTCGGTCCACAGGGCGGCCTTGCGCAGGGCCCATTCGACGCGCTCTTCCATGTCGGTGGTGTTCAGGTCTTCAAACAGCTTCACGCCAAAGGTGATGTTGTCGTAGATCGACATGGGGAACGGCGTGGGCTTCTGGAACACCATGCCGACCTTGGCGCGCAGCAGGGCCACGTCTTTTTTGCTGGTCAGCAGGTTCTCGCCGTCCAGCAAGATCTGGCCTTCGGCGCGCTGCTCGGGGTAGAGCTCGAACATGCGGTTGAAGATGCGCAGCAGCGTGGATTTACCGCAGCCCGAGGGGCCGATGAAGGCGGTGACCTTCTTTTCGGGGATTTCCAGGTTGATACCCTTGAGCGCATGGAACTTGCCGTAGTAGAAATTCAGGTCTTTGACCGAGATTTTCGAGGGGCTTGCAACAGTGGTTTGCATGGTAAAAATTCAGGTTAGTTCTTGTTGGAGCCAGCCCACAGGCGGGCCAAAATATTCAAGCCCAGCACAGCCATGGTGATCAAAAAGACCCCGGCCCAGGCCAGCTTCTGCCAGTTTTCATACGGACTCATCGCAAATTTGAAGATCGTGACCGGCAAGGTGGCCATCGGCTGGCTCAGGCTGGACGTCCAGAACTGGTTGCTCAGAGCGGTGAACAGCAGCGGTGCGGTTTCCCCGGCAATACGGGCCACAGCCAGCATCACACCCGTAATCACACCCGCCCGGGCGGCTTTCAGGGTAATACTCAGAATCACCTTCCACTTGGGCGCGCCCAAGGCGTAGGCCGCTTCCCGCAGGCCGGGTGGTATCAGTTGCAACATGTTTTCGGTGGTGCGAATGACCACCGGAATCACGATCAGTGCCAAAGCCACCACGCCAGCCCAGCCAGAGAACGACTTGAAGCGCGACACCACCACGGCGTAGACAAACAAGCCGATCACGATGGAGGGTGCCGACAACAGGATGTCGTTTACAAACCGGGTGGTCGCTGCCAGCCAACTCTTGGTGTCGTATTCGGCCAGATAGATACCGGCCATGATGCCGATGGGTGCACCCACGCAGGTCGCCAGCGTCACGATCAGGAACGAACCGTACATGGCGTTGGCCAATCCACCCTCGTCATTGGGTGGCGGTGTCATCTGCGTGAGAGTGGCAAGCGTCAGGCCCTCAATCCCCAAGCGCACGGTTTCAAACAGAATCCAGAACAGCCAAAACAGTCCGAAAGCCATGGCTCCCAGGGCCAGCACCAGAGCGATCTGGTTGACGCGCTTGCGCTTGGCATACTTAACGCTGCGGGTGTGTTCCAGCGCAGCGGCTTTGAGCAACATTTCGCCCGTGGTCATGATTTGGTTCCTTCATTTTTCCGCAGCTGCGACAACAGAAGTTTGGACAGGGAAAGAATGACAAAAGTGATGAAAAACAGCACCAGGCCGAGGTACATCAGAGCGCCTTGGTGCAGGCCCTCGCCCGCCTCGGCAAACTCGTTGGCCAGGGCCGAGGTAATGCTGTTGGCCGCCTGAAACAGGCTGAGCGAATCCAGTTGGTTGAAGTTACCAATCACAAAGGTCACCGCCATGGTTTCACCAATCGCCCGGCCCAAGCCCAGCATGATGCCGCCCACCACACCCGCTTTGGTGTAGGGCAACACCACCTTGGAAACCACTTCCCAGGTGGTAGCACCCAGGCCGTAGGCCGACTCTTTGAGTAGTGTGGGGGTGACCTCAAACACATCGCGCATCACCGCCGCAATGAACGGGATGATCATGATGGCCAAAATGATGCCGGCCGACAAAATGCCGATGCCTACAGGTGCCCCGGAAAACAAGGCCCCCAGGTAAGGCACGTCACCGAAGGCGGCTTGCAAAGGTTGTTGCACATAGGTGGACAGCACCGGGCTGAACACCAGCAAGCCCCACATCCCGTAAACGATGGACGGCAC
Organism: Rhodoferax sp. LS1P39; assembly: GCF_056521425.1. Lineage (NCBI taxonomy): Bacteria > Pseudomonadati > Pseudomonadota > Betaproteobacteria > Burkholderiales > Comamonadaceae > Rhodoferax > Rhodoferax sp. LS1P39. The sequence goes on along the minus strand of NZ_JBWMAV010000004.1, from coordinate 295,135 downwards.
GGCAGCCAACAGTTCAATGGCCGTTCCCAGCGGGCGCTTGAGCCAGGCCGGCGACAGCTCGGTCAGAAACAGCGCAATGCCGAAGCTGACCGGCACGGCAATCAGCAGGGCGATGATCGAGGTCATCACCGTGCCGTAAATCATCACCAGCCCGCCAAAGTCTTCCTTGACCGGATCCCAGGTGGTATTGGTCAGAAAACCCAGACCGAACTTGTCAATCGCAGGCCAGGCACTGATGGTGAGCGATACCAAAATAGCGATCAGCATCACCAGGGTGAAGATGGCCGAACCCTTGGCCAACCAGCCAAAGATTCGGTCGAAAACCGGCCCGGAACGGGCCGCTTTGGGGCGGGGAGGAGTGGTCATCGCGTGTCCGGAAGACTTACCAGATGGATTTAATAGGTGCTCGGTCGCCGGAAGTGTAGATGACACGTTTTGCTCCTTTGTCCTGGGTATTGCGTGTATCGGTGCTTACTTGATAGCGACGGGCTTGCCAGCAGCATCCGTCACCTGGCCCCAGGCCTTTTCGATCGAAGCCACTACAGGAGGAGGCAGGGGCACGTAGTCCAGATCGTCAGCAATCTTGGTACCATTTTTGTAGGCCCAGTTGAAGAACTTGAAGACTTCGGTGGCGTTGGCAGGCTTGTCCTGCTTGGTGTGCATCAAGATGAAGGTGGCGGTAGAGATAGGCCAAGCTTCTTTACCCGGCTGGTCGGTGATCAGTTGGTAGAACGACTTGCTCCAGTCAGCACCCGCTGCGGCAGCGGCAAATGCGGTATCGCTAGGGGCCACAAACACGCCATCACGGTTCTTCAACAAGGCGTAGGTCATCTTGTTTTGCTTGACATACGCGTACTCGACGTAGCCGATGGAATTAGGCAGGCGGTTCACAAATGCAGCCACACCTTCATTGCCCTTGCCACCTGCGCCGACTGGCCAGTTCACGGCTGTGCCCTCGCCCACTTTTTCTTTCCACTCGGGGTGGACACGGCTCAGGTAATTGGTGAAGTTGAAAGTGGTGCCCGAACCATCGGCACGGCGCACTGGCGAAATGGCGGCATCTGGCAACGGCACGCCAGGATTCAGCGCCACCAGCGCAGCGTCGTTCCACTTGGTGATCTTGCCCAGGAAAATATCGCCCAGCACCTGGCCGTTCAGCTTCAGCTGACCGGGAGCAATGCCCTTGATGTTGACCACCGGCACCGTGCCGCCGATGACAGCGGGAAACTGCATCTGGCCCTTGGCCTTCAGCACGTCGTCGGTCTGGGGCATGTCGGAGGCACCGAAATCCACCGTCTTGGAGTCGATCTGTTTGATACCTGCGCCGGAGCCAACAGATTGGTAGTTGATCTTGACACCGGTGGCCTTGTTGTACTCGGCAGCCCATTTGGAATACACGGGTGCAGGGAAGGTGGCACCGGCACCGGTAATCTCTTGGGCGCTGGCGAAACCGGCAAAAGACAAGGCAGCCGAACCAGCCAGGCTGGCCATGGCGATTTTGAAACGAACTTGCATCAGAAGACCCTTTGGGTGAGTTGAAACCTATCGAACCGATGCCATGGTTTACCGTACGGGTAAACCATGGCGACTCATCGACTTTAAGAAGCTTGTGTGACAGGAATGTGACAAATGTGCCCGCATCTTGCACGCGTTATGGGTGCTATGCTGCGCCCACTCAAAAAAGCGGCTACGCCATGCAAAACGGAACTCTCATCGCCGCCCTGGACCTGGGCTCCAACAGCTTTCGCCTGGAAATCGGCCGCCTGGACCACGGGCAAATCCACCGCACCGAATACCTGAAAGAAACCGTCCGCCAGGGCAATGGCCTGGACGAGAACCGCAACCTCAGCCAGGAGGCCATGCAGCGCGGCTGGGATTGCCTGGCCCGCTTTGGCGAACGCCTGGCGGGCTTCGAGCGCCACCAGGTGCGGGCAGTCGCTACCCAAACCCTGCGCGAAGCCCGCAACCGCGACGTTTTTTTGGCCAAGGCGCACGAGGTGCTGGGCTTTCCCATTGACGTGATTCCGGGCCGCGAAGAAGCCCGCTTGATCTACCAGGGCGTGGCCCGGCTGCTACCGCAGTCGGACGAGAGGCGGTTGGTGGTGGATATTGGCGGACGCTCCACCGAAATGATCCTGGGCCAAGGCGTTGAGGCCACGGTGATGGAGTCTTTCCGGGTGGGTAGCGTGGCCTGGTCGATGAAATACTTTCCCAACGGCCAATTCACCCGCGATGCCTTCCGGATTGCCGAAATTGCCGCCAAAGCGGTACTCGACGAAGCCCTGAACGCCTACCGCCGCGACACCTGGGACGTGGCCTATGGGTCATCCGGCACCGTGGGCGCGGTCGGCGACATCCTGCATGCCGCAGGCTGGCCGCTGAACCTCATCACCCGCGAAGGCCTGGACTGGATCAGCGACCGCCTGCTGAAAGCCCAAAGCGTCGAAAAATTGCGCATCGAAGGCATGAAAGATGACCGCAAACTGGTGATTGGCGGCGGCATCAGCGTGCTGCGCGCCGTGTTTGACCTGCTGGGCATCGACGAGATGCACGCCGCCGACGGTGCTTTGCGCCACGGTGTGTTGTACGACCTGGTGGCGCGCGGCCAGGAGGAAACCGACCTGCGGGCCGTCTCGGTGCAGCGCATGGCCAGCCGCTTCGGCGTGGACATCCAGCAAGCCCAGCGTGTGGCCAAGCTCGCTTGCACCTTGTACGGCCAGTTGCAAACCGGTACGGGTGTGGCCGCCAGCGAAGTCGTCCGCCAGCAGCGCAAGCTCAACTGGGCCGGTCAATTGCATGAAATTGGCTGCCAAATCTCGCACCAGGACCATCACAAACACGGTGCCTACATTCTGGAGAACGCAGACGCGCCGGGCTTTGCCCTGCTGGAACTGCACCGCCTGAGCCAACTGGTGCTGGGCCATCGCGGCAAGTTGCGCAAGCTGGAGCTGGATTTTGGCGACGCGGCCTTCATGCAGCAGTTGCTGTGCTTGCGGATGGCCACCATGCTGTGCCATGCCCGCCGCGACCCCGACACCACCGGCCTGGAACTGCGCGTGGACCCCGCGCTGGCCAGCCAGTTTGTGCTGTCCACCCGCCCCGGCTGGGCGCAGGCCTTCCCCCAGTCGGCCCACCTGCTGCGCGAAGAAGCCCAGGCTTGGCAAAAAACACCCTGGTCGTTGCAACTTTCGGAAGCATGAATGTGACTTCGTGCGGCAAATCGTCAAAAATATTTTTGCAAAACCCCTGTAAAGCCTGCGTAAAGTGTGTACGGTTGTAACTTAACCCTTTTCCACATCCCGCAAGGCCCGTATGTCAGACACCCCCCGCCCCAACCTGGGCGATGGCTACAAGCAGTATTTTGAAATTGCGCCTGCGTTGGAGCCCGACCGCGTCAACGATGTGTTTTTTATCCGCCACGATGTCTATGCCCGCGAACTTGGCTTCGAGTCCGTGCGCGAAGACCAGCGCGAAACCGACAAATATGACTACCGCTCCCAGCACTGCCTGGTGCGCAGCGCCGATGGCACGCGTCTGGCGGGCTGCGCCCGGTTGGTACTCACCGACCCCGCCTACCCCGCTGCGCCGCTGCCGTTTGAGCTAACCTGCAAAAACACGCTGGACCGCAGCATCATCGACCCCGCCCTGCAACCGCGTGGCCGCATCGCCGAGGTGTCCCGGCTGGCGGTGATGTCGGAGTTCCGCCGACGCAAGGGCGAACAGCAAACCGAAGCCACCATTTCCGACCAGGATTTCGGCGACCAGAAGCAGCCCCGTTTTCCCTACCTGCCCGTCAGCCTGTACATCGGTGCCGTCTTGATGGCCAAGCGCCACGGCATTGAGACCCTGTTCACCCTTACCGAACCCCGCTTGGCCGAGCACTTTGGCAAACTTGGGGTCAACATCATCCCCATCGGTGGCCCGGTAGAGCACCGCGGCCAGCGTGTGCCCTCGATGCTGCGGGTGGACGAGGTGTACCGGGGCTTGCGCCTGATGGTGCGGCCTTTGTGGCACACCATCGACGCACAACTCAACGCGGCGTATGCCCAATCCCCAGGCTGAACAGCCAGTTTCGTTATTTCCAAATATGCTAAACGGCATATTGGTAGAACAATAAAGTAGTTTGGAATAGGGTGGCGGGCTTTTATAGTCGCGCCCTATGCAAGATTTAGCGTTTGTTTTTGCCGGTTTTTTTGTCGGCTTCGTGGTGGGATTGACCGGTGTGGGCGGCGGCTCGCTCATGACCCCCATCCTGATCTTCTTTTTCGGCATGAAGCCCTACCTGGCCATCGGCACCGATCTGCTGTTCGCCTGCTTCACCAAGATGGGCGGCACGATCAAGATGGCCCGCTCGCGCATGGTCAACTGGCGTATCGTTGGCACACTGTGTGCAGGCAGCATCCCGGCTTCGCTACTCACCCTGTGGGTCTTGCACACCCTGGGCCCTGCCAACGCCCAGGTGCAAAAAGCCATGACCACCACCCTGGGCGTGGCCTTGCTGCTCACCGCCGCTGCCACTCTGTACAAAAGCATCCGTGGCAAATCAACTCCTCGCAACATCAGCGCGGAGAACATGGCCGCAGCCGAGCGCCCGCGCCACTGGAGCCTGCCGCTGCTGTTTGGCGCTTTCATCGGCACGCTGGTCACGCTCACCTCGGTAGGTGCAGGCGCCATCGGTGTCACGGTGCTGATGCTGCTGTACCCGCTGCTGCCGCTGCAGCGCATTGTGGCCGCCGACATCGCCTACGCCGTGCCCCTGACCCTGGTGGCGGGCCTGGGCCACGCCGGGCTGGGCTCGGTCGATTGGCCGCTGCTGGCCAAGCTGCTGGTGGGCTCGCTGCCCGGTATCTGGCTGGGTTCGCACCTGATGCTCAAAACCTCGGACCGCGTGATCCGCGGCCTGCTGTCCCTGCTGCTAGCTTATGCAGGCACCAAGTTACTCGCACTTTAAAATCGCAGGTTGCCCTGCCCCACGACCGTAAAAAAATGTACCAATACACTGAATTCGACAAACAGTTCGTCAAACTGCGCGCCGCCCAATTCCGCGACCAGCTGGAACGCTGGCAAGGCGGCACCCTGGCCGAAGACGAATTCCGCCCGCTTCGCCTGCAAAACGGCTGGTACGTACAGCGTTTTGCGCCCATGCTGCGCGTGGCCGTGCCCTACGGCGAGCTGTCCAGCGCCCAGCTGCGCGTGCTGGCCACCATCGCCCGCGACTATGACAAAAAAGACGCGCACGACCTCAGCAAGGCCAACCCCGGCCTGAGCGACCTGCACAGCCTGCCCAGCGCCTGCGCCCACTTCACCACCCGCCAGAACGTCCAGTTCAACTGGATTCCGCTGGACAAGAGTGCCGACGTGATGGACCTGCTGGCCAGCGTGCACCTGCACGGCATCCAGACCAGCGGCAACTGCATCCGCAACACTACCAGCGACGAGCGCGCCGGGATTGCCGAGGATGAAATCGCCGACCCCCGCCCGCTGGCCGAAATCATCCGCCAGTGGAGCACGCTGCACCCCGAGTTCGCGTTTTTGCCACGCAAGTTCAAGATCGCCATCGTCGGAGCTACCGACGACCGCGCTGCCACCGCCTGGCACGACGTGGGCCTGCATGTTTTGAAGAACGAAGCCGGTGAAGTGGGCCTGCGCGTGATGGTCGGCGGCGGCATGGGCCGTACCCCGGTGCTGGGCACGGTGATCCGCAGCTTTTTACCGTGGAACCAGATCCTCAACTACCTGGAAGCCGTGGTCCGCGTGTACAACCGCTGGGGCCGCCGCGACAATATCTACAAGGCGCGCATCAAGATTTTGGTCAAGGCCGAGGGCCAGCGCTATATCGACGAGGTGGAAGCCGAGTTCCAGCAGATCCTGACCGTGGACGGCGCGCCGCACACCATCGCCCAGTCGGAACTAGACCGCGTGACCGCCTGCTTTGTGCCCCCGGCCAGCCGCGTCGGCACCCTGCCCGCCTTGGCCAACCCGGTCGCCGCCCCGGTGGACGACAAGGACTACACCCGCTGGTTGAAACAAAACGTGGCCGCGCACCAAAACCCGCTGCTGCGCTCGGTGACGCTGTCGTTCAAGCGCCTGGGCTACTCGCCCGGCGACGCCACCGGCGACCAGCTAGACCTGTCGGCCGACCTGGCCGACCGCTACAGCGCCGGTGAAACCCGCGTCACCCACGACCAGAACCTGGTGCTGCCCTGGGTGCGCGCCGACGAGCTGCCCGCGCTGTACGCAGAGGCCAAGGCCGCTGGCTTGGCCCGCGCCAACATCCGCCTGCTGACCGACATGATCGTCTGCCCCGGCGGCGATTTTTGCGCGCTGGCCAACGCCCGCTCGCTGCCGATTTCCGAGGCCATCAGCCAGCGCTACCAGGACATGGACGAGCTGCACGACCTGGGCGAAATCGACGTGCACATGAGTGGCTGCATCAACTCCTGCGGCCACCACCACAGTGCCCACATCGGCATTCTGGGCGTGGACAAGGACGGGCAAGAGTGGTATCAGGTGACGCTGGCGGGCTCGGACGGCTCCAACCTCAGCGGTGCCCCCGCCATCGGCAAGGTCGTCGGCCCATCCTTCAGCGCCGCCGAGGTGCCCGAAGTCATCGAAGCCGTGCTGGACACCTACCGCGCCACCCGCACCAGCGGAGAGGCCTTCATCGACACCTTGCGCCGCGTCGGCCAGGACCCGTTCAAACTGGCCGCCAACGCCGCCCGCACCAGCACCGCCCGCGCCCCCCGCGCTGCGGCAGAAGCCTGAAAGCCATCACTATGAAAATAATAGCTGCTACCGCCCATACCATCAGCGCTGAGGGCCAAAAAGACCAAGTATCCCTGGCCAACGATGCAGACCCGCGCACGCTGGATTTGGCGGGCATCACCCGCATCGACCTGCACTTCCCCAAGTTCACCGATGGTCGCGCCTACAGCCAGGCCTTTTTGCTGCGCCGCCGCCTGGGCTACACCGGCGAAATCCGCGCCACCGGCGACGTGCTGATCGACCAGCTGGTGCAAATGCAGCGCAGTGGTTTCACCGTGGCCGTGCTGCGCGAAGGCGTGGATGCCAGCGCCGCCCAGCGCCAATTTGACCGCTTTGAAGGTTTCTACCAGGGCGATGCCGTCCACGTAGAGCCGCACTTTGCCGAAACCGACCACTCCGCGGCCTATGGCGCTGAGCTGGCGCGCCAAGACTCGTACTGATTGGAGCAAGACACCATGAGCACCCTCAACCTTGCACAAATCAATACGGATCTCGGCCGCGACGCACCTGCACTGGTGGAATGGGCCCTGGCCTTGGGCCAGCCCGCCATCGTCACCACCAACTTCCGCCCCTTCGAGGCGGTCATCCTGCACATGGTCACCCGCGTGAACCCCGATGTTCCCGTGGTGTGGATGGACAACGGCTACAACACCGAGGCCACCTACCGCTTTGTCGATGAAGTGACCCAGCGGCTCAAGCTCAACCTGCAGGTCTACCTGCCGCGCCGCTCGCGGGCGCACCGCGAGGCCGTGGACGGCCCCACACCCGCGCTGGACGACCCGCGCCACGCGGCCTTCACCGAAGAAGTGAAGCTGGAGCCTTTTGCCCGCGCCCTGCGCGAGACGGCACCCAAGGTCTGGTTCACCGCCCTGCGCGCCACCGACACCGCCGTGCGCGCCCAGATGGACCCGGTGAGCATCAACCCCGACGGCCTGATCAAGGTCGCGCCGCTGCTGCACTGGTCGTCCAAAGAGCTCTACCAGTACTGTGAAACCCACGGCCTGCCCAACAACTTCGACTATGTGGACCCCACCAAGGGTGACGACAACCGCGAGTGCGGCTTGCACCTTGCCCACTGAAACCTGCCCCCTATGAACTCCCAAGCTAACCAACACCACCTGAGCAACACCCACCTCGACGCGCTGGAAGAAGAAACCATCTTCATCCTGCGCGAAGTGGCGGCTGTGTTTGAACGCCCCACCCTGCTGTTTTCAGGCGGCAAAGACTCGCTGGTGCTGCTGAAATGCGCCGAAAAAGCCTTTGGCGCGAAGAACGTATCCACCGGCAGCGGCGGCATCCCCTATCCGCTGTTGATGATCGACACCGGCCACAACTTCCATGAGGTCACCGACTTCCGCGACTTCCGCGCCCAGGAGCTGGGTGCCGAGCTGATCGTGCGCAACGTCGAAGACTCGATGAAGCGCGGCACCGTGCGTCTGTCCCACCCCGGCGAAAGCCGCAACGTGCACCAGTCGGTCACGCTGCTGGAGGCCATCGAAGAATTCCGCTTTGACGCGCTGATCGGCGGTGCCCGCCGCGACGAAGAAAAAGCCCGCGCCAAGGAACGCATTTTTTCGCACCGCGACAGCTTCGGTCAATGGCAGCCCAAGGCCCAGCGCCCCGAGCTATGGACCCTGTTCAACACCCGCCTGCAGCCCGGCGAACACTTCCGCGTGTTCCCCATCAGCAACTGGACCGAGCTGGACGTGTGGCAATACATCGAACGCGAAAAAATCGCCCTGCCCTCGCTCTACTACACGCACAAACGCGAAGTGGTGGAGCGCAAGGGCCTGCTGGTGCCGGTGACCGACCTCACCCCCTTGAAGAGCGGCGAAACCGCCGAGATGCGCGACGTGCGTTTCCGCACCGTGGGCGACATTACCTGCACCTGCCCGGTGGACAGCTTTGCCGCCACCGCTGCCGACATCGTGATCGAAACCCTGGCCGCCGACGTGAGCGAACGCGGCGCAACCCGCATGGACGACAAGACATCAGAGGCTTCGATGGAGAAGCGCAAGAAAGACGGATACTTCTAATGAATGCTACTACTTCCATAGCTACTCCTGCAGGTACGACGAGCACGGGAGCCCTTTCCGCCTTGAAGTTCATCACCTGCGGTTCGGTCGATGACGGCAAGAGCACCCTGATTGGCCGCCTGCTGGTGGACACCAAGGCCGTGCTGCAAGACCACCTGGCGGGCGTGCAACGCCAGGGCGAAACCGACCTGGCCCTGCTGACCGACGGCCTCTCCGCCGAGCGCGAGCAAGGCATCACCATCGACGTGGCCTACCGCTACTTCAACACCGAAGACCGCAAATTCATCATCGGCGACGCGCCCGGCCACGAGCAGTACACCCGCAACATGGTGACGGCAGCCAGCAGCGCCGATGCCGCCGTGGTGCTGGTCGATGCCACCAAGCTCGATTGGAAAAACGCAGCCCTGGAGCTGCTGCCGCAAACCCGCCGCCACTCGCTGCTGTGCCATTTGCTGCGCGTGCCCAGCATCGTGTTTGCCATCAACAAGCTGGACGCGGTGGAAGACTCCGGCCTGGCGTTTGCCCACATCAGCGCCGCACTGAACAGCTTTGCCGCTGCCGCCGAGATTCCCGTCAAAGCCATCGTGCCGATTTCAGCCCTCAAGGGCTGGAACGTAGTCGAAGCCGGTCACAGCGAAAACCCCGACTGGTGCAATTACACCGGCCCTACCCTGCTACAGATTCTGGAGCAATTGCCCAGCACGCCCGCAGAAGTGGAGCAGCCCTTCGCCTTCCCGGTGCAGTGGGTGGAGAAGTTCTCGGCCAGCGCCGACACCAGCCAGGGCCGCCGCGTGTTCTGGGGCCGTGTAGCCACCGGCACAGTGGAAGTGGGCCAGGAAATCCGCATCTTGCCCAGCGGCCAAACCGCCACCGTGGCCCAGGTGCTGGACCACGCCCGCAACCCGAAAAGCGTGCTGGCAGGCAACAGCGCCGGTATCACGCTGGACCGCGAGGTCGATGTATCGCGTGGCGACTGGCTCCTGGCCCCTGGCCAGTTCGAAGCCAGCCGCGAGATCTCGGCCACCGTGGCCTGGATGGACGACGAACCCCTGGTCGCGGGCCGCGTCTACTGGGCGCTGCACGGCCACCGCTGGGTGAAAGCCAAGGTCAAGCGCATCGTGCACAAGCTGGACATCAACACCCTGGCCGAGGAAGATGCCACCGAGTTGCCGCCCAACGCCATCGGCCACGTCGAGCTGGCACTGCAAGAAGCGATTGCCACCCGGCCCTACACGCAGTCGCGTTCGCTGGGTGCCTTGGTTTTGGTCGATACTGCTTCGCACAAAACCTCAGCTGCCGTTTTGGTGCGCTAAGCATTCCACCCCTAGAATAACGGCTACTTTTTCGCCGCTCAAAAATACCATGACCCACGTCGTTTCTGAATCCTGTATCAAGTGCAAATACACCGACTGTGTGGACGTGTGCCCCGTGGACTGCTTCCGCGAAGGCCCGAACATGCTGGTCATCGACCCCGATGAATGCATCGATTGCGCCGTCTGCATCCCCGAGTGCCCGGCCAACGCCATCTACGCCGAAGAAGACATGCCCGCCGACCAGCTGGCCTTCATCCAGCTCAACGTCGAACTGGCCCGCGCCCAGGGCTGGAAGAGCATCACCAAACGCAAACCCGCGCTGGCCGATGCCGACGACTGGAAAGATGTGATGCCCAAGATCCAGTTGCTGGAGCGTTAATTGAACGAGACCGGGGCCGTCGTCATCGGCGCGGGCCCGGTTGGCCTGTTTCAAGTGTTCCAGCTCGGTCTGCTGGAAGTTCCCGTGCAGGTGATCGACGCGCTGCCCCATGCGGGCGGCCAGTGCATGGAGCTGTACCCCGACAAACCCATTTACGACATCCCCGGCACGCCCTCCACCTCCGGGCGGGCGCTGGCAGATGCCTTGCTCCAGCAAATCCAACCCTTCCAAACGCCTTTTCACCTCGGCCAGCAGGTCAACCAGATAGAGAAGCAGGCCGATGGCCGATTTCTGGTGGCCACCGACCAAGGCACGCAGTTTCTAGCGCCGGTGGTCATCATTGCCGCCGGTGTGGGCGCGTTCCAGCCCCGGCGCTTGAAGCTGGACGGCATCGAAGCCTTTGAAGGTGGGCAACTGCGTTACCACGCGGCACCTGCCGATGTGGCCGGGCTGGATGTGGTGGTGAATGGTGGCGACGAGGCCGCCTTGCATTGCGCCCTGCAATTGGCCGACCTGGATGCCAGGAGTGTCACCCTGCTGCACCGCCGGGACGTACTGCAAGCGCCCATGGCCGATATCGCCGAAATGCAAATGCTGGTAGCGGCCGGGCGTATGCGCTTCATGGTGGGGCAGATCACAGGCTTTGGCGCGGTGCAAGGCCGCCTGGCCCATCTGGAAGTCAGCGATGTAGATGCAACGCTGCACCGGCTGCCGGTCGATGCCCTGAGTGTCTTCCTGGGCCTGTCGCCCAAGCTGGGGCCGGTGGCAGACTGGGGTTTGGCGATGGAGCGCAAGCAGTTGCAGGTGGATACAGCCCGGTTTGAAACCAGCGTGCCCGGCATTTTTGCCGTAGGCGACATCAACACCTACCCGGGCAAGCAAAAACTCATTGTGTGCGGCTTCCACGAAGCCACGCTGGCGGCGTACGCGGCGGCACCGCTGGTGTTTCCGGGCAAGAAAATACCGTTCCAGTACACCACCACCTCCCCCCGGCTACACCAGCTGCTGGGGGTGGGGACACCGGCCTGAGTTACTTGCTTTCGGCCTTGGTGTCGGTGAAGCGGCCGTAGCTCTGCAGACGGTCGTAGCGGCGGTCCAGCAGTTCCTTGGTCTTCAGGTCGCTGACCTGGCGGTAGGCATCGTTCAGGGCGCGCTTCAGGAAGGCGGCCATCTGCTTGTGGTCGCGGTGTGCGCCGCCCACGGGCTCGTTCACGATCTTGTCGATCACGCCCAGGGCCTTGAGGCGGTGGGCGGTGATGCCCAGGGCTTCGGCGGCTTCGGAAGACTTGTCGGAGGTTTTCCACAGAATCGAGGCACAGCCTTCGGGGCTGATCACCGAGTAGATCGAGTACTGCAGCATCACCACCTGGTCGGCCACCGAAATGGCCAGCGCGCCGCCGGAGCCGCCTTCGCCGATGATAGTGGTGATGATGGGCACTTCCAGTTGCGCCATCTCGAAGATGTTGCGGCCAATGGCCTCGGACTGGCCGCGCTCTTCCGCGTCGATACCGGGGTAGGCACCGGGCGTATCCACAAAGGTGAACACCGGCAGGCCGAATTTCTCGGCGGTTTTCATCAGGCGCAAGGCCTTGCGGTAGCCCTCGGGCTTGGTCATGCCGAAGTTGCGCAGGCCGCGTTCCTTGGTGTCGCGGCCCTTTTGGTGGCCCAGCACCATGCAGGCCGTGCCGTTGAAGCGGGCCAAGCCGCCAACAATGCTCAGGTCGTCGGCAAAATGCCGGTCGCCGTGCAGTTCGACGAAATCGGTGAAGATTTCATTTACATAGTCCAGCGTGTAGGGGCGCTCGGCATGGCGGGCAATCTTGGTGATCTGCCAGGGCGTGAGCACGCTGTAGATGTCTTTGGTGAGCTGCTGGCTTTTCTTGCTGAGCTGGTCGATTTCTTCGGAGATATCGACGGCCGATTCGGTCTGCACATAGCGCAGCTCTTCGATTTTGGTTTCCAGGTCCGAGATGGGTTGCTCGAAGTCGAGAAATGTTCTTTTAGCCAAAGCTTTACTCCTTATTGTTTCGCATCCGGCGCGGGCACCGGTGCCAAAGACCGCCAAATATACCAAGTTGCCACGCTGCAAAACGGGGCCCAGGCGGCGGCCACTTCGCGGGCCTCGCTGCGGCTCACCGGGTCGCCGGAAAAGTAGTTCTGGCTGATGCCGTTGATCAGGCCCACGTCGTCCAGCGGCAGCACGTTGGGCCGCATCATGTGGAAGATCAAAAACATCTCGGCCGTCCAGCGGCCAATGCCGCGGATCGCCACCAGCTCGGCAATGATGGCCTCGTCGTCCATCTCTTCCCAGGCCTGCACATGCAGTTTGCCCGCATCGAAATGCAGGGCCAAGTCCACCAGGTATTCGACCTTGCGGGCACTCAGGCCCGCGGCGCGCATGTCGTCCACCTTGAGCTTGAGCACGTTTTGCGGTGCCATCTGCTCGGGCAACTTCACGAACTTGCCCCACACGGTTTGCGCCGCTTTTACCGAAATTTGCTGGCCCACCACGCTGCGCGCCAGGGTAGTGAAGGCATCGCCCCGGGTTTCCAGGCACACGTCGCCAAACTGCGGGATCAGGCGCTTCATCACCCGGTCTTTTTTGATGAGGTGCTTGCGCGCTTCGGTCCAGTAGGCGGGGGTGAATACTGCCGGGTTGGCAGCCGATTCACTTACTATCTTTTTAAGAGCTATCACTGCACGCCCCGCCAGCACAGGAGCCCTAAAACATCTACATTCTCCATCATGCCGCTTCCCAGGTGGTACCGCTGGCCGCGTCTTTCAACACGATGCCTTGGGCCAGCAGCAGCTGGCGGATGCGGTCGGCCTCGGCGAAGTTTTTGGCCGCTTTTGCCTCGGCGCGCTGGGCGATCAGGGCCAGGATGGCGCCGTCGTCGAGCCCGGCACCGGCTTGCAGAAATGCTTTAGGGTCACCTTGCAGCAGCCCCAGCGTGCCGCCCAGGGCCTGCAACAGTCCGGCGAGTTCGGCCGACTGCGTGCGGTTGACTTCAGAAGCTAAGTCAAACAGCACGGCCAGCGCTTCGGGCGTGCCAAAGTCTTCGTCCATGGCGGCTTTGAAACGGGCAGCGAAGGGCTGGGTCCAGTCAATGGCTACCGGTGCAGCAACCACCGAATCCAAAGCGGTGTACAGGCGTTTCAAGGCAGTGCGGGCATCAATCAGATGCGCATCGCTGTAGTTCAGCGGGCTGCGGTAGTGGGTGCGCACCAAGAAGAAGCGCAGGGTTTCCGCGTCAAATTTCTGCAGCACGTCGCGGATGGTGAAGAAGTTGCCCAGGCTCTTGGACATTTTTTCGTTGTCCACCCGCACAAAGCCGTTGTGCACCCAGAAGTTGGCCAGCCGCTTGCCGGACGCGCCTTCGCTCTGGGCGATTTCGTTCTCGTGGTGCGGAAACTGCAAATCGGCACCACCACCGTGGATGTCAAAGCTCTCGCCCAGGGTCTGGCAGGACATGGCCGAACACTCGATGTGCCAGCCGGGGCGGCCGGGGCCGAAATCGCTGGGCCAGATGGCATCGGCGGGCTCGGTGGGCTTGGCGGCCTTCCACAGCACAAAGTCCAGCGGGTCGTCCTTGCCGTCCAGCACCGCCACGCGCTCACCGGCGTGCAGCTCGTCCAGCGACTTGCCGGATAGCTGGCCGTAGCCGGGGAATTTGCGCACCGCAAAGTTCACATCGCCCTGGGGTGTGCGGTAGGCCAGGCCTTTGTGCTCCAGCGTGCCGATCAGGTTCAGCATCTGCGCCACGTACTCGGTGGCACGGGGCTCGACCGTGGGCGGCTGGATGCCCAGCAGGCCGATATCCTGGTGCATGGCCAGGGTCATCTCGTCGGTCAGGGCGCGGATGGTGATGCCGCGCTGCACGGCGCGGGCGATGATCTTGTCGTCGATGTCGGTGATGTTGCGCACATAGGTGACGCGCAGGCCGCTGACCTTGAGCCAGCGCTGCACCACGTCAAACGCCATCATCATGCGGGCGTGGCCGATGTGGCACAGGTCGTAGATGGTCATGCCGCACACATACATGCGCACATGGCCGGGCTCGATGGGTGAAAACTCTTCGGTGGCACGCGACAGCGTGTTGTAAATGCGCAAACTCATGGAATCTAATAATGCCGCAGAACGCAAAAGGGCTCAACGGGGGGTGTCAGTGGGTGGGGAGCGGTAGCCGGATGCGAAACCGGGGTGCGATAAGCGGCATCAGACCCCTCGGCTACAATCCTGGGCAGTATATCGCCCTGCGTTTGGGCATGGGATCCACCCTGTTTGCACATTGTTGTCGAGGCTTTATGTCACATTCCCTGTCGCGTTTGTCGGTTGTTTTGCGCTTGCTGGCCGCGTCAGTTCTTGTCGCCTCGGCGACAGTCCGCGCAGACGACTATGGCGATGTCAGCCAGTTGCTGAAGACCGGCAAGCTCGCAGAAGCCCAGGCCAAAGCCGACCTGTACCTGACGCTCAAGCCCAAAGATCCGCAGATGCGCTTTCTGAAGTCTGCCGTGCAGTCTGCGGCAGGCCAATCGGGCGATGCCATTGCCACGCTCACCGCGCTGACGCAGGAATTCCCCGAGCTGCCCGAACCCTACAACAACCTGGCCGTGCTCTACGCCAGCCAGAACCAGTTCGACAAGGCCCGCACCGCGCTGGAAATGGCCGTGCGCATCAACCCCGCCTACGCCACCGCCTATGAGAACCTGGGCGATGTGTATGCCAAGTTGGCCAGCCAGTCGTACAGCAAATCGCTACAGCTCAACGCCACCAACCCCCAGGCCTCGCAAAAAGTGGCTTTGTTGAAGACGGTGCTGGCACCCGCCACCCCTGCTGCACCGGCCAAGACCAAGTAAAGCCCCGCCGGTCGTTCACAGGGCAGCATCACGGCTGCCCTTTTTGCCTTTCAATACCCTCTTCCATGACCATTTCCACCACCAAACGCGCCCTGCTGCTCGCCTGCGCCCTGTGGGCATCGCACAGCGCTTTTGCCGCCGATGCGCCGCAGCTCAAGTTCACCACCTCGCTGGGCGACTTCGTGGTCGAGCTGTATCCCGCCAAAGCGCCCAAGACGGTCGAGAACTTTGTGCAGTACGCCAAAGACAAGCACTACGAGGGCACCATATTCCACCGCGTGATCGACGGCTTCATGGTGCAAGGCGGCGGCTTCAGCGCCGACATGAAAGAAAAAGCCACCCGCCCGCCCGTGCCTTTGGAAGCCAACAACGGCCTGAAAAACGACCGTGGCACCATCGCCATGGCGCGCACCAGCAACCCGAATTCGGCCACCGCGCAGTTCTTCATCAACGTGATGGACAACCCCAACCTGAACGCGCCCTCCCCGGATGGCTACGGCTACACCGTGTTCGGCAAGCTCGTCAGCGGCATGGACGTGGTGGACAAAATCCGCGTCGTGCCCACCGGGCGGGGCGATGTCCCCACCACCACGATCACCATCAAATCCGTCACCCTCGTTAAATAAAAAAGGAAACCAGCCATGAGCAACCCCAAAGTCGAACTCCACATTGCCAACCGCGGCGTGATCACCCTGGAACTGGACGCTGAAAAGGCCCCCAAGTCGGTCGCCAACTTCCTGGCCTATGTGGCCAAGGGCCACTATGACAACACCGTGTTCCACCGCGTGATCCCCGGCTTCATGGTCCAGGGCGGCGGTTTCGAGCCCGGCATGAAGCAAAAGGGCACCGACAAGCCCATCGACAACGAAGCCAACAACGGCCTGAAAAACGACAACTACACCGTCGCCATGGCCCGCACCAACGACCCGCACTCGGCCACGGCCCAGTTCTTCATCAACGTGGCCAACAACGGCTTCCTGAACCACACCGCCATCTCGTCCTCCGGCTGGGGCTATGCCGTGTTCGGCAAAGTCGTGTCGGGCACCGAAGTGGTCGATGGCATCAAGGCCGTCAAGACCGGTAATAAGGGCGGCCACGGCGACGTGCCACTGGAAGACGTGATCATCGAAAAAGCCGTCGCTGTCTAAGCCGGACTTTTCCCTTGACCCCGACCGTGCCCCCGGTGGCGGAGCTGATCGCTCCCTCCCACTGGCGCACGGTCGCTTGCATTTCGGACCTGCATTTGCAGGCCGGCGAGCGCGCCACCTTCGATGCGTGGCAGCGCAGCATGGCGAACAGCACGGCAGATGCCATCTTTATCCTGGGCGACCTGTTTGAAGTCTGGGTGGGCGACGATGCGCTGGATGCCGACCCTGGCGGCTTCGATGCCGCCTGCGTGCAGGTGCTGCGTGACACGGCCCGCCAGCGCCCGGTGTTCTTCATGCACGGCAACCGCGACTTCCTGGTGGGCCGCGCTTGCCTGGATGCCTGCGGTGTCGCCCTGCTCGGCGACCCCACCGTGCTGCAATTTGGCGGGCAACGCTGGCTGCTGAGCCACGGCGACGCGCTGTGCCTGGACGATGTCGATTACCTGCAATTCCGCGCCGTGGTGCGCAGCCCGCAGTGGCAGCAAGAGTTTCTGGCCAAGCCTCTGGCCGAGCGCCAGCAGATCGCCCGTGGCATCCGCAGCCAGAGCGAGAGCCGCAAACGCAGCGGCGTGGTCTATGCCGATGTGGATGCAGAAGCTGCCGTGGCCTGGCTGCACGCCGCCCGGGCCCGCACCCTGGTCCACGGCCACACGCACCGCCCGGCCCGGCACGACCTAGGCCACGGCCTGCAGCGCTGGGTGATGACCGACTGGGATGCCAGCGCACAGCCCGCGCGCGGCGAGTGGCTCATCCTGTCGGCTAGCGGTGTGCAGCGCATACCTTTAGCATAAGGCAATTTATATATAAAAAAGGCCTCTAGCGCTTATTCCTTGAGCGTGACAAGCTACATATTCAATAGCAACCATGCAACCCACTCTTGTCGTATTGGCCGCTGGCTTGGGTAGCCGGTTCGGCAGTTTGAAACAGATGCAGCCCCTGGGGCCGCATGGCGAGGTGGTGCTGGACTACGCCGTGTGGGATGCCCTGCAGGCAGGATTCGGCCGGGTGGTGTTTGTACTGCGGGAAGACTTTGTCGCGCAGTTCAAGGACCGCATCAGCCACGCCTTTGCCCGGCACATTGCCGTGGACTACGCCTTCCAGGATATGGCCCGCCTGCCGCCGGGCCGCAGCAAACCCTGGGGCACGGCCCATGCGCTGCTAGCCGCGCGCAGTGTGCTGGACGGCCCGTTTGCCGTCATCAATGCCGACGACTTTTATGGGCGCAACGCCTTTGTACAGATGGCGCAATTTTTGGGTGGCCTGGCTGCAGACGGCCCGCCGCACTGCGCCATGGTGGGTTATGCAGTTGCGCAGACCCTGTCGCCGCACGGCGGGGTCAACCGGGGTATTTGCCTGGCGCAGGGCGATAGGCTGGAAGCGGTGGAAGAGCATACCCATATCTCTCTCGACACCCATGGCGTGCTGCAGGGGCGCAATCTGGAAGGCAACGTGGTGACGCTGGCACCCCAGGCTTTGGCATCCATGAACTTCTGGGGCTTCACGCCCGCCGTGCTGCCACTGCTGGAGGCCCGGTTTGCCGACTTCCTGCGCCAGCATGGGAGCCACCCCACCGCCGAGTGCTACATCCCGACCGTGGTCAACCAGCTGGTACAGCAGAACCTGGCCGATTGCCGCATCTTGCCCGGCGATGGCGACTGGTTTGGCATGACCTACCCGCAAGACCTGCCCCGGTGCGTGGAACGGGTGCATACGCTGGTGGCCCAAGGCGTGTATCCGGCGCAGCTTTGGTGAATATACCGGGTTTCTCCTTGGATGATTTTGCATGCAATGCCAGTCGAAGCGGGCATTTTGCTGGGTAAGATGGGTTGCTGGGGGGCTGCCAGGGTTGGCGCACCCCGACCATTACCTTTGGAGAACCCTGCATGCACACCCGCCGCCGACTTTTCACCCTCGTCTCGACCGTTGCCGCGGCATCGGCGCTGAGCACCGCAGCCTGGGCGCAGCAAGCCAAGGTCACCATCTACACCGCCGCCCCACAGGACCTGATCGACCACGTGGTCCCGGCGTTTGAGAAGGCCAGCAAGATCAAGGTAGACGTGATCAAAGGCGGCTCGGGCGATCTGATCAACCGCCTGAAGGCCGAAAAAGGCCGCCAGACGGCCGACGTGATCTGGGCCGTAGGCACCGATGTGATCGAAGCCAACCCCGGCATGTTCACCAAGTTCGCACCCGAGAACGCCAAGTTCTTCTCGCCGGTGTTCAAGATCAACGACGCGGGCGTGCCGTTCTCGGCGGTAGCCACCTCGATTGGGGTCAACACCAAGCTGCTGACCCCGGCGCAGTACCCCAAGAGCTGGGAAGACCTGGCCAAGCCCGAATTCAAGGGCAAGATTTCGGCCCCGCGCCCCGACAAGTCCAGCTCAGCCTACATCCAGTTGGCCACCATCCTGCAAATCTATGGCGAAGACAAGGGCTGGGCGCTGTACACCAAGATCCTGGACAACCTGGTCCTGTCCAACAGCTCGGGCGCGGTGCCCAAGTTTGTCAACGACGGTGAAGCCGCCATCGGCATCAGCAACGAAGACACGCTGCTCAAGTTCAAGGCCGGTGGCGGCCCGGTGGAAATCGTCTACCCCACCGAGGGCACAGCTGCGGCGGGCGACATGATGGCTTTGGTGGCCACGGCTCCCAACGCCGACAACGGCAAGCTTTTCATGAACTACATGCTCTCCACCGAGGCGCAGGCGCTGGTGGATGCGTCCGGGCGGCGCTCGGTGCGCGGTGATGTGCCGAGCAAAAACGCCCTCATGCCCATCGCCAAGTTCAAGGTCATCAAGTACGACGACGACTGGGCCGGTGCCAACCGCGCGCGGATTCTGACCAAGTGGAACGATCTGCTGTTGAACAAGAAATAAGGTCGCCGCGCATGTCCCAGGTTCGTTTAGTCCATATCAAGAAATCGTACGGCAGCCATGTGGCGCTGCAAGACATCCACCTGAACATCGCGATGGGTGCGTTTTTTACCCTGCTGGGCCCCAGCGGCTGCGGCAAAACCACGCTCTTACGGGCGATTGCCGGGTTCCACCAGCAAGACTCGGGCGAGATCTGGGTGGGCGACGAATCCATCGGCCAGCTGCCCGCCAACAAGCGCCAGGTGGGCATGGTGTTCCAGGATTACGCGGTGTTTCCGCACCTCAGCGTGTTCGACAACGTGGCGTTTGGCCTGGTGCAGCAAAAGTGCCCGGCCGCCGACATCCAGCAGCGCGTCGCGCATATTTTGAACACCGTGCAGCTCGGCGCCCATGCCCAGCGCATGCCCCACCAGCTCAGCGGCGGGCAACAGCAGCGGGTGGGCCTGGCGCGGGCGCTGGTGATACGGCCCAAGCTGCTGCTGATGGACG
Source organism: Rhodoferax sp. LS1P39 (assembly GCF_056521425.1). Lineage (NCBI taxonomy): Bacteria > Pseudomonadati > Pseudomonadota > Betaproteobacteria > Burkholderiales > Comamonadaceae > Rhodoferax > Rhodoferax sp. LS1P39. The sequence goes on along the minus strand of NZ_JBWMAV010000004.1, from coordinate 275,275 downwards.
AACCGCTGTCCAACCTGGATGCCAAGCTGCGCGTGGACCTGCGCCGCGACATCCGCCTGCTGCAGCAGGAGTTTGGCCTGACCACGGTGTACGTGACCCACGACCAGGAAGAAGCTTTGTCTATCTCCGACCAGGTGTGCGTGATGTATGACGGTGTGGTGCAGCAATTGGGCACGCCATGGCAGGTCTACAACCATTCGGCCAACCGGTTTGTGGCCACCTTTGTGGGATCCAACAATTTCTTTACCGCCACGCTGGACGGCGACCGGCTGCGTATTGCCGACCAGCACATCGCCGCCCCCCAGGGCGTGCGCGGCCTGCCGCGCTGTGTGGCGGCCATCCGCCCTGAAAAAATCCGTGTCAACCAGGCCTTGACCGGGCCCGGGCTGGCGCTGGCGGGCGTGCTGCGCCAGGCCATGTTTACCGGGCGGGAGCTGCAGTTGTCGGTGGATGTGGCGGGCCTGGGGATGGTGGAAGCCTTGACTGCGCCCAACGAAGCCATGGTGGCGCTGAAACCCGGCGACACCGTGCAACTGGGCGTGCACAGCAGCGACTTCTTGTTTTATGCCGAGGGCGATACCGGAGTGCTGCTGCCATGAACCCAAGCAAAGTGCGGCTGGACTTCTGGACCATCGTGCTGGGCCTGGCCATCGTGCTGATCGGCTGGATGCTGGTGTGGCCCATCGGCCAGGTGCTGGTGCTGGGTTTCATCAACCCCGAAACCCAGACCTTCACCACCGCCAACTACAGCAAGGTGCTGACCCACCCCTACTACCTCACCGCCCTGAAAAACACGGTGCTGGTGGGCGTGGGCGGCATGCTGGGGGCCTGCCTGCTGGGCGTGCCGCTGGCGTACTTTACGGCCCGCTACACCATCTGGGGGCGCAGCCTGATCACCACGCTGGCAGTGCTGGCGTTGGTGTCGCCACCGTTTATCGGCGCCTATTCGTGGGTGGTGCTGATGGGCAACAACGGCAGCCTGACGCAGTTGCTCAAAGGCATAGGCCTGCCGGTGCCGAGCATTTACGGCATGCCCGGCATTATTTTGGTGTTCAGCCTGAAGTTCTTCCCGTTTGTGTACCTGATGACGGCCAGCGCGCTGCGCAACATCAACCGTTCGTTCGAGGAAGCTGCCGAAAACATGGGTTGCACGCCGCTGCAGCGCTTCTTCAAGGTGACCTTGCCGCTGGTGTTTCCGGCCATCAGTTCGGGGGCCATTTTGTGCTTTGTGCTGTCGATTGCCGACTTCGGCACGCCCTCCATCATCGGGCGCGACCTGCAAACCCTGTCCACCATCGCCTACAACCAGTACACCTCGGAGATGGGCGGCCCGCCCACCATGGCGGTGAGTATTTCGATGCTGATGATCGTGATCTCGATGCTGGCCGTGGCCTTGCAGCGCTACCTGATCGGCAAGCGCCGCTACGCCGGGGCCTTGACCAACCTCACCGTGCCCCAAGCCTGTACCGGCGGCTTCGGTATCGCGGTGCACGCGCTGTGCTACGTGATTGTGGGGCTGGCCACCCTGCCTATCGTGGTGGTTGTGTTCACCTCGTTTCTGCAGACCAACGGGCCGGTGTTTACCGGTGGCTTTGGCCTGAACAGCTATACCCGCGTGATCCACGAAGTGCCCGACGTGATCTTGAACACCTTCAAGTTCTCGCTCATCGCCTCAGCCCTGATCACCGTGGCCGGTGGTTTGGTGTCGTACCTGATCGTGCGGCGGGAAACCATGCTCTCGGGCCTGCTGGACGCGGTGCTGATGGTGCCCTACGCGGTGCCGGGGGTGGTGATGGCCATCGGATTTTTGCTCACCTTCAACCACGGCGCGCTGGACCTGGTGGGTACCGGGACCATCATTGTGCTGATTCTGTTCATCCGCCGCCTGCCCTACGGGGTGCGCGCCACCAGCTCGGTGCTGCGCCAGATCAAGCCGTCCATCGAAGAGGCCGCCATCAGCCTGGGGGCCTCGCCCGCCAAGGCCTTCTGGAAGGTGACCGTGCCGCTGATGATGCCGGGTGTGCTGGCCGGGGCCATGATGAGTTTCATCACCGCCATCAACGAGTTGTCGAGCACCTTGCTGCTGTACACCGCGCCCACGGCCACCATGCCGGTGCGCATCTACAGCGCGGTGCTGGACGGTGAATTCGGCATTGCCGCCGCGCTGTCCACCATTTTGCTGGTCAGCTCGGGGCTGTGCGTGTTTATCGTGCTGCGGTTCTCTGAGTCCAAAGAAGGCGCTTTTGTGTAATGCCCAGGACTTACGCAAGTTCCCCCTGTAAGCCCGAAGGGCGATACAGGGGCGCTGCGTAAGTCCTAACTCTTAAAGTCCGTGGTCCCAATCGGGCTGCGGACCCCATTGCGCGGCCAAAAAGTCCAGCAGCGTGCGCAAGGTGGCAGGCTGGTGGCGGCGCGATACGTACACACCGTAGATGCCCAGCGCGGCCGGTTGCCAGTCTGGCAGCACGGCCACCAGCGCGCCGCTGCGCAGCATGGGGGCCACCATGAAGGTCGGCAGCATCGACACCCCGCCACCGGCCAGCACCGCCTGCAGCAGGGTCGAGGCCTCGTTGGCACTGAGGTTGCCGCTGACCTGCACGGCGGTTTCCACGCCGTCGCGGCCCAGGTTCCACTGGCTTTTGGTAAAGCGCGAGTAGGTCATGCAGTTGTGCCCCACCAGGTCGTCCAGCGTGTGCGGCGTGCCTGCGCGGGCCAGGTAATCGGGGGCCGCACACACTACCGCTCGGCACACCGACAGCTTGCGGGCAATCAGAGCGGGGTCGATCTCATTGGTGATGCGAATGGCCAGGTCGATCCGGTCTTCCACCATGTTCAGGGTTTGCTCGCCCAGCTGCACATCCACCCGGGTGCGCGGGTAGCGTGCCAGGTAGGCCACCAGGGCCGGTGCCAGATGGGTCTGGCCCAAGGCCACGCTGGCTGTCACGCGGATGGGGCCGTGCGGTTCGGTGTCGCGCTGACCGACCACCTGCTCTACGTCGTTTACCAGCTCTAACAATTGGCGGCTGCGGGCCACGCAGGCCTCACCCGCCTCGGTGAGTGAAAGGCGGCGGGTCGAGCGCTGCAGCAGCCGCGTGCCCAGCCAGCGCTCCAGTTCGGCAATGTGGCGCGTCACCATCGCCCGGGACATGCCCAGCGTCTCCGCAGCCGCGGTAAAACTGCCACGCGTGACTACCTCGCTAAATACGCGCATGGCGGAAATTCGATCCATACCTTGTCCTCTTGCTCATTTTTTATGCAACCAATCGGCTGTTCTGGGCACGATTGAAGCATGAAACAAGATAAAAATATGAGATAAATTGTATGCAATAACTCGCGCGGATACATTCATGTACCAGCGGGTAGTCATTTCAAGTTGTGACTACCGGTGTGCATGTGCGTTCTCATCAATAGGCGAAATGTAACTACAGGCTCATGCGTTCCGTTGCAGAGGCTCACGCCGCGTATTCTGGACGGCCACAGATCCCGACAGAGCCCAGGGCAGCCGATAACCGACCCGCCCCCTACCCTGCTACTCGCTGACCTTGCCGCGCAGCGCCTTGGTGCTGGCGCGCTGGCTTTTGCCTTCCAGGCGGCGCTGCCTGGAGCCGTAGGTGGGCTTGGTGGCGCGGCGCACCAGCGGGGCCTGGGCGACGCTATTGACCAGCGCCTCCAGCCGCTGGAGTGCGTCGGCGCGGTTCTGCTCCTGGCTGCGGTGCTGCTGGGCCTTGAGCACCACCACGCCAAGCTGGGTGATGCGGCTGTCGCGCAGGGCCAGTAGCCGCTCTTTCACGTCAGGCGGCAGGCTGGACGCGCCGATGTCATAGCGCAGGTGCACCGCGCTGGACACCTTGTTGACGTTCTGCCCACCCGCACCCTGCGCCCGGATGGCGGTCATCTCGACCTCCTCCGGGTCGATGCGCAGCGGGCGAAAGTGGATCACTGGAGTTGCACTGCGCCAGACACCGTGACCTGCACCGTGCTTTTGCCGGCCTCTACCGGCACCGCCATGTCGCTGGATGCCATCTTGGCCTCCATGGCCATCATGCGTGGGCGCGGCATGCCGCCGGAATCGGACGCGTTGACCGACACTTCGCGCAGGCTGTAGCTGGCAAAGCCAAAGCCCTTGGCGATCTCGCCCGCCTTGGCCTTGAACTGCTCGATCGCCATGGTCTGCGCCTGGCCTTCGACCTGGGTGCGCTGGCTGCGGCTCAGGCCGAAGCCGACATGGCCCATGGTCAGCGTGCTGATCTTGCCCGCCGTGGCCGCGATGCGGGCAAAGTCACGGCCCTCCAGCACCAGCTCGGTATTGCCCTGCCAGCCCACAATCTTGCTGTCCTTGCCGTAGCGCGGGAACAGGCTGAAGTTGCCGGTACGCACATCCAGTTGGCCGGGCTGCGCGGCCTTTTTGGCCTCGGTCAGCGCTGCGTCGAGTGCGACTTTGAGCTGGGTTTGCACCACCCCGGCATCGGTGCCGTCGCGGCTGGTGCTGAGCACCATGGTCAGCAGATCCTGCTGTACTTCGACGACGCTGCTGGCCGACAGTTGCACCACGTTGCGCGGCACCTGGGTGCCGTTTTCTTGAGAAAAAACACTGCCGGCGCTTATGAATAAAGCGCAAGCAGCTACTGATTTAATAGCAAACTTCGAAACCAGGGACATACGTAACTTTCATAAAGTAAAGGGTCAACAGACGTAACGGGCGCGGCAGGGATTGCGCAGACCCGCTCCTCTGACAAAAACAGTATTTACCGCAAAAAAACCTATCGCAAAGCACACTGGACCGTATGCAATATTTGTAACATACTGTCAACACGAGGTCTTATCGTCGGTTTTTGGCAGTTACGCACTGCAAAATCCCCCTGTTACATATTACCGGTACACAGACTATGAACCAGACTGCCAACCGCCCCGACAAGATTTTGGTGGTCGATGACGACTCCCGCATTCGCGATCTGCTGCGCCGTTATCTGATGCAAGAAGGCTTTGAAGTGATGCTGGCCGAAGACGGCAAGGCCCTCAGCCGCATCATGCTGCGCGACACCGCCGATCTGATCGTGCTGGACCTGATGATGCCCGGCGAAGACGGCCTCTCCATCTGCCGCCGCCTGCGCGCCGCCAACGACCGCACGCCCATCATCATGCTCACCGCCAAGGGCGAGGACATCGACCGCATCGTCGGCCTGGAAGTAGGTGCCGACGACTACCTGGGCAAGCCCTTCAACCCGCGCGAGCTGCTGGCCCGCATCCACGCCGTGCTGCGCCGCCGCCCGGTCAAAGAGGCCCCCGGCGCGCCGTCCATCGACAACGAAATCATCACCTTCGGGCCGTTTTCGTTCGACCTGGGTTCGCGCACCCTGAACCGCAATGGCGAAGAGCTGCCGTTGACCACCGGCGAATTTGCCATGCTCAAGGCGCTGGTGCGGCATCCGCGCCAGCCGCTGTCGCGCGAAAAGCTGGCGCTGCTGGCCCGGGGCCGCGAGTTCGAGCCCTTTGACCGCAGCCTGGACGTGCAGGTCTCGCGCCTGCGCAAGCTGGTCGAGGTGGATGCCGCTGCACCGCGCTTCATCCAGACCGTGTGGGGCGTGGGCTATGTGTTCGTACCGGACGGTGCAGGTTGATCTCGTTTGAGTAAATCCCCCTCCCGCCGCCAGTCGGATTTTCGGCTGCAAGACGCGCCCGAACTCTCCGATGGGACCAGTCCCGCGCCGCTGGAGATGCTGCCCGGCAAATCGCACCTGTCCCGCCAGATGGTGGTGGTCAGCCTGTTCTGGCGCACCTTTTTTCTGCTGGCGGCTCTGCTCATGGGCAGCATGCTGGCCTGGCTGGCCACCCTGCGGGCGCTGGACTTCACGCCCCGCGCAGTCCAGACGGCCCAGCAGATCGCCTCCCAGGTCAATCTCAGCCGTGCCGCCCTGACGCATGTGGATGCCATTGCCCGCGTCTCGCTGATCAAGACCATGGCCGACACCGAGGGCGTACGCATCGTGCCGCGCGAGCCGAAAGACCAGTTCTTGCCTTTCGACAGTGATGCCCTGAGCCAGCGGGTCGCGCTGGAGCTGCAAAGCATCCTCGGCCCGGCCACCGTGGTGGCGCGCAGCGTCAACGGCATCAACGGCCTGTGGGTGGGTTTTGACATCAACGGCGATGCCAACTGGCTGCAGCTCGACCGCGAGCGCTTCAACCCCGGCAGCAACAAGACCTGGCTGATCTGGCTGCTGACCATCGGCGGCCTGTCGCTCACCGGCGCGGCGCTGATCGCCCGACTCATCAACCGCCCGCTCAAGCAATTGTCGTTTGCCACCAGCCGGGTGCGCGAGGGCGACTTTGATGCCAGCCACCTGGACGAGCGCGGCGTGACCGGCGAGGTGCGCGAGGTCAACATCGGCTTCAACCGCATGGCCCAAAAGCTGGCCAAGATCGAACAGGACCGGGTCGTCATGCTGGCCGGTATCTCGCACGACCTGCGTACCCCGCTGGCCCGGCTGCGGCTGGAAACCGAGATGAGCGTGGCCGACGACGATGCCCGCGACCACATGGTGGCCGACATCGAACAGCTCGACGCCATCATCGACAAGTTTCTCGACTACGCCCGCCCCGGCCACGCCAAGCTCAACCCCGTCTCGCTCAACGAGGTGCTGGAGTCCAGCCTGTACGCCGTGCTGGAGTACGAAGACATGCAAATCCAGCGCAACGTAGACGAGTCGCTGATGGTGCTGGCCGACGAGGTGGAGCTGGGCCGGGTGATCGCCAACCTGCTGGAAAACGCCCGCCGTTACGGCAAGTCGATGGACACCGGCATCGCCAATGTGGACATCGTCGCCAAGGCGCACGACGACTGGGTGCTGCTGAAGGTGCGCGACCACGGCCAGGGGGTCAACCCCGAGCAGCTCAGCAGCCTGTCCAAACCCTTCTTCCGCGGCGATACGGCCCGCACCGAGGCCACCGGCGCGGGCCTGGGCCTGTCGATTGTGGACAAGGCCATCCAGCGCATGGGCGGCGAGTTCGAGCTGACCAACACCACCTCGGGCGGGCTGGCGGCGCACATCAAGCTGCAGCGCGCCCCCAAAACCTGATTTATACGAAATAGGCCGCCAGCGCTTATCCAGCCAGCGCGAGCAGCTATCTTAATTAGAGTGATTTGGCACCGGAGGTTCCTGGCCTGGAACCACATAGCCGCCGGTAGTGTGGGGATCGGTCACGCTCAGCCATTGCACCTGGTTGCGCCCCCCGTGCTTGGCGGCGTACAGGGCTTTGTCCGCGGTGTCCAGCAGCCGCGTGTCGCTGCAGGCTGAGCCGCCAGGGCAGGTGGCGGCCCCCAGGCTGATGCTGATGTGCTGGCCCACCTGGGAACGGGCGTGCTCCATTTGCAGGGCCAACACGGCCTGGCGGACTTTTTCGGCGATCCGGATGGCACCCGACTGGTCGGAGGACGGCAGGATGATGATGAACTCTTCGCCGCCGTAACGCGCAAACACATCCGACAGCCGGTTCAGCTGCGACTGCACCGCGCCCACCAGGGACTGCAAGACCCGGTCGCCCGCCGGATGGCCATAGGTGTCGTTGTATTTCTTGAAGTAATCCACATCCAGCATGACCAGCGACAACGGCTTCTTCTGGCGCTGGGCGCGGCTGAGCTCGATGGTCAGCTTCTGGTCGAAATACTTGCGGTTGTAGATGCCGGTCAGGCCGTCGATCACAGCCTCGCGCGAGAGCTTTTCCGAGTGCGACTGCAGCAGCCGCTCGCGCTTCACGAAGCTGCTGGTGTCGGTGATCTGCACCATCACCAGAAAGCCGTCGGCGCGGGCGTTGTCGTAGCGCACCGGCACCAGGGTCAGCGATTGCGGCATGCGCTGCTGCGGGCCTTTGGCGGTGTCTTCCGGGCGCAGGTACAGCGGCAGCGGCGTGCGGTGCAGCACATTCGACAACACCACCGGCAGCTTGTAGGTGAGCACATTTTTTAGGGCGCTGATGAAGGACAGAGACAGCCCGTTGGCAAACACCGACTCCAGCGTGCGGCCCAGCGCCGCCGGGGCTTCGATACCACTGTGGCGCACCACCCAGGCATTCCACACCAGCACCTCGCCACGCGGATTGAGCACGATCAGACCGTTGCCCAGGGCATCCACCATCTGGGACCAGGGCAGCAGCGAGGCGATGGGGCTGGCAGGCATACAGGCCGGAGGCAGGTTCAAATGCGCGCCAGGAAAGCGTCCAGGGCAGCGACCAGCCCTTCGAGAGAATTGGAACTGAGCAAAAACACCAGATAGCCCTGGGTATCGCGTTTTTCGATGGTCAGGTCGATATGCAGCACCAGCACCAGTGGTTGGCTCTCGTCGGACATCAGTTTGCCGATCACCGTGTCGGCACCGTCCACCGAATACTCGGGCAAGGTGCTGCTCAGGCCCACGCCCAGCATGTCGGCGATGGCCGACAGGCAAGCGTTCAAAATCACATTGCCCAGCTCGCACATGGCTTCGTGCTCGAAGTCCACCAGGTCCTCCACGCTGACCTGCGAACCCAGCATTTCCTGCACGATTTCCAGCGCCTTTTCTTCGCGGAACAACAGCGTGGCATCCAGGCTGAACGGCCCGCCAAACTTTTGCCGCACCGCGCCCAATCGCCCGCCGTCGAGCGAGAGCATTTCGGCATTCACATCGGTGCGGTCAAAAAACTGGATGCGTGGCACCGACAGCAGCACCTCGTCACCCACGATCTCGCTCAGACTTGCGGCCGCCTGGCCTGCACCAACGTTAAATACCTCGGTCAAGGCATCCAGCTGCAGGTCAGACAGGGTTTTCACAGCGGACTTTCAAAGTAGGCCAGTGCTTCGGTCACGCTTTTTTCGCTCACCGGCTTGGCAACAAACTTCACGCCCAGCTCGGCAGCCCGGGTTTTCTGGCTCTCCTGGATGTTGGCCGAAAACAGCGCCAGGCGCAGCCCGGGATGGTCACGCTTGAGGTGTTCGGCCGCATCGGTGCCCAGCATGCCGGGCATGTTGATGTCCATGGTGCAGTAGGTGAAGGTCTGGGCGTTGGCCAGCGTCAGCGCTTCGTCGCCACTGGCGGCCTCCACCAGGGTCCAGCCGGGCCGCTTGGCCTGTACCAGGGTGCGGATCATCATGCGCGAAACCCGGCTATCGTCTACGATCAAAAGCACGGTTGCAGGGGAGGTAGTGGTCATTTGGGGCGGGCCTCTGTTGGGCGTGTGAAAGATTGTCGCTGAAGTCGCTTGTCTGTGTCAGGATGTTACCTATCGATTCCCTATGGCACGGTCCTGGCGTGTAAAAATTAATTTCATTTCGCCCCACCAACCACCTCCACGCCATGCTCGACCTTCTTGTTACCCACGCCACCTTGCCCGATGGCCGCACCGGCATGTCGATTGCCGTCCAGAATGGCCGCATCACCGAAGTCAGCCCCGGCCTTGCCGCCCCGGCCCACCACACCGTCGATGCCCAGGGCCTGCTGGTGAGCCCTCCGTTCGTCGACGCGCACTTTCACATGGATGCCACGCTCAGCTACGGCCTGCCGCGCGTCAACCAGAGCGGCACCCTGCTCGAAGGCATCGCGCTGTGGGGAGAACTCAAACCCGACCTCACCCAGGAAGCCCTGGTGCAGCGCGCCCTGGCGTACTGCGACTGGGCGGTGGGCAAGGGCCTGCTGGCCATCCGCAGCCACGTCGATATTTGCGACCCGCGCCTGCTGGCGGTAGAGGCGCTGCTGGAAGTCAAGCACCAGGTCGCCCCCTACCTGGATTTGCAACTGGTGGCCTTTCCGCAAGACGGAGCGCTGCGCGACCCGCAGGGCATGGACAAGCTGCAGCGCGCACTCGACATGGGCGTGGACGTGGTGGGCGGCATCCCCCACTTCGAGCGCACCATGGCGGATGGGGCCTTGAGCGTCAAACTGCTGTGCGAGCTGGCTGCCGAGCGGGGCCTGCTGGTGGACATGCACTGCGACGAGTCCGACGACCCGATGTCGCGCCACATCGAAACCCTCACCTATGAAACCCAGCGCCTGGGCCTGCAGGGCCGCGTCACCGGCTCGCACCTCACCTCCATGCACAGCATGGACAACTACTTTGTGAGCAAACTGCTGCCGCTGATGGCCGAAGCGCAGGTCAACGTGGTGAGCAACCCGCTGATCAACATCACCCTGCAAGGCCGGGGCGACACCTACCCCAAGCGGCGCGGCATGACCCGCGTGCCCGAAATGCTGGCCCACGGCCTGACCGTCGCCTTTGGCCAGGACTGCGTGATGGACCCCTGGTACAGCCTGGGGAGTGGCGACATGCTGGAAGTGGCCAGCATGGGCCTGCACGTGGCCCAGATGACCAGCCAGGCCGCCATGCGCCAATGCTTCGAGGCCGTGACCACCAGCCCCGCAAAGATCCTGCAGCTCGACGGCTACGGCCTGGCGCCCGGCTGCTGGGCCGACTTTGTGCTGCTGCAAGCGCAAGACCCGGTAGAAGCCATCCGCCTGCGCGCCACCCGGCTGCAGGTCTACAAGCGCGGCAAGCTGCTGGCGCAGACCCCGGCGGCCACCGCCCGCCTGCAACTACCCGGACGACCTGCCCAGACCGACTGGCTGCTGCGCAAGGCGGGCTGAGGTTGCTATTGTTTAAGTAGCTTGTCACGCTGATGCAATAAGCGCTAGCGGCACTTTTTACTTAAATATCTGCCGCCTGCGTGGGCTTGGTTAGAATCCATGCCGTCAGGAGAGAGTTCTTATCTGGAGAACCGCCGAAGGCGCAGGACCCCGCTACGTGGGTCTGAACGCTCAGGCAAAAGGACTGACAAACGTTTTTCATCGAACGTCACCCCCCTGGAGAGAAATCCGCCACTGAGCGGATTCACCGAAGGCGCAACCCGCAGTCGGCTTGGCACCACCGCCCAAGCCCACCCGGCGAATCGCTCAGGTAAAGCGGACAGCGGGGACCACACATGGCCACAATGGCCATGATTTTTTGTGTGTCCCCACCTTTCATTTTGAAAGAACGCCATGTCCGACCTGCAGCTCACCCCTTTGAACGCCTTGCACCTGGAATTGGGTGCGCGCATGGTCCCGTTTGCGGGCTACAGCATGCCGGTGCAATACCCTGCAGGTTTGATGGCCGAGCACCACCACACCCGCACGGCGGCTGGCCTGTTCGACGTGTCGCACATGGGCCAGTTGCGCCTGGTCGGCCCCGACGCGGCAGCCGCGTTTGAAACCCTGATTCCTGTCGATGTGATCGACCTGCCCGTGGGCAAGCAACGCTATGGCCTGCTGCTGAACGACGACGGCGGCATCCTCGACGATTTGATGTTCTTCAAGCGTGCCGACGACATCTTCGTCATCGTCAACGGTGCCTGCAAAGTCGCCGATATTGCCCACATCCAGGCAAAAATCGGCCAGCGCTGCCAGGTGATCCCCCAGCCCGAGCTGGCGCTGCTGGCGCTGCAAGGCCCGCAAGCCGTCACAGCCCTGGCGCGCCTGGCTCCTGGCGTGGAAAAACTGGTGTTCATGACCGGCGGCCATTTCGATGTGGCGGGCATTCCCTGCTTTTTGACGCGCAGCGGCTATACCGGCGAAGACGGGTTTGAAATCTCCGTCCACAGCAGCCAGGCCGAGGCCTTGGCCCGCGCGCTGCTGGCCCAGCCCGAAGTCAAGCCCATCGGCCTGGGTGCCCGCAATTCGCTGCGCCTGGAAGCCGGGCTGTGCTTGTACGGCAACGACCTGGATACCACCACCAACCCGGTGGAAGCGGGCCTGAACTGGGCCATCCAGAAAGTGCGGCGTACCGGTGGTGCGCGGGCGGGCGAATTCCCTGGTGCTACCAAAATACTAGCTGCCCTCGCCGATGGAATAAGCACGGAAGGCAGAAAACGTGTTGGACTCGTGGCCCTGGAGCGCATCCCCGTTCGCGAGCACACCGCCTTGCAGGACACGGCGGGCAACCCGATTGGCGAGGTCACCAGCGGCCTGCTGGGCCCCACGGTAGACAAGCCGATTGCCATGGCCTACGTGGCCCCGGAATTCAGTGCCATTGGCACCCGCATCAACGCCGTCGTGCGAGGCAAAATCGTACCGATGGAAGTGACTTCCATGCCCTTCACCCCCAACCGCTATTTCCGCGGCTAAATCCATTTTTTACAGGAGCAACCCCATGAGCATCCACTACACCGAAGACCACGAATGGCTGAACATCGAGGGCGACATCGCCACCGTCGGCATCACCACCCATGCGCAAGACGCGCTGGGTGATGTGGTGTTTGTCGACTTGCCCGCTGTTGGCACCAGCTTTGCCCAGAAAGACGTGGCCGGCGTGGTCGAGTCGGTGAAAGCCGCCGCCGACGTGTACATGCCCGTCTCCGGCGAAATCACCGAGGTCAACGAAGCCCTGCGCGCCGACCCGGCCCTGGCCAACACCGATCCGCTGGGTGCGGGCTGGTTCTTCAAGGTCAAGCTGTCGGCCCCCGCCGAAGTCGCGGCCTTGCTGGACGAGACCGCCTACAACGCCTTTAGCCAAAACGCCTGATACCTCTGGACACTGCCCCATGACGACCTCCCTGCACGAACTCGAAAACTCCGCCGAATTCATCGCCCGCCACATCGGCATCGATGCTGCCGATGAAACCCTGATGTTGGGCGTGATTGGCTCCAGTTCGCGCCGGGACCTGATTGACGGCATCGTGCCGCGCAGCATTGCGCGCAGCACGCCCATGGACCTGCCCGCGCCCGTGACCGAGGCGGCGGCGCTGGCCGAGCTCAAGACCATCGCGGCCAAGAACAAGGTCTTCAAAAGCTTCATCGGCCAGGGCTATTACGGCACCCACACGCCCGGCGTGATCCTGCGCAACATCCTGGAAAACCCCGCCTGGTACACCGCCTACACGCCCTACCAGGCCGAAATCTCGCAAGGCCGCATGGAGGCGCTGATCAACTTCCAGACCATGGTCTGCGACCTGACCGGCATGCCCATTGCCAACGCCTCCATGCTGGACGAAGCCACCGCCGCCGCCGAGGCCATGACCCTGGCCAAGCGCAGCGTGAAAAGCAAAAGTAACGTCTTCATCGTGGCGGGCGACTGCCATCCGCAGACGATTGAAGTGATCCAGACCCGCGCCAAGCCGCTGGGCATCGAGATCAAGGTCAGCTCCGCGCTGGCCACCCTGCCCCAGCTCATGGCCAGCGGTGACTTCTTTGGCGTGCTGGCCCAGTATCCGGCCACCAACGGCATGCTGCACGACCTGCGCCCGCTGGTGGGCGTGGCCCATGCCAGCGGTGCCGCCGTGTGCGTGGCCGCCGACCTGCTGGCACTGACCCTGCTGGTGCCTCCCGGCGAGTGGGATGCCGACATCGTCATCGGCAACACCCAGCGCTTTGGCGTGGCCATGGGCAATGGCGGCCCGCACGCCGCCTACATGGCCTGTCGCGATGCCTTCAAGCGCTCGCTGCCCGGCCGCCTGGTGGGCGTGAGCGTGGACGCGCACGGCAACCCGGCCTACCGCCTGGCCTTGCAAACCCGCGAGCAGCACATCCGCCGCGAAAAAGCCACCTCCAACATCTGCACCGCGCAGGTGCTGCCCGCCGTGCTAGCCAGCATGTATGCCGTCTACCACGGCCCGCAAGGCCTGACCCGCATCGCCCAGCGCGTGGCCCGCTTCACCGCCATCCTGGCGCGCGGCCTGCAGCAGATGGGCTACGAGATCGTCAACGCGCACGCCTTTGACTCGCTCACCGTCAAAACCGACGACGCTAGCGATTTGATAGCTACTCGTGCTCACCAATCAAGCGCTAACCTGCGTTTTCGCTTAAAGAACCACCTGGGCATCTCGCTGGACGAGACCACCACTCGCGGCGACATCGAAATGCTGTGGTCCTTCTTCGTCAAGCCTGGCGAACCTATGCCGCGCCTGGGCGAGCTCGAAGACTCAGTGGACTCGCTCATCCCCGCCGAGCTGCGCCGCAGCAGCGCCTTTCTGACACACCCGGTGTTCAACACCCACCACTCTGAGACCGGCATGCTGCGCTACATCCGCGCCTTGAGCGACAAGGATCTGGCACTCGACCGCAGCATGATCCCGCTGGGCAGCTGCACCATGAAGCTCAACGCCACCAGCGAAATGGCCCCGGTCACCTGGCCCGAATTTGCCAACATCCACCCCTTCGCCCCGGCCGACCAGCGCCTGGGCTACACCGAGCTGGACGCACAACTGCGCGACTGGCTGTGCCAGGCCACCGGGTACGCCGGCATCAGCCTGCAGCCCAACGCGGGCAGCCAGGGCGAATATGCAGGCTTGCTGGCCATCAAGGCCTACTTCGACGACCACGGCCAAAGCCAACGCAACATCTGCCTGATTCCCAGCAGCGCCCACGGCACCAACCCGGCCAGCGCCCAGATGGCCGGGCTGACGGTGGTGGTCACCGCCTGCGATGCACAAGGCAACGTCGACATGGCCGACCTGCAGGCCAAGTGCGAGAAGTACAGCAACACCCTGGCCGCGGTGATGATCACCTACCCCAGCACCCACGGCGTGTTCGAAACCCAGGTGAAGGAACTCTGCGCCCTGGTGCACAGCCATGGTGGCCGCGTCTACGTGGACGGTGCCAACATGAACGCCCTGGTCGGCGTGGCCGCACCCGGCGAATTCGGCGGCGACGTCAGCCACCTGAACCTGCACAAGACCTTCTGCATCCCGCACGGCGGCGGCGGCCCGGGCGTGGGCCCGGTCTGCGTGGTAGCCGATTTGATCCCCTACCTGCCCGGCCACGCCACGGCGGGCGACACCCAGCACGGCATCGGTGCCATCAGCGCAGCTCCCTTGGGCAATGCCTCCGTGCTGCCCATCAGCTGGATGTACTGCCGCATGATGGGTGCCGAAGGCCTGCAGCACGCCACCGAAGCCGCCATCCTGGCCGCCAACTACGTCAGCACCAAGCTGGCACCGCACTACCCCACGCTGTACGCCAGCGCCAACGGCCACGTGGCGCATGAGTGCATCCTGGACCTGCGCCCCATCAAGGACAGCTGCGGCGTGACCGCCGAAGATGTCGCCAAGCGCCTGGCCGACTACGGCTTCCACGCGCCCACGCTGAGCTTCCCCGTGCCCGGCACGCTGATGGTGGAGCCGACAGAGAGCGAAACCCTGGCCGAGCTGGACCGCTTCATCTTCGCCATGGTCGCCATCCGCGACGAGATCCGCCAGATCGAAGCAGGCACCTGGCCGCAAGACAACAACCCGCTCAAACACGCCCCCCACACCGCCGCCAGCCTGATGGGTGCCGAGTGGGACCGTCCGTATGCCCGCGAAGTCGGCGCGTTCCCGCTGGCCAGCCTGAAGCAGTCCAAATACTGGCCACCGGTGGGCCGGGTGGACAACGTCTTTGGCGACCGCAATCTGTTCTGCAGCTGCGTGCCGGTGGCGGATTACGCGTGATGGACGTGCAAGTCCGCCGCGTCGACTACCGCAACCCCGTGGACGTAGCCGCCCTGGTCCATCTGCTGGACCTGTATGCCCAGGACCCCATGGGCGGTGCCACACCGCTCACCGACGATACCCGCGAACGCCTGTGCGCCGACCTGGCGCTGCGCCCGCACGCGGCCAGCTTCATCGCCTGGCGGGGTGACGAGCCCATCGGCTTGGCCAACTGCTTCGAGGGCTATTCGACCTTCAAGGCCCAGCCGCTGCTGAACATCCACGACATGGCGGTGCACCCCGCGCACCGGGGCCAGGGCGTGGGCCAGGCGCTGCTGGCGGCGGTGCAGCAGTACGCGCAAGAACGGGGCTGCTGCAAGCTGACGCTGGAGGTGCTGACCGGCAATGCCCAGGCCCAGGCCAGCTATGCGCGCTTTGGCTTTGTGGGCTACCAACTGGTGCCGGGCGCGGGGCATGCGGTGTTTCTGCAGAAAAATCTTTAGTGCGGCACAGTTCCTGCTGTGGAAGCTGCCATGGCTGAATCTTCTGTGCACCTCCACACCCCGTTTGAAGACGCGCAAGCGATTTTTGCGGGCACGCTGTTTGTGTCGCTGGCGCTGATCTTGTTTGGCCAGGTGGGCATGCTGACCGGCGGCACGGCAGGGGTGGCGTTTTTGCTGCACTACGCCACCGGCATCACGCTGGGCAAGCTGTTTTTTCTGATCAACCTGCCGTTTTACTGGTTTGCCTGGACGCGCATGGGCCGCGAGTTCACCCTCAAGACTTTTGTCGCCATCAGCCTGCTGGCGGCGATGATGGAATGGTCGCCCAAGCTGTTTGCCATCGAGCGCCTGCACCCGGCCTACGCCGCCGTGCTGGGCGGGCTGCTGCTGGGCTCGGGTTGCCTGTTTCTGGCCCGCCACCGCGCCAGCCTGGGCGGGGCCACCATCGTCACCCTGTATTTGCAAAAAGCCCGTGGCTGGCGTGCGGGCAAGGTGCAGATGGCGATTGACTGCACGATCGTGCTGCTGGCGCTGACGGTGATCGAACCCGCGCGGGTGGGCTATTCGGTGCTGGGCGCGGTGGTGATGAACCTGTTTATCTGGATCAACCACAAGCCGGGCCGGTACGCGGTTTTGTAGGCAGTGCTGTAGTGTCCAATACAAGCATGCACGACACCATAGACCAACGCCTGACCGCGCTAGAAATCAAAGCCAGCTTTACCGAAGACCTGCTGGAGCAACTCGACCTGGTGGTCATCCGCCAGCAGCAGCAAATCGACCTGCTGGTGCGCGAAGTGGCCCGCCTGCAGCAGCGCAGTACCGACAGCCTGGACACCCCGCGCGGCCCCACCGACGATTTGCCGCCGCACTACTGATCCGGGGCTGAAAACTGCCTGCTTTGCTGATAAGCTCAAGACCGTAAAAACCTCTTAATCGACTGGAGAAAAACATGGCCAAAGGCGAGCAAAAAACCAACAAGGAAGCGAAGAAGCCCAAGAAGGACACTTCGCCTCCCAAGCCCATTTCCACCGATGCGGTGCGTCCCACCATCACCACCGTGGTGCCGGTGCGTGGCAAGCTAAAGAAATAAGCGTTTTCACACTTTTTCCCGCCCCTAAAAAAGCCGCATTCGATGCGGCTTTTTTGTGCCCGCCCGGGTTCAGCTCCAGACGGCCACCGGTGCGTCCTGCAGCCACTGCCCGGCCTCGTCGGGCGTAAGAGGCTTGGCAAACAAATCCCCTTGCAGCTCATGGCAACCCGCCAGCCGGGCGATGTTGGCCTGGGCGGCGGTTTCTATGCCTTCGGCCACGACATCCAGCCGCAGGGCCACGGCCAGTTGGCAAATCGCCTGCACCACGGCGGCGGCATCGGTGGCGGGCAGAGGTTCGATCAGGCCTCGGTCGATCTTCACTGACTGCAGCGGCAGGCTGCGCAGCATGTTCAGCGACGAAAACCCCGTGCCAAAGTCGTCCAGCCCCACGGCCACGCCCAGGGCCCGCAGTTGCCGGATCTGCTCGCGCGCCTGGTCCAGGTTGGCCACGGCAGCGCTTTCGGTGATCTCCAGGGTAATAGCGTGTGCGGGCAGGCTGTACTGCAGCAGCAGTTGTTCCACCAGTTCGGGAAAGCCACCGTCCAGCATCTGCAGCGGCGACACATTCACGGCCACCGGCACCACCTTGGTAAACCGCGTCCGCCACAGGGCCACCTGCTCGCAGGCCTGGCTGAGCAACAGCAGACCCAGGTCGGCAATCAGGCCGGTGCGTTCGGCCACACCTATGAATTCCACCGGGCTGACCCAGCCCACGCCGGGGCGGTGCCAGCGCGCCAGAGCCTCAAAGCTGGCCAGTTGCCCGGTTCGCGCATCGACCTTGGGCTGGAAGCGCAGGGTGAATTCGCAGTGTTCGATGCCCGCGCGCAGCGCTTGCTCCTGCTCGAACACGTCGCTGGAGCCGCGCTCGAACCGGGCCTCGGCCAGCGCCACCGAGGTGCCAGGCGTGCGTTTGGCGGCATGCATGGCGGCGTTGGCCGCGCGCAGCAAGGCCTCGGCGTCCTGGGCATGCTGCGGGTACAGCGCGATGCCCATGGACACGTCGATAAAGAAGTTGCGTTGGGGCAACACCAGCGGGCGCAACAGCAACTGCTGCACCTGGCGCGCCATGGACGCGGCACTGTCGCTGTCCCGGTAAGGCCGGGCCAGAAAGGCAAATTCATCGGCCCCCAGCCGCATCAGCTCACACCTTTCGCCCAGCTCCCGCACCAGCGCCAACGCCAGCGCCTTGAGCACCTCGTCACCCAGCGAATGGCCGTGGGCTTCGTTGAACAGCTTGAAGCGGTCTATCCCCAGCAGCACCAGCCCAAAGCCCTGCTGCTCCGGCGTGTCCACACAGCACTGGCGCAGACGCTGCAGCAGGGCGCTGCGGTTGGGCAGCCCCGTCAGCTCGTCGTGCGTGGCCTGGTACAGCAGGGCCTGCGTGGCATCGTGCCGGTCGGTCTGGTCGGTGACCAGAATCTGGATGGCCTGTGCATCGCCCCACAGCGTACGCCAGCCCGAAAACCGCAACCACACCGACGAGCCGTCCTTGCGGTGGCGCAGTCCTTCCCATTGCACCTCGTCCACGCTGCCGCTTTCAATCTGCTGGTAACGCACCCGCAGCTGGTCAATTTCTTCGCGCTGCACCCCTTGCAACAGGTCGGGCACCGTCACTTCTTCCATGCGGCCAAAACCGTACAGACCCAACAACGCCGGGTTCGCGTACCGCACCCGCTTATCCACCAGCACCAGAATGCCCTGGTGCGAGCGTTCCACCAGCTGCTGGAAGCGCTCGCGCAGGTTGTAGGACTCGAGCATAGTGCGGTCCAGAGTGGCATACACCAGCGTCAGGCCCAACAGCAGCCGCAGCACCGCCCCCGCATTGGACTGGAACACCAGGCCCGCCTGGCCCCACACGGCAAAACACAACTGGTTCAGGCCCAGCAATACCATCAAGGGCCCCACCATGCGATCCGCAGGCAGGCCGCTACGCAGGCCACGCGTGACCACCGCGCCCGCCAGGGTCATCAAAAATGGACTGGCCCACACCACCACGGAGGGGTCATTGAACAGCACCACCCACAGCCCAGCCACCGCCAGCAAGCCCAGAAACACCACCCACTCCAGCCGGGAGAACACCCAACCCGACAAACGGCTGCTGCCGCGCAGCATCAGGGCAACGCTGACGATCTGTCCAAACACGGCCAAAAACATGCCGGGTAAGGTCCATGGCCCCCCCACCCACTGGCTCATCAGGTAGCCCATGGGCACCACCGACTGGACCAATTGCGCAGCCCCCAAGTCGCGGGTGAAAAGATGCATGCGGTGCCCGTGCCAGACCCACAGCAAGGCCGAGCCCATGGTCAGGCCGACCACAGTATTGGCCCAGAGCGAATAGAGGAGTACAGGGCTGAATGCGGGTGCCATCAATAAAAATACATCGTTTTTCGTGTATGCAAGTGGAATTCTCCATGGTAACCCGTTCACAAAATATAGCTATCGGCCCGCAGACTATTACAGATACGAGACAGATGCCGCGCTAGCCCGTAAACTGTTACGTCTATTCACTAAAAAATTATTTGGCTTACGCAGTCGCAGGATCAGAGTGTCCCCATCGACCATCCGATTGCACAACCGTTCTGCCCCTGTTGTACCGCTGCAGCCAAAGTCTCCATGCGCCAGTCCTCCCCTCCCGCCCTGGTGCCCAGCGCCTTGATCAGCCTGGCCCATGACAGCCTGCAGCCGGTCGTGCCGGTGCACCAGCTGATCCTGGACCTGCGCAACCGCCAGGCGGAGCTGGAAAGCCAGAACAAGGTGCTGCGCTACAGCCAGGCCGCATCCGAGGCCGCGTCCGAGCGGTTTGAAACCCTTTTCTCCAGCGTGCCGCTGGCCCTGATGGTGGTGGACGACCACGACATGGTGGTGCAAAGCAATGCCATGGCGCAGCGCCTGTTCCAGCCCACCGAGCGCGACCGGCCACTGCACTTTCTGATGCCCTTCGTCAGCCCCGGCTGTACCGAGCAGGTGCGCCAGGCCTTTCGCGAGGCGCGGGTGGACGGCCACTGCGAAGCCACCGAGGTGGTGTTCAGCATCGGGCAGGACGGTGCCATGTCGGGCGACCTGCACATCGCCCGGCTGGAGAGCGCGTCGGATGCCATCGCCCAGTACATCTGCGCCGTGGTCGACCAGGGGCCCCTGCTGGCCGAGCGCCGCGCACTGCAGCTCAGCGCGTCGGCCCTGCGCCAGCGCAACGAGCAGCTGCGCTCCAGCGAAAGCCGCCTGGAGGCCATCATCAACTCGGCGCTGGATGCCATCATCTGCGTGGACAAAGACCAGCACATCACCGTCTTCAACCCGACGGCGGCGGTGCTGTTCCAGTGCCCGTCCTCGCAGGCCCTGGGCAGCCTGCTGACGCGCTTTTTCCCCGATGCCGGGCACGCGCTGGCGCTGAACCAGATCTCCACCCAGGCGTTTTTGGGCGAAATGACGGCGCTTACGGCCAGCGGCAAACGCCTGTCGGTCGAAGTCAGTGTGTCGTTCGAGCGCCACCCCGGCGGCGAAACCACCACCGTCTTTGCCCGCGACCTGACCAGCCGCAAGCGTGCCGAAGTGCAGCGCAGCGTCTTGGAGGCGCAACTGCGCGAGTCGCAAAAAATGCAGGCTGTGGGCACCATGGCCGGTGGCATTGCGCACGACTTCAACAACATCCTCAGCGCCATCCTGGGCAATGTGGAGCTGGCCAAGGAAGACGCAGGTCCCAACTCGCCCGCCCAGGTCAGCCTGCACGAAATCGACAAGGCCGGTCGCCGCGCCCGCGACCTGGTGCGCCAGATCTTGACCTTCAGCCGCAACGAAGCCCCGCGCCGCACCCCGGTGGCGCTGGCCGAGCTGGTGTTTGAAACCGAGCGCCTGCTGCGCGTCACCCTGCCCCCGGCGGTAGAGCTGCACCTGCACATCAACCCCAGCACCCCGCTGGTGATGGCCGACGCGGTGCAGGTCCAGCAGGCCGTGCTCAACCTGTGTACCAACGCCATCCAGGCCCACGGCGACCAGCGCGGCGTGGTCAGCATCGAGCTGACCGGCGTGGAGCCCGACCCGCGCCTGTGCGACCGCCTGAGCCTGGCACCGGGCGGCTACGCCATGCTCACCGTGCTCGACAGCGGCAAGGGCATGGACGACGACACCCTGCTGCGCATCTTTGAGCCGTTTTTCACCACCAAGGAAGTCGGCCAGGGCACCGGCCTGGGCCTGGCCGTGGTGCACGGCGTGATGCGCAGCCACAACGGAGCGGTCGATGTGCAAAGCGCCCCGGCCCTGGGCAGCCGCTTCACCCTGTACTTCCCGGCCATGGAGCCGGTGACCGACTCCGACTTCGCCGCCCTGCTCGCCTTGCACCCGTCCGAAGCCGATCCCGCCCCCGCCGCCAGCGTACAGGTGCTGGGCAAGCACGTGATGTATGTGGACGACGACCACGCTCTGGTGTTTCTGGTCGAGCGGGTGCTGCGCCGACGCGGCTTTAGGGTCAGCGGCTTCTCCGACCCCAACAAGGCCGCCGCCGAGCTGCGCGCCAATGCCGGGGCCTACGACCTGCTGGTCACCGACTTCAACATGCCCGGCTACTGCGGCGTGGACCTGGTGCGCGAAGCCCAGCGCATCCGCCCCGACCTGCCCGTCGCCCTGGCCTCGGGCTACATCACCGCCGAGATCGAGCAAAGCGCCATCGCCGAAGGTGCCAAGGCCCTGATCCACAAACCCAATGACGTGGAGGAACTCTGTGCTACCGTGCAGCGCCTGATTCTGGACAACACCGCCGCATGAGCACTGACCTACCTGACACACCACCCACCAAACAAGCCCGCAACCCCCTGCACGGCCTCACCCTGGAGGCCATCCTCACCGCCCTGGTCGAGGGCTATGGCTGGGAAAGCTTGGGCCAGCAAATCAACATCCGCTGCTTCACCAGCGACCCCAGCATCGCCTCCAGCCTGAAGTTTTTGCGCAAAACCCCCTGGGCGCGCGAAAAAGTGGAGGGCCTGTACCTCTTCATGCAGCGCGAACAACGCCGTGGAAACCTCTGAGCTGGATACCGCTTTAGGCCTGAACACGGTTTACGCCGACGACCACCTCCTAGTCTTCCACAAGCCCAGCGGCCTGCTCTCGGTGCCCGGCCGGGGCCCCGACAAGCAAGACTGCCTGAGTGCCCGCGCCCAGCAGGCCTACCCCGACGCATTGGTGGTGCACCGTCTGGACATGGCCACCTCGGGCCTGGTGGTGATGGCGCGCGGCATCGCCATGCAACGCCTTCTCAACGCCGCCTTTGCCAACCGTGCAGTAGAGAAACGCTACATCGCCGTGGTGGCGGGCCGCCCCGCCCAAGCGCAAGGCCAGATCGACCTGCCCATCCTGGTGGACTGGCCCAACCGCCCCTTGCGCAAGATCGACTGGGAGCACGGCAAACCCAGTTGCACCCGTTGGCAGGTACTGGAGAGTTTGGAAGGCTGCACCCGGCTGGAGCTGGAGCCGGTCACCGGCCGCTCGCACCAGCTGCGCGTACACCTGGCCGCCATAGGCCACCCCATCCTGGGCGATGCGCTGTATGCCCCGGCCCCTGTGCAGGCCATGGCCAGCCGCTTGCTGCTGCATGCCAGCAGCCTGGCCCTGCAGCACCCGGCCACAGGGGCCGCGCTGCGTTGGGACTGCGCGCCTGAGTTCTGAGGTTTGCTATATTTATAAGAGCTTATTGCGCTTATTCCATAAGCACGGGAGCCACTTTTAACCATATAAATTATCCGCAGAAATTTCGCGGTGTTGCCCACCCAATCCGCGCCGCGGTGAACTCGCATAGACTGGGCCCCAGCCGCCCCTCCGCTACCAGTTACCCACTACGCCATGCACACCACCCGAAGCTTCGCCACCCTGTCCTCCATCCTGGAGACCGGTGGCGCTGCAGCAGCCATCCAGTACCTGAACGCGGGCGTGGCGCACCGCTTCACGGCGGTTTACCGGCTGGACGGCGGCATCTTGCGCAACGTGCTGCTGTGTGACAAGTTGGGCGAAATCTGCCCTGAGTATTTGGCCGAAGTACCTTTGGCCACCAGCTTTTGCCAGTTTGTCTTGCGCGACGGTGTTTTCCAGACCACCAACTCTGCCACCGACCAGCGGCTGGACGGCCACCCCTACCAGGGGGTCATGGTCTGCTACCACGGCGTGCCCCTGCAAAGCCGCAGCGGCGAACTCTGGGGCACCTTGTGCCATTTCGACATACAGGAACTCACGCTGCCCGACCCGGAATTTGCGCTGCTGCAGCAAGCCGGGCTGCGCCTGCCCGCATATTTGCGGCAAGAGGCCTGATGTCTCTCAGGGTTCCTGGCCAGCCTGCAGCGCCTTGACCTCTTGCTCCAGCGCCTCGGTAGCGTCTTCCAGTACCTTGGCGGATTCGTTCAGGCGCTTCTCCAGCGCATCGGTGCGGGCCACGGCCTCGTCCACATCGGCGTGGTGCGCATCGCCCGGGATTTGCGTGTCCAGCACGGCATGCACCACGCCCAGCTCTTCCGCCACGTCCTTGATCTCTTCGGCGACTTGCTTGTGCTTCTCCAGCGCCTCGGCAATGGCATCGGCAGAGGACGGCTCTGCGGCTGGGGGAACAACGGGCGGGGTAATAGGCATGGCGAATGGCTTGAAAAACAGAAAAATAAATGCCTGCGCGCGGTAGCTGCCGGGTGGCATGCGACTGGGAATGTGTCCACGCCGCGCATGGGCACCGAGTATAAGTGCCTGCCCTCCCAGCGCTGACGGACAATGGCGGTTTTACCCACGCCACCGCACCATGTTCACAGGCATCATCCAAGCCACCGCCACCGTCCACGCGCTCCAGGACCAGAACGGCATGCGCAGCTTCACCCTCGCGTTCCCCCCCGGCTTTTGCCAGGACCTGGCCATCGGTGCCAGCGTCTCGGTAGACGGCGTGTGCCTTACCGTCACCGAACTCGTTTCCCCCACCGCCGCCGCGTTCGACGTGATGCTGCAAAGCCTAAACATCACCACCCTGGGCCGCTACGCCCACGGCAGCGCGGTGAATGTGGAGCGCGCCGCCAAGGAAGGGGCCGAAATCGGCGGCCACCCGCTGTCGGGCCACGTGGATTTCTGCACCACCCTCAGCGACGTGCTGCTGACCGACACCAACTGCAAGCTGCGCTTCGCCATTCCCGAAGCATTCCGCAAATACATCTTCGCCAAGGGCTACATCGCCATCAACGGCGCCAGCCTCACGGTGTCGGAAGTCAACCGCCAGGAGGGCTGGTTCGAAGTCTGGCTGATCCCCGAAACCCGCCGCGCCACCACCTTTGGCAGCATCCAGGCGGGCGACACGGTCAACATCGAAATCGAGCGCAGCACCCAAGTGGTGGTGGACACCGTGCGCGAAACCGTGGCCGAGAGCCTGGGCAAACTGCAGCCGCTGCTGGAGGCGCTGCTGAAAGAAAAAGGCCTGTCGCTGGACGACTTTGTGGGCGTACCGCAGTTGCCCAAGTAAGCGGCCCACCCTACGCCACACTCTTCTTTTGATAGCTGCTAGCGCCCATAGAATAAGCGCTAGAGCCACTTTTGATTTATAAATTCACCCCATGCTGCACACCGCCCTCCCCACGCTTCTGATGATGTTGGCACTGGGGGCCGCTTTGGGCTTTGTGGGCGGCTTGTTTGGCATTGGTGGCGGCATCATCATGATCCCGCTGCTGGCCGTGGGCTTTGGCCTGGACCAGGCCGTAGCGCAGGGTACGGCCCTGGTGATGATGGTGCCCAACCTGCTGATCGCCTGGGTGCGCTACAGCCAAAGGCACCCCATCGCCTTGAAAACCGCGCTGCAAATCGGTGCCCTGGCCTGCCTCACCACCTGGGCCGTGGCCCATGTCGCCACCCGCCTGGCACCCGAGATCATGCGCACCGTGTTCAGTGTCTTTCTGCTGGCCCTGGCCATCAGCATGCTGGCCAAAAAACCCGCCAGCCCCACCGCCGTCGCCCCCCCACCGCGCAGCCTGCGCTGGATGCCGCTGGTGGGCGTGGTGGGTGGCGGTGCCATGGGCCTGCTGGGCGTGGGCGGCGGCATGGTCGCCACCCCCATCCTCACTGGTTGGTTTCGCCAATCGCAAACCGTGGCCCAAAGCCTGTCGCTGGCCCTGGTCGCCCCCAGCTCCATCATCGCCCTGATCACCTACAGCGCCGCCGACCGCGTGGACTGGGGCATGGGCCTGCCCCTGGCCATCGGCGGCCTGTTCACCGTCTCCGCCGGGGTGGCCGTGGCCCACAAACTCTCTGAAAAGCGCATGCGGGCGGCGTTTGCGTGGATGGTGCTGTGTACCGCGGTGTGGATGCTGGTGAAGCCGTTTGTGTTGGGGTGAAGCCGCCCGGCCCCTCTTCACAGGTGGCTACAAAACTCCGGCACCGCCTGCCAATCGCCGCTGCGGCCATCCACGTACTGGATGGGCAAGGCCGCCAGCTCTGCGTCGGACACGCCTGCGAGGCAGCCCAGATTCACCCCGTACATCTTGCCAATCGGCGTGTCGGTGCCAATGCCAAACGCGCGCACGCCGCAATGTTTGCAAAAGTAATGTTGGTTCTTGCGGGTGTTGAACAGGTACTGGGTGAGGTCCGCCTCTCCGGCCAGCAGGCGAAAGCCCTCTTCCCGGGCCACCGCCGCCCAGAAGCGGGTGCGGCTGCAGATGGAGCAGTTGCAGCGGTAGGTGTTTTGCGTCAGGTCCAGATCGGCCTCGAACCGGACAGCACCGCAATGGCAGCTGCCTTGGTAGGTTTTTAGCATGGGGGCTCCGTGGGGTGGGGTGCTGGCCCGCCGGTGGGTCAACGAAGGTGGATTAGGGCCAGCCTGTAGATCTTGCGTAAGGCACTGGAGGAGATGTCGATTTCGATCCATTTTCAATCTCCGCATTACTACGGAATCCATAGCTACTCATACCAACGAAATCTGCACGATTGCCGGTTTTCCTTCATACCCATCTTGCCCTTTTTCAAACATCCAACTCTACGAAAGTCAAGATGTCGGGTATCAGCATTTGTGGCGCTTGAACGTTGTTATCCGAGCCATTTACATAGGATATGGAATGCTATGCGACGCGCGGACCGTCTGGCCTGCGATGAAGAGGCAGCTCAAAAAAATGACCATAGACCACAACCGGTTCTATTGCCCAATGGTGAAATGGGATGATTTTCCAACGAAATTGGCTCTTGTGCTCAAAGCCATCAACTGAGTGGCAATTGATGGTGGCGGTCAAAGTTATATCTTCGCCAGGCATGCTGGAACCGAGCTGCAATCCACGGGCAAATAGCGTATGAAGGATGTGCTCAGGGAACGCTATTGTTCGCAGCTGACCCGGCGAAGAGCTAGGGATATCAGTTTTCCACCTGCGATAAAGTGGCACACCCAGACTAACACTGGGCTTTGAGTACTCCAAAGTTTCTATAGAACCCTGCTGTCCAGGTGGCACGCCCGATCTAATAGTTAGTCCTAGCTTCTGGTAGCTATCCGGCAGTATTAGCTCTCCGTTTGGATCGTCTAGTTGCCAAACGATGGCTAGCTCTAAGGCAGGGCTCTGTCCAAAATTCTGGAGTGAAAAAGTCGGCGATTTCAGAGTTTCGTCTTTCAAATCCGCTCTAGCAAGGAAAACGGCCTCACCATTTAGGCTCTCAGGATGTGGCCAGAAGAACCGCAGATCCAAAAAATCTTTCTCGAGAATAAGTTTTGGTGCAAGCTCTGTACGTCTAGAAAAACTAGCTTCTTCGATCGCATCCCTTGCGGCCTTGACACTCTGCTTTGAAATCCAGGTACTGACTGCTGCAAATAGTGTGGCTAGAGCAGTACTGCCTGCTGTAAGGACTTCTAGCCAATTGTGGGAGTTTTCGACGGGCAATTGAGAGTCCTTTAAAACTTAACTTGATCATTTTATTCCAAAATACTGATTTTATGTACAGTTAAATGTTCGCCAAAATACTATCCACTATTGCTTTGAATCGGTAGATTTTTCACTACATATTCCATAGCTATCCACGCTTACTCAATAAGCATAAGCCTCCATTTCATGACAAAAAATTTACCCCACCTCACCATCCTCACTGGCGCCTCGCGCGGCATGGGCCTGGCTATGGCCGAGCAACTGCTGCAGTCGGGCCACCATCTGGTGTGCATCTCGCGGCAAACGAACGCGCAGCTGGTCGCCCCGGCGGGCAGCGTGCTGGAGCAGTGGCAGGCCGACCTAGCCGACAGCCTGCCGGTGGCGCAGCGGCTGGGTGTCTGGCTGCAGCAGCAGGATACGGCGCGGTGGGCCAGTGTGACGCTGATCAACAACGCGGGCACCTTGGCGCAGCTCACGCCGCTGCGGGATGCCGAGGGGGCTGATCTGGCGCAGGCGCTGCGGGTGGGGTTGGAGGCTCCTATGCAGTTGACGGCGGCGTTTTTGGGGGCCACGCGGGGCTGGCCGGGGCAACGCAAGGTGCTGAATATTTCGTCGGGGCTGGGGCGGCGGGCGATGGCGGCATCGGCTGCTTACTGCGCGGCCAAGGCGGGGATGGACCACTTCACGCGCTGCGTGGCGCTGGACGAGGCGGGGCAGGTGAATGGGGCGAAGGTGTGTTCGCTGGCACCAGGGGTGATCGATACCGACATGCAGGCGCAGTTGCGCGGGGCGGACGCGGGGGCGTTTGCGGACCAGGGGGCGTTTGCCGACTTGCACCGCAAGGGGCAGCTCACGTCGCCGGGGGATGCGGCGGCGCGGGTGTTGGCTTATTTGGGGCGGGGGGATTTTGGGGGGGAGGCGGTTGCGGATGTGCGTGGGTGACGGTGGGACGTTAAACCGCCAATAAGGGTCGGAGCACACGCGCGACCTGCGGCTTGTGACGGCAACCACCCGGTGGAGCGCGCGGATGATCCGACCCCAATTGGCTACCGCCCGCTACGGTTTTAGGAGCTTCTCACGCCCATTCCATAAGCGCCAGCAGCCTAAATCACATATACCCATCACACAGACACCCCTTCGTGAAACAGCGCGGAACTGGCTCCGCCAGGCCGCTGCTGTTGCCCCCTGCAAGGGGGTTGGCGAAAGACGCGAAGCGCTGCAGCCTGGGGGTGTTCAATAAATCTCAGGCACCACGATCTCTTGCGGTACGGCGTTGCGGATGTAGTCTTCGTGGCGCTCGCGCTCGGGAAGAACGATGGCGGGGTGCTCTACCTCGTCGTAGGGCATTTGCTGCAGCAGGTGGTGGATGCAGTTCAGGCGGGCCTTCTTTTTGTCTACGGCCTGCACTACCCACCAGGGGGCTTCGGGGATGTGGGTGCGCTCCAGCATCACCTCTTTGGCCTTGGTGTATTCCTCCCAGCGGCGGCGGGATTCCAGGTCCATGGGGCTGAGTTTCCACTGCTTCAGCGGGTCGTGGATGCGGCCCAGAAAGCGCAGGTGCTGCTCCTGGTCGGAGATGGAAAACCAGTATTTCACCAGCTGGATGCCGCTGCGCACCAGCATGCGCTCGAACTCGGGCACGGTGCGGAAGAACTCCTCGTACTGGTCGTCGGTGCAAAAACCCATGACCCGCTCGACCCCGGCACGGTTGTACCAGCTGCGGTCAAACAGCACGATTTCGCCCGCTGCGGGCAAGTGCGACACGTAACGCTGGAAGTACCACTGCGTGCGTTCGCGGTCGTTGGGTGCGGGCAGCGCGGCCACGCGGCAGACGCGCGGGTTCAGGCGCTGGGTGATGCGCTTGATGACACCGCCCTTGCCTGCGGCATCGCGCCCTTCAAACAAGATCACCACCTTGTGGCCGGTAGCCACCACCCAGTCTTGCAGCTTGACCAGCTCGGCCTGCAGGCGAAACAGCTCGCGGAAATACTGGCGGCGGGCTTCCTTGTGGGCCTCGGTGGCGGGCTCGGCATCGTCGTGGCCAGACAGCATGCGGTCGTCCATCTCCAGCTCCAGCTCTTCATCGTAGCTGTCGATCAGGTCGCGGTGCATGCGCTGCACCATGTCGTCGTTGGCGTTCAAGGGCTTCTCCAAATGCAAATAGCGTTACGTTAGCCGGTGCATATGTCACTGACGTGACAAAACAGCGTCAACTTGTTTGGCCTGAATTTGGTCGAAGATAAGACTTGTGTGGCAGAAGTGCGCGGTCTACCATCCGCCACCGACCGCGTTCGATCGACAGTCGGACAAAATAACGATAATGGAGACACGCCTTGGCACCTGGGGCTACTTTGTCCAGCGACGAAACAACGCTGCTGCAAGCCATTTTTTGGTCGGCGGGGGCATCGCGCCTGGCCCTGGCCGAGCGGCTGGACTTCTCCAAAAGCAAAACCAACAGCCTGGTCGCCGCCCTGCTCGACCTGGGCCTGCTGGAGGAGACAGGGCTGAAAGCCTCCAGCGGTGGCCGCCGCCCCGAGACGGTGCAAATTAATTCCCAGCTGGGCGTGCTGGTGGCCGCCGACCTGGGTGCCACCAGCCTGGACATCGCCATCCTGCGCCCCGATTTAAGCGTGCTGGCCCGCCACTCCGAAGCCGCCGACGTGCGCGCAGGCCCCGGCCTGGTGATGGCCCGGGTGCGGGTGCTGGTGCACCAGTTGCTGGCCGAGTGCGCCGCCACACCGCAGCAGGTGATAGGCATCGGCATGGGCGTGCCCGGCCCGGTGGACTTTGCCAGCGGCCAACTCGTCAACCCGCCGCTGATGCCGCAGTGGGACAGCTTCTCGATCCGCGACGCGCTGCGCGAAGATTTTGCCGCGCCGGTGTTTGTG
Source organism: Rhodoferax sp. LS1P39 (assembly GCF_056521425.1). Lineage (NCBI taxonomy): Bacteria > Pseudomonadati > Pseudomonadota > Betaproteobacteria > Burkholderiales > Comamonadaceae > Rhodoferax > Rhodoferax sp. LS1P39. Next base: position 245,552 of record NZ_JBWMAV010000004.1, on the reverse strand, counting down.
GACAACGACGTGAACACCATGGCTCTGGGCGAGCTGTGGCGGCTGCAGCGCAGCCTGCAGAACTTTCTGGTCATCAAGGTAGGCACCGGCATTGGCTGCGGCATCGTCTGCCACGGCGAGGTGTACCGGGGTGCCAATGGCTCGGCAGGCGACGTGGGCCACATCTGCGTGGACACCGCCGGGCCGCGCTGCCACTGCGGCAACCTGGGCTGCGTGGAGGCCATGGCCGCAGGCCCGGCCATCACCCGCATGGCGCTGGAGGCCGCAGCCAGCGGCGAAAGCCCCTGGCTGGCCGCCTGCCTGGCCAACACCGGTGCCATCACCCCGGAGGACGTGGGCAACGCCAGCCGCCATGGCGACGCGGCGGCCAACCACATCATCCAGCGCACCGGCAATCTCATTGGGCAGATGCTGGCCTCGGTGGTGAATTTCTTTAACCCCTCGCACGTGTTCATTGGCGGCGGCATCACCCGCATCGGGCCGCTGTTTCTGGCCTCGGTGCGGCAAAGCGTGTACCAGCGCTCGCTGGCCTTGTCCACCCGGCATCTGGAGATCCAGCTCACCCCGCTGGCCGAGCAGGCCGGGCTGGTAGGCGCGGGCGTGCTGGCCATGCAAGAGACGCTAAAAAACAAAGGAAGCCCGCGATGAGCGTGAACGTGGAATTCGACAACGTGGTCAAAGAATTTGGCCCGGTGCGCGTGCTGCACGGCGTGGGCTTTGCGCTGCAGGCGGGCCGCACCGTGGGCCTGCTGGGCGAAAACGGCGCGGGCAAATCCACGCTGATGAAGATTCTGGCCGGGTTCGAGGTGGCCACTGGCGGCACGCTGCGCATCAACGGCCAGCCCCAGAACTTCACCACCTCGCGCCAGGCGGAGGCGCAAGGCATTGTGCTGATCCACCAGGAGTTCAGCCTGGCCGAAGACCTGACGATTGCGCAAAACCTGTTCCTGGGCCACGAGAAAAAGAAGGGTTGGCTGCTGGACGACCTAGCCATGCAAACCGAAGCCGCCAAAGCCATCGCCCAGGTGGGCCTGCAGGCCGACGTAAACACCCGCGTCAAACACCTGATCGTGGCCGAAAAACAGCTGGTGGAAATTGCCCGCGCCCTGCTCCGCAAGGCCCGCCTGCTGATCATGGACGAACCCACCGCCACCCTCACCCCGGGCGAAACCAAGCGCCTGTTTGCGCTGATGGCGCAGCTCAAGGCCGACGGAGTCACCCTGGTCTACATCTCGCACAAGCTCGACGAGGTGGAGCAGGTGACCGACGAGGTGGTGGTGATGCGCGATGGCCGCTTTGTGGCCCGCGAGGAAACCAAAAACCTGACCCGCCAGCAAATGGCCAGCCTGATGGTGGGCCGCGAGCTGACCGACCTGTATCCGCCCAAAGCGCCCCACGCACCCGCCGCCGCACCCATGCTCAAGGTGACCGGGTTGACGGTGCCCGGCTGGGCCACAGACGTGAGCTTCGAGGTGCGCCCCGGCGAGATTCTGGGCTTTGCCGGGCTGGTGGGCGCAGGCCGCACCGAGCTGTTTGAAGGCCTGCTGGGCCTGCGCCAGCGCACGGCGGGCCGCATCGAATTGCAAGGCCAGGCGGTCGACATCAAAAGCCCGCGCGCCGCCGCCCAGCAGGGCCTGACGTATCTGAGCGAAGACCGCAAAGGCAAAGGCCTGCACGTGCACTTTGGCCTGCGCGAAAACCTCACCCTGATGGCGCTGGAGCGCTACACCCACCCGTTTCTGGACCCGCAGGCCGAAATGGCCGCTTTGAAGACGGCGGTAGAGGACTACGGCATCCGCACCGGTGACCTGCAAAGCACAGCATCCAGCCTGTCGGGCGGCAACCAGCAAAAGCTCGCCCTGGCCAAGGTGCTGCACCCGCAACCCAAAGTGGTGGTGCTGGACGAACCCACGCGCGGTGTGGACGTGGGGGCCAAGCGCGACATCTACTTTCTGGTGCAGCGCCTGGCCCGCGAGGGGCTGGCCGTGGTGGTCATCTCCAGCGAGCTGATGGAGCTGATAGGGCTGTGCCACCGCGTGGCGGTGATGCGCGGCGGCCAGCTGCAAACCGTACTTGAAGAACACCAATTGACCGAACAGGAACTCATCCGCCATGCCACAGGAAGCCACTAAATCCCCCCGCACCGCCACCCACTGGATGGGCCGCCTGCACGGCATGGGCCCGGTCATTGGCCTCGTCCTGCTGCTCATCGCGGGCACGCTGCTCAACAGCAATTTCGCCACGCTGGACAACGCCATGAACGTGCTCACCCGCACCGCCTTCATCGGCATCATCGCGGTGGGCATGTGTTTTGTGATCGTCTCCGGTGGCATCGATTTGTCGGTGGGGTCGATGGCGGCGCTGATCGCGGGCAGCGTCATCATGTGCATGAACACCCTGGGGCCGATGCTGGCCTCGCCGGTGATGGTGGTGGTCTTAGGCATGGGCCTGGCCCTGGTGCTGGGGGCGCTGTTTGGCCTGGCGCACGGCCTGCTGATCACCAAGGGACGCATCGAGCCCTTCATCGTGACCCTGGGCACGCTGGGCATTTTCCGCGCCTACCTCACCTACTTTGCCAACGGCGGCGCGATCACGCTGGACAACGATTTGTCGGACGTGTACAGCCCCGTCTACTACGCCAGCCTGCTGGGCGTGCCGATTCCGGTGTGGGTGTTTTTGGTGGTCGCCCTGCTGGGCGGCGTGATCCTGAACCGCACCGCCTTTGGCCGCTACGTGCAGGCGATTGGCTCCAACGAGCAGGTGGCCCGCTACGCCGCCGTGGACGTGGACCGCATCAAGATCCTCACCTACGTGCTGCTGGGCGTGTGCGTGGGCATTGCCACCCTGCTGTACGTGCCGCGCCTGGGCTCGGCCTCGCCCACCACCGGCCTGCTGTGGGAGCTGGAAGCCATTGCCGCGGTGATCGTGGGCGGCACGGCACTCAAGGGCGGCGCGGGCAGCATCACCGGCACGGTGGTGGGTGCCATTTTGCTGTCGGTCATCAGCAACATCCTGAACCTGACCAGCATCATCAGCGTGTACCTGAACGCTGCCGTGCAAGGCTTTGTGATCATCAGCGTGGCATTCATGCAGCGCTCCAAACGTTAGTTTTCCAACCCGGTAGCACCCGCTACTTTTTATCCACCTGTAGGAGACAACTGAAATGAAAAAGATCACCCGTAGATTGGCCCTCACCGCCGTGGCCCTGGCCGCGCTGGCCACCGCGCCCAGCTTTGCGCAGGAAAAAGTCGTGCTCGGCGTGGCCATCCCCGCCGCCACCCACGGCTTCACCGGCGGCATCGTGTTCTGGGCCAACCAGGCCAAGAAAGACCTGGAAAAGGCCCACCCCGGCCTGCAGGTCATCGTCAAGACGGCCTCCGGCGCGCCCGAGCAGGCCAACCAGTTGCAAGACTTGCAGACAGTGAACAAGATCAATGCCCTGGTCATCTTCCCGTTTGAATCGGCCTCGCTGACCAAACCCGTGGCGCAGGTAAAAAGCAAGGGCGTGTACGTCACCGTGGTCGACCGCGGCCTGACGGACACCAGCGCGCAAGATGCCTACATCTCGGGCGACAACACCGCCTTCGGCAAGATTCCTGGCGACTACCTGGTGAAGGCCATGGGCGGCAAGGGCAACATCGTCGCCATGCGCGGCATTGCCACCACGCTGGACAACGAGCGCATGGACGCCTTCAACGCCGCCATCAAGGGCAGCCCCGACATCAAGCTGCTCGATGCCAAATACGCCAACTGGAACCGCGACGATGCCTTCAAGGTCATGCAAGACTACCTGACGCGCTTCAAACAGATCGACGCGGTGTGGGCCGCCGACGACGACATGGCCGTGGGCGTGCTCAAGGCCATCGACCAGGCAAAACGCACCGACATCAAAATCGTCTTCGGTGGCGCGGGTGCCAAGGGCATGATCAAGACCCTGATGGACGGCAAAGACCCGCGCATCCAGGCCAACGTGTCGTACTCGCCCAAGTTCATCTACGACGCGATCAAGCTGACGGCCGAGGCGCGTTTGAAGGGCGAGAAGCTGCCCGCCACCTACATCATCCCGTCGGTGCTGATCACCAAAGAAAACGCCAGCCAGTTCTACTTCCCCGATTCGCCGTTCTGAACCTGCCTTACCCCCTCCCCCGCCGGGGGAGGGTTGGGGTGGGGGCATGGGTCGCCATAAGCCCGGCCCCCATCCCGGCCTTCCCCCGGCGGGGGAAGGAGCGGTACAAAATCCGATAAAAATAATGCTCTACCGCCCATTCCGCCAGCGCAAGCAGCTACAAAAACCATAGTAACCATGAATTCCAACCGCAAACTCCGCTACGCCATGGTCGGCGGCGGGCGCGATGCCTTTATTGGCGCAGTGCACCGCAAAGCCGCCGCACTCGACGGCCAGATCGAACTGGTCGCAGGCGCACTCTCCGCCAACCCGGACAAGGCCCGCGCCTCGGGCCGCGACCTGTTTCTGGCCGATGACCGCAACCACGGCAGCTGGCAAGATTTACTGGCCGACGAACTAAAGCGCCCCGCAGTTGATCGCATCGACTTCGTCAGCATCGTCACCCCCAACCACCTGCATTTCCCGGTGGCCCAGGCCTTTGTGGAAGCGGGCTTCCACGTGGTGTGCGACAAGCCCCTGGTGCACACCAGCGCGCAGGCGCAGGCCCTGGTGGAAGCCGTGAAGCGCCAGGGCACGGTGTTTGGCGTAACGCACAACTACACCGGCTATCCGCTGGTGCGGCAGATGCGCGAGATGGTGCGCAGCGGCGCGATCGGCACGGTGCGCAAAGTCATCGTGGAATACCACCAGGGCTGGCTGGCCACCGCTGTGGAAGACACCGGCAACAAACAAGCCGCCTGGCGCATGGACCCGGCCTTGAGCGGCCTGGCCGGGGCCATGGGCGACATTGGCTCGCATGCAGAGAATCTGATGACCACGGTGACCGGGCTGGAGGTGGAAAGCATCTGCGCTGACCTGGCCGCCACCGGCGCGGGCCGCACGTTGGACGACGATGCCCAGATGCTGCTGCGCCTGCAAGGTGGGGTGCGGGCCGCGCTGCTGGCATCGCAAATCTGCATCGGCAATGAAAACGACCTGCGCCTGCGCGTGTTTGGCAGCAGCGGCACGCTGGACTGGAGCCAGGAGAACCCGAACCGGCTGGTTCACACGCCTTTGAACGAAGCCCCGCGCACCTTGACGCGCGGCGGCCCGGGCCTGTGCGAGGCGGCCACCAAGGCATCGCGCCTGCCCTCCGGCCACCCCGAGGGCTTCATCGAAGCCTTTGCCAACATCTACCTGGGCGTAGCCGCCGACATCCGCGCCCGGCTGGCCGGTGGCGTGGCCAACCCCATGGATGCCGACTACCCGCGCGTGGAAGACGGCGCGCGCGGCGTGCGCTTCATCGAGAAGGTGCTGGAATCCGCCCACAGCGCCCAGAAGTGGACGGCGATGGGCTGACTGCCTCCCTCCCCCGCAGGGGGAGGGTCGGGGTGGACGCTGGTATTTGCTACGCCTTTAATAGCTGCTCACGCCCATCCAATGGGTGCTAGAGCCCCATTTCACCCCTAAAACTGTCTCAACCTGTAACCAGCATCTGGTAGATGTCGTCCTTGATCTTCAAGCGCTTCTTCTTCATGACCTCCATCTCCACATCACCAATCACGCCACCGTCTTGCTCGATCTTGGTGATGGCGTGGTTGACGGCATCGTAGTCGTTGAACAGGTGCAAAAAGCGCGAGCTGCTCAGCTTCAGGGCGCGCATCTTGCCGACGAGCTGCGGGAATTCATGGGCCAGGTCGTGGTTGAGTAGTTCCATGGTGTCTCCTTGTGGTGAATCTTCTAGCTGCTCTGGAAACTGGATGACCGGAACGTCAGCACCAGGGTATCCCGGTGCCCGCCCTCGGCCGTGGGCTGGATGGGGGTGGACTCGTGCACCACGCGGGCATCGTCCAGCAGCAGCATCGTCCAGGGCGCGGTCATGGTGAAGCGCTGGCCATGGGGCCCATCGGCTTCAAACACCCGGGTTTCGCCGCCCTTGATGCCTTCTCGGCCCACCAGCAGCACGGCCACAAAATCCACGCCGTCGCGGTGTGCGCCCTCGGGCGTGGGGCGGCCAATGCCATCGGTGGTGTCGATGCGGAACTGGTGCGCTTCCACGTACCAGGGCGCTGGGCCGCTGCCTTTGAGCGTGGAACAAATGTGCCCCAACGCCAGCAGCAACTGCGTCCACGCAGGCTGGGCCACGGTGGCGGGCAGCATGGGGGCAAACCAGCGCTCCATGCCGCCGTGCAAGGCGTTGTACTCCACCGGCTGCCAGTGCGGCCGGTGCGGCACCTGTTCCAGGGTGTCGCCTTGCAGCACAAAGCAGGCATGGCGGCGGCGGCGGTAGCGGCCACCGTCTTTCAGGTATTCGTCGGGCTGCAGGTCGTCCCAGCTGGGGACCAGGGCGTTCAAATCGGCCAACGTGCAACCGGCCAGTGCGGCCACGCCTTCGGGGCTGAGGGCGACGTAGGCCTGTTGGCGCAGCACGTCCACGGCCTCATCGGGCGGCGTGGTGGGGGGAGAAAGCAACACAGCGCTCATGCTTCGATCTTCACGCCTTTCCAGAAAGCCACGCGGTCGGTGACTTCTTCGGCACCCATCTTGGGCGTGGCGTAGTACCAGGCCGCGTCGGTGTTCATCTCGCCATTGACGATCAGCGAGTAGTAGCTGGCCTGGCCTTTCCAGGCGCAGGTGGTTTTGTGGTTGCTGAAGCCTACAAAATCGTGGTTTAGCGAGCTCAGCGGGAAATAGTGGTTGCCTTCCACCACCGCGATATCGTCGCTCTCGGCGATCACAGCGCCGTTCCAAATGGCTTTCATGGGGACTCCTTGGGGCATGCACTTAAATATGCACTTAAGGATATACCAGTCGCAAGCCTGTCACGGTTGCGCACTGTCAAGGAAACTGGTGTGGTTAACATCCTTTTTTTCTGTACAGAATTTCAAATCATGACCACCAACCACCAGATCCGCCTCGCCAGCCGTCCCGTAGGCCTGCCCACCCGCGCCAACTGGAGCTCCACCACCGAGCCGGTGCAGCAGCCCGCAGCGGGCGGCGTGCTGGTCAAGGTGCTCAGCCTGTCGCTGGACCCGGCCATGCGCGGCTGGATGAACAAGGGCAAAAGCTACATCCCGCCCGTAGGCATTGGCGAGGTGATGCGCGCAGGCGGCGTGGGCGTGGTGGTGGCATCCCACAACCCGCTGTTTGCCGTGGGCGACCACGTATCGGGTTCGCTGGGCGTGCAGGAATACACGCTGATTCCCCAAGAGCAACTGCGCCGCAACGGCCTGTCCAAGATCGACCTGGGTCTGGGCAGCCTGACGCAGTGGCTCAACGTGCTGGGCATGCCCGGCATGACGGCCTATTTCGGCCTGCTCGACATCGGCCAGCCCAAGTCGGGCGAAACCGTGGTGGTGTCGGGTGCCGCCGGTGCCGTGGGCCAGACCGTGGGCCAGTTGGCCAAGCTCAAGGGCTGCCACGTGGTGGGCATTGCAGGCGGCCCGGAGAAGTGCGCCTGGGTGGTGGAGACCCTGGGTTTTGATGCCTGCATCGACTACAAGGCCGGGCCGGACGCGGTACGCAACGGCCTCAAAGAACACTGCATCGCCGGGGTGGACGTGTACTTCGACAACGTAGGCGGCGAGATTCTGGACCAGGTGCTGGCCCAGCTGGCCCGCGAAGCCCGCATCGTGATCTGCGGTGCCATCAGCCAGTACAACAACACCACGCCGGTGCAGGGCCCGAAAAACTACCTCAGCCTGCTGGTCAACCGCGCCCGCATGCAGGGCATGGTGGTGTTCGACTACGCCGACCGCTACCCTTTGGCCGTGGCCGAGCTGGCCGGTTATTTGAAGGATGGCCGCATGGTCAGCCTGGAGGACGTGGTGGTCGGGCTGGATACTTTCCCCGAAACGCTGCTGAAGCTGTTTGCGGGGGGGAATTTTGGCAAGCTGGTGCTGCAGGTGGCAGCATCCTAACGCTCCTGAAAAAATAGCTGCTTACGCTTTATCCATGGGCGCAAGCGGTTAATTTCTTATAAATGCACCAGCGGGGCCGCTCCAGCGGCGCTGGAGTCGTAACACAATGGGGTTATGGATAACCACTACCTGACCTCCCTTTTCGCCCCCGACTCCATCGTGGTGTTTGCCGGGGCGGTCCCCACCGCAGAGGCACCGGGCACGCCCCACGCCCAGGCGCTGGTGGCGGCGCTCAAGGCGCAGCAGTTCAGCGGCAGCCTGGCCTTTCTGGACATCCACACCACCGGCACCCTGGCCGACCTGGCGCAGACCCGGGCCGACCTGGCCATCATCGCCCTGCCGCCCGAGGACGTGGCCGCTGCGCTGGAGGTGGCTGGGCGCATCAAATGCCGCTCGGCGCTGGTGGTGTCCAGCGGCATCAACGCCACGCTGGCGGCCGACCTGCACCGGGTGGCCAAGCGCCACGGCATGCATTTGCTGGGGCCCAACTGCATGGGTTTCCAAAGCCCGCGCCGGGGGCTGAACGCCAGCGTGGCAGGCGCGCTGGCAGCGCCGGGGCATCTGGCGCTGGTGTCGCAATCGGGCGCGCTGACCGCGTCGATCCTGGACTGGGCCAAACAGAACGCAGTGGGCTTTTCCACCGTGGTGTCGCTGGGGCCGAACACCGCCGTGGACCTGGCCCAGGTGCTGGACTACCTGGCGAACGACGCGCACACCCACAGCATCGTGGTCTACATGGAAGGCATCTCCGACGCGCGCCGCTTCATGAGCGCCCTGCGCGCCGCGGCCAACGCCAAGCCGGTGGTGGTGCTGAAAGCCGGGCACAAGGCCGGTGGCAACAAGGCGGCGCAAACCCATTCGGGCACCATTGTGGGCAGCGACGATGTGTTTGACTCGGCCTTGCGCCGCGCGGGGGCGGTGCGGGTGCGTTCCTTTGTGCAACTGTTTTCAGCGGCCAAGTGCCTGGCCTCGCGCTACCGGGCGGTGGGCAAGCGGCTGGCCGTGGTCACCAACGGCGGCGGCCCCGGCGTGCTGGCCGCCGACTGGATCAGCGAGATCGACCTGCAACTGGGCACGCTCAGCCCGGCCACCGTCACCACCCTGCGGCCCCAGCTAGCGCCGCTGGCCACGCTGACGGATTTGGTAGACCTGTCCGAAGATGCCACGCCCGCCCACTACCTGGCCGCGGTGCAGGCCGCCAGCACCGACCCGCAGGTGGACGGCGTGCTGGTGATCCACTCGCCCAAGGGCGGTTGCGATGCCGCCGCCATTGCCGCCGCGCTGGCCGACTTCATGCCGCACAGCACCAAGCCGCTGCTGAGCTGCTGGATGGGCGATGCATCGGTGATGGGCGCGCGCACCCTGCTCAACGCGGCGGCCATTCCCACCTTCCGCACGCCCGAGGCGGCAGTGGGCGCATTTGGCAACATCGCCTCGTTCTACCAAAACCAGCGCCTGCTGCAGCAAACCCCACCGCCCCTGTCGGCCCTGGCCCAGCCCGACATCGAAGGTGCGCGCCTGCTGATCGAAAGCGTGCTGGCCGAGCGCCGCCAGGTGCTGACCGAGATGGAATCCAAAGCCCTGCTGGCGGCCTTCCATATCCCGGTGACGCATACCGTGCTGGCCCGCAGCGCCAATGAAGCCATGATGATCGCCACCCAGCTGGGCTACCCGGTGGCGCTGAAGATCGACTCGCCCGACATCAGCCACAAGTCCGACGTGGACGGCGTGGCGCTGAACATCGCCAACGCCGTGGGCGTGCGCGACCGCTACAACGACATGGTGGCCCTGGTGGCCCGGCAGATGCCGCAGGCCCGGATCAACGGTGTCACCGTGCAAAACATGGCCCGCCACAAGCGCGGGCGCGAAATCTACATCGGCCTGGTCACCGACGACCCCTTTGGCCCGGTGATCGCCTTTGGCGCGGGCGGCACCATGATCGAGCTGCTGAACGACCGCGCCATGGAGCTGCCGCCGCTGAACCAGTTTCTGGCCCGCAGCCTGATCGATCGCTCCCGCGTGGCCGAAACCCTGGGCGAATGGCGTGGGGCCAGCCCGGTGGACATGCACGCGCTGGAGCAGGTGCTGATGCGGGTGTCGGAAATGGTCTGCGCCCTGCCCCAGCTGCGCGAGATGGACATCAACCCGGTGATCGTCGATGCCTCGGGCGCGGTAGCGGTGGACGCGCGTATCGTCATCGACCACGCCCCGGTCGGCCACAGCGGGCGCGGCCAAAGTTACCAGCACCTGGCCATCCTGCCCTACCCCGCCCACTACGAGCATGTATGGCCGCTGCGCGGTGGCGGCCAGTACGCCGTGCGCGCCATCCGCCCGGACGATGCCCAAATGCTGCAAGACCTGGTGCGCGGCCTGTCCGCCGAGAGCCGCTACTTCCGCTATGTGTCGATGCTGTCCGAGCTGCCGCCCAGCATGCTGTCGCGCTTCACCCTGATGGACTACGACCGCGAAATGGCCCTGGTGGCAGTGTTCAAGGAGCGCGTGGTCACCGACGACGGCAGCATCACGGAGACCGAGCGCATCCTGGGCGTGTCGCGCTTCATCACCAACCCCGACAGCACCAGCTGCGAGTTCTCGCTGGTGGTGGCCGATGCCTACAGCGGCCGTGGCCTGGGCAGCCGCCTGATGCTCAGCATCATGGAAGTCGCCCGCGAAAAAGGCCTGAGCGAAATCGAAGGCCTGGTGCTGGCCAACAACCCCGGCATGCTCAAGCTGATGCGCAGCCTGGGCTTTACCGTGAAACCATTTGCCGAAGACCCGGATTTCCGGCTGGTGGCGCATGCGCTGTGAGCACCGATTGCTACACAAAATATAGCTTGTCACGCTAATGGAATAAGCGCGGGGGGCCGATTTTCTATAAATCCGAGGTGGAACCAATTTCCCGGCCAGCACCGCCTGGCCAGCGGCTGCATCTGGTAACCATGGTCCCCCCGGAAGACCAGATAATCTTTGCAATCTGTTCAAAATACCTACCACCATGTCTGCCGTCCCCAGCCTGCTCACCCCCCTCAGCGAAACCCAGCCGTGCGGCGTGGATCTGTCGTTTTCTGCCGACTTCGATGCGATTGCCGAAGGCCGACGTTACGACGATCCCACACTGGACCAGGGCGAATGGGTCACATCGCTGAAGGAGGCAGATTGGGCGGGCGTGGAAAAGCATTGCAGCCGCTTGCTCAGCACCAAAAGCAAGGACCTGCGGATTGCGGTGTGGTGGGCCGAGGCCAGCGCCAAGACGCGCAAATTCCGGGGGCTGGGAGAAGGTTTTCAGTTGATCAGCGGGCTATGCGACCACTTTTGGGACGACGTGCACCCCCTGGCAGACGATGGCGACCAGGACGTACGGGTCGGCAACCTGACCTGGGTACTCGCGCGGTCGGTGCAATTGGTGCGCGAAATGCCGTTGACCGAAGGCCGGGGGACCGCCTTTTCCAGCGCCGACTTTGACGCAGCGCGCACGCGGGCGGCCCAGGCCGAAAAGATTGCCGCTGCGGGCGGCAAACCCGAAGAAGGGGTGAAGCTGGCCACGCTGGAAGCCGCGCGCCGCAAAAGCTCACGCAAGTTTTATGAGGAGCTGCTGGCCGATTCGCAGTACTGCCTGGATGCGCTGCGGCAGATGGAGCAATCGGTCGATGCCCGGCTGGGTGCCGACGGGCCCGGTTTTTCAGCCGCCAAAGACATGTTGGAGCAGGTAATGCGCACCATCACGCGCTTTGCGGCAGACACCGGCATCAAGTCTCCCAGCGCCACTCCGCTGGAAGCCACCGCGCCGGAGGCCGACATCGGTGAAGCACCGGCCACCACCACCACGCGCCACGGCCCCATCCAGAACCGCGCCCAGGCTATCGCGCAGCTGCGCGCCGTGGCCGAGTTTTTCCGGGAAACCGAGCCCCACAGCCCGGTGGCCTACCTGGCGGAGAAAGCCGCCCACTGGGGTGACCTGCCCCTGCATGCCTGGCTTAAATCTGTGGTCAAGGATGCTGCGTCCATGGCGCACATCGAGGAGCTGCTGGGCGTGCAGGCTCCAACACCCGACGAGCACTGAGCCCTGCAGGCGCAGCCATAGTGCCCGTTACTGGGCAATCCGGAACTCAATGCGCCGGTTGCGCGCCCGTCCGTCCATCGAGTCGTTGCTTGCCACCGGGCGGTCGGGCCCCTGACCCGAGGTCTTCAGCAGCGCCGTGTTGATGCCCTTGCTGCCCAGATAGGCCTTGACCGCATCGGCCCGGGCCTGGCTCAAGGCCAGGTTGCTGGCACGCAGGCCCTTGTCGTCGGTATGGCCGATGATCTCCACCTTGCGGTCTTTGAGTTTTTGCAGGGCGACAGCCATTTCGTCCAGGATGCCTTTGCCCGCCGGGGTCAGGTTCACCTGGCCGCTTTCGAACTCGACAATGCGGTTGCCCAAGGTGCTGTCCAGCATGCCTTGCTCGGATGCAGAGACCCGCAGGCCATTGGCCACGGTGTAGGTGGGGTTCAGGCTGGTGGCGATCTCGCTGGCGATTTGCTGGCGTTGCGCCTCGTTGGAGACCTCGCCCTGCAGGCCCACCGCGGTGCCGTCGATCTTGAGCTGGCCGCGGCTGATCAGCTTGAGGTTGGGGCCGATGAGCTTGCCGACATGGCTGCTCCAGTTGGGAGGCATGACCACCGCGCCAATCGCAATCTGGTCCACCACTTTATCGGCACCGTACAACTCCCGCAGTCTGGCCAGCACGCTGGCCTTGGTGGCCTCGTCGGGCACGGTGCCGGTTACCAGAACCTGGCCGGGGGTCGGCGTGGCCACGGGGGGGGCCACCGTCTGCGCCGCCGCAGACAGTGAGACAAGTAACAGGGAAATCCACAAACAACGCATGGCGTCAGGCTCCAATAAACGCTTCACAGAACGAGTCGTGCGCTGATTTCAGGGACAGGTCGGGCAAGGCCAGGTAGCTGGACAACTTGCTCGCGCCGTAGTCGCCCGCCAGCTGTTCTTCAATCCAGTCGGCGGCATCGAGGGTGATGTGCTGCTCGTCGCCCACCGCCGGGTCGATGATGGCGTGCAAGGTACGCGCCGAGGCCCCCCCAAAACCCAGCACCATGCTCGGCTTGCCGTGCACCGAGGTGAGGAACAAGGCCAGTTCGAAGTCGGCCCGCTGCAAAAATGGGGCAATCAAATGCATCCAGAAGGTGGCCACCAGGGGCCGGTACATGGCATCGGTTGGCAAGGGCAGCACCAGGCTTTTTTCCAGGCGGCTGGAGCTGCTGGCCATCACCGGCTGCAGCAAAATTCCCAGGGCCAGGATCAACTGGCGGGCGTTGCCGGTAAAGCCGGATTGCGCCAGCAGTGCGTTCAGCCCGGCGATGGTTTGCATGTCCATGAAATCGGCAAAAGCCGCGTCATAACCGGTGGTGTTGAGCTCCAGATCCACCGTGGTGGCGGCCAGGCTTTGCAGTGCCAGAGCGGGGTCTGGCGCGCCCAGTACCTGGGCTGTATGCAGCTCCAGGCGGGTCCACAGGCGCGACAACACCATGGGGCTGCGCTTCACGAAGTGGACCGGCTGCTCCACGTCCATGGTGGCCATCGACAAGAACGGAAAACGCCGCTGGGCCATATCGGTGCTGGCGCACAGATGGCCCGCGATGGCGCGCTTGCTGCGGGGCCCCATGAACACAAAATGCAAGGGCCGCATGCTGTCGTAGATCAGCTTCCAGCGCGGATCGGCCGACAGCATCTCCATGGTTTGCGCCAGCCATTGGTCCAGCAGGCTGATCAGGGTGCTGTTGTCAGTGGCCTTGATGAAATCGCCACGCGACGGCACTTTGCCGAAGTAGCCCAGCTTGATCGGTGTGGTCATGCTGCTCATTGCACCCCTCCTGCGTTGCGTGGCGATGCCGGGACAGTACCGGAGGCCGCGGCCTGCGGCGCCGCTACCGTGGGAGACGGCACGGGCGGCCCTCCGGCAATGGTTTCAGGCAGGGTCGCTCCACGCAGGGTGGGCGTGGTGCCCTTGTCCGAGGTGGAACCCGACACTTGTGCGCTGCTGATAATTTTGAGGTCTACCGACACGGTCGTGCCAGCATTGGTCCAGCTGAGTTCAAACACACCGCCGTCCTTGCGCTTGCGGGTGGCCGAATTGATCAAGCGCTCCAAACCAAATCGCCCGGTTTCGTTGGCGACTTCGACCGTGCGGCCATCGAAGGTGACGGCTGTGACCTTGGCACCGGGCACGCCTTGCGCGTTAGGCCAGATGAAATTGGTCCACTGGGTTTGGGTATTGCGGTAGCGCAGCACCTGGCCGTCGATTTCGACTGTGTACTCGGTGGTGCCCGGCGCTGGCAAGGGCTGGATCTGGAAGACGGTTTGCGCTTCGGCAGGCGCAGCGCCCGCGCCCCCCGCAGCCCCGCCGCCGCCTTGCGGAGCCACCCAGGTCGAGAAGTTGGTAACCACGGCGGGCGACAGATTGACCCCCATATTGGCCCAGGTCTTGGGCGACAGCGCATCGCCGCGGCGCACCACCAGGGGGCCCATGGACGTGGTGACGAACTTGGCAATCGCACCGTCCGAACCAAAGATGGCGGCAATCTCGGCGCTGTTGGCCTCGATCTTGGACTGGGTCGCAAACGGGTACTTACCTGCCAGGGACTTCTGGAAGGGCTCGTACACCTGGGCCAGCCAGACTTTGTTCATCTCGGCCTCGGTGGGCGGGATGATCACCATGAAAGCCTGGATCAAGGGGCGCACCAGCAGCGGACGGATGGCCTGCTTCTGGGAGTCGGACATGCCGGTAAGCATCTGCTCGTCCACATACTTCAAGCCGTCGGACAGCTCGGAACTGCCGCCTTCCAGGGTTTGCTGCATCAGCTGTTTGGCCCCGGGGCCGGTGTCGCCCTGGTTCTTGATCTGGTTGAAGCGGGTACGCAGCTTGGACAGGGCTTCCATATATCCGCGCATCAGCGAGGCATCTTTGTCCTTGGCCACCACCAACTTGGCCACGCCCGCAAACTCCTTGCCTACCGGCCCCATCGGAATTTCGGCGGTGGCCAGGTTGACATTGACGTTGACCGGCACCGGTGCCTGGCCCAGGATGGTTTGCTTGAACCAGCCAATCACGCCCGTCTGGGCATTTTTAAGGCCAGCGTTGACCAGCGAAGGATTGTCCCAGGACGTTTCCTGGTACACCGTGTTGACGATCTTCTGGATGGGCGATGTCAGCGGGTCGCCCAGGCGGTTCATGGCCGTCACTGCCGACTCAAACCCACCCAGGTCCGCAATCGCCACGCCCTGCACAAACTTCTGCCACTCCTTGGCGTATTCGGCCTTGTACTGGTTGACCAGGGCCTTCTGGATTTGCTCGGGGCTGCCTTCGAGCGTCAGGTCGTCTTTGGAGGCTGTCTTCAATACCCAGTCGGCGCTCTGCAATTCTTTGTTGGCAGCATCCTTGAACGCCTCTTCGACAAATTTCTCCCAGGCTTCGCGGGTGAAAGTACCAGGAATGGCGTAGCTGCCCACCACCAGTTCCTTGTCCTGGTCGCCGACGATGCGGGCCACCGTCATGGTTGGGAAGCGGGTGGATGCACGCGCCTTGACATCCGCATACACCCGGTCGCGGGCGGGCATGCCGCGCACCACGCGGCGCAGGTTTTCACGGGTTTGGTCCACCAGCGAGAGTTTGCTGTCCATCAGCGGCCAGGAGGGGTCGCTGATCTGCTCCAGCGAGAAGCTGATCAGGCGCTCGGCGCTGCGGATCATCTGCTCCCGCGGCATGCTGCCACGGTTGCTCTCCAGCCAGCTGCGCCAGAAGCGGGTGATCTGGTCGTTCAAATGGCTGGACTCGGCCCGCGATTTATCGCCCAGCATCAGGTAGGTTTTGAGCGCGTTGTAGGCATCTTCGACACTGGCTGGAGACACATCCTGGTAGGGCGTATTGCCTGCCGCGGGTTTGCCGACCTCTGCTGCGGTCGCAGAAACACCGGCAAACTGTGGCGGCCGCGACATCGGCTGCAGCTTGTCGGCACCGTTGTTCACCTCGGCCAGATAGGATTCGATATTGGCCACCACCGGGTTCAGCATGACTTCGCGGATGCCTGCGTAATATTCCTCGCGCAGCTTGCGCTCCAGCAGGTCACCCTGGTACAGACCCAGGCCCAAAGACAGCGGCGGGTTCGCATGGAGTTTGCTGAGCTGTTCGATCCGGTCCTGAAGGATTTCCAGCGCCTCAAAGCGGGATTGCAGATCAAAGCGCTTGTCCTGCAGCTTGACCGCCTTGTCCAGATCGGCCTGCACATTGGCCGTGAGCTGCTTGTTGCCCACGTATGACCAGCTCCACCCACCCAAGGCCAGACCGACCAGGGCTGTCGCGACAAAAAACGTCACGTAGCGCAGCTTTGTCTTGGCCGGGCTGGCGTATTGGGCCACCAACTGCTTGTCGGCAAAAATCACCTGCTTGAAAAGGTTTAACAAGAAAAAGCCGCGCTGGGAGGCGGCCTCAACCTGCTGCTGCGGCTGCAACTGCAGTCCAAACCGCTCGGCAATCCGTTGCGCCGAGCTGCCGATCGCGCGGCCCTCCTGCAATGCGCTGGTGAAGTAGAAGCCACGAAACACCGGCTTGAACTGGTAAGGATTCTCTTCAAACAGCGTGGCGATGAACGAGCGCAACGCGCCCTTGATCGCGGCAAACTCCAGCGGAAAGGCCAGTACGCCCGCAGGCAACTGGCCGCTGCGGTGCATGGACATGCTGGCCAGGCCCACATGCTTCAGACCGTCATGCAGTTCATTGAAACGGGTGTCGAAGAAGTCCAGAATCTGCTGACCACTGCTGTGGCGGGCATAGGGCATGGTGGCACCCCATACGCGGTCACTTTCAGCGCTCTCGCTACCGGCAAAAAACTCGTTGAAACCGGTGATCAGATCTGCCTTGGTGAACATCACATACACCGGTGCAAACACCTCCAGCCGCTCGGTCAGCTCCTGCACCCGGGCCCGCAAGCTCTTGGCCAGGTTGATGGCGATATCGGGTCGGCTGCCGGTCAGCTCGGCAATGCTGACCGCAATGATGATGCCGTTGATCGGCGCCTGTTTGCGATTTTTCTTCAGCAAACTCAAAAAGCTAAACCATTCGGCACGGTCTTCGTCGTACACCGAATAGCGCCCGGCGGTGTCCAGCAAAATGCCGTCGGTGGTAAAGAACCAGTCACAGTTGCGCGTACCGCCCACCCCTTGGATGATCTTGCCATGCTTGTCGGCCAAGGGAAACTGCAGGCCCGAGTTGGCGATGGCGGTACTTTTACCCGCTGCCGGGTTGCCAATCACCATGTACCAGGGCAATTCGTACAAGGCGGCAGCACCCGAGCTCAAACCCAGCTTGGAGGTTTTGATGGTGGCAATCGCATCCAGCATGCGTTTGCGAATGGCCTCCACCTCATCCCGCTGAAAGTTGCTGGCTTTGCCCGGAGCTTTATCGGCTTGGCGCTCCAGCATGTCACCCAACTCAGCCGATGCCTGCTTGGCGCGCCAGAACTTCCACCCACGGTAGACCAACCACAGCACGACCGCCAGCGCCAGCAGGCCCACTGCCCAGATGGCCGCCACCTGTATGGCGCTGGCACCTAGAAAAAGGAACCCCGCCAGGGCGGCAAAGCCGATCACCACCAAGGTATTTGTGTTGGTCAAAAATTGCCAAATTCGTTGCATGTTCAAACCGAAAAATCTTCGTTGTAAATGGATTGTTAAGCGCTGCCTGCCTCGGCAGCCCAGGGGCGGACCACGACGGCGGCGCGGTCAAAAGCGTCCTGGCTGCCCACGCACACCACACACGCTGCGTTGGCGGTAGCCTCGAAATGGGCAACGGCCAGCGCCGTCAGTGCCGACACGGCACCTGCACTGCCGCAATCTGCGGCAATCTTGAGGCATTGCTTTTTCATGTCCAGATCAGGAAATACCGTCTGGTCCAGAACCATCAGCTCGGGCAGACGGCGGTGGTCGCTATCGGCCACCAACCAGTTGACCTGCGCGTGCTCAACCCCGGCCGCCTGCAAGGCGTGTTGCACCAACTGCTCCAGCAGTGCACCGCCGATGCGCCCTGTGGCATCGGCAGATTTGTCGCGCCGCCCCAACGCGGCGCGGTGCAAGCTCGCCGGTGCCAAATCTGCCATGTGCTGGGCCTGCTGGGTATCACCCAAAAGCAAACAAACCGCACCCTCGCCAGGGGTTTGTCCACCATCGACTTTGTCGCGGCGCAGTTGGCCCGCCTGCTCCCACGCGTCCACACTCTCTTCACCCACAAACGACTCGCTGGCCAGGACCAGGCATAGGCAGGGAATGTCTTGGCGGTGGCTGTGCACCGACACACTGTCGATCAAGGCCAAAGGCTCCACCGTCCCACTGCTGCCCAAGGGACTGGGCAGCACTTTTTCTGCAGGCCAGCCCTGCTCTTCCAACAGGTGGGTTAACCACAGGGAAGCCACCTGGCGTTCGGCCAAGGTCCAACGGCTGGGCCATACCGCCAACAGCTGCAGCATGGGCAAGGCGATCGTGCTGCGCTGGTCTTGCGAAACGCTGGCATAAGCCGCCAGAAGCGGATGCTGCGTCAGCAAGGGGGCAACTTCCAGCAACACATCGTGTGCCATGGCCAAAGCGCGCAACTGCTCCTCCGACCACATCCCCACCGGTTTACCGGCGGCGGCTTGCCATGCATCGAGTCGCTCGGCGCAGGCCGCCCCGTCCACACCAGGCACGCGGCCGACTTTGACGGGAAAGCCGTTGGCTTTCAGCTCGCGATCCAATCCCAAACGGGCTTCCCCGGATTGCAATGCAGCAGCAAGCGCATCGGCGGAATCCCCGTGCGGCGCGCGCAGTGCGGTGGCCAGGACGGCCAGAGTCCAAGCCCGCTCGTGGGATACATCGGGCACGAGCGCAGGCGCTTCGGCCGCCAAGGGTGCCTGGGCGCGGGCCGCTTGGGCCGCCCAACTGGCAGCCAGCAACGCGCCCGCTTTACGAACCAGCCAGATGCCGAGCAAAAAGCCCGCTGGCAACAACAACATGTACAGCAAGATTTCCGACGTGGTTGGTAGACGGTGCATGCTGGTCCAGTACACCAGCATCAGCACCCACACAGCCACGAACACCAATAGCACCAGGGCGCTACGTTTCAGCCAGGCAATCATCAGCATGTGGCTTTCACAGGAGGCATGGGCATAAAAAAAGACAAAACCTCAAGAGGTGGTCGAAGCCTGGCTGGCGATCAGCGTCGCACCACAAGCCGTTTTGTCGCCGTCACGCGCCACGGCTGCGCCATCCACGACCACCGTGGCATCGCCCGTGACGATGGTGTTGGTTCCATGGCCCTTGATTGGACACGTCACTTTGTCGCCCACCCGTGCCACCCCAATGCCGCCCGTGGTGGACATGCCGGAAGCCGACACTACGCTGCCCCCGTGCGAAGTCTTGTCACCCAAAACAATAAACCCTTTACCCATTTTTTTCCCCTGTGTTGTGCCTTGTTGACGGCAAAAGTCCGCCTGCGGCATTGCAGGCCTCCAGCGCCTGGCTTGCTTTTTCATAACCCTTCAAGGTCTTTTCAGAACGCCTGGTAAACGCAGTTCGGTATGGCCGAAATCCATCATCTTCCAACGCCCACCCCAGGTCAGCCCCACCGATTCGGCCACCTCGCCATACAAACGGTAGCCTTCCATGGCCCAAGGATCCTTTTCACTGATAACCAACTTGCCGTCGCGCATGAAAGCGCAATCGGCCGCCAACCCATACTGGTGGTAGCTCTGGAAAGCCGCAGCATTCGTCACATGGGTTCCCATTGCCGCCAGCATGTTCTGCCGCTCCGGGCTGCGGTAGCCTTCCAGAATTGCCATGTCGTAACCGTGCTTTTCCTTCATGATCTTGAACACCAACAGCAGCCGCTGGCTGTAATCGCTATTGAGCAATTGCCAGTTGCGGCTAGCGGTCACCAGCATCGGCCGCACCAACTCCACCTCTTTGGACGTAAAAAACTCGGGCGGCAGCGGCGGCGGAGGCACCAATAGTTCGCCCTTAAGCAACTCTGATACCTGCAAATTGGCATCCCTCCCAGTGTCCTCAAACCCTTCCAGCATCAATTGGTTACTAAAAAGCCAAGCAGCCAAGGGTGGCAGTGCCAGCAAGGCAATTCCGCCCACCCACAACAGGTAGTGGCGTCGCATACCTTGGAACACTTCCGAGCGTCTGGCCTTTACCGACACCCTGGCCTGGGCCATATTTTGACTGTTTAATCTGCCAATGCGTTGTATGCTGGTATACATTTTTTCATTTATAAACCTAGACCAGCGCACAAACTTCTCGCGCTCGGACCTGAATAGAATCATCCAAGCTACAAAGCAAGCGAATACAAAGCAAAAGCCAAACGCGATAAAAAACACTAAAAGTCCTGCTTTTGCCATAATTTAGGAATATACATTTTGCAGCAGCCCGCCGCCCCCAAACCCAGCTCAACAAGACCCAGTCTGCTGTCGCCTACCAGCACGGGGGGTACAGACCACACCCGAATTCTGGGCAGCGTGGGAGGCAGTTCAGCGGGGGTCACGCAGCCGAAAAAAAAGCGACTGGCTTTGCTAGTGCTGGGCCTCGGTGTGATGGCTGTCGCCTGGGGACTGCTCGGCCGCCCGAACCAGACAGGCGCTGACACGGTTCAGGTCGCCACCAGCGCACCCGCCGTAGCGCCCTTGCCTTCTGCTGCCGATGCGAAACACGAGGCCCCCACGCCAACCGAAACTGCGCCAGCACCCCAGTTGGCCGCCACCATTACCGATACCAGTGCCGCGCCCATCACCCCCCAAAGCGATGCAAGCCCGTTGTCGACGGTATTGGAAGCGGGCGTTGAAGTCCCCCCGGACACCCTTAAATCCGCCCCGGTTGCGAAGCCCGCGCCCCGTCCACCCGCCAAGCCCAAGCCGGTCGTGGCGCGTGCCGAACCTGGTAAAACAGCGCTAGAACGCAGCAAGTCCAGCACACCTGCGGCGACCGCCAAAGCGTCTGCTGGCGACCACGATGTGGACTTGATCTCGGCACTGGTGGCCCACAGCGGTAGCCGGTCCGAGCCCAAAGCAACGCCCAGGTCCGCAAAGCCCGTAGCCGCGTCCGACAAAACAGACATCGTGGAACGCCGTCGCGGCGACAGTACCGCCGCCTTGCTCAAACGCTGCAAGCGCCTGGGGGGGGCCGAAGCCAAACTGTGCACTCGGCGCATCTGCACAAACCACGAAGGCGAGGCGGCTTGCAAGGCGAAATGATGCCTATCCGTACAGAAGCGGTTTACATGGCAGGCACCTGCCGTACGTAGTTCTGATGGGATCCAACGCCCAGCTGAATGCGTTCGGAAATGAAAAAAGCCTTCCAAACGCATAGGTTTGGAAGGCTTCAATTGGTGGGCGATGCAAGTTTCGAACTTGCGACCCCTGCAGTGTGAATGCAGTGCTCTACCCCTGAGCTAATCGCCCTGATATTCGTTTGACTACGACTTTGTTAATCGCTATCAGGTAAGCCTCAAATTATACAACATCTTTTTCGAGGATTCGCCAGACTGTCTTGCCGCCGCTCGATTTATCGAGTTGTTTCAACAAATCCTGGTGGGCGGTGGCCTCTTCTGCATCGGCTTGCAGCACGGGCAGCACAAAGCCGCTCAGGTCCATCTGCGGCACGGCGGCCACGGTGGTGTCTTCATCGCCCACGTCGATCAGCAGAGCATCTTGCCCGCGGGTGAGGTTGATGTAGACCTGCGACAGCAGCTCGGCATCCAGCAAGGCACCGTGCACGTCGCGGCCCGAACGGTCCACTTCCAGGCGGTCGCACAGGGCATCGAGCGAATTGCGCTTGCCGGGGTACAGCTCCTTGGCCAGGGCCAGGGTGTCAATCACGCCGCTGACAAAGTGGCTCAGCGGCGGCTTGCCCAGGCGCTCCAGCTCCTTGTTCAGAAAGCCGACGTCGAACGCGGCGTTGTGGATGACCAGCTCGGCATCCTGGCAGTAGGCCAAGAACGCGTCCACGATCTCGGCGAACTTGGGCTTGTCACGCAGAAATTCGGTGGTGATGCCGTGCACCCGCAGCGCGTCTTCGTGGCTGTCGCGCTCGGGGTTGATGTAGTGGTGGAAATGGTGGCCGGTGAGCTTGCGGTTCAGCAACTCGACACAACCGATTTCCAGCACGCGGTCGCCACCCGCCGCCGACAGGCCGGTGGTTTCGGTATCCAGAATGATTTGGCGCATAAACTATTCTTTTGATAGCTACTAACGCTTATGGGATAAGCACGGGCAGCCTTTTTTATCAGTGAAGTTCTTTGGCGTGGTTGATGGTGTACTTGGGGATTTCCACCGTCACATTTTGCTGCGCCAGGAAAGCCTGGCAGCCCAGGCGCGACTGCGGCTCCAGGCCCCAGGCGCGGTCCAGCAGGTCTTCTTCGTTCTCGTCCAGCTCGCCCAGCGACTGGAAGCCCTCGCGCACGATGACGTGGCAGGTGGTGCAGGCGCAACTCATGTCGCAGGCGTGCTCGATGTTGATGTGGTTGTCCAGCATGGCTTCGCAGATCGAGGTGCCCGCGGGCGCGCTGATCTCGGCACCTTGTGGGCAGTATTCGGGATGGGGCAGGATTTTGATGATAGGCATGTCAGATCGCTTCAATATTTTTACCGGACAGGGCGTGCTGGATGCCCCGGTTCATGCGGGCAGCGGCGAAACCTTCGGTGCCGTCGGCCAGTTGCTTGGTGGCGGCCTCGACCAGTTTGGCATCGGTGAGCAGCTTGGCCTGGACCAGTTCGGCACGCAAAGCTTCGATGGTGGATAGCTCATTTTCCGAGAGCAAATCGCCATCCGCCGCCAGCGCGCTCTGGGTGGCCAGCAGCATGCGGTCGGCATCCACGCGGGCTTCGACCAGGGCGCGGGCCTGCATGTCCTGGGCGGCGGTGTGGAAGCTGTCTTGCAGCATCTGGGCGATCTGCTCGTCGCTCAGGCCGTAGCTGGGCTTGACGGTGATTTGCGCTTCCACGCCACTACCTTGCTCTTTGGCGGCCACGCTGAGCAGGCCATCGGCATCCACCGTGAAGGTGACGCGGATGCGCGCAGCACCGGCGGCCATGGGCGGGATGCCGCGCAGCTCGAAGCGGGCCAGGCTGCGGCAGTCGGCCACCAGGTCACGCTCGCCCTGCACCACGTGCAAGGCCAGGGCCGTCTGGCCGTCCTGGTAGGTGGTGAAATCCTGCGCCATCGCGGTGGGGATGGTCTGGTTGCGCGGCACGATGCGCTCGACCAGGCCGCCCATGGTCTCGATGCCCAGCGACAGCGGAATCACGTCCAGCAGCAGCAAGTCCCCTGCCCCGCTATTCCCCGCCAACTGGTTGGCCTGGATGGCGGCACCCAGGGCGACGACTTCGTCCGGGTTCAGGTTGGTGAGCGGCGCACGGCCAAAGAAGTCGGCTACGGCGCGCTGGATTTGCGGCATGCGGGTGGAGCCGCCGACCATCACCGTGCCCTGCACCTCGTCGACGGTCAGCTTGGCATCGCGCAGGGCCTTGCGCACAGCGGCCATGGTGCGGGCTGTGAGGTGGGCGGTGGCGGCTTCAAAGTCGGATTTCTTCACATCCAATTGGATGCTTGTGCTTGCCAGATCGGCACGGATAGCTACCAAATCCGTAGCAGACAGCGCTTCCTTGCATGCGCGGGCTGCGGCGTTCAGGGCCACCTTGTCGGAGGCCGTGACGGCCTGCTGGCCGGTTTGGGCCAGCACCCAGTCGGCCAGTGCGCGGTCGTAGTCGTCGCCACCCAGGGCCGCATCGCCGCCGGTGGCAATCACCTCGAACACGCCCTGGCTCAGGCGCAGGATGCTGATGTCAAAGGTGCCGCCGCCCAGGTCGTACACCGCGTAGATGCCTTCGCTGCCGTTGTCCAGGCCGTAGGCGATGGCCGCAGCCGTGGGCTCGTTGATCAGGCGCAGCACGTTCAGCCCGGCGAGTTGCGCCGCGTCCTTGGTGGCCTGGCGCTGGGCATCGTCGAAGTAGGCGGGCACGGTGATGACCACGCCATATACGTCGTCCAGAAAGCTGTCTTCGGCGCGGAAACGCAGGGTGGCCAGTATCTCGGCGCTCACCTCTACCGGCGACTTCTCGCCATGCGCGGTCTGCAGGCCGACCATGCCGGGCTTGTCGATGAACACGTAGGGCAGTTTTTCGCGCTGGGCGATGTCGGCCAGGCCACGGCCCATGAAGCGCTTCACGGACGCAATGGTGTTTTCGGGGTCGCTGGCCTGCGCGGCGAGTGCGTCATGGCCGATCTGGCGTTTGTCGCCCGCCAGGTAGCGCACCACGCTGGGCAGGATGACGCGGCCGTGTTCGTCGGGCAGGCACACGGCTTCGCCGCTGCGCACGGTCGCTACCAGCGAGTGGGTGGTGCCGAGGTCGATGCCGACGGCATGGCGGCGCTGGTGCGGGTCGGGCGACTGGCCGGGTTCGGAGATTTGGAGAAGCGCCATGGAATTTTTCAGTTAATCAATGATTGTCACAGGCGATCAATAGCATCGTCCACATCGCGGGCAAAGCGCTCGATGAACATCATCGCCCGCACCTGCTGGGCGGCAGCGGCGTAGTCACGGGTCTCGTCCAGCAACTGGGCGCACCGGGCCAGGCCGTCACGGCGGGCTTGCAGCACTTCGGTGTTCAGCGTCTCCAGGGCGGCGGCGCCGTTGGCATCGTCCAGGGCCTCGCGCCATTCCATCTGCTGCACCAAAAAAGCACCGGGCATGGCGGTGTTGTTCTCGGCCTGGATGGGCGCGCCATGGAGTTCGCACAGGTAGGCCGCACGCTTGAGCGGGTCTTTAAGCCGCGCCCAGGCTTCGTTGATGCGCACCGACCACTGCATGGCCACGCGCTGCGCGGCACCTGCCTGGGCGGCAAAGCGGTCCGGGTGCGCCTCGCGCTGCAAGGCCTGCCAGCGGGCCTGCATGGCGGCGAGGTCTTGCGTGAACTGCGCGGGGATGTCAAACAGCTCGAAGTCGTTGGATTGGAGGTTCATACATGCCAAGAAAAAACCGCCAGCACACAAGGCACGGGCGGTTGGTGTTCGGAGCGCTGCCGTTAGATTCGGAAGCTCTCTCCGCAGCCACATTTGTCGCGCTCGTTCGGGTTTTCGAACTTGAAGCCTTCGTTCAGGCCTTCGCGCACAAAGTCGAGCTGCGTGCCATCGATGTAGGCCAGGCTCTTCGGATCGACCAGCACCTTGACGCCGTGGCCTTCGAAAATCACGTCTTCGGGGGCGAATTCGTCCACGTACTCCAGCTTGTAGGCCAGGCCCGAGCAACCCGTGGTTTTGACACCCAGGCGCACGCCCACGCCCTTGCCGCGTTTGGCCAGGTAGCGGGTGACATGCCGGGCAGCGGCCTCAGTCAGCGTGACAGCCATGTTCAGTGGACCTGGGCCGCCGCCGCAGCGTGTTTTTGCTTGTAGTCGCTGACAGCTGCCTTGATGGCATCTTCGGCCAGGATGGAGCAGTGGATCTTGACCGGGGGCAGCGCCAGTTCTTCGGCGATCTGGCTGTTTTTCAGCGCCGCCGCTTCGTCCAGGGTTTTGCCCTTGACCCATTCGGTGACCAGCGAGCTGGACGCGATGGCCGAGCCGCAGCCGTAGGTCTTGAAACGTGCGTCTTCGATCACGCCGGTCACGGGGTTGACCTTGATTTGCAGCTTCATCACGTCGCCGCAGGCGGGTGCGCCGACCATGCCGGTGCCTACGCTGTCGTCGCCTTTTTCAAACGAACCGACGTTGCGGGGGTTCTCATAGTGGTCTACCACTTTTTCGCTGTATGCCATGGTGTTTACCTCTTCAATTCAAATCAGTGGGCAGACCATTGGATGGTGCTGATGTCGATGCCATCTTGGTACATTTCCCACAAAGGGCTCAGGTCGCGCAGCTTGGCCACGTTGACCTTGATGGTATCGACCGCGTAGTCGATGTCGGCCTCGGTGGTCCAGCGGCCAATGGTCATGCGCAGGCTGCTGTGGGCCAGCTCGTCGCTGCGGCCCAGGGCGCGGAGCACGTAGCTGGGTTCCAGGCTGGCCGACGTGCAAGCCGAACCACTGGACACTGCCAAACCCTTGATGCCCATGATCAGCGACTCGCCTTCGACGTAGTTGAAGCTCATGTTCAGGTTGTGCGGCACGCGTTGCGTTTCGTGGCCGTTGATGAAGACCTGCTCCACGTCTTTCAAACCGACCAGCATGCGGTCGTGCAAGGCCTGGATGCGTACGTTTTCAACCGCCATTTCTTCCTTGGCGATACGGTAGGCCTCGCCCATGCCGACGATCTGGTGCGTGGGCAAGGTGCCGGAGCGCATACCGCGCTCGTGGCCGCCGCCGTGCATTTGCGCTTCCAGGCGGATGCGCGGCTTGCGGCGTACGAACAATGCGCCTATGCCTTTGGGGCCATAGGTTTTGTGCGATGTCAGGCTCATCAGATCGACGGGCATCTTCGACAAATCGAACTCGACACGGCCGGTGGCTTGTGCAGCGTCGGAGTGGAAAATCACACCCTTTTCGCGGCAGATGGCACCGATGGCGGCGATGTCCTGGACCACGCCGATTTCGTTGTTCACGAACATCACGCTGGCCAGAATGGTGTCGGGGCGGATGGCCGCCTTGAAGGCCTCCAGATCGACCAGGCCGTCGGCCTGCACGTCCAGGTAGGTCACTTCAAAGCCTTGGCGCTCCAGCTCGCGGCAGGTATCGAGCACGGCTTTATGCTCGGTCTTGACCGTGATGATATGTTTGCCCTTGGTCTTGTAGAAATGCGCCGCACCCTTGAGCGCCAGGTTGTTGGATTCGGTGGCACCCGAGGTCCAGACGATTTCGCGCGGGTCGGCACCGATCAGCGCGGCCACCTGTTCGCGGGCTTTCTCCACCGCTGCTTCCGCCTCCCAGCCCCATGCATGGCTGCGCGACGCGGGGTTGCCGAAGTGTTCGCGCAACCAGGGAATCATGGCATCCACCACCCGCTCGTCGCAGGGGTTGGTGGCGCTGTAGTCCATGTAGATGGGGAAGTGTGGGGTATCCATTGGCTAGCTCTCAGAAACTATGGGTGAAGGCTGGCTTTAAAAAAGCACTATGAAAAAATCAGGACTTGGCGAACACATTCCCGAGGGCAAACACCGAATTCGGTCCGGTGATGCGCATGGGCTTGACCACTGGCATGCTGGAGATGGCGCGCTTGACCATGGGCTTGCTTTCGATTTGCACGCCCTTGGCGAGCTGCTCGTCCACCAGCTTTTGCAAACTCACCGAGTCCAGGAACTCGACCATGCGGGTGTTCAGCGAGGCCCACAGGTCGTGCGTCATGCAACGACCGGCTTCGCCCAGGCAGTTTTCCTTGCCGCCGCACTGGGTTGCGTCCATCGGCTCGTCCACCGAGACGATGATGTCGGCCACGGTGATGTCGGTGGCTTTGCGGCCCAGGGTGTAGCCGCCGCCGGGGCCACGGGTGGACTCGACCAGCTCGTGGCGGCGCAGTTTGCCGAACAGTTGCTCAAGGTACGAGAGGGAGATTTGTTGCCGCTGGCTAATCGCCGCGAGCGTGACGGGGCCGTTGTTCTGGCGCAGGGCCAGATCAATCATGGCGGTGACCGCAAAACGGCCTTTAGTGGTGAGTCGCATCGCAAGCTCCTGTTTTAGTGGGCCTTGGGGCGCACGGTGGCCGCGCGCCTCTTATAGGCAGTACTGGGGTTACACATGGAACTAAAACCGGCCTGGGCCAGTCTTACCTCCGCTTCCTCCAGCGTGCTTCCGTGTTTATGTCACGGTAGCCACCCTCAACTTCTGGTTTTTATTTATTGACAGAAACGATTATAGCAGAGAAGCCTATCGAATTCGTCGGGTAAGCATACTGACCGGTCTTATTTTAGAACGATTAGTTTCCCACGGCAATGTTGTCGTGCCCCGATGCCCCAAATGCCTGGGTTTTGAGCACCGCCAACTGGTCGCGCACCCGGGCAGCTTTTTCGAATTCAAGGTTGCGGGCGTGCTCCAGCATCAGCTTTTCCAGCCGCTTGATTTCGCGGGCAATGTCTTTTTCGCCCATGTCTTCCACCTTGGCGCGCTGGATCGCGTCTTGGGCCAGCTTCTCGGCTTCGCGGCCTGACTTTTCGCTGTACACGCCGTCGATCAGGTCTTTCACCTGTTTGATGATGCTGCGCGGCGTAATGCCCTGCGCGAGGTTGTGGGCGATCTGCTTGGTGCGGCGGCGCTCGGTCTCGTCGATGGCTTTGCGCATCGAGTCGGTGACCTTGTCGGCGTACAGAATGGCCCGGCCATTCAGGTTGCGGGCGGCCCGGCCTATGGTCTGGATCAGCGAGCGCTCGGAGCGCAAAAAACCCTCCTTGTCGGCATCCAGAATCGCCACCAGCGACACCTCGGGCACGTCCAGGCCCTCGCGCAGCAGGTTGATGCCGACGAGCACGTCGAAGGTGCCCAGGCGCAGGTCGCGCAGGATTTCCACCCGCTCCACCGTGTCCACATCGCTGTGCAGGTAGCGCACTTTCACGCCGTTTTCTGTCAGGTAGTCGGTGAGTTGCTCGGCCATGCGCTTGGTCAGCGTGGTGATGAAGACGCGCTCGCTCTTGTCCACGCGGATGCGGATCTCCTGCAGCACATCGTCCACCTGGTGGGTAGCGGGGCGCACTTCCACCTGCGGATCGACCAGGCCGGTGGGGCGCACCAGTTGCTCCACCACTTGGCCGGTGTGTTCTTTTTCCCAGTTGCCGGGCGTGGCGGATACGAACACCGCCTGGCGCATCTTGGTCTCGAACTCTTCGAACTTCAGCGGGCGGTTGTCCAGCGCGCTGGGCAGGCGAAAGCCGTATTCCACCAGCGTGGTCTTGCGCGCCCGGTCGCCGTTGTACATGCCGCCAAACTGGCCGATGAGGATGTGGCTTTCGTCCAGGAACATCAGCGCGTCTTTGGGCAGGTAGTCGGTGAGCGTGGACGGCGGCATGCCGGGCAGCGCGGCGCTCAAGTGCCGGGTGTAGTTCTCGATGCCCTTGCAGTGGCCGATCTCGGTGAGCATTTCCAGGTCGAACCGGGTGCGCTGCTCCAGCCGCTGCGCCTCCACCAGTTTGCCCATGCCCACCAGCTCTTTGAGCCGGTCGCTCAGCTCCGTCTTGATGGTTTCCACGGCGGCCAGCACTTTGTCGCGCGGGGTCACGTAGTGGCTGCTGGGGTAGACGGTGAAGCGCGGAATCTTCTGGCGGATGCGGCCGGTGAGCGGGTCAAACAGCTGCAGGCTGTCGATCTCGTCGTCAAACAGCTCAATGCGGATGGCCAACTCGGAATGCTCGGCCGGAAACACATCGATGGTGTCGCCGCGCACCCGGAACATGCCGCGTGAAAACTCCATGTCGTTGCGCTGGTACTGCATGCGGATGAGCTGGGCGATCACGTCACGCTGGCCCATCTTGTCGCCATGGCGCAGCGTCATCACCATCTGGTGGTAGGCCTCGGGCTGGCCGATACCGTAGATGGCCGACACCGTGGCCACGATGACCACGTCGCGCCGCTCCAGCACGCTCTTGGTGCAGCTCAGGCGCATCTGCTCGATGTGCTCGTTGATGGCGCTGTCTTTTTCGATGAACAGGTCGCGCTGCGGCACATAGGCCTCGGGCTGGTAGTAGTCGTAGTAGCTGACGAAATACTCCACCGCGTTCTTCGGAAAGAACTCGCGGAACTCGCTGTACAGCTGCGCGGCCAGCGTCTTGTTGGGCGCAAAAATGATGGCCGGGCGGCCCAGCCGGGCGATCACATTGGCCATGGTGAAGGTCTTGCCCGAGCCGGTCACGCCCAGCAGGGTCTGGAATACCTCGCCGTCGCCTACGCCTTCCACCAGTTGGCGGATCGCCTCGGGTTGGTCGCCTGCGGGCGGGTACGGCATGAACAGCTCGAACGGCGAGCCGGGGAAGCTGACAAACTCGCCTTCGGGCTGCTCGGGCGAGGTCGACGGGTACAAAGAGACGATTTCGGTCATGGGCGCGGGCTCCGGGGCAGCACAACCACCGGCAGGATGGTTACGGCAAACCCGACACTGTATAGGACTGGGGGCGCCCCCTGGGCACCCACGGGCCTGCGTCCACAACCTCCGTGGGGTGGCTTGGCCGGGTATACACAATAAAAAATCTATAGCGATTGCAGCCAGGCATTTGACATGGATCAAATCCATGCAAGCGGCTAGCCAGCAAACTGGTGTGGTCCGGGGATTGCGTGGTGCATGTGCCCCGGGGTAACGCGTGGAGATATACCCATGGCTGGAGTGAGCCCGACATCTGGACAACCAAAATCAAAGCCTGCAACGGCTGCGCCAAAACGTGCAGCCGCTGCGCGGGGTGCCCGCTCGGTCCAGCGCAAGGTGGCGCAGGGCGACACGGTCGACTCCACCGCGCTGCTGCCGCTGGCCGACGAGGTGGCCAGCGAAGCAGTACTGGCGGCGCAGGGCAAGCAATTGGCGGCGGTGTTGTCGGTGATTGAAGGTACTGGCGGCGCAGGCGATAAAGCCGCCGCCCTGCGCGCCTTGCTGGAAGGCGCATCGGACGATGACCGCCTGGCATTGAGAAAAGCCCTCGAGAACGGCATGCCCACGTCCAGCGGGCGCCAGCACCCCGACGACATCCTGTCCGACGACTGGCGCGAAGGCGGCTACCCCTACCGCCACCTGATGCGGCGCAGCACGTACGAGAAGGAAAAGTTCCGCCTGCAGGTCGAACTGCTCAAACTGCAGGCCTGGGTGAAAGAGTCCAAGCAGCGCGTGGTGATCTTGTTTGAGGGGCGCGATGCTGCGGGCAAGGGTGGCGCGATCAAGCGTTTTATGGAGCACCTCAACCCCCGGGGTGCGCGGGTGGTGGCCCTGGAAAAGCCCACCGAACTGGAACGGGGGCAGTGGTACTTCCAGCGCTATGTGCAACACCTGCCCTCGGTGGGCGAGATCGTGATGTTCGACCGCTCCTGGTACAACCGGGCGGGGGTGGAGCGCGTGATGGGCTTTTGCTCAGACGAGGAATATGCCGAATTCATGCGCCAGGCCCCCGAGTTCGAGCGGCATCTGGTGCGCAGCGGCGTGCATCTGATCAAGTTCTGGTTTTCGGTCAGCCGCAAGGAACAGCGCCGCCGGTTCAAGGAGCGCGAATCCCATCCGCTCAAGCAGTGGAAGCTCAGCCCCATCGACCTGGCATCCCTCGACATGTGGGACGACTATACCCGGGCCAAGGAAGGCATGTTCTTTGAGACCGATACCGCCGAAGCACCCTGGACCGTCATCAAGAGCGACTGCAAGAAGCGGGCACGGCTCAACGCGATGCGTTATGTGCTCCACAAGCTGCCCTCCACCAGCAAAGACCTGGGGCGGGTGGGTAAATTGGACACCTTGATTGTGGGGCGGGCCCATGTGGTCTACGAACGGGGTGAGAAGCCCGCCGCCGTGCTGTAAAGCTGGGATCGCAAGCTTCAATCCTGAATAGGCGACAAATCAGGCTCTCGTGCTTATCCGATAAGCGCAAGCAGCTATCAAAAAAATAGTTAAAGGAAGTAAGCAAGAGTACGGGTTGCAAGGCCTCGCGCCACGGCAGCTAAAATTCGCGGCTGCCCGTAGACGCGGGCAAGCCGCTATTGACAACCCCCAAAGGATTTTTCCATGTCACTGTTTACCGCCGTCGAAATGGCACCGCGCGACCCGATTCTGGGCCTGAACGAGCAATTCAATGCCGACACCAACCCCAACAAGGTCAACCTGGGCGTGGGCGTGTACTTCGACGACAACGGCAAACTGCCCCTGCTGGCCTGCGTGCAAACCGTGGAAAAGCAAATGACCGACGCGCCCAAGCCGCGCGGCTACCTGCCCATCGACGGCGTGGCGGCCTACGACTCTGCGGTCAAGGGCCTGGTGTTTGGTGCCGAGTCCGAGCCCGTCACCTCGGGCCGTGCGGTCACCGTGCAAGGCATTGGCGGCACCGGCGGCCTGAAGATTGGCGCCGACTTCTTGAAGAAGCTCAGCCCCAACGCCAAGGTCATGATCAGCGACCCCAGCTGGGAAAACCACCGCGCCCTGTTCCAGAACGCCGGTTTTGAGGTCGAAAGTTACACCTACTACGACGCGGCCGCCCGGGGTGTGAACTTCGACGGCATGCTGGCCTCGCTGAACGCCGCCGTGGCGGGCACCATCGTGGTCCTGCACGCCTGCTGCCACAACCCCACGGGTTACGACATCACCGCCGCCCAGTGGGACCAGGTGGTCGAAGTGGTCAAGGCGCGCAAGCTGACCCCTTTCCTGGACATGGCATACCAGGGCTTTGGCTACGGTATCGAGCAAGACGGTGCGGTCATCGGCAAGTTTGTGGCCGCGGGCCTGAGCTTTTTTGTGTCCACCTCGTTCAGCAAGAGCTTCAGCCTGTACGGCGAACGCGTGGGCGCTTTGACCGTACTGTGCGAGTCCAAGGAAGAAGCCAGCCGCGTGCTGAGCCAGCTCAAGATCTGCATCCGCACCAACTACAGCAACCCGCAAATCCACGGTGCGACGGTCGTGGCCACGGTGCTCAACACCCCTGCGCTGCGTGCCCAGTGGGAAGGCGAGCTGGGCGAAATGCGCGTGCGCATCAAGGCCATGCGCCAAAAGCTGGTCGATGGCCTGAAGGCTGCCGGTGTGAAGCAAGACATGTCTTTCATCACCCAGCAGATCGGCATGTTCAGCTACTCCGGCCTGAGCAAGGACCAGATGGTGCGCCTGCGCGAAGAATTCGGCGTGTACGGCACCGACACCGGCCGCATGTGCGTGGCCGCGCTGAACAGCAAGAACATCGACTACGTCTGCGCGTCGATCGCCAAGGTGGTCTAAACCGACTTAGCCATCCGGGAGCAGAAATGCTCCCAAATCAATAGCTGCCTGTGCTTACCCGATAAGCGCAGGCAGCTTTTTTTTATGCATAAAACTAGGCCTTGGACGTGCTGCGCGCCACGGCTTGCAAGATCTCTTCCGACAGCGCCGCATCGTCCACCGCCCGCGCCAGCACCAGCGCGCCCACCATGGCGGCATAGGTGGCCAGGACCTTCTCGCGCTGGGCGGCTTTGGAGCGGCCCGGCATCCACTGGGCCAGCATCTCGGCCATGGCCTGGATGCCCTCGGTCACCGCCCGGCGCACCGGGGCCGACTGGCGCGCCACCTCGGAGCCCAAAGCCGCCACCCAGCAGCCCTGGCCGGGCTGGTCGCGGTGGGCCGTGGACAAATAGGCTGCGCTGATCGCCTGCAGCGGCTGGTCGGGCGCATCCGCCGCCATCTGGTTCCACCAGGCTGTACCGCCCTCGAACGCCCGGGTGCTGGCCTGGGCGAGTAAATCGTCTTTGGAGCTGAACTGGCCGTAAAAGCCGCCGTGGGTCAGCCCGGCGGTTTTCATGATGTCGGCCAGGCCCACACCGGCAAAACCCCGCTCGCGGAACAGCTGCGCCGCCACGCCCAGCACGCGTTCACGGTTCTCGGTGGCTTGTTCGCGGCTGACTTTCATGGTCGTCTCCTCAGAAAAATAAGAATGCTTGACATTTTATATGACGGTCAACATATAATTCAATCATGACGACCGTCATATAAAAACCAACTTCTGAAAGCACACCATGGCCTCCTCTTCTCTCGGCACCGCCCTCATCACTGGCGCATCCACCGGCATCGGCGCGGTCTATGCCGACCGCCTGGCCCAGCGCGGCTACCACCTGCTGCTGGTCGCCCGCGACCTGACACGGCTCGAAGCCCTGGCCGCCCGGCTGCGCAGCGCCCACGGCGTGCAGGTCGAGGTGTTGCCCGCCGACCTGACCGCCAAGGCCGACGTGGCCCGCATCGAGCAGCGCCTGCGCAGCGATGCCGCCATTACCCTGCTGGTGAACAACGCGGGTGTCGCCAGCAACGGCACGCTGGCCGAGTCGGACATCGACAGCGTGGACACCATGGTGCAGCTCAACGTGGTCACCCTCACCCGGCTGGCGGCAGCGGCGCTGGCCAGCTTTGTGCCGCGCGGCCAGGGCACCCTGGTGAACATTGCCTCGGTGGTGGCCCTGGCCCCCGAGACCTTCAACGCCAGCTACAGCGCCAGCAAGGCCTATGTGCTCAGCCTCACGCAAAGCCTGCACGCCGAAGCCAGCCCCCACGGCATCCAGGTGCAGGCCGTGCTGCCGGGTGCCACGCGTACCGAAATCTGGGAGCGCGCCGGTATGGACCTGGCGCACTTCCCCGCCGGGATGGTGATGGATGCCGGTGCCATGGTGGATGCCGCCCTGGTGGGCCTGGACCGGCACGAGCTGATCACCATCCCCTCCCTGCCCGATGCCGCCGACTGGGCCGCCCTGGGTGCGGCCCGCGCCAAGCTGGGGCCCAACCTGTCGCTGAGCCAACCGGCAGCGCGCTATCTAGCGTAACCTGCTGGCAGAGCTCCCGCTTTGCGACCAATGCACGCCGTGCACCAATCGATTAAAAAACTGCAATTTACTGCACGGCGTGCAGCAACAACAATCGTGCCAGTGGCCCCAGCCACACCCCTTAACACCAGGAGACACGCTTGTTCAAAACCCTCACCACCGCCGTACTGCTGGCCAGCAGCAGCCTTGCCTTCGCCGCCAACGACAAACCGCTGACCATCGTGGTGCCCACCGCCGCCGGTGGCGGCAACGATGCCATGGCCCGCACCATCGGCCAAAAGCTGGCCCTGGTGCTGAACCAGACCGTCATCATCGAGAACAAAGCCGGGGCCAACGGGGCCATTGCCGCCGAGATGGTGGCCCGCGCTGCGCCCGATGGCAACACGCTGATGTTTGGCTACGTGGCCACCCACGCCATGAACCCGGCGCTGCAAAAACTGCGCTACGACCCCATCACCAGCTTCGAGCCGGTGGGCCGCGTGGGCTACTCCCCCACACTGATGGTGATGAACACCAGCGTCAAAGCCAAGGACGTGAAGGAACTGGTGGCCCTGATGAAGGCCACGCCCGAGAAGTTCAGCATCGCCTCGGCAGGCAATGGCACGGCTCCGCACTTTGCGGCTGAGCTGTTCAAGCTGGCCACCCAGACCAACCCGCTGCACGTGCCCTACAAGGGCGCGGCCCCCGGCATCACCGACACCATTGGCGGGCAAACCCAGGTCATGTTCCCCAGCCTGTTCACCGCCCTGCCCTACGTCAAGTCCGACAAGCTCAAGGCCCTGGCGATTGCCGGCCCCAAGCGCTCGCCCCTGCTGCCCAACGTGCCCACGCTCAAAGAGCTGGGCATCGAAGGCGTGGAAGTCGACCAGTGGTATGCCTTCTTCGCCCCCGCCAAAACGCCCAAGGACGTGATCGCCAAACTCAACGCCGCCCTGAACCAGGTGCTGGCCGACAAGGAAACCATCGCCCGCATCGAAGGCCACGGGGCCGATGTCGAATCCAGCACGCCCGAGCAACTGGCCGAACTGGTGAAGTCCGACCTGGCCCGCTGGAAACGCGTGGTCCAGCAAGCCAAACTGCAAGCCGACTGATCCCCATGGTCAACCGCAACATCCCCTGCGTGCTGATGCGCTCCGGCACCTCGCGCGGCCCGTTCTTTCTGCGCGAATGGTTGCCCGAGGGCACCGAAGCGCGCGACCAGGCGCTGATCGGGGCCATAGGCGCGTCCGACCCGCTGCAGCTCGACGGCCTGGGCGGCGGCAGCACGCTCAACAGCAAGGTCGCCATCGTCTCGCGCTCGCAGCAGCCGGGCTGCGATGTGGACTATCTGTTCGCCCAGGTGGGCGTGGGCCACCAGTCGGTGGACACCCGGCCCAACTGCGGCAACATGCTGGCCGGCGTGGTGCCCTTTGCCATCGAGCAGGGCCTGATCGCCGCGCAAGACGGCCACACCACCGCCCGCGTCTACAACGTCAACACCGGTGCCTGCATCGACGTGACGGTGTGCACCCCGGGCGGCGTGGTCACCTACGAGGGCGATGCCCGCATCGACGGTGTGGCGGGTACGGCAGCGCCCATCCTGCTGAACTTTCTGGATGCCTGGGGCGCGGTCACCGGCCACTTGTTCCCCACCGGCCAGCGCATCGATACCATCGACGGCATCGAGGTCACCTGCATCGATGCCGCCATGCCGCTGATGGTCATGCGCGCTGCCGACCTGGGCCTCACGGGCCGCGAACGCCCGGCGCAGCTAGATGCCAACACCGCCTTGCTGGAGCGCATCGAGGCCATGCGCCGGGTGGCAGGCACGCGCATGGGCCTGGGCGATGTGTCCGACAGCGTGGTGCCCAAGCCGGTGCTGGTCAGCGCCGGGGACGATGCCAACAGCATCACCTCGCGCTACTTCACGCCGCGCCGCTGCCACGCCTCGCACGCCGTCACCGGCGCGATCGGCGTGGCCACCGCCTTCGCCTTGCCCGGCACCGTAGCCAGTGGTGCCAGTACACCGTCGGGCAAGCGCCCACTGGTGGTGCTGCATCCGGCGGGGCAGATCGACATCGAGGTGGAAGTGGTGGGCGTGGGCGAAGCCGCCCAGGTGGAGCGCGCCGCCCTGGTACGCACCGCCCGCAAGATTTTGCAGGGCCAGTTGCAACTTCCCAGCTATGTGTTTCCGCAGGACACCACGGCCCTGGCACCCCAGGCCGCACCCGACACCAGCATCCGCATCATCGTGCCCACCAGCGCAGGCGGCGGCAACGACACCATTGCCCGCGCCCTGGCCCGCAAGCTATCGCCCCTGCTGGGCCAGAGCGTGCACATCGACAACCGCGCCGGAGCCCACGGCAGCGTGGCCTGTGAATACGTGGCATCCGCCGCGCCCAACGGTCAGACCCTGCTGTTTGGCTACATCGCCACCCACGGCATCCACCCGGCGCTGGAAGGTTTGCGCTACGACCCGCTGGGCGGCTTTTGCCCGGTGGGCCTGATCGGCTACTCGCCCACCCTGCTGGTGGTCAACGCCGAGCTGCCGGTGCGCGACGTACCCGATCTGATCGCCCAGGCCCGCAGCCAGCCGTTTGGCTACGCCAGCGCCGGTACCGGCACCGCACCCCACTTTGCCGCCGAGCTGTTCAACCTGAATGCAGGCACCACCCTGCGCGGCCACACCTACCCCGGAGCCGCCCCGGCCATTGCCGACACGGTGCGCGGCAGCACGCAACTGATGTTCCCCAGCCTGTTCACTGCCCAGCCCTACCTGCACAGCGGCAAGTTGCGCGCCCTGGCGGTCGCCGGACCCGAGCGCCTGCCCGGCCTGCCCGACGTGCCCACCCTGGCCGAGCAAGGCGTGCCGGGCGTGGAGCTGACGCAGTGGTACGCCCTGTTTGCCCCGGCAGGCACGCCACCCGACGTAGTAGCCGCGCTGAACACCGCCCTGAACACCGTGTTGCAAGACCCCGACCTGGTCGCCCGCATGGCCGCCGACGGGGCCCGCGTGCAAACCAGCACCCCGGAGCAGCTACAGCAGCTGGTGAGCGATGAAATCGCCAAGTGGAGCCAGGTGGCCCAGCGGGCGCAGATGCGGGTGGGACTGGGGGTGGAAGAGGCTTAATTCAGCACCCAATCGGCCTCTGGCGCTTATTCTATAAGCGTGACGCGCTACTTTCTTCATAGCATACCCAACGGATTCGGGCTTTTCAGCGCGTGTCCCCACGGGCGTAAAAAAGCCCCCACGCCGCAGGTTGGGCTGTGGGGGCTGGCGCGCCGGGCGCGGAACGCCTACCTAAGGTGCGTACGTGGTCGTTACCGATTGGGGGCCATTTCCGGCCAGCACCGAGGCCGGGGTGAGCGCAGTGAGCAGGCCGCCCGTGCCTAAGCTGTACTGCGACACCGTGTTGTCACCGCTGTTCACCACATAGACATACAGCCCTTTGGGGTCGAAGGTGATGGAGGTGGGGCCAGGCCCCGCCGCCACCGTAGCCGATGTCAGCGCCGTGAGTGCGCCGCCGGTGCCGATGCTGTACTGCGACACCGTGTCGCCAAGGTTGTTCGTCACGTAGGCATAGCGCCCTGTGGGGTCCACGGTGACCGAGTGGGGGCCAACACCCGCCGCCACCAAAGCCGGGCTGAGCGGGCTGAGCGTGCCGCCCGTGCCTATGCTGTACTGCGACACCGTGTTGCTAACGTTGTTCGCCACATAGGCATAGCGCCCTGTAGGGTCGACGGTGACCACATAGGGGCTGCTGCCCGTTGCCACCGTGGCCGGGGTCAACGCCGTGAGCGTGCCGCCACTGCCTATGCTGTACTGCGACACCGTGTTACTGCCGTTGTTCGCCACGTAGGCATAGCGCCCGGTGGGGTCGATGCTGATCGCAAACGGGAAAGCTCCCGCAGGCACGGTCGCCGGGCTGAGTGGCGTGAGCCCACCGCCAGGGCCAATGCTGAACTGGGACACGGTCCCGGCAAAGTTGTTCAGCACGTAGGCATAGCGCCCAGAGGGGTCGACGGTGACCGCAGCCGGGCCGGAGCCCGTTGGCACCAACGCCGGGCTCAGCGCCGTGAGCGTGCCGTTAGCGGCTACGCTGTACTGCGACACGTTGTCGCTGTTGAGGTTGGCCACGTAGGCATAGCGCCCAGAGGGCCCCACGGTCACAGAAAAAGGATATGTGCCCGTGGCCACCGTAGCGGGGCTCAACGCCGCAAGCCCGCCGCCCGCACCCATGCTGTACTGCGACACCGTGTTGCCACTGGTGTTGGTCACATAGGCCACGCGGGCCCGGTCGACGCAGACCACGGCCACATGGGTCACATTGGCGGCCAACCCAGAGCCTGTGCCGTTGCTGACGGTGCAGGTCTGGCCCACAGGCTGGGTGCTGACGGTAACGGCATAGCTACCGTTGGCCACCACCGGGGTGGTAAAGCTGAAGCTGCCATCCGCGCTGCGCGTGGTGGGGTTGGCGGCGTTGTTCTGCAAGGTCACCGAGACACCAGATGCCAGGCCGCTGACCGTGCCGCCGATGGTGTAGCTGGCCGCCGAGCAGGTGATTTGCACGTTGACCACATTGGCCGCCAGCCCCGAGCCCGTGCCGTTGCTGACGGTGCAAACCTGCCCCGCTGGCTGGGTGCCCACGGTCACGGCGTAGCTGCCGCCGGTGGCCACCGGCGTGGCAAAGCCGAAGCTGCCGTTGGCAGTGCGCGTGGTGGGGTCGGCTGCGTTGTTCTGCAAGGTGATCGAGGTGCTCGCTGCCAGGCCGCTGACCGTGCCGCCAATGGTGTAGGTGGTGGCCGAGCAGGTGATTTGCACCGTGAGCACATTCGCCGATACCCCCGAGCCCGTGCCGTTGGACACCGTGCAGGTCTGGCCCGCAGGCTGGCTGCCGACGGTCACGGCATAGCTGCCCCCGGCGGCCACCGGCGTAGCAAAGCTGAAGCTGCCGTCGGCCGTGCGGGCAAGCGCGTCGGCACCGTTGTTCTGCAAAGTCAGCGTGGTGCCTGCCG
Organism: Rhodoferax sp. LS1P39; assembly: GCF_056521425.1. Lineage (NCBI taxonomy): Bacteria > Pseudomonadati > Pseudomonadota > Betaproteobacteria > Burkholderiales > Comamonadaceae > Rhodoferax > Rhodoferax sp. LS1P39. The sequence continues at coordinate 206,088 of NZ_JBWMAV010000004.1, read as the reverse complement.
CCAGGCCGGAGACCGTGCCGCCGATGTTGTAAGTAGTGGCCGAGCAGGTGATTTGCACATTGGCCACGTTGGCCGACACCCCAGAGCCGGTGCCGTTGGAGACCGTGCAGGTCTGGCCACTGGGCTGGGCGCTGACCGTGACTGCATAGCTGCCGTTGGCGGCCACCGGGGTGGCAAAGCTGAAGCTACCGTCCAAGGTGCGCGTAGCCGTGTCGGCACCGTTGTTCTGCACGCTGACGGAAGCCCCCGCCACCAGGCCGGAGACCGTGGCACTGATGCTGTAGCTGGCAGGGGCTGGGGCTGGGGCCACCACGGCACCATCCCCACCGCCATCGCCCCAGCACGCGCTCAAAAGCAGGGTCATGCACAGCCCCAACACACCCGTAAGACCCCGCAGCCACTGCTGCACACACCGGAATTGCATGAAGTACTCCCATGGAATGGAACAAAAGCCAACGCAAAACCCCTGCAGGGCCGCACTGGATTGCCAAGCGACAACTCCACAAATGTAACTAAATTTAACCAAAAGCAATCCAATCTGCGGAGGCCTGCGATGAATAGGCATTGAATCAGCCTCTACCGCTTATTCCATAAGCACGAGTAGCTACTTATTTCATAGCATATCCAACGGCTTAGGGCTCTTCAACGCTTCCCGCAGATGCTGGTGAAACGCCTCAGCCGCAGGCCGCAGGCTGGCCCCGTGGCGGGTCAACAGGCCCAGCTTGCGCACGATGGGCGGATCGCGCAGGGCCACGCCGACCAAGGTGGCGTGCTGGCGCGGCAGGGCCATGCGGGGCACGGCGGCCAGGCCCAGGCCGGCCTCGACCATGCCCAGCAAGGTGGCCACGTGGCTCACTTCAAACGCGAAACTGGGGTTGACCCCCGCCTTGGCCAGCGCGTCGTCCTGCAGCTGGCGGTTGCCGCTGCTGCGGGCCACCGAAATCAAGCGCTCGGCCCCCAGCTCGGCCCAGCGGATGGTCTTGCGCTCGGCCAGCGCGTGGCGGCGCGGCATGGCCAGCACAAACGGGTCGTCGTGGATGGGCTCGAACGCCACCTCGGGCACCTGGGTGCTCATGAAGCCGATGCCAAAGTCGGCCTCGCCCGAAATCACGCTCGACAGCATCTGGTTCACGCTTTCGTCCACCACGCGGATACGGATGGCCGGGTACTGCTCCAGAAAGCTGCGCAGCGCCACCGGCAAAAAATACAGCGCCGCCGACGGCACACAGGCCACCGTGACCCGCCCGCCCCGGCTGGGGGCCAGGTCGGTGATGCCCAGCAGGGCCGATTCCAGGTCGTCCAGCGCGGAGCGGGCGCGCTCCAGGAACACGCGGCCCAGGCTGGTCAGCTCCACCTCGCGGGTGGTGCGGTTGAACAGGCGGTGGCCCAGGATGGTTTCCAGCTTGTCGATGCGGCGGCTCAGCGCCGGGGGCGATAGGTGGATCTGGTCGGCGGCCGCGCGAAAGCTGCCGCGCTCGGCCACGGCCACAAAGGCCTGGAGTTGCTGTAAGTCGAAATTAATGCGTGCCATGCAGCAATGGTATTAAAAGTTGCACTTGGCGGATAGTCCCCCGGTGCGGATCATTGCGACATTCACACACAAGGATGCGCAATGGAGACACACAATCTGGCCGACTGGGTAGGCCGCAGCGAAACGGTGACCGACACCGCCACCCCCACACCGTACGCCGCTTTGTCGGCGACGCTGGACTGGCCCGCAGACCGGCCCGCACCCGGCACGCCGCTGCCCAAGCTGTGGCACTGGCTGTACTTTTTGCCGCTGCACCGCCAGTCGAACATCGGCGCCGACGGCCATGCCCAACGCGGCGGTTTCATGCCCCCGGTGCCGCTGCCCCGGCGCATGTGGGCGGGCAGCGACTTTGTGTTCCACCAGCCGCTGCTGGTGGGCGACGCGCTGGAGCGCACCTCCACCATTGCCGACGTGCAAGAGAAAACCGGCCGCACCGGCAGCCTGGTCTTCGTCAAGGTGCGCCACGAAGTACGCCGCAACGGCAGCCGCGAGGTGGCCTTGACCGAGCACCACAACATCGTCTACCGCGCCGCCGCCTCACCCGATGACGTGGCCCCGCCCCCCGTGCTGGCCCCTACGTATGCCGCCTGGAGCCGCGCCATCGTGCCCGACGACGTACTGCTGTTCCGCTACTCGGCCCTGACCTTCAACGGCCACCGCATCCACTACGACCGCCAGTACGTCACCACGGTGGAGGGCTACCCCGGCCTGGTCGTGCACGGCCCGCTGATCGCCACCCTGCTGATGGACCTGCTGCGCCGCCAGCTGCCGGATGCACGGGTGCGGCAGTTCGCCTTCAAGGCCGTGCGGCCCACCTTCGACATCCACCCGTTCTCGGTCCACGGCGAACCGTCGGCCGACGGCAAAACCATCCATCTGTGGGGGCGTGACCACGAAGGTTTTCTCACCATGGATGCCACCGCCATCCTGGAATAAATGGAGTAAGCCCACCATGCAACCCCTCAAAGGCATCACCGTCGTCACCCTGGAGCACGCCATCGCCGCGCCCTTTGCCACCCGGCAACTGGCCGACCTGGGGGCCCGTGTCATCAAGATCGAACGCCCCGGCGTGGGCGACTTCGCCCGTGGCTACGACGAGCGGGTGCGCGGCCTGGCCTCGCACTTCGTCTGGACCAACCGCTCCAAGGAGAGCCTCACCCTCGATGTGAAAGACCCCGAAGCGCAAAAAATCCTGCTGCGCCTGATCACCGAAGAAGCCGACGTGGTGGTGCAGAACCTGGCCCCTGGCGCGGCGGCCCGGCTGGGCCTGTCGTATGAAGCCCTATGCAAAGTGCGCCCCAACATCATCGTCTGCGACATCTCCGGCTACGGCGCAGACGGCCCCTACCGCGACAAAAAAGCCTACGACCTGCTGATCCAGAGCGAAGCCGGGTTTGTATCGGTCACCGGCACGCCCGACACGCCCTCCAAGGCCGGTCCGTCGATTGCCGATATCTCGGCGGGCATGTACGCCTACACCAACATCCTGGCCGCGCTGATGCAGCGCCAGCAGACCGGCCAGGGCCAGCACATCGACGTGTCCATGCTGGAATCGCTGACCGAGTGGATGGGCTACCCGCTGTACTACGCGTTTGACGGTGCCGCGCCGCCACCGCGCTCAGGGGCCAGCCACGCCACCATCTACCCCTACGGCCCATTCCCGGCGGGCGACGGTAAAACCGTGATGCTGGGCCTGCAGAACGAGCGCGAATGGAAGGGCTTTTGCGAGCAGGTACTGCTGCAGCCCAGCCTGGCGCAAGACCCACGCTTCACCAGCAATTCCAAACGCAGTGCCGCCCGCGCCGAGCTGTCAGCCCTCATCCTGCAGGCATTTTCCACCCTGACCGCCGCCCAGGTGGTGGAGCGGCTGGAGCAGGCCAGCATCGCCAACGCCCAGGTCAACAGCATGGCCGAGGTCTGGGCGCATCCGCAGCTGAAAGCCCGCCAACGCTGGACCGAGGTGGACACGTCCCAGGGCCGCGTGCCTGCGCTGCTGCCCCCCGGCTCCTGGCACACCGCCGCGCCGCGCATGGATGCAGTGCCCGCGCTAGGCCAGCACACGGCGGCGATTTTGGCAGGCCAAGGCTACAGCGCCGAGCAGGTCGCCGCGCTGCGCAGCGCAGGCACGGTGTAAGCCATGGAACAAACCTATTTGTTCGTACCCGGCAACCGCCCCGAGCGCTTTGCCAAAGCCCTGGCCAGCGGGGCCGACCGCATCATCGTGGACCTGGAAGATGCCGTGCTACCAGCAGACAGGCCCCAGGCCCGCCGCGCCTTTGCCGAATGGCATGCCACGGTGGATACGGCGCGGGTACTGCTGCGCATCAACGATGCCCTCAGCCCGTTTTACGCCGACGACATCGCCCTGCTGTATGCCTGCGCCCTGCCCTGCGTCATGCTGGCCAAGGCCGAATCACCTGCGCAGATAGCGGATGTCAAAACCGTCCACAGCGGCACGGTGCTGGCGCTGATAGAAACCGCACGCGGCCTGCTGGCAGCCCAGGCGATTGCAGCCGCACCTGGCGTGGCCCGGCTGGCCTTCGGCAGCATCGACTACGCACTCGACCTGGACCTGCCCAGCGACAGCCCGGCATTGGACATGGCCGCCGTGCACCTCGCCCTGGCCAGCCGCGCCGCCGACCTGCCCGCCCCGGTGGCCGGGGTCACGGTGGCGCTGGATGCGGCCCAGGTAACGGCGGACATGGCCCACGCCCAGCGTCTAGGTTTCAAAGCCAAGCTGTGCATCCACCCCAGCCAGGTGGCCGCCGTGCGCGCCGCCCTGGCCCCCAGCGCCGCCGACCTGGCCTGGGCCGCCCGCGTGCAAGCCGCCTACAGCGCCAACCCCACGGGCGCACTGCAGCTGGACGGAAAAATGATCGACCGCCCCGTGCTGCTCAAAGCCCAGCGCCTGCTGGCAACCACTTCCCCCACTTATTAATCAAGGAGACAACCCCATGGCATCCATCATCGACTCACGCATTTTTGGCGACATCTTCAGCGACGCAAAAATGCGCGCCGTCTGGTCCGACGAGAACCGCACCGCCAAGTACCTGGACATTGAGCGCGCCCTGGCCAAGGTGCAGGGCCAGCTCGGCATCATTCCGCAAGAGGCGGCCGACGAGATCGTCAAAAACTGCCGCCTCGACATGATCGACTGGGCGCAGCTCAAGGCCAAGACCGAGCAGATCGGCTACCCCATCATCGCCGTGGTCAACCAGATCAACGCCAACTGCCGCGACAAGCTGGGCGAGTACTGCCACTGGGGGGCCACCACCCAGGACATCACCGACACGGCCACCGTGCTGCAAATGCGCGAAGGCCTGGCACTGGTGGAGGCAGACCTGAAAGCCATTTCCGACTCGCTGGCCGACCTGTCCCGCACCTACCGCGACACGCCCATCATTGGCCGCAGCAACCTGCAGCAGGCGATTCCCATCACCTTCGGCTTCAAGACCGCCAGCATCCTGGCCGGTATCGAGCGCCACCGCGAGCGGCTGGAACAGCTCAAACCACGGGTCTTTATGGGCGAATTTGGCGGCGCGGCGGGCACGCTGGCCTCGCTGGAAAAAGGCGCGATGGAAACCCAGGCCGGGCTGATGGCCGAGCTGGGCCTGGCCTGCCCGCCCATCGCCTGGCACACGGTGCGCGACACCATCGCCGAAGTGGGGGCCTTTCTGGCCCTGGTCGGCGGCTCGCTGGGCAAGATCGCCATGGATGTGAAGCTGATGATGCAAACCGAAGTGGCCGAGGTGTTCGAGCCCTACGCGCCGGGCCGCGGCTCGTCCAGCACCATGCCGCAAAAGCGCAACCCCATCTCCTGCCTGTACATCCACGCCAACATCTCGGTGGCACGCCAGCACGCCGCCGCGCTGATGGATGCGATGGTGGCCGACCACGAGCGCTCCACCGGCCCCTGGGAGATCGAATGGGTGTCGCTGCCCGAAATCTTCTGCCTGATGTCGGGTGCGCTCAAACAAACCAAGTTTGTACTGGCCGGGCTGGAGGTAGACACCGTGCAGATGCGCCGCAACATCGACATGACCCACGGCCTGGTGATGTCCGAGGCCGTGATGATGGGCCTGGGCCCCTTCATTGGCCGCGAATACGCCCACGACCTGGTCTACGAGCTGTGCCGCGAAGCCCTGAAACAACAACGCCCGCTGGTCGAGATCCTGGCCGCCCACCCCGAGATCAACGCCCACGTGAGCCGCGCGCAGCTCGATGCCTTCTGCGACCCGGCCAACTACCTGGGCCAGGCCGGGGTGATGGTGGACCAGGTGCTGGCCCTGCGGCGCTAAGGGGCACGGGGTGGCCCCTAAAATCACCGGGTGAACGCCCCCATCCCTACCCCTCCCCAGCCCGAACGTCGCGCCATCCGCGAACTCCCCGACGAACTCATCAGCCAGATTGCCGCGGGCGAAGTGGTGGAGCGCCCCGCCTCTGTCGTGCGCGAGCTAGTGGACAACGCGCTGGATGCGGGGGCCACGCAGGTCACCCTGCGGCTGCTGGCGGGCGGCGTGCGCCTGATTGCGGTGGAAGACGACGGCGGCGGCATCCCCATGGAAGAGCTGCCCATCGCCCTGAAGCGCCACGCCACCAGCAAAATCCGCGACCTGCGCGAGCTGGAATCGGTGGGCACCATGGGTTTCCGGGGCGAAGCCCTGGCCGCTATCAACTCCATAGCTGACATGGCAATCCTGTCACGCGCCAGCGGCCAACCGAATGCATTTTTACTGGACGGCCGCAGCGGCGAACTCAAGCCCGTGGCCCGCAGTACCGGCACCACGGTGGAGGTGAAAGAGCTGTTCTTCAGCACCCCGGCGCGGCGCAAGTTTTTAAAGACCGATGCCACCGAGCTGGCCCACTGCGTGGAAGCCGTGCGCCGCCACGCCCTGGCCCGGCCCGATGTGGGCTTTGCCATCTGGCACGAGGGCAAGCTGGTCGAGCAATGGCGCGCCTGCCCGGCCCCGAGCAACATCGATGCCATCAGCGAGCGCCTGCGCGACGTGCTGGGCGACGACTTCAAGGACAAATCGGTGGCGGTGGACTACCTGAGCAGCATGCGTGACGACGGCGGGCAGCCCGTGCGCGTCTGGGGCCGCGTCGGCATTCCCGATGCCGCCCGCGCCCGGCCCGACCAGCAGTTTGCCTACGTGAATGGCCGCTTCGTGCGCGACAAGGTCATCACCCACGCCGCCCGCAGCGCCTATGAAGACGTGCTGCACGGCCAGCGCCAGCCCATCTACGCGCTGTATGTCGAGATCGACCCGACCCGGGTGGACGTGAACGTGCACCCCACCAAGATCGAGGTGCGTTTTCGCGACAGCCGCGAGGTGCACCAGGCGGTGCGCCGGGCGGTGGATGCGGCCCTGGCGGCCCCGCGTGCGGCGGCAGCGCTGGCAGCTCCGCCCACACCGGAAGTTTTTAAAGAAAATAGGCCTCCAGCGCCCATTCCACCAGCGCAAGCAGCTATGCAATTCGTAGCACCTGCCGTGCGCCATGTGTCGGACATGGAGGCGCTGTGGCCTGTGGCCCAGCTGCCCGCCGCCGCTGTGCGCCCGCCCGAGCCCGCGCCCGCCCAACCCCTGCCTGCGGCAGAGGTCTGGCCCCTGGGCCGCGCCATCGCCCAGCTGCAAGGCATCTACATCCTGGCCGAGAACGCCCAAGGGCTGGTGATTGTGGACATGCACGCCGCCCACGAGCGCATCGTCTACGAGCGCCTGAAAACCCAGCTGGTGGATGCCCGCATCACCAGCCAGCCGCTGCTGATCCCAGTGACCTTCGCCGCCACGCCGCAAGAAGTGGCCACCGCCGAGGCCCACACCGAGACCCTGGCCACGCTGGGGCTGGAGATCACCCCGTTCTCGCCCAAGACCCTGGCCGTGCGCGCCGTGCCCACCACCCTGGTGCAAGGCAACGCCACCGAGCTGGCACGCAGCGTGCTGGCCGAACTGGCGCAGCATGAAGCCAGCACCGTGGTGCAGCGCGCGCAAAACGAACTGCTGGGCACCATGGCCTGCCACGGCGCGGTGCGCGCAAACCGCCGCTTGACGGTCGATGAAATGAACGGGCTGCTACGCCAGATGGAAACCACCGACCGCTCCGATCAATGCAACCATGGGCGGCCCACCTGGCGGCAAATCACCATCAAGGAACTGGATGCTTTATTCATGCGCGGACGCTGAACTATGAAACACCTGCTACTTCTGGCCGCATTAGCCTGCAGCGCGGCCCAGGCCGACACCGTGGCCTGCCACGTCCGTTACGGCGGCGAGACGCAGGTCATCCGCGCCCAGCCCACCGCCACGCCGTACACCGTCGCACCCATTTCCATCGGCTCGTACTTCCTGTTCCGCCTGGTGTTTGAGCAAAACCACGCCATCAAGGTCTACACCTACGCCGACCGCGAACCGCCCCAGGGCGCAGTGCTGCTGCACCAGGCCGACTATCTCTACCCGCCCCCTAAAAATGGCCGCTACGGCTTCACCGGCCTGCAGCGCGTGTATGAGCCCATCCGCGACGGCGAGCTGGACTACTGGTGCGGGTGGACAAAATGATGAAACACCTACTACCGGCCCTGCTCTGCCTGCCATTGCTGGGCCACGCGGCTCCACCCACCGTCCAACTCATCTTCGGCGGCGATGTGATGCTCGACGACGGCCCAGGCCGCCTGATCGCTGCGGGTGGCGATCCGCTACTCCCCATCGCCAGCCTCCTGCAAGCCGCCGACGTGACGATTGGCAACCTGGAAACCTCCATCGCCCGCCCCACCACCGGCACGGCGCTGGACAACAAGATCTACACCTTCCGCTCGGCACCCAACACGGTCAATGTGCTCAAGGGTCGCTTCCACGCCGTATCGGTGGCCAACAACCACAGCGGCGACTTTGGCCGCGATGCCTTCATGGAAACCCTGGACCACCTACGCACAGCGGGCATCGCCGCCTTTGGCGGCGGGGCCAACCTGACCGAGGCGCACAAACCGTACTGGATAGCGAAGCACGGCATCCGCATCGCCGTGCTGGGTTACGACGAATTCAAGCCCCGCTCGTTCGAGGCCGGGGCCACCTGGGCCGGCGTGGCCTGGAGCGAAGACAGCCACGTGGTGGCCGACATCCGCGCCGCCCGCGCCGCCGGGGCCGACGTGGTGATTCCGTTCATGCACTGGGGCTGGGAGAGCGAACCCGGCCCCACCCCGCGCCAGCGCGATCTGGCCAAAATCATGGTGCAGGCCGGGGCCGATGCCGTGGTGGGCAGCCACCCGCACGTCACCCAGGGGGCCGACCTGGTGCTGGGCAAGCCGGTCATCTGGAGCCTGGGCAACCTGGTGTTCGACGGCTTCGAGCTGCCCGCCGCCAAGATCGGCTGGCTGCTGCGCATGAATGTGGACAAACGCGGCATCCGCAGCTGGAACACCGTGGCGGTGCGCATGGACGCAGACGGCACCCCCACGCCCGACCCCGCCACCCGCACGCCCTGCGGACGGCGCGGCGGCAAGATCGCCCCCGCCTGTTAAACCTGAGCACGGTGGACAATTCATCCTCAACAGCCGAGATAGCGCTGCAAGCCTAAAAAGCAAAGCAAAATGAAGGACGATACGCCACTCAAACCGGGTACTTAGCTTTCAAGGAAATCAATAAATTGGAATACAACCCAAACCGAGCACTTGAACTACTCCGGATCGGTTCGGGACGCATCGACGCCACCTTCCGAGATGGTCAAGAAGATGCGATTAGGCACATCGTAGATGGACGTGGTCGTCTGCTGGTCGTTCAGAAGACAGGGTGGGGCAAAAGCTTTGTCTACTTCATCGCGACGAAACTGCTGCGCGATGGCGGCAACGGGCCTGCGCTATTGATCTCGCCGTTGCTGGCGCTGATGCGAAATCAGATTGCCGCAGCAGAACGCATGGGGGTCCGCGCCGCAACGATCAACTCCGATAACGTCGATGACTGGACCCAAGTCGAACTCAAACTGGCTCGTGGGGAAGTCGACATCCTCTTGATCTCACCCGAGCGCCTGGCAAACGAGCGCTTTCGCACGCAGGTTCTGACCGGCATAGCCGCACAGATTTCGATGCTGGTTATTGACGAGGCACATTGCATTTCCGACTGGGGTCACGACTTCCGCCCACACTATCGCTTGTTAGAGAGGATCGTCAAAACTCTACCGCCCAACCTACGATTGCTCGCCACCACGGCAACCGCGAACAATCGCGTGATGAGAGACCTTGAAGCGGTGCTAGGTCCAAATCTGGACATATCCCGAGGTGACCTGAATCGAAGCTCGTTGTCTCTACAGACTATCCGTCTACCCAGTCAAGCCGAGCGCCTAGCCTGGCTAGCAGAACAACTGGCCTCGCTACAGGGCCACGGCATCATCTACACGCTGACAGTGCGCGACGCCAACCAAGTCGCCGACTGGCTCAAGACCCGAAACTTCAATGTTGAAGCCTACACGGGCGAAACAGGCGACCGTCGGGAAGCACTGGAACATGCGCTTCTAAATAACAAAGTTAAGGCGCTAGTTGCGACAACCGCTTTGGGCATGGGCTACGATAAGCCCGATCTGGCGTTCGTCATCCACTACCAAATGCCGGGCTCCGTCGTTGCGTACTACCAGCAGGTTGGACGTGCCGGCCGGGCACTTGAGTCAGCTTATGGCGTGTTGCTAAGCGGAGAGGAGGAAACTAGCATAACTAACTGGTTCATCAAAAATGCTTTCCCGACGCAGCAGGAAGTAGCAAAGATTCTGAACGCACTCGAAGAAGAATCAGACGGGCTATCAATTCCGGAGTTATTAGCCCGCGTCAACATTGAAGAGAAGCGCGTGAAGCATGCAATTTCTCTGCTTTCGCTAGAGGCACCTGCACCTATCGCTAAACAGGCATCCAAGTGGCAACTCGTCGCGGCGACTCTGAGCCAGGAATTCTGGATAAGAGCTGAAAGACTTACGATGCTTCGGCAGGTAGAACTTAAGCAGATGCAGGAATACGTCAACCTGCCCTTTGGGAATCATATGGGCTTCCTGATCGGAGCCCTCGATGGTGACCCTAGTCTTGTCACCAAGCCTACGCTTCCCCCGCTGCCCACTGGAGTGAACGAGGCGTTGGTTCGGGATGCCATCGCATTTCTGCGTCGGACCAGCTTGCCAATCAAACCCAGGGAAAAGTGGCCCGTCGGAGGCATGCCGCAATATGGAATTCATAAGGCTTCAACCATTTCCTACCAAGCACAACCCGGCAAGGCCCTGTGCGTATGGGGTGACGCTGGTTGGGGTAATCTAGTTCGGCAAGGCAAGTACCACGACGGTAAATTTGCTGACAACCTGGTTGGAGCTTGTGTGAACATGGTTCATGAATGGAATCCCCAGCCCGAACCAACTTGGGTGACGTGCATTCCCTCTCTACGTCATCCCAATCTTGTTCCCAATTTCGCCAAACGCTTGGCGACGGCACTAGGTTTGCCGTTCCATATGGTCATTACAAAAACAGACAACAGGCCCGAACAAAAAACGATGGCGAATAGTACGCAGCAAGCGCGCAATATCGACGGATCGCTGGCCCTAAGCGGGCAGCCAGTCCCGCAGGGGCCTGTTCTCCTGGTCGACGACATGGTGGATTCGCGCTGGACATTGACCGTAGCAGCCTGGCTGCTACGCCAGAGCGGAAGCGGTGTTGTTTGGCCGATGGCACTCTCTCAAACGGGGCACGACGAATGATGACAACCCTGTCCTCCAACACCCAAGCCATCTTGCTACTTACGGCGCCGCTCATCGCCGGGCGCAGCACGTCCCCTTCGGAGCTCCTATCACCCGGCGAATACAAGCGCCTCGCACGCCATTTGCGAGAAGTTCAGCGCCAGCCTGCTGACCTCGTCTCACCAGATGCTGCCGATCTTCTGCGGGCCTGCCAGCCTGTCATTGATGAGACCCGTCTACAGCGTTTGCTAGGACGTGGCTTCCTCTTGAGCCAAGCCATCGAGCGTTGGCAAGCGCGCGCCATCTGGGTGGTCAGCCGCGCGGATGCCGAGTACCCCCGCCGCTTAAAGTTGCGCTTACGGGAAGACGCACCGGCGGTGATCTACGGCTGCGGCAACATGGGCTTGCTGGATTCAGGTGGCCTCGCCGTGGTCGGGTCTCGTCATGTGGACGATTCGTTGATTAACTACACGATGACCGTGGGTCGTTTGGCCGCTCGAGCCGGAAAGACAATCGTATCAGGCGGTGCCAAGGGCATTGACCAGGCGGCCATGCGAGGTGCGCTTGAAGCTGGAGGCAAGGTTAGCGGTGTCCTCGCGGATAGCCTGGAAAAAACAACCATGAACCGCGAGCACCGCAACTTGCTCCTTGATGGCCAACTGGTGCTGATTTCGCCCTATGACCCGAGTGCCGGTTTTAACGTCGGTAACGCCATGCAACGAAACAAGCTGATCTATGCGCTGGCTGACGTGTCCTTGGTTGTCAACTCCGATCTCAACAAAGGCGGCACCTGGGCTGGAGCCGTTGAGCAACTCGACAAGCTCAAGTTTGTGCCGGTGTACGTTCGCAAGACGGGCGACTCGTCTTCTGGGCTCGACGCACTACGCAGCAAAGGGGCGATTATCTGGCCGAATCCGCAAGATGCCGATGACCTTAAAGCCGTATTTGATGCCGCCACACCAGCCACAACGGCACCGCCGCAATCAGATCTTGCGCGGCTCCGTATTGATGGAACGTACCAGCTTGCGCACACGTCGCCGATAGCTCCAAGCACAACACCAACGATTGAAGTACCCGTTAAACCTGTGCCGTCAACGGAATCTGCACCAAACGAAAAGCCTGTTGATCTAACACCAGATATTGCACCGACGATCGCGCAGGCTACGACTAAACCCGAGGAAGTCGGTTCTGTGCCGAAGACAGCATCAACACCCGCAGACACGCTGTTTGCGGCGATCCAAGTGGTGATTCAGCGATTGCTGAAGACTCCGATGAAGGATGCCGAGGTGGCCGCTGCGCTTGACGTATCCAACGCGCAGGCCAAAGCGTGGTTGCTGCGCCTCGTCAACGAAGGAACGATCGAAAAGCAGAAAAAGCCAGCAGGTTACATCGCCAAGCAGTCCAGTCTCTTTGAGTGATCACTATGGCGTATTGGGTGACCGCCAGGCCACCGACAGCAACAGCATGGGCATCTTTCATAGTACCGCGCTGATTTCTCGGTTTCTATTTTTGCCATGAATCGTCAAACGTCCCTGGCGCAATTGGTTATGACAAGCTTCTATTTACCTTTCTAAACCAATGCACCAACGATCCCCGCATGTATCTTTGAGCGCCCCTACTACCATGCCCCCCGGCCTGGTGGTACTGTTTTTGTCGCTGCTGCTGGGCATACAGCCCATCACCACCGACCTGTACCTGCCCGCCCTGCCCAGCCTGACCACCGGTTTTGCCGCCAGCATGGCGCAGGCCCAGCTCACGCTGACGGCGCTATTGCTGGCGTTTGGCAGCTCGCAACTGGTGTGGGGCCCGCTGTCGGACCGGTTTGGCCGCCGCCCGATCTTGCTGGCCGGGCTGGCGGTGTACACCGTGGCGGCGCTGGGCAGCGCGCTGGCCCCCAGCATGGACCTGCTGGTGCTGTGGCGCACCCTGCAAGGCGCGGCCATGGGCGCGGTGGTGATGTGCGCCCGGGCGCTGGTGCGCGACCTGTACCCACCCGAGCAGGGCGCGCGCGCCATGTCCAAGGGCTTGTCGGGGCTGGCGGTGATTGCCTGCATCTGCGCCCCGCTGGGCGGGCTGCTGTCGGAGATGTTCAACTGGCGCGCCGCACTGCTGGTGCTGGCCCTGTTCAGCGCGGCCACGCTGGCCCTGGTGGCCTGGCGCTTTGTGGAAACCGTGCCGCGCACCAATCCGCAGGCGCTGCGCCCGGCGGTGCTGTGGGCCACCTGGCGGCTGATTTTGCGCAACCCCACCTTCTGGGCGTTTTCGCTGCTGGCCACGGCCTCGTACAGCGTGCTGTTCACCGTGCTGGCATCGTCGTCGTTTGTGTTTATCCAGGTGCTGGGCCTGGCCACCACCACCTACGGGCTGGTGATGTTTTCCATCAGCTTCATCTACCTGCTGGGCACGTTTTTGTGCCGCCGCTTGCTGGCGCGTTTTGGTGTGCGCCGCACCGTAGCCATCGCCGCCGGGCTGTCGCTGGCCGGGGGCAGCACCATGGGCCTGCTGGCTTGGGGCGGCTGGCACAGCCCGGCCGCCATCGTGCTGCCGTTCTGGCTGGTGGCGCTGGCCCACGGCATCCACCAGCCGTGCAGCCAAAGCGGTGCCGTCGGCCCGTTTCCGCAGGCGGCAGGGGCCGCATCGGCGCTGAACGGCTTTTGCATGATGCTGGCCGCATTTTTTGTGGGCCGCTGGCTGGGCGTGCGCATGGACGGCACGGTGTTTCCGCTCACCAACGGCGTGTGGTTCTGGAGCGTCTGCATCGCCCTGGTGGGCTGGACGCTGGTGCAAAAGTTCGGCCCCCCCGCTCCTCTCGCGCCTCCCGCACCGCCCAAACCATGAACGCCCTGCCCCGTTGTATCGCCCTCGCAGGCCCCACCGCCTCCGGCAAAACCGCCGCCGCTTTGGCCATTGCACAGCGCTGGCCGGTAGAAATCGTCAGCGTCGATTCGGCCCTGGTCTACCGGGGCATGGACATTGGCACGGCCAAGCCCAGCGCCGCCGAACTGGCCCAGGTGCCGCACCACCTCATCAACATCCGCGACCCGCTGCAGGCCTACAGCGCGGCTGAATTTGTGCAGGACGCCGAGCGCCTGCTGCAGGAGATCACCGCCCGGGGCCGCCTGCCGCTGCTGGTGGGCGGCACCATGCTGTACTTCAAGGCGCTGTTCGACGGCATCGACCCCATGCCCGGGGCCGACCCCGCCATCCGCGCCGCCATCGAAGCCGAGGCCGCCGCTGCAGGCTGGCCCGCCATGCATGCCCAGCTGGCGCAGGTAGACCCGGTCACCGCCGCCCGACTGCAGCCCATGGACACCCAGCGCATCCAGCGCGCGCTGGAGGTCTGGCGCGCCTCGGGCCTGCCCCTGTCCAGCTTCCACGCTACAAAAGACATAGCTGCTACCGCCCACCGAATAAGCGCTACCACCCTTATTTCCTTAGAACCCGCAGACCGCGCCTGGCTGCACGAGCGCATCGCCCTGCGCTTTGAGCAGATGCTGGCCGGTGGATTTCTGGACGAAGTTAAAACCCTGCGCGCCCGCGGCGACCTGTACCCCGATTTGCCCAGCATGCGCTGCGTAGGCTACCGCCAGGCCTGGGAGGCATTGGACGGTACGCTGCCGGTGGTGGAGCTGCGCGACCGGGGCATCTTCGCCACCCGCCAGCTCGCCAAACGCCAGGTCACCTGGCTGCGCAGCATGCCGCAGCGCCAACTCGTGGCCTGCGACGCGCCGGATGCGCTGCAACAGGTGCTGGCGCGGGTGGAGGCAGCCCTATGAGCCTGCCGAGCCTGTATATCGAAAACTTGGGCAAGCGCTACGGCGACAGCACCGTGTTTGCCAATGTGTCGCTGCAGGTACAGCCCGGCGAATTCGTCGCCATCATCGGCGAATCCGGCGTGGGCAAGTCCACCCTGCTCAACTGCATGGCCGGGCTGGACAGCTGGGACAGCGGCACGGTAGCGATCGGCGGTGTGGACCTGGGTGGCCTCGGCGACGACCAGCGCGCCCTGCTGCGCCGCCAGCAGGTGGGCTTTGTGTTCCAGGCCTTCCATGTGTTGCCGCACCTGGATGTGGCGCAAAACGTGGCCCTGCCGCTGATGCTGCTGGGCCGCCCCGATGATGCCCGCGTGCAAAGCCTGCTGGCCGACGTGGGCCTGGAGGGCCTGGGCAAGCGCCTGCCGCAGCAGCTCAGCGGCGGCCAGCTCCAGCGCGTGGCGATTGCCCGCGCCCTGGTGCACCGCCCGGCCCTGCTGCTGGCCGACGAGCCCACCGGCAACCTCGACCCCACCACGGCGGCCAGGGTGATGGACGCCTTGCTGGCGCAAACCCGCGCCCAGGGTGCGGCCCTGGTGCTGGTCACGCATTCGCAGGCCGCAGCGGCGCGGGCGGATAGGGTGCTGCAGCTGCGGGTGGATGGAATTCATGCATAAAAGGCAGCTAACGCTTATCGCACAAGGTTTTATAGCTTCATTTTCAATAGCGATTTTTAAGGATTGGCAGGCGCCGGTTTCGGGCCGGTTGCCCCCCGCTGGCCCAGCAGCTTGGAGATCAGGTCAAACCAGAACGGTGCGCCAAACGACACCATGAAGGCGGTGATGAACCAGCCCAGCAGGTCCCTGGGGCCCACATCCGCCCACACCACCGGCTTTTGTAGCGACGGAATCCGCCCCAAAAAGGCCTCCGCCTGGTCCGCGTCTTTCTTGGTCACTTTGACCGCATCGGCATATTGCGCCAGCACCTCGGTCCAGGCCAGCGCCAGGGGGGTGAATTTGGTGGATTGACCCTCGGCCGAAGTAGTGCCCTCCAGGGCTGCGGCCAACTCGTCCATCTCAAACAAGGCTTTCGACAGGCCGGGGTGCCAGACCACCGCGTCCGAAGCCCACACCCCGCGCAACTCGGCCACCCGGGTTCCAGGCTCTTTTTCGGGGAGTAGCTTGCTTCCTAGCGCGCAATTCGACGTATCGGGGGCCGATGCCGCTGATGCGGGCGATGCCGCAGCCGCTATGGAGGCCGTGCAAAGCGCTTTGCGCAAGCTGTCCCGATCGGTGGGCTCCATCTTTGTGCCTTCGGGTTGGCGGGCAAACCGGGTCCCGGTCTGGTGCTGGGCCATGAACATCGCCGCCAGGTACTGGCCCGATGTCAGCAGGCGTGCCCGCACGGTGTCGCGCAGACTTTGCCAATCGACCACGGCCTCGCGCGCTGCGCCGATCTGTTGCGCCGTGGGGGCACTGGCAGTTTGCGCATTGGCGCTGGCCACCGCAGACACGGCCTGCTGGGCTGCCTGGGCGGTTTTCAGCCACTGGCCTTGTTTGTGCAGGCTCAGCAAAGCCGCCTGCTGGGCCATCACCGGGCGACCGCCTGCGAGGTAGATGTTCTCGGCAGCGGCCACCCCGGCCAGGCGCAGGTTGGGGTCGTGGGCCAGGTCCTGCACCACGCTCAGGGTGTTGACGTTCATGCTGACCGCCGCCACCAGGCCCAATACCCCAAGCATCATGGTGACGTTGCGCTTGAACCAGCCGCTGGCGCGGTCCATCACATCCTCGTACCAGTGCTCTACGCCCTTGAGCAATGTGTCCACGGTCACGGTGGCATCGGCCAGCAGAGGGCGCAGCGCCTCCTTGAGCGCAGTGGGCAGCGGGGCGGTGGCCAGCAACTTTTGGACGGCAACGGGTACGGCGGTATCCACCACCAGGTCTCGCCCTGCGATGCGCACCGCCAGCAAGCACAAGGCATCGGGGCCAATCAGCGTGTGCAAGGCCACTGGGGACAGCACCTTTTGTGCTTTCCCGAGGCGTTGGCTGATCCACGTCCGCCAGCTTGTCGGCAGCACCTCCAGCGACTTTTTTGCAGCATGCAAGATGGCTTTGAGGTGCAGGGCAACGGCGGGCGGGTTGGCCATGGAGTCCAGCTCCGCCAGCCAGGCATCCAGCGTTGCGCACGCATCTTCTGCCGTCTTTTCATCCAACGACCGCAGCAGCGCCGATGCCATGTCCAGCAAAGGTGTGGTGGAGGCTCTGTCCACGGTATTCAGTGCCGCTGCCCATAGCGGCCCAACGGCAAGCTTGCCTAGCAGCGCAAGGCCCGGCCCCTGCAAAGCCGGGTCAATGCACCAACTCAGCATCTTCAACCGGTCCAGCAGGGCCTGGGCAAACACGCGTGAGGGAATATAGGACGGAGGCGACGCGCCCCCGGTCGACAAATGCGGCGGCTTGCGCAGGGACTTGATCAGGCCATGGGAAAACATGCCTAGCGGATCGGCCAGGCTGCCCGCGTCGGAATTGCTGGCCGCCTTGCCGCCTTTTTTGGTGGCGTTCAACGTGGAACGTCGGAAGAAATTCCACCCACGCCAAACCAGCAGTTGCGGCACCCGGCCCGTGCCCAGCACCATCTCGCACACAAAGCGCTCCAGCGCCTTGGCCCGCACATTCAGCAGCATGGAGTTGATGGCCTCCACACCGTACGAACACGCCATGGACAGTAGCCAATACAAGGCAGCCAGCGAAATGATGATTTCCAGCACAGCGGTGAGGTTCATGGCAGGGCTCCAAAAGCCACACCAGTATGGTCAGGCACCAGGGGCGGCGCATCCTCAAAATGGGGGAATCGCCATCACAATGGGGGATCGCACAGGCACTTTGTGCTTATGTCTACTGCATCAGTAGCTCCTATTTTTATAACACCTATGATGCAGGCTATGCCCTTACCGTCCCCCCTGCGCGCCCTGCTTCGCACCTACTCCTGGCAAGAACTCAAACACCACCCCTGGCGCAACGCCGCTGCGGTGGTGGCGGTGATGCTGGGGGTGGCGTTGGCGTTTTCGGTGCAACTGATCAATGCCTCGGCGCTCAGCGAATTCTCCAGCGCCGTCAGCGCCGTGGGCGGCCAGCCGGACCTGGAGCTGCGGGCCACGCAGGGGCGGTTCGACGAGGCCATTTATGAACGCATTGCCACCCATCCCGACGTGGCGGTGGCCAGCCCGGTGCTGGAGGTGGCGACCTTTGCGCTGGACGCTGCCGGGCAACGCGTGCCGCTGAAGGTGCTGGGCGTGGATGCGCTGGTGGTGGCAGCGGTGGCCCCGGGCCTGATGCCGGTGCCGGGAAAAAATGCTGACCGCCTGGCCCTGTTTGCGCCCGATACGGTGTTTTTAAACCCCGCCGCCCAGCAGGCGCTGGCCCTGCCAGTGCGGCTGCTCAGCGGCGAGACACTGCAGGTGGCGGGCTCGGTGGCGGCCACCGGCCCGGCGCTGGCGGTGATGGACATTGGCGCAGCGCAAGACGCATTCAACGCGCTGGGCCAGCTCTCGCGCATTG
This sequence comes from Rhodoferax sp. LS1P39, assembly GCF_056521425.1. Lineage (NCBI taxonomy): Bacteria > Pseudomonadati > Pseudomonadota > Betaproteobacteria > Burkholderiales > Comamonadaceae > Rhodoferax > Rhodoferax sp. LS1P39. The sequence continues at coordinate 187,549 of NZ_JBWMAV010000004.1, read as the reverse complement.
ATCTGCGGCTGCGTGCCGGGGTGGACCATGCGGCCTTTCTCACGTCGCTGGCCCTGCCGCCGGGCATCACCGCCGCCGAGCCGGGCGATGCGGCCCAGCGGGTGAGCAACCTGTCGCGGGCCTACAGGGTCAACCTGACGGTGCTGGCGCTGGTGGCGCTGTTCACCGGGGCGTTTTTGGTGTTCTCGGTGCTGTCGCTCAGCGTGGCCAAGCGGGCGCAGCAGTTTGCGCTGCTGGGCGTGCTGGGCCTGACCGGGCGCGAGCGGCTGCAGCTGGTGCTGGCCGAGTCGCTGGTGCTGGGCGGCATCGGCAGCCTGGCGGGCATTGCCCTGGGTACCGCGCTGGCAGCGCTGGCCCTGCGGGTGCTGGGCGGCGACCTGGGCGGCGGCTACTTTGCCGGGGTGGCACCGCGCTTGCAGTGGGATTCGACCGCCGCACTGGTCTACGGTGCTTTGGGCGTGGCGGCTGCGGCGGTGGGCGGCTGGTGGCCGGCGCGGGCGGCGCAGCGTTTGCCTGCGGCGCAAACGCTCAAAGGCCTGGGCGCAGATTTGGGGCGTACCTCGGCCAGCTGGATAAGTTGGGCGCTGATCGCCCTGGGCCTGCTGCTGGCGCTGGCCCCGCCAGTGTGGGGCATTCCGCTGGGCGCCTACCTGTCGGTGGCCTTGCTGCTGGTGGGTGGCATTACCGCCCTGCCCTGGCTGATTGCCGCGCTGTACGACCGGCTGGCCCCGTGGTTGAACCACCGGCTGCTGCCCATGCTGGCCATCGAGCGGGCACGCCGGGTGCGGCAGAGCGCGGCGGTGGCCGTGAGCGGCGTGGTGGCCTCGCTGAGCCTGGCGGTGGCGCTGACGGTGATGGTGGCCAGCTTTCGCGACTCCATGGTGCAGTGGCTGGACGTGGTGCTGCCCGCCGACCTGTATGTGCGCAGCCCCACTTCCAGCGCGGGCAACGATGCACTGACCCTGCCGCCCCGCTTGGTGCAGGCCGTGGCGCAGATCCCCGGCGTGCAGCGCGTGGCCACCCAGCGCAGCCGCGCCCTGCTGCTCGACCCCGGAAAACCCAGCGTGGCGCTGATCGCCCGGCAGATCGGCGACCCCACCCGCAGCCTGCCGCTGTTGGGCGATGTGCTGCCGGTGCCCCAGGGGCAGATAGGCATCTATGTGAGCGAGCCCATGGTGGACCTGTACGGGGCCCGGCCCGGCACCACCTTTACGCCACTTTCCAAGGCTTTTAGGCCTCTAGACCAAGATACATCGGCGCAGCAAGCTACTTTTTTTGTAGCGGGTGTATGGCGCGACTATGCCCGCCAGTTTGGCGCTATCAGCATGGAGCAGGCCGATTTTGTACGGCTGACGGGCGACGCGCAGGTCAACGACATGGCACTGTGGTTGGCCGACGGCGCGCAGGAGGCGGCGGTGCAAGAGGCCATCCGCGCCCTGACCGAGTTGCCGCTGGAGTTCTCGTCGGCGGGCCAGATCCGCGCCATCTCTTTGAAGATTTTTGACCGCAGCTTCGCCGTGACCTACTGGCTGCAGGCCATCGCCATTGCCATCGGCCTGTTTGGCGTGGCGGCCAGCTTCAGCGCCCAGGTGCTGGCGCGGCGCAAAGAGTTTGGCCTGCTGGCCCACCTGGGGCTGACGCGGCGGCAGATCTTGGCCGTGGTGGCCGGTGAAGGCGCGGCCTGGACGCTGATCGGCTCGGTGGCCGGGCTGGCGCTGGGGCTGGCCGTGTCCATGGTGCTGGTGTTTGTGGTGAATCCGCAAAGCTTCCACTGGACCATGGACCTGCACCTGCCCTGGCCCCGCCTGCTGTTGCTGTGCGCCGCCGTAGTGCTGGCCGGTACGGTCACGGCCTGGCTGGCCGGGCGGGCAGCGGCCGGGCAAGACGCGGTGCTGGCGGTGAAGGAAGACTGGTGATGGGCCCCAAGGCGACCAGGCTATGCCAGCGCCAGGCCCGGCAGCTGGAACTGCCCGGCCACGTCGCGTAAGTCACTGGCCTGTGCTTGCAGGCTTTGGGCGGCGGCAGCGGTTTCTTCCACCACGGCGGCGTTTTGCTGGGTCATCCGGTCCATCTGGTACACAGCCGCGCTGATGTGGGACATACCCTGGTTTTGCGAACGGCTGGCAGTGGCAATCTCGCCAATGGCCTGCGCCACCTGGCCCACAGAGCCCACCATCGTGTCCATGGTGTCGCGGGCCTGGTGTACCTTGTCGGAGCCCAACTGCACCATGCCCACCGAGGCGGCGATCAGCACCTTGATCTCGCGGGCGGCCACCGCAGAGCGGTTGGCCAGCGCGCGCACCTCTTGCGCCACGACCGCAAACCCGCGCCCGTATTCCCCGGCCCGCGCAGCCTCTACCGCCGCATTCAGCGCCAGGATGTTGGTCTGGAACGCAATGCCGTCGATCACCGCCGTGATCTCTTCGATCTTGCGCGACGAGGCGTGGATCTCGCCCATGGTCTGCATCAGGCTGGTGATGGCCACCCCGCCACGGGTCGCATGGTCCATGGCCGACTGGGCCAGGGTCTCGCCCCGGGACGATGCCGCCAGCGACTGCTGCAGGCTGCCCACAATCTGCTCCACCGCCGCTGCCGTCTGTTGCAGGCTGGCAGCGGCCTGCTCGGTGCGGTTGGACACATCCAGGTTGCCGCTGGCGATCTCGCGGGCACCGTCGGCCACATGGTGGCTGGAGCTCTGGACATGGGCCACCAGGGTGTGCAGCGACTGCTGCATCCGGCCCAGTGCCGCCAACAGGTGGCCGCCTTCGTCGCGGTCGTGGCCGGTAATGGTGTCTCGCAGGTCCAGAGCCGCCACCCGGTTGGCCGTGTCCACCGCCCGCTGGATCGGCCCGGTGATGCCGCGCACCAGCCACACCGACAGCCCACTGCCCAACACCAGCGCCACCACGCCAAACACCACCAGGCCCCATTGCGCGGTGCGGCTCACCTGGCCGATATCCACCACCGAAGCGGCAATCTTGGCGCGCTGCGCGCCCTCCAGCAGCGTCACCTCGGCCAGCAAGGACTGGGCGGCGGGCGTGTAACGGGTGGTGTAGACCTGCTGGATGGTGGCGGTGACCCCAAAGTCGCGCGCCTGCACCAGTTCCTGCAAAGCCTTTGCAAAGTCGGCATCGGCGCGCCGGATGCGGACCAGGGCGGCCTGGTCTGGCGGCGCGCGCAGCACCGGGGCCATCCGCGCCAGCAGGGCCGCCACCTCGGTGGCCGTCTTTTGCATCTCAGGCAGCAAAACCGCCCCCACCTCGGGCTCGGAGCTCAGCGCAAAACCCTTGGAGCGGGCGATGTTGATGGACACCTGTTGCAGCAAATCGCCCGCCAGGCGCTCGCTGACCAAGGCCTCGTCCACCATCTGCGCCGTCTCTTGCGACACCCGCTGTAGCGACCACACCCCCAGCGCCGAGCCCAGCAGGGCCACCGCCAGCACCAACACCAGCACCCCGCCAATGCGCCGGGAGAACCGGCCCGTACCTGGACGCAGTATTCCCACATCCGCATGGGAACCCGCCGAGAAACCTGCATCCACCATAAGCCACAACGCTTTCTACAACACCACCCCAAACACCCACCCTGACCGGATGGCAAGAAGCGGGTGATGGTGCACTGCGCCCGTGACAAGCGGATGAAACCGGTCGCGCAGCGACAATCAGCCCATGCTGCCCGCCCCACCCCGCTTGCTTTCTTCCGCCGGACTGCGCCGCCGCCTCCTGCTGCGCCTGGGCCCCGCCGCGCTGCTGTGGCCCGGCCATGCCCTGGCCTTGCCCGCCACCACGCTGCAATTTCCGCGCGACCTGGGCAGCCACCCGGACTTTGGCACCGAGTGGTGGTACATCACCGGGCGGGCCATCTCAGACAGCCGCGAGTTCGGCTTCCAGCTCACCTTCTTCCGCAGCCGCGTGGCCGCCACGCAGACGATGCAGTCGCGCTTCGCTGCCAAGCAACTGCTGTTTGCCCACGCCGCCATCACCGACGTACAGGGCAAAAAGCTCTGGCACGATCAGCGCATCGCCCGCGCCGGTTTTGGCGTGGCCCAGGCCAGCGAGTCCGACACCGCGGTGCGCCTGCGCGACTGGTCGCTGGTGCGCACAGGCACGGACTACACCGCCGAGCTGCCCGCCACCGGGTTCGGCCTGCACCTGCAGCTCCGCCCCACCCAGCCGCTGGTGTTGCAAGGCAGCCAAGGCCTGTCGCGCAAAGGCCCCCACATCGACCAGGCCAGCTACTACGTGAGCCAGCCGCAGCTGGCGGTCAGCGGCCACCTGCAACTGCAAGGCCAGCGCTTCGAGATCCAATCGGACACCAGCCGCGCCTGGCTGGACCACGAATGGAGCAACGCCTACCTGCACCCCGAGGCCGCAGGCTGGGACTGGCTGGGCATGAACCTGCAAGACGGCAGCGCCCTGATGGCCTTCCGTATTCGGCACAAGGACGGCAGCACCCTGTGGGATGGCGGCTCGCACCGCACCGCCCAGGGCACGCTGACCATCTTCCCACCCGGTGAAACCCGCTTCACCCCCGGGCGCGTGTGGACCAGCCCGGCGAACCAGGCGCGCTATCCGGTGGAATGGGCGCTTGAAACGCCCGTTGGCCGCTTTACGGTGCAAGCTTTGTTGGATAACCAGGAGCTGGACAGTCGCGGGTCCACGGGTGCCGTGTACTGGGAAGGCCTGAGCCGCCTGCTGGACGCGCAGGGGGTTTTGATCGGGCACGGGTATTTGGAAATGACGGGGTATGCGGGGGCGTTGCGGATGTAGCCAGTGGGGTCGGATCGCGATTGCGCGCTGGGATGCCTATTTCCGTAGCGGTGCTTGCCCGCATTCGTGCTCCGACCCCTCTGGCGGGTTGGGTACCACGGTGATCGTCGGCCGGGATATGCGCCCGGCGGCGCAGTCACCTTTCTTTGAACGCCAAAGAAAGGTAACCCAAAGAAAGGCGCCCCAACTGTCTGCGCCCTCCGCTGGCGCTACGGGAACCTGCGGTGCTTCGCTTTGGGCGGGGTCTGGCTAAACTCGCTGGCGCTCAGACAACGCCAGCCCTGATCCGCCCAAAGCTGCGCTCCTCGGCGCATACAGATGGGGACCCCGGGGATCGGAAGCAGGATCGGCCCGGCTGCGCCGGGCATCGCTCCGGTCGCGAACTTGGGGTGGCGTTTGGCTCTCGGCGCACCATTTGATTGGGTTTAAAATTACTGCCTATTTTCAGGTGCCAAAATGGCAGCTAGCGCTTATTACATAAGCACGAGCAGCTCCTGTTTTTTACTATCAAAAGAGAAGCAATGTGTGCCTACTGCGTAAGGGCACACCCATGGCATCGGCGCACCCATTAGCCGATGTCCTGGTGGATGCACAGGTAGTTGCCCTCGGGGTCCTTGAACCAGGCCGCCTTCTCTGCGCCCAGCACGCACACGTGGTCCACCGTCTTGAACCCTGGCAGGTCGTAATCCTCGAACACCACCCCGGCCTGCTTCAGCGCGGCAACGCTGGCACCGATGTCGGGCACCTGGAAGCTGATGGCCGTGTGCTCTGCCTTGGTACCCTCCGGCTTGGGAAACAGCGCCAGCGTGCTGCCACCCACCTGGTAGATGAACTTGCCGTCAGGCCGAAAGCCACTGGGCACCAGGCCCAGGCAGCGTTCATAAAACGCGCGCGCCCGCTCCATATCCACCACGGGCAGCATGGTCGTCACAGCAGCATGGGCCAGCATATGCAGTCCTTTCGCGTTTTCCGGCGGCACGGGTGCAAGGGCATCTACGCCTTTGCGCCGGTACGGGGATTAAGCATAGGCCGGGAAGTGGCAAAGTGCCAATCGGGCGAGGCGGGTCTTGGGTACTAGGGACCTGCTGCGTTCAGCATTGCCAGGTTTTCAGGCCAATTTCAGGTGCCAAAATGGCTGCCTGTGCTTACCAGACCAGCACGAGTAGCTCTTTTTTGATTATCAAAAGATAAGCAATCTGTGCCGACTGCGCGGGCGGTAGCCAGAGGGGTCGGATCGCGATTGCGCGCTAAGAAGTTTGTTGCCGTGCCGCCTGCTGACCCGCATTCGTGCTCCGACCCCTTTGGCGGGTTGGCGATCCTTGGGTGCGTGCCCGCATCCCTGGCCGGGATATGTCCCCCAGCGCCGTAATCTCTACTGCAAAGATTTGGCAGGCTATAGTGGCTGATCCTCTGAAATACGGGGCTTGTCTGGATTTTTATTCTTTTATAGAAACACATTGCCCGCATGAAAAACCAGTCTGCAAGCCGTTTCCAGAAGATTATGATGGATGATTTAAACCTCAGCAGCCGATTTAAATCTAAGGGTTTTCGGCCTACATCGCATCAGACGTTTCACGTCAAAAATCAGTGTAATTTTAGCGAAAAATCAAAATCGTAAGCAGAGAGCAATTATGACGAATGCCATTTCAAATCAAAACTCAAGATCACTTACAACTACAGATACGACAAAATTCGAGGAATACTTATTATATCTTGGACTTCCAACGGAAAACATTATTGCACCCTTGCCAGAGAGACAGAAAATCGAAACAAATTTGCCGGCCTTTGTACAGTCTCTGGACCCGAAGACGCGACAAGAAGCCCGCTACCTGTCTAAATTCGTTGCCGGCGCAGCAATTGGATTATTTGATGCCTCATTAAATTACATATGGAATGAAGTTGTATTAACACTGAGAAAAAAGGCCATTGTTTACGGCCTCGACATGTTTTTTGATGCAGCAACAGGCGGAGCAAGAAGGGAACTTTACCAAACAGAGGACGACCTGCAAGGTCTAAAAGACAATACCCTTATAAATACCAGTCGAAAGCTGGAGCTTATTTCAGACATCGTCTACACCAAGCTCATGCACATCTTAACGATGCGAAATGATATTGGTGCATCACACCCTAATTCATACTCAATAAATGCATTTGAGTTGTTGGGGTGGTTGCAGACTTGCGTCCAGGATGTATTAAACGACCAGCCTTCTGAGGCTGCAATTCAAATTAGAGCTTTTATTGACAATCTTAAGAAGTCAACTACTGCTTTGGAAGCGGCCGCTGTAAAGAGCATGGAGCGCCCACTTTCTGAGCTATCCCTGCAAAATACAGATAACCTACTTAATAGCATCTTTGGCGTCTATGTCTCCGACAAGACTGATGCTATCGTTAAGAAAAACATTTCTCTTGTTGCTCCGCACATTTGGGGCAAGGCCAGCGATGAGGTTAAATACAAGCTTGGCATATCAATAGACGGATACAAGAATAATTTGTATCAGGAAAAATTTGAACTTGGCAGCGAATTTTTTGAATTCTGCGGTGGAAACAAATACAGATCTCTTGAATCAAGAATCATTGTACTGGATGAGCATATCGAAAACCTTCTGGAAGCACGCTATAGCTGGGATAATTTCTACAACGAACCCCAACACATGCGCCACATCATGTCCTTCCTCACAAGCGAGAAAGACATTCCATTTGAACGTGCCCAAAAAATCATAAAAACCGTTCTGATTTGCCGAATTGGTAAAGGCATCCCTTACAACCAGGGCGTAGCGCCCTCCGGCAAGCCGCTGTACGATAAATTCTTCTCATTGCTAGGAGACGCAAACATAGTTTTGATTCTAATTGCCATGCACAGCAATGAAATCAGAGGCATGCTTGATAACAAAATTTGCCAACAGCAAATGCTGGCTATTTTGCAAATAATTGAGAAAAATGTAATTACCGAAAGAATAAAGGAAATCCTAAACTATGTTAAAGCGAATCCTCTTATCCTTCACAGACTGCACACCGACTCAAAATACAAAGACCTCACCAAAAACCACATCAAATGGAACTGACGAGATATTCTCCTAAGAGAAACTTCTAACCCCTACCCCTCCGCAAACCGCCCCGCCACCTGCTTTCTAAACTGCGTCGGCGTCATCCCCTTCACCTCCAGAAACCGCCGGTTGAAATTCGCCACGTTGTTGAACCCCACCGCATAACACACGCTGGACACATAGCTGTCGCGCTCCATCAGGAGTTGGCAGGCGCGGTTGATGCGCAGGCGGTTGACGTAGGTGGTGAAGGTCAGGCCGGTGCTCTTGCTGAAGAAGCGGGAGAACGCGCTCTCGCCCATGCCGACCAGCTCGCCCATCTCGCCCAGGGGCAGGGCTTCGGCGTAATGGGCATTGACATGGGCGACCACCTTGTTGATGGCCGACAGGGTGTCGTCGGGGCCGGTCACCGGCAGCGAGTCGCTGGAGAGCAGGCGGTAGTCGGTGCAGCGGCCCAGCAGGCACAGCAGCTGGGTGAATTCGGCAAATCGCTCCAGGCCGTGGCTTTGTTTGATGCGGTAGAAGCGTTCGCGCACGGCATCGCTCAGGCCGAAGAATTCGATGCCATGGCGGGCACGCTCCAAGAGCGGCAGGGTTTCTTCCAGCTCGCGGATCACGCGCATGCCGTCGCGCAGCGGCTCTTCGCGAAACTGGACGACCAGGCTGCGCACCGCCAGGCCGTCGGGCGGCAGGTCGGTACTGACCCAGTTGTGCGGCAGGCGCGGGCCGGTCAGCACCAGGTGGCCGGGCTCGAAGAAGCCCACGTAGTCGCCCACAAAAGCCCGGCCATGCGCGCCCACGATGAGTTGCAGCTCGTACTCGTCATGGCAGTGCCAGCGCTCCAGCGGTGTGGGGCTGCCGTGCTCGAAACAGCGCACAAAGTCATGGTCCACCGCCGCCTCGTAGCCCAGACGCGGGTCGCGCACCAGGTCGTGCTCGATCTCGGGGGCGATGTTGCGGCGCTTGGTGGAGGTGTGTGGCATGGTTTGCACTCAGTGGAATGGGGCAAGGCGTGTTGCGGGTACCGCAACGATAAACACAAGTGTCTGTGAATTTGATACCCAAATATGCGATGCAGGTACGCGTTTGCAGCGGGTAATGCAGGATTACCCCGGCCAACGGGCCAAGCACCACAGGCACTGCCCACTATGCCAACATCACCCTGCTGTGAGAAAATCCAACTATGCTTAAAACCACTCTCCAAAAGACAGTGCAATCGCTCCCCGGCGCGCAAGCGCACCTCTCGGTAGAGCAGCGTGTGCGTGCCATAGGCCGCCAAATCCAGAAGGATTACGGCGTGGTGGTGGTGCCCAAACGCGGCAAAGCGTCCAACCCCTACGACATGACGGCAGAGGAAGCTATCCAGATCATGCAAAAGGCGGGTATTCTGACCAAAGCAGGCCAGCTCAGCACTTCCTACAAGTGAACTCCGGGCAGCTGGTCGTGGCCTACCACGGCTGCGATGTCACTTTGCGCGACGCGCTGGTCAGTGGCCGCACCGACCATCTTCTGCACAGCAACAACAAATACGACTGGCTGGGCTCTGGCGCGTATTTTTTTGAGAATGACTTTGAACGGGCCCTGCTGTTCGCGCAAAACGCACACGCCCACCCCGCCAAGCGCTACACCGCCATACCGATTGCCACACCCGCCGTGGTGGGTGCCATCCTGTGTATATCGCGCTGTCTGGACATGACAACGCAAGACGGCATACGCGAATACACCCACGCGCTCAAGCCCCTGCTCCAGGGTTTTGCAGAAAAGGACACACCACCGCCCACCAACCACGCGGCCTCGTTGGACGATACCGAAGTCATCCGGCGAGAGCTGGACCGGTCGGTCTTTGAGTTCATCCACCAAGCACGGGAAAGTCGGCCCGAACTGCCCAACTTTCAAGCCGTTCGTGGCGCGTTCCAGCAAGGCAAGGCCTTGTCGGATGCCTCCGGCTTCAAGGAAAACACACACATCCAGATCGCGCTGCGTGACGATAGCTGCGTACTAGGCTGGTTTCTACCGCCGGGCTTGCAGCTTCTTACCGCAGAGCAACTGCAAGAAGCCCACAAGCGCCTGGCCCAACAAAAATCTGCAGGCAAACCCAGAGTGCGCGCGAATAGCCCGGCCCGATAATTTCCACGTCAAATCAGCCCTTAACGCCCATAAATAGGGCGCAAGAAGCTATCATTTTTAACAATCACGCGCCATCCACCCCCAACCCCGCCATGCCCAGCAGCACGGCCATGAACGCCTGCGCCGCCGGGGTGGGTGGCTCGCCCAGGCGGGTGATCAGGCCGTAGTCGGGCATGCGGTCTGGCAGGTCTACCGGGATGCGGGCCAGCAGGCCTTTTTGCACGTATTTGACGACCAGGGCGGCGGGTTGCAGCGACAGCATCTGGGTGGTTTGCAGCAGCTCCAGGGCGAACAGGAACGACGGCGTTTCGACCACGCCCGAGGTGGGTTGCTGGCCGGTACTGGCAAAGATGTCGTCCGACACCTTGCGCACAGCGGTAGACGGCGGGTACAGAATCCACGGCCAGTGAACCAGCTCGGTCAGGCCTAAATTGGCAGTGCCGCGCAGGGGATGGTCGGGCCCGGCCACCACCTGCAGCGGCTCACTCGACAGGCGGGTGTACTGGAACTGCGCCCGCTGCGCCTCATCGGTGAAGCGGCCAATCATCAGGTCGATCTTGCGCTCGGCCAGCCAGGTGATGAGCTGGTCGCTGCTTTGCTCCAGAATTTTCAGCACCAGCAGCGGGCGCAGGCGCTGGATTTCGGCCACCGAGGCAATCAGCAAATGGGCCGCCGATCCGCTGATGGCCCCAATCGCCAGGTACCCGTGGCCGCCCTGCTGCAGGGCGTTGAACTCGTCCACAAACTTGCGCTGCCCGGCCAGCGCGCTCTGGGCATAACGCAGGGTGAACAGCCCCAGCTCGTTGGGCCGCATGCCGCGCGGTAAGCGGTCGAACAGGCGGGCCTGGAAGATGTCTTCGATGTCCACCAGGATCTTGGTGGCCGCCGGTTGGGTGATGTGCATCTGCTCGCCAGTGAGGCGCAGGTTGCGGGTCTGGCCCAGGATGTCCAGAAACTGCAAATGCCGAAACCGCAGCCGCCCGCAGGCCTGGGCCATGGACAAAGGTTTCATAGACAAGGGTTTACCAGAAAGAGACGCGTGAGCCATAAGCGTTTGGAATGGGTTGCCGCAAATATTTCAGTGGACTCTAACCGCTGCCGGGCCTAACCTCCGCGCTGCACCACGACTTTCCAGCAAAGGAGAGCGCGGTGCCGATGGCACACCCATCGCGCCTTAGCCATTCCATTGGAGACACATATGAAGCTGAAATCCCTCGCCGTGGCCGCCACGGTATTCGCCATGCTGGCCGGTCCTGTGGCAGCCCAAATCAGGGAACATGCGTTCAAGGTAGGCATCGGCCTGAGCGACGACCACCCCCAGGCCCTGGCCGTCAAGTATTTTGGCGAACAGCTCATGGCCAAGAGCGGCGGCAAGATGAGCGCCAAGCTGTTTGCCAGCGGCTCGCTGGGCAACGACGTGAGCATGACCTCGGCCTTGCGCGGCGGCACCCTGGAGATGACGGTTCCCGACAGCTCCACCCTGGTGTCGCTGGTCAAACCCTTTGGCGTGCTCAACCTGCCGCTGACCTTCAACACCGAGCAAGAAGCCGATGCCGTGCTGGACGGCCCCTTCGGCCAGAAGCTGCTGGCCAAGCTGCCTGAAAAAGGCCTGGTCGGCCTGGGCTACTGGGAAAACGGCTTTCGCCACGTGACCAACTCGCGCCGCCCCATCACCAAGGCCGACGACATCGCCGGGCTGAAGCTGCGCGTGATCCAGAACCAGTTGTTCCTCGACACCTTCAGTGCCCTGGGTGCCAACGCCACGCCCATGCCATTTACCGAGCTGTATTCGGCCATGGAGAGCAGCGCAGTGGACGGCCAGGAGAACCCGCCCGCCACGATTCTGGCCAGCAAGTTCTTCGAGGTGCAAAAGCACCTGGTGCTGTCGCGCCATATGTACAGCGCCTGGGTGCTGCTGATGTCCAAAAAGACCTGGGACGGCCTGAACGCGCAAGAGCAAAAAATCGTGGCCGATGCCGCCCGCGAGGCGACGCTGTATGAGCGCAAAACCATCCGCGCCTTCAGCGAAAAGGCCGTGGGCGAGCTGAAAAAGGCGGGCATGCAGGTCACCGAACTGCCCGCCGCCGAGCAAGCCAAGATGCGCACCAAGCTGCAACCCGTGCTGGCCAAGTTCAGCAAGGAGTTTGGTGAAGACACCACCGCCGAGATGGCGGGCGAGCTGGCCAAACTGCGCAAGTAAACCCACAGGGTGGCCGTGCGCCACCCTCCGTTTTCAGAACAAAAAAAGCACCATGGAAAAAACACCCGTCCGCCCCTTCCGCTCCCGCGACTGGTTTGCCGACCCCGCCCGCTCGGACATGACCGCGCTGTACCTGGAGCGCTTCATGAACTACGGGCTCACGCCCGAAGAGCTGCGCTCGGGCCGCCCCATCATCGGCATTGCCCAGACCGGCAGCGACCTGTCGCCCTGCAACCGCATCCACGTAGACCTGGCGCGGCGGGTGCGCGAAGGCATCCGCGATGCGGGTGGCATCCCGATGGAATTTCCGGTGCACCCCATTTTTGAGAACTGCCGCCGCCCCACCGCCGCGCTGGACCGCAACCTGGCCTACCTGGGCCTAGTGGAGATTTTGTACGGCTACCCGATTGACGCGGTGGTGCTGACCACCGGCTGCGACAAGACCACCCCTGCGGGCATCATGGCCGCATCGACCGTGGACATTCCGGCAATCGTGCTCTCCGGCGGGCCGATGCTGGACGGCTGGCACAACGGCGAGCTGGTGGGTTCGGGCACGGTGATCTGGCGCAGCCGCCGCCAGCTGGCCGCGGGCGAAATCGACGAAGAAGAGTTTTTGCAGCGCGCCTGCAGCAGCGCCCCATCGGCCGGCCACTGCAACACCATGGGCACAGCGTCCACCATGAACGCGGTGGCCGAGGCCCTGGGCTTGTCGCTGCCAGGCTGCGCCGCCATTCCGGCCCCGTACCGCGAGCGCGGGCAAATGGCCTACGCCACCGGTCGGCGCATCGTGGAGATGGCCTATGAAGACCTGCGTCCCTCGCGCATCCTGACGCGACAAAGCTTTTTGAACGCCTTGTCGGTGGTGAGCTGCGCGGGCGGCTCCAGCAACGCGCAGGTGCACATCATGGCCATGGCGCGCCACGCCGGGGTGGATTTGCAGCCGCAAGACTGGACCACCCACGGCTACGACCTGCCCCTGCTGCTGAACATGCAGCCTGCAGGCAAATTTTTGGGCGAGCGCTTCTTCCGCGCGGGCGGCGTGCCCGCGCTGATGTGGGAGCTACAACAGGCAGGCCGCCTGCACGGCGATGCCTTGAGCGTCACCGGCCAGCCCATCGCCGCCAACCTGCAAGGCCGCGAGACCAACGACCGCGAGGTGATCTACCCGTTTGCCGCGCCGCTGATGGAGAAGGCGGGCTTTCTGGTGCTGAGCGGCAACCTGTTCGACTTCGGCATCATGAAGACCTCGGTGATCTCGCCCGCCTTCCGTGCGCGTTACCTGAGCAGCCCCGGTGCCGAGGGCATCTTCGAGGCGCGTGCCGTGGTGTTCGAGGGGGCCGACGACTACCACGCCCGCATCAACGACCCCACGCTCAACATCGATGAAGGCTGCATTCTGGTGATGCGCGGCGCGGGGCCGATCGGCTGGCCGGGCTCGGCCGAGGTGGTCAACATGCAGCCGCCCGATGCGCTGATCCAGCGCGGCACCATGACCCTGCCGACCTTGGGGGATGGCCGCCAGTCGGGCACGGCAGACAGCCCGTCCATCCTCAACGCCTCGCCCGAGAGCGCGGTGGGCGGCGGCCTGAGCTGGCTGCTGAGCGGTGACACGATACGCATCGACCTCAACGCAGGCCGCTGCGATGCCCTGGTGCCGCCGGAAGAAATTGCCCGCCGTTTGCGAGAACTGCCCGCCCCGCCCATCCCGCCCAGCCACTCCCCCTGGGAAGCGCTGTACCGCGAGAAAACCGGCCAACTGGCCGACGGGGCCACGATGGACTTTGCGCTGGACTACCAGCGCATTTCCGAAAAAACACCGCGACACAATCACTGAAAGAACAACATGAGCGACACCCACAATATCCTCCCCCAAGACGGTCTGGCTGGCACCCTGGTGGGCCGCGTCTGGCTGGGCGGCACCCTGCCCGGCCCGGCGGTCGTAGCCCTGCGGCCCGACGGCGTATTCGACCTGAGCGCGCACTACCCCACCATGAGCACCCTGCTCGACACTGCCCAGCCCGCGGAGGCGGTACGCAAGGCCCCCGGCCAGCGCCTATGCAGCGTCGATGAGCTGCTGGCCAACAGCCTGCCCGGCAGTCGCAAAGACAGCCTGCCCCACCTGCTGGCCCCCTGCGACCTGCAGGTGGTGAAGGCCGCGGGCGTGACCTTTGCCGCCAGCCTGATCGAGCGCGTGATCGAAGAGCAGGCGCGCGGCGATGCCAGCCGCGCCCAGGGCCTGCGCAGCCAGGTCACCGGCCTGATCGGGGCCAGCCTGGCGGATATGCGGCCCGGTTCGCCCCAGGCCATGGCACTCAAGACGCTGCTGCAGGAAAAAGGCCTGTGGTCGCAGTACCTGGAGGTGGGCATTGGCCCCGATGCCGAGGTGTTCACCAAGGCCCCAGTGCTGGCCTCGGTGGGCTGCGGCGAAGACATCGGCATCCGCTCGGACTCGGCCTGGAACAACCCCGAGCCCGAGGTGGTGCTGGCCGTCAACAGCCGCGGCGACATCGTCGGTGCCGCCCTGGGCAACGATGTGAACCTGCGCGACATCGAAGGCCGCAGCGCCCTGCTGCTGGGCAAGGCCAAGGACAACAATGCCTCCTGCGCCATCGGCCCGTTCATCCGCCTGTTCGACGCGGGCTTTGGGCTGGACGCAGTGCGCAATGAAACCGTGCACCTGCATGTGGCCGGGGCCGACGGCTACCAGCTGCGCGGCATCAACACCATGGCCAGCATCAGCCGCGACCCGGTGGACCTGGTGGCCCAAACCCTGTCGGCCCACCAGTACCCCGACGGCTTCATGCTCTTCCTCGGCACGCTGTTCGCCCCCATCGAAGACCGCGACCAGCCCGGCGGCGGCTTCACCCACAAACTGGGCGACGTGGTCACCATCCACAGCGCCTGGCTGGGCGGCCTGCACAACCGCGTCACCCACTGCGAAACCGCCCCGCCCTGGCGCTTTGGCCTGCGCGCCTTCATGGGCAACCTGGCGGCACGTGGGCTGCTGCAAGGCGGGGCCTTGTAAGCAGGGTGGGTGAAGGCAAAATTTAGGCATGTTTTATACCTCTAGCGCTTATTCCATAAGCGTGACAAGCTACGATTAAAATAGCACACAGATGCCACACCCCAGCCCGCCTGCGCAAGGAGCCGCAGGCCTGGGCCACCGGCAGGCGCTACATTCGTCGCTGGACCACTTTCCCTGATTGCCCCCGACGGCGGCCAGGCCCCTCTTGCACGTGTCGCCCGCAACCTCCGCCCTTCCCGCCGATCCATCCCATGCTCCGTGGCAGCCACCCCACACGGACCCGGCACGCGAGCGCTTACCCCTGGGGCTGCTGCTCTCGCTGCTGGCCCACGCGCTGCTGTTCAGCCTGACCTTTGGCGGCCAGGGCACCGGGCTGCCGGGCTTTGGCTTCCCCTGGGAGGAACGCCGGGGCGAGGCACCCGAACGCACGCCAGCACCGCCGCTGCAGGCCGTGCTGGCCCCCACGCCGTCTGATACCCCAGCTGGCGACTCCCCGCCCGCAGTGGCCCCAGTGGCCGAACTGGTGTGGATCGCGCCCCCGCCCGCCGTCCAGGAACCTGCCCCACCCGCTGCCCCTCCCGCCCCCGCAACACCTCGCGCCCGAACCGCCGAGCAGCAAGAAGCCGCGCGCCAGGCCGCAGAACGCCGGGCGGCGGCCCGGGCCGAAGCCGCCCGCCAAAAGGCCGAGCGGGCAGCCGAACGTCTGGAGGCCCAACGTCTGGCTGCCGCGCTGCGCCAGGAGCAAAAAGAACAGCGGATGGCGCAGCAAGAGGCACTGCGGCAAGAGAAGGCCGAGCGTGCAGCAGAGCAAGTCGCGCAAGTGGCGCTGGCCAAAGCCGCGCGGGCCGAGGCCCTGGCATTGGAGCGCCAGGAAACCCAGCGGCAAGCGGCCGTGCAGGAAACCGCCCGGCAAGAGGCACAGCGACTCCAGGCCAACCGGTTGGAGGCCGAACGGATACAAGCCGCACAGGCAGAGGCAGCCAGGGCAGAAGCCGAACAGGCTATCCGCCAGTTGACCGCCCGCCAAGCCGCCGCAACCGCAGTGGCCATGGCACGCCAGATCGAGTCCGAACGCCAGGCCAGCGCCCAGCAGGAAACCCAGCGCCAAGACGAAGAACGCAAAGCGACCGAACGTCTGACAGCGGAGCGCCTGGAAGCCGAACGCAAAGACGCAGAACGCGCCGATGCCGCCCGCAAAGAGGCTGCGCGCCTGGAAGCCGAACGCCAGGAGGCCACACGGGTAGCCAGCGCCCGGCAAGAGGCAGCACAGCGCGATGCCACCCGCAAGGAAGAAGCCGCGCGGAGTGAGGCGGCACGGGCCGAGGCCGACCGCAAGGAGGCCGAGCGGGTGCAGGCCGCCCAGCAAGAAGCCGCCCGCCAGGAGCAAGAACGGGCACAAGCCGCGCAGCAGGAAGCCCATCGCCAGGCCACACAGCGGGCAGAAGCTGCGCGACTCGATGCCCAGCGCAAAGAGGCTGCCCGGCAAGACGGCGAACGCAAGGACGCTGCGCGCCAGGAAGCGGCGGCCACGGCTGCGGCATCGACTGCAGCGGCGGCATCCACAACGGTGACTGCGGCAGCACCTGCAACGCCGGTACCCTCCGCAGCAGCTACTACACCGGCTTCAGCCCCACCAGCCGCCCCGGCCCGCAGCGCCGCCGAAGAACAGCGCGAAGAACGCCTGCGGGCCATCGGACGGCAGTTGAACCTGGAGGCCGACCAGCGCGCCGCCGCCGCCAAAGCCGCAGAGGCCGCCGCTGCTGCGCGCCCGGCCTCCACGTTGCCATCCTCGTGGAGCACCGCCCGCCGGGGCCGCCTCTTTGGCCGCAGCGATGCCAACCAGGACCTGGTGCTGTACGCCGAAGCCTGGGCCCGCAAGATCGAGCTCAACATGACCTTTGCGGCCGTGCGCGATGCCGCCAAACAGGCGCACGTCGACCCCATCGTGTTGGTCGCCGTGCGCAGCGATGGCTCGGTGGAGTCGGTCAGCTTTGTGCGCACCAGCGGCGTGCCCGCCCTGGACGACGCCGTGCGCAGCATCGTCCAGTCCCAGGCGAATTACCCCGCCTTTCCCCCGGCCCTGGTCCGAGAATTCGACGTGGTCGAAATCCGCCGCACCTGGCACTTTGATATGGCGGTTCGGTTGTACTGAGGGGGTTCTCCAGGCCCAAAACTGCACTGCGGGCCGCAGCCAATGCCGTTGACGGACCATGTAGCGGCGCAGCGGGATCTGGTCGTGGAGAATCGGGGGCAAGCACCGGGCATTCAACCCGGCCCGCAATGCCCAGCACAAAAACATCCACCATGAGCGACGACCCTACCCGTCTGAGCCCTGCCCCCGCCGGTTATGCCGACTGGCTGGCCGACCTCAAAGGCCGCATCCACACCGCCCAGCAGCGCGCAACGCTGACCGTCAATCGCGAATTGGTGCTGCTGTACTGGCACATCGGACGCGACATACTTGCGCGGCAAGCCTCGCAAGGCTGGGGTGCCAAGGTGATCGAACGGCTGGCGCATGACTTGCGGGAGGCTTTTCCGGAGATGAAGGGGTTTTCACCCCGCAATCTCAAGTACATGCGCGCATTTGCCCAGGCCTGGCCAGATGCGGAATTTGTGCAAGAGGTGCTTGCACAATTGCCTTGGTACCACCAGCTGGCACTGCTGGACAAACTGGACAGCCCTGAAAGCCGCCGCTGGTACGCAGCCAAGTCCATCGAGCACAGTTGGTCGCGCAATGTTTTAGTGGTGCAGATTGAAAACCGCCTGCTGGAGCGCAGCGGCACGGCAGTCACCAACTTCGAGGCACATCTGCCCAAGCCCCAGTCTGATCTGGCCCGTGAATCGTTGAAAGACCCCTACCGATTTGATTTTCTGGGCCTGGGTAACGAAGCGCAAGAGCGTGACATCGAAAATGCCTTGGTGAAGCATGTCACCGAATTCCTGCTGGAACTGGGCGCTGGATTCGCATTTGTTGGACGGCAAGTATTGCTGGATGTGGGAGGCGACGAATTTTTCATCGACTTGCTGTTCTACCACCTCAAGCTACGCTGCTATGTGGTGATCGAGCTCAAAGGCGGCAAGTTCAAACCCGAGCACCTGGGCCAGCTAGGCTTTTACCTGACCGCCGTAGACCGCCAAGTGAAGCACGCCCAGGACAACCCCAGCATTGGCCTGTTGCTCTGCAAGAGCAAAAACAAGATCGTGGCCGAATATGCCCTGGGCGACAAGACCCAGCCCATGGGCATTGCCGAGTACAAGTTACTGGAATCCCTGCCCGCCGAACTGCAAACCAGCCTGCCCAGCATCGAACAGATCGAACGTGAGCTGGCGGGCGGCAGTACACCTATGGACGACTAACGCCAGCCAGTCCTCCTCTCACACCGGGCTGTCGATCCGGATCCAGGTAGTCTTGAGCTCGCTGTATTTGTCGAACGCGTGCAGCGACTTGTCGCGGCCTACGCCGCTTTGCTTTACGCCGCCGAAGGGCACGGTGATGTCGTCTTCGTCGTACGAGTTGACGTGCACGGTACCAGCCTTGAGGGCGCGGGCCACGCCGTGGGCCTTGTTGATGTCGCGGGTCCAGACGGCGGCCTGCAGGCCGTAGATGCTGTCGTTGGCAATGCGCACGGCCTCGGCGGCATCGGTAAAGGACAAGACCGACAGCACCGGGCCGAAGATTTCTTCCTGGGCGATGCGCATGCGGTTGGTCACACCATCGAAGATCGTTGGTTGTACATAAAAACCACCGCTATCGCCCATCACCTGGGCACCACCAGCTATCAATTTTGCACCGTCTTGCTGGCCTGCCTCGATAAAGCCCAGCACCGTGTCCATCTGGGTTTTGTCCACCAGCGCGCCCATGATGGTGTCGGGCAGCAGCGGGTTGGCGGGGGCGTAGCGTGGAACCAGGGCCAGGGCTTTTTCCAGGAAGGCATCTTTGATGGAGGCCTCGACCAGCAGGCGCGAGGGGGCGTTGCAGCTCTCGCCCTGGTTGAAGAACACGCTACCCACCGCCGCCTCCACTGCCCGGTCCAGGTCGGGGCAGTCGGCAAACACGATGTTGGGCGACTTGCCGCCGAGCTCGGTCCAGGCGCGCTTGAGGTTGCTCAGGCCCGCCATCACGTGGATGCGCTTGCCGACCTTGGTGGAGCCGGTAAAGGCAATGCAGTCCACGTCCATGTGCAGGGCCAGCGGCTCACCGGCTTCCAGGCCGAAGCCGGGCACCACGTTAAACACGCCTGGGGGAATGCCCGCCTCCAGCGCCAGTTCGGCCAGGCGCAGGGCGGTGAGCGGCGATTTTTCGCTGGGCTTCAAGACGATGGAGTTGCCTGCGGCCAGGGCCGGAGCGATCTTCCAGGCGGCCATGATCATGGGGTAATTCCAGGGCACGATGACCCCCACCACACCCACCGGTTCGCGGGTGATCAGCGCCAACGACTGGTTGCCGGTGGGCGCGATTTCGTCGTAGACCTTGTCCACAGCTTCGCCGTACCAGCGGATGCAGTTTGCGGCGCTGTTGACGTCCACCGCGCGGGCGTAACGCACGGGCTTGCCCATGTCCAGGGTTTCGGTCAGGGCCAGCTCGTCGGCGTGGGCCAGCAGTTGATCGGCAAATTTCACCATAATCCGCTTGCGCTGGGCCGGTGGCAGGCCGCGCCAGCGGGCATCGTCAAAGGCGGCGCGGGCGGCCTGCACGGCCAGGTCGATCTCGGCCTCGCCACCTCGGGTGACTTCGGCCAGTACGCGGCCATCGACCGGCGAGCTTTTGGTGAAGACGGCGCTGCCCTGCACCCGTTTGCCATTGATGAGGGCGCGGCCATCGAGTTGGAGGTCTGAAATATTGAACATGCAGGTATTTCCTTATGCAGCGATGGCTGCTTGCATCTCGCGCGCACGCCGGGTTTGCTGGCGGGCCATGGCGATGCTGTAGACGATGATGCCGATGCTGACCACGGTGATCAAAATCGCCGCTGCAGCATAAATGGAAGGGTTCACGCCGCGGCGGGCGTAGCCAAAAATCACCTGCGGCAGTGTGGTCACGCCAGGGCCGGACAAGAATTCCGAGATCACCACGTCGTCAAACGACAGGGTGAAGGTCAGCATCCAGGCCGCTACCAGCGAGGGTGCGATATTGGGCAGCGTGACCAGAAAAAACACCTGGAACGGGCGGCAGCCCAGGTCCATGGCGGCTTCTTCCAGGGAGCGGTCCATCTCGCGCAGGCGGCCCGAAATGACTACGGTGGCGTAGGCCATACCCAGCAGGGTGTGGCCCAGCACGATGGTGGTGACACCCCGGTCCGGCCAGCCGATGGCGCGCTGTACCGCCACCATCAGCAGCAGCAAAGACAAGCCAATGATCACCTCAGGCATCACCAGCGGTGCGCTGACCAGGCCGGCAAACAGGGTGCGGCCCTTGAAGCGCACATAGCGCACCAGCACAAAGGCCGCAAATGCGCCCAATATGACGGACAGGGTGCCAGTGATCACGGCCACCTTGAGCGACAAAAAGAAGCCTTCCACCAGCCGCGAATCGCCCATCAGCGCGGTGTACCAGCGCAGCGAAAAGCCGGTGAACACGCCATCTTGCCGTGTGCTGTTGAACGAAAAAACGATCAAGAAGAACAGCGGGATGTACAAGAACAAATACACCGCCGCCAGCCAGAAACGGCCAAAGTAGGTTTGGATGAAGCGGGTCATGTCAGGCCTCTTTCGGTGCGTTGCTGGCATCGCTGTAGCGGTTGTAGACGGCCATCGGAATCAGGATGAACAAGATCATCACAATCGCCAGTGCCGAGGCCCGTGGCCAGTTGTTGCTGCTGAACATTTCGTCCCACACCACGCGGCCAATCATCAGGTTCTCGGCCCCGCCCAGCAGCGACGGAATCACGAATTCGCCCACGCTGGGGATGAACACCAGCATAGACCCGGCGATGATGCCCGCCTTGCTCAGCGGTACGGTGATGAGCCAGAAGGCATGCCAGGGCGACGCGCCCAGGTCGTGTGCGGCTTCCAGCAGGCGAAAGTCCATCTTCACCAGGTTGGCGTACAGCGGCAGGATCATGAACGGGCAGTACACGTAGGTCATGCCGACCAGCATGGACACATCGGTGTAGAGCATCTGGATGGGCTCACTGGTGATGCCCGTCCACATCAGCAGGTTGTTCAGTACGCCCTGGTCGGCCAGGATGCCCTTCCAGGCGTAGACGCGCAGCAAAAACGATGTCCAGAACGGCAGCATCACCAGCATCAGCAACGCGGGCTGCAAGCTTTGTTTGGCGCGGGCGATGAAGTAGGCAAACGGGTAGCCGATGAACAGGCACAGCACGGTGGTCCAGAAGGCGTATTTCACCGAGGTGATGTAGGCCTCGATGTAGATGGTCTGGCCCCAGACCCGCACGCCGTCGTCCCCTACCTCGCTGACGATGGAGAGGTAGTTGTCGTACTTCAGCAGGATGTGCCACACACCGTCCAGGGCGCTGGCCAGCGGCGCAAACGGGTCTACGCCGTTGCCCATGTCGGTCACGCTGATGCGCACCAGAATCAAGAACGGCGCCACAAAGAACAGCACCAGCCACAGGTACGGTACGCCGATGACGAAGCGCGCGCCGGGAATCAGCCGCGCCCATTTCAGTAGTTGCATAGCAGCACCTCCTTATTGGGTGAGCGTGACAGGGGCTACATCGTCCCACCAGAAGAAGACTTTGTCGTCCCAGGTGATGTCGCTGTTGTCGTGGCGGCTCTGGTTGGCTTCGGTCACCTTGACGCGGCGGCCACCGGGCATTTCCACGATATAGCTGCTGTAGCTGCCGAAGTAGGCAATCTCGCGCACCGTGCCACTAAAGAGGTTGTAGCCCACGTCGGCAGGTCGGTCTTTGGAGATGGAGATTTTCTCGGGCCGCACCGCCACCGCCAACGGCATGCCCAGCGTGCCGCTGATGCCGTGGCCGATGCGCACCACGCCCTGCTCGGTGGTGACTTCGCAGCGGTCGGGCTCGTCCACGCTGAGGTGGCCGTCGAACAGGTTGATGTTGCCGATGAAATCGGCCACAAAGCGGTTGGTGGGGTGCTCGTAAATTTCTTTGGGTGTGCCGACCTGCAGCACCTTGCCCTTGCTCATCACCGCGATGCGCGAGGCCATGGTCATGGCTTCTTCCTGGTCGTGGGTCACCATCACCACGGTCACGCCCACCGATTCGATGATGTTGACCAGCTCAAACTGGGTGCGCTCGCGCAGCTTTTTGTCCAGCGCGCCCAGGGGTTCGTCCAGCAAGAGGAGCTGGGGTTTCTTGGCCAGGCTGCGGGCCAGGGCCACGCGCTGCTGCTGCCCGCCGGAGAGCTGGTGCGGCTTGCGCTTGGCGTAATCAGTGAGCTGCACCAGGGCCAGCATTTCTTCGACCCGGGTCTTGATCTGCGCGCTGGGCATGCCTTCGCGCTTGAGGCCAAAGGCGATGTTGTCCCAGATGTTGAGGTGCGGAAATAGCGCGTACGACTGGAACATCATGTTGATGGGCCGCTCGTAGGGCGGCATTTTGGCGATGTCCACGCCACCCAGCATCACCGCGCCGGTGGTGGGCGTTTCAAACCCGGCCAGCATGCGCAACAAGGTGGATTTGCCGCAGCCCGAACTGCCCAGCAGCGCAAAGATCTCGCCCTTCTGGATCGACAGCGTCACGTTATCCACCGCGGCCACGCCGTCAAAACGTTTGACCAGGTTCTCGGTGCGCAAAAAGCCTTCAGGGCGGGGTTTGGGCAGGTTCATACGGGGGCATCCCAGAAATCAAAACAATAAAAAAACCGTGCACCCCGGTAAAGACAGTGCACGGCCTATTCACACTAGCCAGCTAGCAACTCAACCCCAGTAATCGCCAGAACGCACGCAGTCCAGGAACACCGCAGAACTGGCTCCGCCAGGCTGCTGGTGTTGCCCCCTGCAAGGGGGTTGGCGAAAGATGCGTAGCACTGCAGCCTGGGGGTGAGTCATATCATTTGCTCTTCTTGAACAAGGTGTAGACGTTGCTCATGGACTCGCGGGTTTCGTTGCTCAGACTGGAAGGCGAAACCATCTTGGCCATGTTGTCGGCATCGACAAAAATGGTTTTGTCGGCGGCGATTTCGGGCGTGACCTTGTCCAGGCTGGCCTTGTTGGCCGTGGGGTAGGTCAGCTCATTGGTCAGCGAGGCCGAGACTTCGGGGCGCAGGAAGTAGTCCATGAACATCATGGCGTTGTTCGGGTGGGTGGCATCCTTGGGAATGGCCAGGTTGTCAAAGAAGATCAGGCCGCCGGTCTTGGGCACCAGCACTTCGATGTCGTTGCCGTTCTTGTTCTCGATGGCACGGGCCTTGGCCACATTCATATCACCCGCCCAACCCAGGCCCACGCAGGCCTTGCCGCCGGCCAGGTCGTCGATCATGGTGCTGGAGAACAAACGGATGTCCTTGCGCACCTTGGCCAGCATGGCACCGGCTTCCTTGTGCTCGGCGACATCAGCCGAGTAGGCGTTTTTGCCGATGTAGTGCAGCGCGGGCGGGATCACTTCAGTGGGCGAATCCAGGTAGGCAATGCCGCAGGACTTGAGCTTGGAGGTGTAGACCGGGTTGAACACCAGGTCCCAGGCGTTTTCAGGCATGGGGGTGGAGCCCAGCGCCTTGGCCACCTTGCCCTTGTTGATGGCAACCGTGGTGTAGCTCCAGGCCCAGGGCACCAGGTACTCGTTGCCCGCATCCACACCGGCCAGCTTGGCCATGATGGCGGGGTCGAGGTTGCTGGCGTTGGGGATCTTGCTCTTGTCCAGCTTCATCAGCAGGCCGCCGTCGATCTGCGACTTGGCAAACACCGCGCCGGGCACCACGATGTCAAAACCGCTGTTGCCCGCCACCAGCTTGGCCTGCAGGCCTTCGTTGTTCTCGAAGGTCTGGTAGTTGACCTTGATGCCGGTTTCTTTTTCGAAGTTGGCGATCATGTCGGCGGCGATGTAGTCGGGCCAGTTGTACACGTTCAGCACTTTTTCTTCGGTGTTGGCAGGGGGGGCGGCCGGGGCCGAAGCCACCGGCTCGGGTGCAGGGGCCGCCGCCACGGGGGCCTCTTCTTTTTTACCGCAAGCGCCCAGCATCAGGGCGGAGAGTGCAATAACCAGTGCGTGCTGTTTCATGTTGGCAATTTCCAAAAAAGAAGGGTTTAGAAAAAATTATAAGAAGCTTACTGTACGTGCCCGGCGGCCTTCAACTCTTGCCACGTCAGGTCCAGACATAGCAAGATCAGCGCCACCATCTCGTCGATCTGGGCGTGCGTCATCACCAGCGGCGGGGCGATGATCATGCGGTCGCCCACGGCGCGCATCACCAGGCCGTTGGCAAAACAGTGCTTGCGGCACAGCATGCCGACCGACAGGCTCTCGTCAAAGCGCTCGCCGGTCTGCTTGTTTTTCACCAGTACCAGCCCGGCCACAAAACCGCAGGTTTCGGCATGCGCCACCAGCGGGTGCTCATTCAGCGCGCCGTATTTTTGCGCCAGGTAGGGGCCGATATCGGTGCGCACCCGCTCCACCAGGTTTTCGCGCTCCATGATGGCGATGTTGGCCAGGGCCACCGCGCAGGCCACCGGGTGGCCGCTGTAGGTGTAGCCGTGGTTGAATTCACCGCCCTTTTCGATCAGCACTTTAGCCACACGGTCGCCCACCAGCACGCCGCCCAGCGGGATGTAGCCACTGGTTACGCCTTTTGCAAAAGTGACCAGATCCGGCTTGTAGCCAAACTTCTCGTAGGCAAACCAGTGGCCCAAGCGGCCAAAGGCGCAGATCACCTCGTCGCTGATCAGCAAGATGCCGTATTTGTCGACGATGCGCTGGATTTCCGGCCAGTAGGTGGCGGGCGGAATGATCACCCCGCCCGCGCCCTGCACCGGCTCGCCAATGAAGGCAGCCACCTTGTCGGGCCCGATCTCCAGAATCTTGGCCTCCAGCCAGCCCGCTGCGCGCAAGCCGAAGGCATCCGCGCTTTCGCCCGGCAGTGCGTTTTCTACCGCGTAGGGCTGTTCGATGTGGGTGATGTTGGGAATGGGGAGGTCGCCCTGGGCGTGCATACCCGACATGCCGCTGAGCGAGGCTGCCGCCATGGTGCTGCCGTGGTAGCCGTTGTGGCGGCTGATGATGACCTTGCGCTGCGGCTGGCCCAGCAGGTCCCAGTAGCGGCGCACCATGCGCACATTCGAGTCGTTGCTTTCGCTGCCGCTGCAGGAATAAAACACGTGCTCAAAGCCGGGGGCCAGGCTGGCCAGCTTGGCGGCCAGGGTGGCGGCGGGTACGTTGGTGGTCTGGAAGAAGCTGTTGTAGTAGGGCAGCGCCATCATTTGCTGGTAGGCGGCATCGGCCAGCTCTTTGCGGCCATAGCCCACGCTGACGCACCACAGGCCGCTCATCGCGTCCAGCAGCCGGTTGCCTTCGGAATCCCAGATGTAGATGCCGTCGGCGCGGGTGATGACCTTGGCACCGCGCGTGTTCAGGTCCTGGAAGTCGGTGAAGGGGTGGAGGAAGTGGGCGCTGTCGAGCGCCTGGATTTCTGCGGTATTGACGGTATTTGGCATAGGCATTTTCTGAAGTTGAAGATCAAACGTGCAGCAGACGGTTAAACGTGCAGCAGCAAATGCTCGCGCTCCCAAGGCGAAATCACCTTCATGAACTCTTCAAACTCCAGCTCCTTGATCTCGGTGTAAACGGTGATGAACTCCTTGCCCAGGATGTCGTGCAGGTCGGTTTCGCCGCGCAGCAGGTCCAGCGCCTCGCCCAGGCTGCGTGGCAGCGAGAACGGGGCCAGGTAGGCATCGCCCTTCATTTCGGCCTTGGGCTTGATCTTTTTTTGCATGCCCAGGTAACCACAGGCCAGCGTCATGGCCATGGCCACGTAGGGGTTGGCATCCACGCCGATGACGCGGTTTTCCACCCGGCGCGCCTGCGGGCTGGAAATGGGCGAGCGGATGCCGACGGTGCGGTTGTCGTAACCCCACTCGGTGTTGATGGGCGCGGCGGTGTTGCGCGACAGGCGGCGGTAGCTGTTGACGTACGGGGCCACCAGGGCCATAGCGGCGGGCTGGTAGCGCTGCAGGCCGCCGATGTAGTGGAAGAAGGCCTCCGACGGCGTGCCATCGTCGTTGCTGAAGATGTTCTTGCCCGTGGCCTTGCTAACCAGGCTTTGGTGCACATGCATGGCGCTGCCGGGCTCGCCCTCGATGGGCTTGGCCATGAAGGTGGCGTACATGTCGTGGCGCAGCGCCACCTCGCGCACGGTGCGCTTGAAGAAAAACACTTCATCGGCCAGGCCCAGCGGGTGGGCGTGGAAGAAGTTGATCTCCATCTGCCCCGCACCGGCTTCGTGGATCAGCGTGTCCACGTTGAGCTCCATCTTGTCGCAGTAGTCGTACAGCTCTTCAAACAGCGGATCGAATTCATTCACCGCGTCGATGCTGTACGACTGGCGCGAGGTCTCGGCCCGGCCGCTGCGGCCAATCGGCGGGCGCAGCACGGTGTTGGGGTCGGTGTTGCGGGCCACCAGGTAGAACTCCAGCTCGGGGGCCACCACCGGCTCCAGGCCTAGCTCGGCGTACAGGTCGCACACGCGGCGCAGCACGCTGCGCGGGGCAAACGGCACCAGCTTGCCCTCACGGTCGTAGCAGTCGTGGATCACCTGGGCCGTGGGGTCGCTGGCCCAGGGCACGATGCGCACGGTGGAGGCATCGGGGCGCAGCTGCATGTCGCGGTCGGTGGGGTTAACCACGTCGTAGTACGGGCCCTGCGACGGCAGCTCGCCGGTCACGCCCATGGCCACCACCGCCTCGGGAATGCGCATGCCGCGGTCTTCGGTGAACTTGGCGCGGGGCAGAATCTTGCCGCGCGCCACGCCGGTCAAGTCGGGCACCAGGCATTCCACCTCGGTCACGCGGCGCTCGTTGAGCCAGTTCTCCAGGTCGTTGAAGGTCATGTGTTCTTTTTTGACATCAGCCATAGGCAATTTCTCCGTTGAGGTTGGGTTAGGTTGCTATGACTTACGGAGCGCCCAAACTAGCTGCTGAGCGCTGCGTAAGCCGTTTTTTCACGTTGACGTGATCTGCACGCGGCCCCGAAGGCCGCGAATATCTGGGTATAAAAAGGGTTCTCCGACCAGCGCCACTCGGGGTGCCACTGCACCGCGTAGGCAAAGGCCGGGGCACCGGTGACCTCAAAGGCTTCAACCAGCCCATCGGGCGCATGGGCAATGGCGCGCAAGCCCGGTGCCAGCCGCCCAATGCCCTGGCCGTGCAGCGAATTCACCTGGGTGCGCACGCCGCCCGCCCACTGGGCCATGGCGGAATCAGGGGCTATCAGCAGGTCATGGCTCAGGCCGTATTGGGTGGCCAGGGGGGCGGTCTCGTCTTCGCGG
Organism: Rhodoferax sp. LS1P39; assembly: GCF_056521425.1. NCBI lineage: Bacteria > Pseudomonadati > Pseudomonadota > Betaproteobacteria > Burkholderiales > Comamonadaceae > Rhodoferax > Rhodoferax sp. LS1P39. The sequence goes on along the minus strand of NZ_JBWMAV010000004.1, from coordinate 159,979 downwards.
TGGTCCTGCAGGCCGGGCACAGCATGCACGGTCTGGTGCAGGCTGCCGCCCAGGGCCACATTGATTTCCTGGAACCCCCGGCAAGCCCCCAGCAGCGGCACACCCATGGCAATGCAGTGGCGCACCAAGGCAAAGGTCAGCGTGTCGCGGGCTGGGTCCAGCGGCAGGCTGGGGTCGGCCACCGGCTCGTCGAAATGGGAGGGATGCACGTTGGACGGCGAGCCGGTCAGCATGACCCCGTCTACCAGGGCCAGCAACGCGGGGATGTCGGCCACGTCGGCCAGCGGAAAACTCACCGGCTGGGCCTGTGCCCCATCGCGCACGGCGCGGGCGTACTTGTCGCCCAGGTACAGGTAGGGCAGCGATGAATCATCCCCACCCCGCTGGCGGTGGTCCATCGGCAGCCACACCAGGGGGCGCTGCGCGGCAAGGGAAATTACGGTGATTGCGTCTGAGGTGCAGGTCATGCCAGCCAGGTTCCGGAAGAAGATATTACCAGTCCGTCATCTGCCCCACTGTAACCGACACGCCCGGCTTGCGCCGCCAAAAACACTATATTTTTTGTAGCTGCTTGTGCTTATTCAATCGGCACGGCATGCCATTTTGATGCCCAAAACCCAGGGTTTCACCGGGATGTCGCGTACAAGACGTTGACCAACTGCGCCAGCCGCGCCCCGGCCTTGGTGAGCTGCCGGGTCTGCACCTGCGCCAGCCGGGTGGCGTAGCCCTCGGGGTCGGCCATCGAAGCGGGCCACACCCGGCCCTTGTCCATGCGGGCCGGGCCGAGCGACAGGCCGGTAAAGGCCGCGCCCGACACGGCCACGGTGTCGCTGGCCCAGGTCTGCGCCAGGCGGCCCAGGCCTGCCCGACTCTTGGGCAGCGCCCGCGCGTCTTGCAGCATGCGGGCGGGCACGGCTTTGGCGCGCAGGCCGTCGGGCAGGTCGTCCCACAGCGCGTGCAGATTGCCCTCCGTGGTGGCGATGCTGTTGCCGCCCCGGGTTTCCAGCGCCTCGGCGTGGCCCGGCGCGTCGGGGTCTACCGGCTTACCTGCCGCGTCCAGGTACAGCGCGCCCACGTGCAGCGGCTGGTGCAGGTCACCGATGAAATGCGCCAGCAGCCGCAAGGCTTCGGCCCGGCTGGTGATACTGAAAGGCGGTGGCACCGGCTGGCCCTGTAGCTGGGCGATGGCGGCGTTGATGGCATGCACCAGGTCGTGGCGGTGGGTACCCACGGTGCCCACCTTGTAGCGGCCATGCTGGTAGGCCACATCGGTGTAGTGGTAGGTTTTGTGGCATTCGCGCGGCTGGCCGCAGGTGCTCCAGTTGCGCGCCACATAGCTTTGCATCGCCAGCTTGCCCTTGGCGGTCTCGAAACGGCTGCAGGCGGGCGAGGCCCAGCGTGCGTCCACCACGTACGCCAGGCCCTGCTCCCCCAGCACTACACCCTTGGCGCAATCGGCCCAGGGTGCCGCCTGCGCCAGGGTCAGCCCCAGGTCGCGCTGCAGCCCGGCCCGGGCCTGCGGGGTCAGCATCTGGTCGGCGATGGTGCCGATCAGCATATGCCCCTGGTGGCCCCAGGCGATGGCACGCAACGGCAGCAGGCAGGCCAGTGCCAGCAAGCAAACAGCCCAATATCCTCCAAACTTCATCGCCAGTCCCCGGCGGGTTTTTTGGCCAGCAGCATGTGGATCCAGTTGGCATGCCGGGGCGTACAGGCGGCCTGGGCTTTTTGCAGTTGCACCGCCAGCCGGGTACACACCTTTTGCGGCAGGCTGCGGGCCGGAGGCGGCTGCAGGGCCGCACCGCAGTGGATGCAGGGCTCGTCCTGGATATAGGTGCCAAACGGGTTACCCGCCAGGTCCATCAGCCAGGCCGAGAGCACGTTGGTACCCGGCTCGGCCGTGCCCACAAAGGTTTGCCGCTGCACCGTGTAGGCCGGAAACAGGGCCTGCAGCCGCGCTTCGTCGAACCGGTTCACATGGCCCCAGGGCGGGTTTTTGCCGCCGCAGCGCTGGCAGGTACTGCGGCCCTGGCGGATGTCTTGCCGGTAAGGCACGCCCACCACGATGTAGCGCGCGGCTACCCGCGCCAGCTCGGCGCACACCCGGGGCAGCAGCGCCGTGGGAATGTGCTCCAGCACCTCAGCGCACAGCAGCAGGTCGAACGCGCCATCACCAAATTGCAGCGCCGTCGCGTCGCCCTGCACGCACTGCACGCGGGGGTCAGCCACCTGCGGCGGCTCCAGGTCGAGCGCGGTCACCTGGGCGTAGCGGTCGGCCAGCTGGCGCGACAGGTAGCCGTCGCGGGCACCAATATCCAGCGCGGTCTGCACATCGGCAGGCAGCAAGGCCATCAGATCGGCCACCCGCTGGCGTTCGGTCTCGCTGTTGCGGTTCTCTTCCAAACTCAAAAACATCTTGTCAGTCCCTCACACCCACACCACCACCGCATGGATCGCCAGCCCGGCCAACCCGCCCACCAAGGTGCCGCTGATGCGAATGAACTGCAGGTCGCGCCCCACGCTCAGCTCCAGCTCTTGCACCAGCTGGCGATCATCCCAGCCCTTGATGGTTTGCGAAATATGGGAGGTCACCCCCGTACGCAAGCCCAGGGCCAACTGGCCCGCTGCGGCCATCACATGCTCGTTGATGGCTTCACGCAGGTGGGTGTCGCTGGCCAGGCGTTCGCCCACCGCGCCCAGCGCGGCCTGCAGATTGCGGGCGATGGCCGACTGCGGATCGGCCAGGTCGGCCTGCAGCAACTGCTTGATGTCGGTCCACAACGAGGCGACAAACTGGCGCACCGCCGGGTCGGTCAGCGCCCGCTCCTTCAAATCGTCGCAGGCCTGGCGCAGGGCCGGGTCGTCGCGCAGGCGGGTGATGTAGTCATTCAGCCAGGCCTGGTAACGCAGGCGCGCGGGGTGCGCGGGCTGGGCCAGCACCTCGCGCAGCTCGTCCAGGGCCGAAGCGCTGAGTTTTTCGGCCATGCTGTCGGCCATTTTGGAGGTGGATGCCACCGCGTCCACCAGGCCGACCACCTTGGGCCATTCCTTGCGCACGTGCTTGTGCAGCAACTCCGACACCGCCGCCTTCACCTCGTCCTGCGCCAGGTATTCGCCCAGCTTGACCAGCCCGGCATCCAGCAATTCGTTGTGCCGCCCGTCCTGCGTCAGCAGGCCCAGCACCTCGCCCGCGGTGGCGGCTGCGTCCCAGCGCCGCGCCTGGGCCACTACCAGTTCCAGGGTAGCACGCTGCATGCGCGCGTCGTCAAACACGTTCAACAGGCCGAGCGCCACGCCCTGGGCCTGTTGCGCCCACAAGGCCATGCGCGCCGGGTCGCGCAGCCACTCGCCCAGGCGCTGCGCCGGATCCAGCACCGCCAGCTTGGCCAGCAGCGTGGCCGGGTCCAGAAAATGGTTGCGCACAAAGTCGGCCAGGCTGTCGGCAATGCGCTCCTTGCTCTGCGGAATGATGGCGGTGTGCGGCAGCGGAATGCCCAGCGGATGCCGAAACAGCGCCACCACCGCAAACCAGTCGGCCAGCGCGCCCACGGCCGAGGCCTCGCAAAACGCCCGCAACCAGCCCCAACCGCCCTGCCCGCCCATGGCGTGGCCCAGCAGCAGGCCGCCCAGGGATGCCAGCAGCAGCGCGATGGCAAACCACTGCATGCGGCGCAAAGACTGGCGGCGGGGATCGGTAAGGGTTTGCATGGGGGGAGCATAGCCCGGATGGCCCACCCACCCCTTTTCATCAAATTTCATAGCTGGTTGCGCTTATGGAATAAGCGCTAGCAGCCTATTTTTACCCCAACCTCTTTTGGACCAAGCGCTAGCGTAAACTGCCGCGATTGCCGCCGCCGCACCTGTGCGCGCACTGCGGCCAGTGGCCACCATGGCCCCACCCCACTCCCGATAGCCCGACTGCATGCCCGCCGCAAAACTCACCCTCGCCCGACTTGAAAACCTGCTGCTCACCGCCTGCGACGACCTGCGCGGCAACATGGATGCCAGTGAATACAAGGAATACATCTTTGGCATGCTGTTCCTCAAGCGCGCCAGCGACTTATTCGACCAGCGCCGCCTGGAAATTGAAGCGCAAGGCAAGGCCCAGGGCCTGGGCCGCGTAGACATCGTCCTCAATATGGCCGACCGCGACCAGTACTCTGGCAAATACTTTTATGTGCCCGAACGCTCCCGCTGGAATACCGAGTGGACCGACGAACATGGCAAGCGCCAGCCCGCCCTCAAGCACACCAAGGAAAACGTGGGCTCCATGCTCAACAAAGCCCTGGAAGCACTGGAAGATGCCAACCCCGACGCACTGCAAGACGTGCTCAAAGGCACCATCAACTTCAACCGCAAAATCGGCCAAAACACGCTGGACGACGACACCCTGGTCAACTTCATCCAGAACTTCGACAAGATCCCACTGCATGACGATGACTTCGAATTCCCCGACCTGCTGGGCGCGGCCTACGAATGGCTGATCAAGCACTTCGCCGACTCGGCAGGTAAGAAAGCAGGCGAGTTCTACACCCCTGCCGAGGTCGTGCGCATTTGCGTAGAAATTTGCGACCCGCAAGAGGGCATGAGCGTGTACGACCCCACCGTAGGCTCGGGTGGCATGCTGATCCAGGCGCGCGACTACCTGCGCGAATGCGGGGCCGATGCCACCGAGCTGGCCCTGTTTGGCCAGGAAAAAATGGGCACCACCTGGTCCATCTGCAAGATGAACATGCTGTTGCACGGCATCTCCCACGCCGTCATCCGCCAGCAAGACACCCTGCGCGAACCCCAGCATCTGGCCGAAGACGGGCAGCTCAAGCGCTTTGACCGCGTGCTGGCCAACCCGCCCTTCAGCCAAAACTACATCAAAAAAGACATCCAGCACCCCGGCCGTTTCCCGGTGTGGATGCCCGAAAAAGGCAAAAAAGCCGACCTGATGTTTGTGCAGCACATGCTGGCTGTGCTCAAAGCCGACGGTCGCCTGGCCACCGTCATGCCGCACGGCGTGCTGTTCCGGGGCGGCGAGGAGCGCGCCGCACGCCAATACTTCGTTGACAAAGGCTACCTGGAGGCGGTGATCGGCCTGCCCAGCAACCTCTTCTACGGCACCGGCATCCCGGCCTGCATTCTGGTGCTGAACAAAGCCGGTAGCCAAGTGGGTGGGGCGACCCGCGACAGCGTGCTGTTTATCAACGCCGACCGTGAATACCGCGAAGGCAAGGCGCAAAACCACCTGCGTCCCGAAGACATTGACAAAATCGTCCACACCTACCGTGCTGGCGACACCGTGGCCCACTACGCCCGCCGGGTGCCCGTGGCCGAAATACGGGCCGAAGACTACAACTGCAACATCCGCCGCTATGTAGAAAACGCACCGCCGCCCGAACCCCACGACGTGCGCGCCCACCTGCACGGCGGCGTGCCGGTGGCCGAAATCGACACCCTGGCCCATTACTGGCACAACTACGTCGGGCTGCGAGAGAGCTGCTTTGTCAACCGTCCGGCACCCCCACGGCCCCCAGCAGGCACGCACAGCGCGGCTTACGCAGACTTCAGCCCAGACCTGCAAGACCTGCGCAGCATCGCCAACCACATCGCCCAGCACCCCGGCGTAACTGCCCGCCACGCCCAATTCATGGGCACGCTGCAAGCCTGGTGGCGGCAGCACCTGCCTGTCATCGAAGCCCTGGCACCCGACACGCAAAACCAGCAGACCACAGCCCACAACGTCTACGCCTTGCGCGCCACCTTGCTCGACAGCATAGAACGCACGTTTTCAAGATTGGAAACAGGCTCTAGCGCTGGTAGCGCCTTGCTCACCCGCTATCAAATCAGAGGTGCTTTCGCCAACTACTACCAGCAGCTTGCAGCCGACTTCAAATCCATCGCCGCCAGTGGCTGGGGCCCCGAGCTCATCCCGGACGGTGAAATTTTGCAAAGCCAGTTCCCCAAGGTATTGGCCGAGCTGGAAACCCAGCACAGCCGTCTGGCCGAGCTGCAAGCCCTGTTTGCCGCCGCCAGCGAGGAAGATTTTGAAGACAGCGAAGACACCGGTGCCCTGCCCGCCGACCAGGTCAAAGCCCTGAAAACCAGCCTCAAAGAAGCCAAAGGCCAGGCCAAACTCGCCAAGCGCGACCCCTCCCTGGGCGACTGGAAAGCGCTGGTGGCACAAGCAGAGCGGCTGGAAGCCCAACTCGCCCGCCACAAAGCCCTGGAAGACGAGGCCAAAGCCCTCAAAACCGCCATCAAATCCACCGAAGCGCACAAGCTGCAACTGGTGGAGCAAGCCCGCCTAAAAATCAGCAAAGACGAAGCCCGCACCGTCATCATCGAGCGCCTGGGCCAGACACTGTTTGCCAGCTACCGCGCCTACCTGCGCGCCGACCAGCGGGCCTGCGTGGCGGCGGTGGAAAGCCTGTGGCGCAAGTACGCGGTGACGGTAGAGCAGATTGAGGACGAGCGGGACCGGGCTGCAGGGGAATTGCAGGGGTACTTGCGGGAGTTGGGGTATGCGTGAAAACCCAATTGCAGCTATCGGCGAGGTGAATCCATTACTTAATAAGATTCCAAAAGATTTTGATCAAGTCAGCTTCGTTTCCATGAGGGACGTGAGCGAAAGTGGCGGCATAAAAATAAGTCAAACTAGACCCTTTGCCAAGGTAAAAAATGGATTCACTCGCTTTCAAAACGGTGATATTTTATTCGCAAAAATATCGCCATGTATGGAAAATGGCAAAGGTGCGTTGGCACTAGGACTGGAAAATGGAGTGGGTTGTGGCAGCACTGAATTTCATGTGCTACGAGCCAAGCTCAATAACTCTGCTGAATACCTTTACCAGTTACTGCAGTGGAATGCAGTTAGGCAAAAAGCAGAAGTCTTTATGACAGGTTCCGCTGGACAACAGCGTGTTCCCACAGATTTTTTTGTTCGTTGTAAGGTTTTTGCTCCCTCACTGCAAATTCAACGAAAAATCGCCGCCATCCTCACCAGCATCGACACCGCCATCGAGAAAACCGAAGCGCTGATCGCCAAATACCAGCAGATCAAAGCCGGGCTAATGCACGACCTGTTCACCCGTGGCGTGCTGCCTGATGGCACCCTGCGACCGTCCCGCGAACACGCTCCAGAGCTGTACCAGGAAACGGCGGTGGGGTGGATACCGAGGGAGTGGACCATAAGCCCCCTCGGTGAAATGGCAAACATTGTTTCAGGCATCACGCTTGGTGCAAAAGCGCAACCTTCAGACACTTTGGACACCCCCTACTTGCGTGTAGCCAACGTTCAAGACGGATACCTTGACCTCAACGAAGTAAAAACCGTTCGCATATCTCACAAAACGCTAACGCAATTACGACTGCAGACAGGCGACGTACTGATGAACGAAGGCGGTGACTTTGACAAACTTGGCCGTGGCGCAGTGTGGAATGGTGAGATTGAGGATTGCGTACATCAGAATCATGTTTTCCGTGTGCGGACCAATGCTGCAACGTTATCGCCTATGTATTTGGCGTTTTATTCGGAGTCAGCATTTGGCAAAAAATACTTTTTACTGAATTCAAAACAATCTACAAACCTCGCATCCATCAACTCTACCCAGCTAAAGGCGTATTCGATTGCGCTGCCTGGTAATTTTGAACAGCAGTCCATTGTCCAGCGGTTAAACGGCGTTAAAAATCGGATCAATACACTGAATACCGAGATGAAGAAACTCAAACTCCAAAAACTCGGCCTCATGCAAGACCTGCTCACCGGCAAAGTCCCGGTGAAACCCGCGCCCGAACCACTGAACGCCACAGATGCCTAACCACTACCCCAGCCTCAACCCCCAAAAGGCGTTGATCTGGCGCATCATCCACCGCGACAACCTGCCGTGGGTGCTAGACAACGGCTTGCACAGCGGCAATAGCCCGGTAAAGGCACCCCACTGGGTGAGCATTGGCAACCAGGAGCTGATCGACAAGCGTGCCCAGCACGTGGTGCCCGTGCCGCCAGGTGGGTATTTGAACGATTACGTGCCGTTTTATTTCACGCCGTTTTCGGTGATGATGAAAAACATCCACTCTGGCCGCAGCGCGCAGCAGCGGGGCAACGACGAAATAGTGATTTTGGTGTCCAGCCTGCACCATGTGGCGGCCCAAGGTTTGCGGTTTTTGTTCACCGACAGCCATGCCTTTTACCAATGGGCGCACTTTTACGACAGTCTGGATGACCTGGGCCAAATCGATTGGCAACTGCTGCAAAGCCGCGACTTCAAGCGCGACCCCGATGACCCGGCCAAGTTCGAACGCTACCAGGCAGAGGCACTGGTGCACCAGTTGTGCCCGGTGGCGGGTTTGTTGGGTATCGTTTGCTACACCGATGCGTTAAAAACCCAGGTGGCGCAGCAGCTTGCAGAGCGCGGGCTGAACCTGCCGGTACACACGCGTACGAACTGGTACTTTTGATGATCCACTTTACCCAAGGCAACCTGCTAGAAGCCCGTGCCGAGGCGCTGGTCAACACCGTCAACACCGTAGGGGTGATGGGCAAGGGCATTGCGCTGATGTTCAAAGAGCGCTTTGAGGACAACTTTCGCCTGTACGCAGCGGCCTGCAAGGCCCAGCAGGTGCGCACGGGCACGATGTTTATCACCGAGCCCCGTGAGCTGGACGGCCCGCGCTGGGTGGTCAACTTCCCCACCAAGCAACACTGGCGCTCACCCTCGCAAATGGTCTGGGTGGTGGAGGGCCTGCAAGACTTACGGCGGTTTTTGCTGGAGCACCATGTCAAGTCGATTGCCATTCCGCCGCTGGGCGCGGGCAACGGCGGGCTGGACTGGGCGGCTGTGCGGGAGCAAATTAACCTGGCGCTGGGCGACTTGCAAGAGGTAGACATCACGGTGTTTGAACCCACCCCGCAATACCTCAATGTGGCCAAACGGACCGGGGTGGAAAAGCTCACCCCCGCCCGCGCGTTGATTGCGGAGCTGGTGCGCCGCTATTGGGTGCTGGGCATGGAGTGCAGCCTGCTGGAGATTCAAAAACTGGCGTGGTTTCTGGAGCGATCGATAGAACGCTTTGGGCCAGACAACCCGCTGAATTTGCAGTTTGTGGCCCATAAATACGGCCCCTACGCCAACCGCCTGGCGCACTTGCTGAACAACCTGGACGGCAGCTATCTGCATTGCGACAAACGCATTAGCGATGCAGACCCTTTGGATGTGATCTGGTTTGACGATGACCGCAAGGCATTTTTGGACGCGTATCTGAAAACCGAGGCCAAACCGTACGCGCAGGCCTTGGAACACACAGCCGCCTTGATCGATGGCTTTGAGTCGCCGTTTGGCATGGAGCTGCTGGCCACGGTGGACTGGCTTTTGTCCCAAGAGGGCGTGCCGGCTACGGTCGAGGGCGTGCGCGCAGGTTTGCTACGTTGGCCCGCCGGGGCGGCAGAGCGCAAAAGCCGCTTGTTTGACGACCGTGCCATCGGCATCGCCTTGGACCGCCTGGAGCCACTGCATGCATAGCACGACGGCGACCGCGCGATGAGTGAGTACTCCGAAGTCGAACAACCGTTTTTGCAGCAACTGGCCGCGCAGGGCTGGACCGTGATCGACCAGGGCACAGGCGTGCCGCAGGATGCCCGCCTGAGCCTGCGTGACAACTTTCGCCAATGGCTGCTGCCGCAGGTCTTTGATGCAGCGGTGCGCGCCATCAACCCTGGCGATGACGGCCAGGCATGGCTGACACCTCGCCAGCTGGACGACTTGCGCAGCCAACTCCTACGCCAGCCCAACCGCACGCTGCTGGAAGCCAACGAGGCGGTGCAGGCTCTGCTGTTCAAGGCGCAGGTGGATGTGAACGAGCGCACCGGCGAGGCCGACCCGGTGGTGCGCCTGATCGACTTCCACACGCCAGAGAACAACCAGTTCCATGCCATCAACCAGTTTCGTGTGGACACGCCGGGCGGGGTGCGCGGCTTCATCATCCCGGACATCGTGCTGTGCGTGAACGGCATTCCGCTGTGCGTGGTGGAGTGCAAAAAGGGCTCGGAAACCTGTGCCAACCCGATGCAAGAGGCGTTTGTGCAACTGCAGCGCTACATGGGCCGCCGCGCCGACACGGCACTGGCGGGCCTGAAGGAAGGCGAGCCGCGCCTATTCCACAGCAATCTGTTGCTGGTGCGCAGCAGCGGATTACAGGCCGACTACGGCAGCATCACATCGGGCGAAGAGCACTTTTACGGCTGGAAGACGCTGCATCCGCAGGCTGACACAGCCATGGCAGGGCTGAATGCACAGCAAATACTGGTGGCGGGCTTGCTGGACAAGCGCAACCTGCTACAGATTTTGCGCACCAGCAGTGTGTATATGGATACCGACGGCGGCCCGCGCATCAAAGTGGTGTGCCGCTACCAGCAATTTCGCGCGGCCCACAAAATGCTAGAGCGGCTGCGCACCGGCACGTCGGCCCTGGAGCGCAGCGGCGTGGTGTGGCACACGCAGGGTTCAGGCAAGTCGCTGACGATGGTGTTTCTGGCCCGGATGCTGCGCGCCAGCCGCGACCTGAACGACTACAAGCTCATTCTGGTCAACGACCGCACCGACCTGGAAGAACAACTGGGTGCCACCGCCAAGCTGATAGGTGGGCGGGTCAATGTGGTGGAGAGCCGTTATGACCTACGCCACCATCTGGCCAGCGACAGCTCAGACATCAACATGGTGATGGTGCACAAGTTCCAGGAGCACAAGCAGGTGCTGACCAACGCAGTGTCGGAGGCGCTGGGCACGTTTTTGGCCATGCCTTCGGGCAAAACCTTTGGCGTGGTGAACACGTCGGAACGCATCGTACTGATGATCGACGAGGCACACCGTACCCAGAGCTCGGATCTGGGCGACAACCTGTTTGAGGCTTTCCCGAACGCCACCCGCTGGGCGTTTACGGGCACGCCGCTGCTGACCGAGCGGCATGGAGAGCACAAGACGATCAAACGCTTTGGCGAGTACATCGACACCTACCGCCTGCGCGACGCGGTAAACGACGGAGCCACGCTGCAAATTTTGTATGAGGGCAAAACGGCAGACAGCGCTTTGAACGAAAAACATGCGTTCGACACAGCATTCGAAGACCTGTTCAAAGACCGTAACGAAGACGAGTTGCTGGCGATTAAGAAGAAATACGGGGCCACCGGCGACATTCTGGAAGCCGAGAACCGCATCAACGCCATCGCCCGCGATCTGGTAGCCCACTATGTCACCAACATCTTGCCCAACGGCTTCAAGGCGCAGGTAGTGTGCCATTCAAAACTGGCCTGCATACGCTACCAAAACGGCATCAAAGCCGCATTGGCCGAGCAGATTGCCAAAGAGCAGACCCAAGCCATACCCGACGTGGATTTGTTGCGACGGCTGGCTTTCTTGAAAACGGCGGTGGTGATCTCCAGCGACGGCACCAACGAGGCTGCGTTCATCACCTTTGCCCGCAAAGAGGCGTCCCGGCTACAGGCGGTAGACAACTTCTGCAAAAGTTTTGACCTGGACGACACAGACAAATCGAACTCCGGCATTGCCTTTTTGATCGTCTGCGACATGTTGCTCACAGGCTTCGATGCGCCTGTAGAGCAAGTGATGTATATCGACAAGCGGCTGCGCGAACACACTTTGCTACAGGCCATCGCCCGCACCAACCGCGTCAAGAAAGGCAAAAAGCGCGGCTACATCGTGGACTACATCGGTCTGTCCAACCACTTGACCGATGCGTTGACCCTGTACGCCGCCGACGATGAACTGCAAGAACTCAGCGATGGGCTGAAAAACATCAGCTCTGAACTGCCCGTACTGGAAGAGCGTTACCAACGGCTGCTACAGCACTTCGCCGATCTGGGTGTACTGCATATCAAGGCCTTTACGAGCGGCACCCTGCCTAGCATCTCGGCAGATGCCTCCGTGGTACATGCGGCTGTGGCCGCGCTGAAGGATGAGCGGCGGCGGGCCGACTTTGAGGTGTACCTGAAGAGCTTTTTGACGAGTATGGACATTGTGTTGCCCCATGCCTCGGCCCAACCCTACCGTGTGCCTGCCAAACGCTTCGGGTACATCTTGCAGGTAGCCAAAGAGCGTTACAAAGACACCAGCCTGGACCTGGGCGATGCGGGGGCCAAGGTTAAAGCACTGATCAACGAACACTTGGTCAGCTTGGGCATCAATCCCAAGGTGCCACCTGTGGAGCTGCTGGCCGACGATTTCTTGGAAAAGCTGGCCGCGCATGCAGGCGGCAACACGGCGGCCAAGGCCAGCGAGATGGAGCACGCCATCCGCAAACATTGCACGGTACACCACGACGAAGACCCGGCCTTCTACAAGAGTTTGTCGCAAAAAGTGGATGCATTGATAGAACAGCACCATGACCAGTGGGAACTGCTGGCAGAAAAACTGGCGGAGCTGCGCAACACCGCGATTGCTGGCCGCAAGCAAGGAGAACATGGCTTGGGCACCGAGGCTAGCGCGTTTTACGCGCACGTTGCGCAGGTGGGTTTTGCCAGCGGCCTGGTGGAGGATGCCGCCAAGCCGCAATTCAAAGTGTTGATGGAAAGTGTGGTGGATATTCTGCAAGAAACCATCGGTAGCATCGATTTTTGGCACAACCCCGACAAGCAAAAACGGGTGCGTGGCCTGGTCAAGACCGAGATCAGCAAAACTGGCATTGATGAACTACGGCACAACCGCGAACGGGTAGCGATAGAAGTGATGAAACTGGCCAAACACCGCCACGATGCGCTGGTGCGCACCCTACGCCCTTCGCGCACCCCGGGTCTGTAAATGCAGTTACGCCAAGTACGCGACATTGCCTACCAGCTGCTGCCCGGTGCGCAGCGGCAAACCACCGACATCGTGATCGAACGCGACGGCATGGTGACCGTCCGCCCGCCCCTGCGGATGACACCCGAGCAGGTGGATGCCACTGTGCTGAGCAAGCGCATGTGGATTTACCGCAACTTGGCCGAATGGCGCAGCCTGAATGCCACCCGGGTGGTGCGTGAATGGGTCAACGGCGAATCATTTCCTTACCTGGGCAGTAACTACCGTTTGTTGCTTGTCCAAGAGCAAGACGCGCCACTGCAGTTGAAAGATGGCCGATTTCAATTGCGGCAGTCGGTGATTGCGGTGGGCGGCATGGAGGCTGGGCACAAGGCATTCGAGGACTTTTACCGCGAAAAAGGCCAGGCCCGCTTCAATGAACGGGTAGCCTTGCTTGCGCCCAAAGTGGGGGTAACCCCGGGGGCCGTTTGTATCAAAGACATGGGCTACCGCTGGGCCTCTTGTCTCAAAAACGCAGACCTGCACTTCCACTGGAAATGCTTGATGGCCCCGGCCACCGTCATCGACTACATCGTGGTGCACGAGCTCTGCCACATCCACCACCGCGACCATTCGGCAGCGTTCTGGAACGAAGTGGATAAGGTGTTGCCAGACTTCCGGGAGCGTAAAGAATGGCTGCGGGTGCGTGGAGCAGAGCTGGATTTGTAGATGTCTTTTTGACGCACCAAATTCATAGCTTACTGTACTTATGGAATAAGCGCTGCAAGCACTTTTTACCATTATTTACAAATACACTGCGGTTCGTTCTGCGGCCTGCCCTGGCCTTACGATAGGCATCTACCCACACCCACGCCACCGCCCCATGGAACTCCGCCAGCTCCGTTATTTCGTCAAGGTCTGCGAGCTGCGCAGCATGGGCCGTGCCGCCGTGGAGCTGGGCGTGGTGACCTCGGCGCTGAGCCAACAGATCAGCCGACTGGAGGGCGAACTCAGCACCCGGCTGCTGCAGCGCGCCAGCACCGGCGTCAGCCCCACCGACGCGGGCGTGGCCTTTTTGCAGCAGGCCCAGCTCACGCTGCGGCATGCGGACGAGGCGGTGCGCGCGGCACAGCAGGCGCGCCTGTCTGGCCACGTGAGCGTGGGCCTGGCACCCACCACCGCCTCGGTGCTCGGCCTGCCGCTGATGCTGGCGATGCGGGCGCGGTACCCGGACGTGCGGCTGCACCTGGTGGAGTCGCTGTCAGGCAACCTGGCCAGCATGCTGCAGGCGCGCCAGCTCGACCTGGCCGTGCTGTTCGAAACCACCACGCCGCGCCGCTGGAGCATCGAGCCCCTGCTGGACGAAAAGCTGTTTGTGCTGGCCGCCACCGATCTGGCCCAGCGGCCCACGGGTGCCAAGGTGCGGCTGGCCCAGCTCGCGGGTCTGCCGCTGATCATGCCCAGCGCCGACCACGGCCTGCGCGCCACGCTCACCACCGCCTTTGCCCGCGCACGCATCACGCCCCACGTGGTGGCCGAAATCGACGGCCTGGCGCTGCTGATGGACGCGGTGCGCGCTGGCATGGGGGCCACCATCCAGCCCGGTGCCGCCATCGCCCGGCAACCCGCCGAAGGGGTGCACAGCAGCCAGATCACCGATGCCCATGTGGGGCGGCGCAACCTGCTGGTCAGCCTGTCGGACGACGAACTGTCGCCTGCCGCCCTGGCCACCCGGGTGGTGATGGCCGACACCGCACGCACCCTGGTACGCGAAGGGCGCTGGCTCGGCGCAAGTCTTCTCGAACAAGACTGACGCAAGTTCCCCGTGTAAGCCCGAAGGGCGATACAGGGGCGCTGCGCAAGTCTTCTCGAAAACTGAACACCTGTTGCCTGATCCGGCCTTTCGCCGCAAGGGCCGTCTGCCTACAGTCTCCTGACCCCCAAGGAGATCCAAAGTGCGTAATGAACAGGTAGATGTATTGGTAGTAGGCGGCGGCAATGCCGCCCTCTGCGCCGCGCTGATGGCGCGCGAGGCCGGTGCCAGCGTGCTGCTGCTCGAAGCCGCCCCCAAGGCCTGGCGCGGCGGCAATTCGCAGCACACCCGCAACCTGCGCTGCATGCACGACGCGCCGCAGGACGTGCTGGTCGATGCCTACCCCGAAGAAGAATACTGGCAGGACCTGCTCAAGGTGACCGGCGGCCTGACCGACGAGCACCTGGCCCGGCTGGTGATACGCGCCTCGTCGAACTGCCGCGACTGGATGCGCCGCCACGGCGTGCACTTCCAACCGCCGCTCTCGGGCGCACTCCACGTGGCGCGCACCAATGCCTTTTTCATGGGTGGCGGCAAGGCGCTGGTCAACGCCTACTACCGCAGCGCCGAACGCCTGGGCGTGCAGATCCGTTACGACACGCCGGTGGCCTCGGTCGAGTGCATTGGTGAGCGCTTCACCGCCGTGCACACCGAAGCGGGCGAACGCATCACCGCACGCAGCTGCGTGCTGGCCGCCGGTGGCTTCGAGTCCAACCGCGCCTGGCTGCGCGAAGCCTGGGGCCAGAACGAACGCGGCGAATGGCCGGCCGACAACTTCCTGGTGCGCGGCACCCGCTTCAACCAGGGTGTGCTGCTCAAGCAGCTAATCGATGCCGGAGCCGACACCATTGGCGACCCGTCGCAGGGCCACATGGTGGCCATCGATGCCCGGGCCCCGCTGTTTGATGGTGGCATCTGCACCCGCATCGACTGTGTGTCGCTGGGCGTGGTGGTGAACCGCGAGGCCCGGCGCTTCTACGACGAGGGCGAGGATTTCTGGCCCAAGCGCTACGCCATCTGGGGGCGGCTGGTGGCGCAGCAGCCGGGCCAGGTGGCCTACTCCATCATCGACCAGAAGGCCGTGGGCCGCTTCATGCCGCCGGTGTTCCCCGGCACCACCGCCGACACCCTGCAAGGGCTGGCACAGCAGCTCGGGCTGGACGAAGCCACCTTTCTGCACACCATTGCCGACTACAACGCCGCCTGCCAGGTGGGCCAGTTCGACCACACCGCGCTGGACGACTGCCGCACCGAAGGCCTGGCACCCGCCAAGACCCACTGGGCTCGGCCCATCGACACCGCGCCCTTCTACGCCTACCCGCTGCGCCCCGGCATCACCTTCACCTACCTGGGCCTGAAGGTAGACGACACCACTGCCGTGCGCTTTGGCAACCGGCCCAGCCCCAACCTCTTCGTGGCCGGGGAAATGATGGCTGGCAACGTGCTCGGCAAGGGCTACACAGCCGGTGTGGGCATGAGCATCGGCACCGCCTTCGGCCGCATCGCAGGCACCCAAGCGGCTGCCGCCGCCTTACAACAGAAGGAGACCCCCCATGCAAACGCTTGAAGCCCTGGCACGCGAGGCCGTGTCGCTCGCACAAGGCCCGCAAGAAGGCCCGCGCCGTGTCATTCCCATCCTCTCCAGCGCAGAGGCCGAGGTCGGGCGGCAGATGCAGATCTGCAACGCCTGCCGCTACTGCGAGGGCTTTTGCGCCGTGTTCCCGGCCATGACCCGGCGGCTCGAATTTGGCAAGGCCGACATCCACTTTCTGGCCAACCTCTGCCACAACTGCGGTGCCTGCCTGCATGCCTGCCAGTACGCGCCGCCGCACGAATTTGCAGTAAACGTGCCGCAGGCCATGGCCGAAGTGCGTGGCCAGACATATGTGGACTACGCCTGGCCGCCCGCGCTCGGCGTGCTCTACCAGCGCAACGGCCTCACGCTGTCGCTGGCCCTGGCGGCAGCGCTGGCGCTGTTTTTGGCACTGGCTGTGGCCATGAAAGGCAGCCTGTGGGGCAGCGCGCCCGGCGACAACTTCTACAGCGTGTTTCCGCACAACCTGCTGGTGGGCCTGTTCGCCCCGGTGTTCGGGTTCGCCACGCTGGCACTGGCCATGGGCGTGCGGCGCTTCTGGCGCGACATCACCCCCGCCACCAGCGGCGCACCGCTGAATGCCCCGGCTGCCGCCGAAGCCACCGATGCGGTGATGCGCCTCAAGTACCTGGACGGCGGCCATGGCGACGGCTGCCACAACGCGGACGACGCGTACACACTGGCCCGTCGGCGCTTCCACCACCTCACCTTCTACGGTTTCCTGCTGTGCTTCGCCGCCACCAGCGTGGCCACGCTCTACCACTACGCCTTCGGCTGGGCCGCGCCCTACGCCCTGCCCAGCCTGCCCAAGCTGCTGGGTGTGGCCGGAGGCATCAGCCTGGTGCTGGGCACCGCCGGGCTGTGGCGGCTGAACCGCCAGCGCCATCCATTGCACGGCGATGCAAAACAAAAGCCGATGGACCTGGGCTTCATCGCCCTGCTGTTCCTCACCAGCGCCAGCGGCCTGGCCCTGTGGCTGGGCAGCGGCACCCCCGCCCTGGCCCTGCTGCTGTGCCTGCACCTGGGCGCGGTGATGGCCTTGTTTGCCACCCTGCCCTACGGGAAGTTCGGCCACGGCATCTTCCGCAGCGCCGCTCTGCTGCGCCATGCCGTGGAAAAGCGCCTGCCCAACCCCATCGGCCTGGGTGCCGAGTGAATCCCAACAACCCAACGGAGACCCCCAAAAATGAACCCACAACACTTTCTGCGCGCCACGGCCACATGTGCCGCCGCCCTGTGCCTGGCGACCCCAGCACCGGCCCAAGACTTCCCACCCAAGAAACCCGTCACCCTGGTGGTCGGCTTCGCCGCCGGGGGCGCGGCCGATGCGGCGGCGCGCCTGATCGCCCGCAAGCTCGGCGAGGACATCGGCCAGACCGTCATCATCGACAACAAGGCCGGTGCCGGGGGCAACATCGCGCACCAATTTGTGGCCAACGGGACGGCAGACGGCTCAATGCTGCTGTTTGGCTCCATCGGCCCGCTGACCATCGCACCGCACGTGATGAAGGTCAGCTACGACCCCTTCAAGGACCTGGCTGCCATCTCGGGCGGGGTGAACTTTCCGAATGTGCTGGTGGTGCACAAGGGCCTGGGTGTGAAGACCCTGGCCGAGTTTGTGGCCCTGGCCAAGAAAAAGCCCGGCAGCATCGACTTCGCCTCGACCGGGGCTGGATCGGCCTCGCACCTGGCCGGGGAGCTGTTCAGCCAGCGCGCGGGCATTGACATGGTGCACGTGCCCTACAAAGGCGGCGCACCGGCCCTGCAGGATCTGCTGGGCGAACGCATCGCCTCGTATTTTTCGGCACCGCCCACCGCGCTGCCCCACGTCGAAGCGGGCAAGCTCATCCCCCTGGCCACCACCGGCCTGGCCCGCCCGGCCTACATGCCCACCATTCCTACGGTGGCCGAGTCGGGCTACCCCGGCTTCGAGGCCCTGAACTGGTACGCCTTCGTGGCACCTGGCAAAACGCCGGTGGCCATTCTGGAGCGCTGGAACCAGGCCATCGTCAAGGTGCTGGCCGACCCCGGCGTGAAGCAGGCCCTGGACAAGCACGGCCTGACCCCGCAGCCCACCACCCGCGCCGAACTCACCGACTTCATGCGGAAAGAAGATGCCAAGTGGAGCGCCATCGTGCGTGACCGCAAGATCACGGCTAACTGAGGGTGGCCGCTTTGTACGCCCGCCAGCCGCCACACGCCGTGATGTCCTGCGCGCCTTCCAATCCTGAAGGCTCGCAGATGAAGCCCGCCACCGTGCTGCCATCGGCCAGCAGCGTGCGGCCAATGCCCAAGGGCGCGGGAATGCCGTCCACAAAGCTGCCGAACTGCGCGCCGGGCAGCTCCCACACCTCCACCTCGATCGCGACACCGTCCTCCGCCACACGGACCAGGCCGGGGCGTTTGCCGTCGGGCAAGGCGTAGAGGCGGTAGACGGGCGCGGTGGTGGTGCACTGCACCCGGCGGGCACCGCGGCTGGTGAGCTGGTGGTTCAGCGGCTGGCCTTGCAGGTGGGCACCGCAGACGGCTACGCGGATCTGGCCGGAGGGGATGGCGGGCGCAGTGTCAAACGGCACCGCCGTGTGGCCCGTGGCCCCCAGCATGGCCGCCTTGCCCTGCAGGCGGTGCTGCCAGCGCTGGGCCAGGTGCAGCAGCGGCTGGTCCTGGTGGGCCGGGGCAACCAAGGTGATGCCGAACGGCAGGCCGTCGGCCCGAAAGCCTGCGGGCACGGCGATGGCGGCGTAGTCCAGCAGGTTCACGAAGTTGGTGTACAGGCCGAAGTCGCTGTTGCGGGCAATCGGCTCGGCCAGCATCGTGGCGATGCGGTGGATAGTGGGTGATGTGGGCAGCAGCATGCAGTCGATACCGGCCCACACAGCGGCGCAGCGCAGGGCCAGGGCGCGCAGGCGGTACTGCGCGGCAAAGGCATCGGCGGCCAACGGCTGCGCACCGCCCAGGGTGATCTCACGGGTCACCGGAAACAGGGCCTCGGGCTGCGCATCGATGAAGGCGCGGATGGCCTGGTAGCGTTCTGCGACCCAGGGGCCTTCGTAGAGCAGGCGGGCGGTCTCGAAGAAGGGGGCAAAGTCGATCTCCACCAGCTCCGCGCCCAGGGCCAGCGCGTGGGCGCGGGCGGCCTCGAAGCACTGGGCGTAGCCGCTGTCGCCCAGAAACTGCAACTGGTCGGCGCGTGGCACGCCCAGGCGCGGATGTTCGGCCCGGCCAAAGTCGAAGCCGTGCGGCTGCGCCGGGCGGGCATAGGCATCCTGCGCGTCATAGCCCTGGGCCACGGCGAACACCTGCTGCGCGTCATCTGCCGTCAACGCAAAGATGGACACCGCGTCCAGCGAGCGGCAGGCGGGCACCACGCCGCTGGTGGACAGCAGGCCCAGGCTGGGTTTGAGGCCCACCAGGTGGTTGAAACCCGCTGGCACGCGGCCCGAACCGGCGGTGTCGGTGCCCAGCGAGAAGCCCACATGCCCCAAAGCGACCGACACGGCCGAACCCGCGCTGGAGCCGCCCGACACGTAGTCCGCATCAAACGCGTTGTGGCAGGCCCCGTACGGCGAGCGCGTGCCATTCAGGCCGGTGGCGAACTGGTCCAGGTTGGTCTTGCCGATGGCAATGGCCCCCGCGTCCAGCAAGCGCTGCACCACGAAGGCGCTGGTGGCGGGCGTGTAGGCGTAGGCCGGGCAACCGGCGGTGGTGGGCACCCCGGCCAGGTCGATGTTGTCCTTGATGGCAAAGGGCACGCCCCACAGGGGCAGGCCCTCGGGGCCGCGGTCCATCAAAGCCTGCGCCTGGGCACGCAAGGTGGCTGCGTCGATGCGGTGGATCCAGGCGGTATGCGGGTCGTCGCCAATCGCCTGGACCACGTGGTCGATCACCTGCAGCGGGGTCAGGCTGCCGTCGCGGTACGCCTGTTGCAACGCGCCTAGGCTGAGGGAAATAGTTGTCTTGTTCATGCTTGCGCTTCCTGGATCACCACCACGTTTTGCCCCGCCGCCACGGCTCCACCTTCGCGGCAGGCCATGCGCCACACCGTGCCGGCACAGGGCGCGGCCACGGTGAACTCCATCTTCATTGACTCGATGACCAGCAGGGCATCGCCTTCGGCCACGGTGTCGCCCTCGGCCACCAGCAGTTTCCACACGCTGCCGGGCACGGCGCTGGCCACGCTGCGCGCGCCGGGGGGTAGGTCGTCTGGCGACGTGGCGGCCTCCAGCACCTCGACCTCGCCCACGTACTCGGCCTGGCCTGCCACGCGCCAGCGCTCGCGCTCTGCCTCGAAGGCCTGGCCTTGCAGGGCGCGGAAGGCGGCGATGTCGTTGGCGTTGTCGGCCAGAAAGCTTCTGTAGTCGTGCAGACTGAACGTGCCCTCCTCCACCCGCAGCGGGTAACGCCCGGCGGGGAAGTCGCGGCGGATTTGCAGCAGCTCGGCCTCGCCCACCGGGTAGAAGCGGATCTGGTCAAAGAAGCGCAGCAGCCAGGGCTTGCCGGACTCGAACGCCGGGGCTCCGCTGCTCGCATCGCGCCAGCGGTTCCACATCTGCAGCGTGCGGCCCACGAATTGGTAGCCGCCCGGGCCTTCCATGCCGTAGACGCACATGTAGGCGCCGCCGATGCCCACCGCGTTCTCGGGGGTCCAGGTGCGGGCCGGGTTGTACTTGGTGGTGACTAGGCGGTGCCGTGGGTCCAGCGGCGTGGCCACGGGTGCGCCCAGGTACACGTCGCCCAGGCCCAGCACCAGGTAGCGCGCCTCGAACACGGTGCTCTGCACCTCGGCGATGCTCTCCAGCCCGTTGATGCGGCGGATGAACTCGATGTTGCTGGGGCACCAGGGCGCGTCGGGGCGCACGGACTGCATGTATTTTTCGATGGCCAGCCGGGTGGCGCTGTCGTCCCAGCTCAGCGGCAGGTAGACGGTGCGGGATGGCACGACCAGATCATCGGTATCACCCAAAGCATCATCTGCTACAAAAATCGCAGCTATCAGCGCCGATGCGGTAATCGCTAGAGGCTCAAAATGTATCTGAAGAGAGCGGATGCCGGGGGTCAAATCCACGATACCCGGCAGCATTTGCGCCTGCAGGGATTGCATCAGGCCGTGCACCCGCAGGCGCAGCGCAATGTCCAGCACCGCGTCGCCCAGCTCCACCAGCACATAACGGTCCCCCGCCTGGCGCAGCACCAGGGCCGGGCGTTCGCCCTGCGCGTCGCGCCGGGCCAGGATGGGCGAACCGACCGCATCGCTGCGCTGCGGGATGGCGGGCGGATTCCAGGCCAGGTCGGCAATGCGGCGCTCTTGCGCGGCGTGCAGGGCCAGGGCTTCTTGGGCGGTGACGCAGCGGAAACGCACCGTATCGCCGGGGCGCAGTTGGCCCATCTTCCAGCGCTCGCTGGCCAGCACCACGGCCGGGCAGACAAAGCCGCCCAGGCTGGGGCCGTCGGGGCCCAGGATGACGGGCATGTCGCCGGTGAAGTCGATGGCACCGATGGCGTAGGCGTTGTCGTGGATGTTGGACGGGTGCAGCCCCGCCTCGCCGCCGTCGCGCCGCGCCCATTGGGGCTTGGGACCGATGAGGCGCACGCCGGTACGGCTGGAGTTGTAGTGCACCTGCCAGTCGGTGCCGAAGAACATCTGGACATCGCCATCGGTGAAGAAATCGGGCGCGCCGTGCGGGCCGTAGAGTACGGCGATGTCCCAGTGGCTTTGGTACTCGGGCACCACCTCGGCGGGCAAGGCGGCCAGCGGTGCATCGACTGCATCCGAGCCGATATGCAGCATGTCGCCCACCCGCAGTGTGCGGCCTGCGTGGCCGCCGAACTGGCCCAGGGTGAAGGTGGCGCGGCTGCCCAGGTACAGCGGCACGTCCAGCCCGCCGCGCAGCGCCAGGTAGCTGCGTGCGCCTGCGCCCTGCACCGCGCCGAGCTTGAGCACGCTGCCCGCCTTGACCGTGTGCGACTGCCACAGCGCCAGCGGCACGCCGTCCACGCTGACGGCCATGGCCGCGCCACAGACCGCTATCACCGTATCGGCATGGAAACGCAGGCTGGGGCCGCTGAGCGTGCATTCGAGTGCCGCCGCATCCGGGGCGTTGCCGACCAGGCGGTTCGCCAGGCGCATGGCCAGGTCGTCCATCGGGCCGCTGGGTGGCACGCCCACCGCCCAGTAACCCACGCGGCCCGGGTGGTCTTGCACGGTGGTCTGCACACCGGCATCCAGCACCTCCAGCGCCTGCGGCTGGTAGTGCAGATCGGCCAGGCTGCGGGTGACCATCAAGCCATCCACAAACACCGGGTCGGCCACGACAGTGCGCAGGTAACGCAGATTGGTTTCTATGCCCGCCAGCCGGGTGGCGGCCAGGGCGGCCTGCAGCTTGGCGACGGCATCGGCGCGGTCGCTGCCGGTCACGATGAGCTTGGCGATCATCGGGTCGTAATTCGGCGGCACTTCACTGCCGGTGGCGACCCAGGTTTCAATGCGTGCGTCGGATGGAAACACCACCTCGATCAAGCCGCCCGCGCAGGGCTGGAAGTTGCGTGCCGGGTCTTCGGCGTAGAGGCGCACCTGGATGGACGCGCCGTGTGGCGCGGGCACCTCTAGCGCGAAGTCGTCGCCGCGCGCCAAGCGCAGCATCCAGGCCACCAGGTCCACGCCCGTCACCTGCTCGGTCACGCCGTGCTCTACCTGCAGGCGGGTGTTGACCTCCAGGAAATAGAAAGCCCCGGTGTCGGCATCCAGCACGTATTCCACGGTACCGGCGCTGCGGTAGTTGACCGCTTCGGCCAGGCGCACGGCAGTCTGCTGCAGGGCGGTGCGGGTGGCTTCGGACAGGCCGGGCGCAGGGGTCTCTTCGATCACCTTCTGGTTGCGGCGCTGGGCCGAGCAGTCGCGCTCGCCCAGAGAAACCACCCGGCCCTGGCCGTCGCCGAAGAGCTGCACTTCGATGTGGCGGGCACGCTCGACAAACTTCTCCAGGAACAGGCCCGCGTCCTTGAAGTTGGCCTGGGCCAAGCGCTGCACGGCCTCGAAGGCCGGGGCCATCTCAGCATCGCTGCGGATCAGCCGCATGCCAATGCCGCCGCCGCCCGCCGTGCTTTTGAGCATCACCGGGTAGCCGATGCGCGCCGCCTCGCTCTGCGCCTGGGCCAGGTCGGCCAGCAGGCCGCTGCCGGGCAGCAGGGGCACGCCCTGGGCCTCGGCCAGCGCGCGGGCGGTGTGCTTCAGGCCAAAGGCCCGCATCTGCGTCGGTGTGGGGCCGACGAAGGCGATGCCTGCGTCTTCACAGGCCTGGGCGAAGTCGGGGTTTTCCGACAAAAAGCCGTAGCCGGGGTGGATGGCCCCCGCGCCCGTGGCCCGGGCCGCGTCCAGGATGCGCTGCGGGTCCAGGTAGCTTTGGGCAGCCGGTGCCGGGCCGATGCAGACGCTGGCATCGGCCAGGGCCACATGCAGCGAATCGGCATCGGCCTCGGAGTGCACGGCCACCGAGCGCAGGCCCAGGGCCTTGAGGCTGCGGATCACGCGGCAGGCGATGGCGCCGCGGTTGGCGATCAAAACGGTATCGAACATGGTGTCCTTTGGCTCACCCCCAGGCTCCAGTGCTGCGCACTTTCCGCCACCCCCCTTGCAGGGGGCGATACCAGTGGCCCGGCAAAGCCGGTTCCACGGTATCCCTGGCGGAATGTGTCTCGCCCTCAACCAGAGTGAGTCGTTGAAAATTTAAGAAAAATCGGCATCCCGTACTGATGGAACCAGCACGAGCAGCTACGAATTCAATAGCACATCAGTTCCACACCAGCAGCCGTATCGGCGTAGGGTTGTACCCATTGCAGGGGTTGTTCAGCTGCGGGCAGTTGGATATCAGCACCACCACGTCCATCTCGGCCCGCAACTCCACGTACTTGCCTGCGCCCGAGATGCCGTCCTCGAAGCTGAGGCGGCCTTCGGGCGTGACGGGCACGTTCATGAAGAAGTTGATGTTGGGCGCAATGTCGCGCTTGCCCAAACCCAGCGCCCCGGCCTCGTGGCAATGGCACAGGGCGTGCATGAAGCTGTCGCGGCAACTGTGCATGGGGCGTTTGTCGAGCGCGTAGCGCACGGTGTTGCTCTCGCTGGAGCAGGCACCACCCAGGGTGTCGTGGCGGCCACAGGTGTCTGCGGTGATGGTGAGCATGACCCGGCCTACGCTGGAGTACAGCTTGGAGCCCAGGCCCAGGTAGAGCTGGCCGTTGCGGGCGATGGTGTCGGCGGCGCTGTAGCGCTCTTCTGCGTTGGCCGCGCTGTAGAACAGGGTGTCTACCGCCTGGTTGCCTTCCAGGTCGAGGATGCGCAGAGTCTGCCCGGCGTAGACGGTGGCCATCCACGGATCGCCTGCCAGGCAGGTCTGGTCGAGCACGGCGTGGGCGGGGTTGAGTGGGCTTTCCAGTAATTTGCTCACAGTGTGACCCCGCAATAGCGTTCGGTGTTGGTAAAGGCGCGGCCGTTTTGCGCGCACTGGGTGCGGCAGGCATCGTCGGCGGCGACGGGGTCGGCGCGGTAGGCGCTGAGTTGCACGTCGGCGGGGGCGTAGACCGGATTCGCGTCCAGCGGGTGCGGCGCGCTGCTGAGCACCACCAGGGTGTCCATTTCAAAACGCAGGTCCACGTGGCTGCCCGCCAGGCTGTGGCCGGGCACGTGGCTGAGGGCACCGTCGGCATCGGGCACCACCTTGCTGAAGAAGTTAACGCAGGGCACCAGGTCGCGTGCGCCCAGGCCCCACTTGGCCAGCTCGATGAGCAGGTTGTCGCGGCCATTGCGGTGCATGGCGTTGCGGTGCTGCTGGTAGCGCTTGTCGCCGAACTTGGCACGCACCATGGCCGCGTCGCTCACGCCGCACCAGGTGTCGTGCCAGCCCAGGCTGTCGGTGGTGATGGAGCAGAGCACGCGGCCCATGTCCGACTGGCAGACAAGGCCTGCGGTCAAGAAGGCGGTGTGTTGAGATTTGAGGGTGTCGGGCATGTTGTAACGCTCCAGCGACTGCTCGGCGTTGAAGAACAGCGCGGATACGTTCGCGCCGCCTGTTAAGTCGGTGAGGCGCAGGGCCGTGCCACGGCGCAAGCGGCCAGACCAGTGGTTGCCGCCGGGGAGGTCTTCCTCCCACTGCAGTTTGTTGGCAGGAATGGGGGTCATACAGGGGTCCTTTCTTCGGCCATTTGCGTGAGTTTTTGCAGTTGGTCCAGGTCGGTTTTCATGCCGGAGGTTTCGCGGATGCGGTCCAGCAACTGGCGTTTGAGGCGTACAAACTCGGGGGCGAGCTTCATGTCCTGTTCGCGCTTGGGCGGCAGCGGCACTTCGTAGACCGAGTCGATGCGGCCCGGGCGCGGGGCCATCAGCACCACGCGGTGGCCGAGGTAGATAGCCTCTTCCACGTCGTGGGTCACGAAGACGATGGTGGTGCGCTCCAGGCGGTGCACGTGCAGGATCAGGTCGTGCATCACCTCGCGAGTTTGCGCGTCCAGCGCGCCAAAGGGTTCGTCCATCAGCAGGATCTGCGGCTTACCCATGAGGGCACGGGCAATTGCCACCCGCTGCTGCATGCCGCCCGAGAGCTGGTTCGGGTAGGCGCTGGCCGAGGCCGTCAGCCCCATGAGCTGCAACAGTGCGTCGGCCCGGCCCGAGGCGGCCTCCACGTCGGCGCTGCTGCGGTTCTGGGTATGGGCGCTGAGCTGGCGGCAGAAGCGGATGTTTTCCGACACCCGCAGCCAGGGGTAGAGGCTGTAGTGCTGGAACACCATGGCCCGGTCTTGCCCCGGCCCGGTGATCGCGGCACCGTTGACCAGCACGTCGCCCTTGCTGTGCGTTTCCAGCCCCGCCAGGGTGCGCAGCAGCGTGGACTTGCCGCAGCCGGACGCGCCCACCAGGGTGACAAACTCGTTGTCGGCAATGCCCAGGTTCACGTCGTTTAAAGCCGTGGTCTGGCCAAAATACTTCCAGACGTTTTTGCATTCGATTTTGTTCATGGCATTCCCTTGTTAGCGTCCGTGCATCCAGGGGAAAGCCTTGCGGTGCAGCAGGCGAAACAGCTGGTCGATGGCCAGGCCAATGCAGCCGATCAGCAAAATCCCGGCAAAGATCTTGTCGGTTTGCAAAAAGCGCTGGGCCTTCAAAATGGCAAAGCCCAGGCCCGAGTTGGCCGCCACCAGCTCGGCGACGACCAGGTAGGTCCAGGCCCAGCCCATGGTGATGCGCAAGGTGTCCAGCAGCGCCGGTTTGGCCGACGGCAAGATCACCTTCTCCAGCACCTCGCGCCGGGTCGCACCCATGGTTTGCGCGGCCTCGATCTGTGCCATGGGCACGCGGCGCACGTCCTCGGCAACCATCAACACCATCTGGAAAAACGTGCCGATAAAGATGATGGCCACCTTGGCCCCCTCGTCGATGCCCACCCACAGCATTACCAGCGGGATAAAGGCCACCGCAGGCATGTAGCGGATGAAGTCGGTCAGCGGCTCCAGCAGCGCCTGCACCGCGCGCCAGCTGCCAATGAACAGGCCCAGCGGCAGCGCCAGCAGAGCCGACAGCGCCCAGCCGGTAACCACCCGCAAGGTGCTGATGGCGGCGTCTCCCAGCAGGTCGTCTTCCACCGCCCAGGTAAACACCCGCTCCACCACCTTTTGCGGGCCGGGCAGAAACACCGGGTTCACCCCGGCAAACGCACTCAGCAGCGCCCAGCCCAGCAGCGGAACCACCAGGCCGATGAGCGCCAGTGCCCCGTAGCTGCGACGCGGGATCGCCAGCCGTATAAACCACAGCTTGGTCCACATGGCCGCGCCTTACTTCAGCGCATCCTGCACCAGCGTGCCATCCAGGCCCTTGGCGGCATCGGGCTTGCCTTCGATCAGCTTGTACTTTGTCAAAAAGGCCGTAATGGTGGGTGCGGTGCTGGCCAGCGACAGGGCACTTTTGGCATCAAACGCCTGGGTGTTGGCGGCTGCGTCAAAGAACTTGGTGCCGGGCAGGAACACCGCGTATTCCTCGGGCGACATGCTCACCACCTTGGACATGATCTTGGCCGCCTCGGCGGGCTGCTCGCGGATGAACTTCTCGGTCTCGAACCAGGCCTTGATCATGCCCACCAGTTCTTTGCGCTTGGTCTGGATGGCCTTGTCTTGCGCCACCAGCAGGTCGGGCACCAGGCCGGGCATGTCCTTGGAGGTGAACAAGGCCTTGCCCTTGCCGCTCTTTTCGATCTGGTTCACCCAGGGGTTCCACAGCACGGCGGCATCCACTTTGCCGCTGATGAAGGCGGCCGCGGCATCGCCTGCGGACAGGTTGACGATTTTCACGTCGCCCAATTGCATGCCGTTCTTGGCCAGCGCCGTGGCCAGCACAAAGTGCGAAATGCTGAACTGCTCCAGCGCCACTTTCTTGCCCTTGAGCTGGGCGAACGAGGTGATCTTGGGGCCGACCATCAGCGCGTCGTTGCCCGCAGAGTTGTCGTTGACCAGAATGGCCTTCAGCGGCAGGCCCTTGGCCAGCGGGCCCAGGGTGTCGGACCAGGTTTGCGAGTTGGCATCCAGCTGGCCCGACGACAGCGCGCCGATGGAGTCGGTGTAGTTGGCAAACCAGACCAGCTTCACATCGGCCCCGTTCTTCTTGAAGAAGCCCTTTTGCTCGGCCACATACCAGGCCACCCAGCCCGGCCAGTCGGACACGCCCACCTTGATTTCGGCGGCAGCGGGCGTGGTGATGCCAGCCGCAGCCACACCCACCAGCAAAGCGCCGACGACATTGCGTTTAAAAGCACGGGAAATCGAAAAGAAAGAAGAAGACATGGCAAGACTCCAGGTTGAAGGACGAATGCGGGAGACCACCTCGATTACGAAGTGAACCTCCCGGGCTTTTGTCCCGCCGTGGAGCCTGCAGTGGTATGGGCCGCTGCTGGCCGACTGCTCTCGGACCAGACACCGCCTGAAGATCAGACGGCCGGAACCCTAGCGGTCATTTGTAGAAGCAATCCAGTGTGGCTGCCCCCGCGCTGGGGGTGCATGCAAATTCGATGCCAGGGCTTGGAAGATGGGTTTTCAGAGGGAAAGGCGCTGTAGCAGTGTGGGCGGTGGGCTTGCCCGTGCACCGAACCTGCGCGGCAGCGGGCACGCCCGTGGTGCCTGGGTGCCATTGCGGTGCGGATTGGCAAGATTTGCTATGGTTTAGGGAGCTGCTTGCGCTGGTGTGATAAGCACATAGGGCTATTTTTATGCTGGGAAATTTTGGGCATTTTGATAGCAGATACAAGCAGGCGCTGGCGGAAGACAATCGCCACCTGCCGCTTGCGCGATGGCGACTACCCTAGCCTTTTGTTGAATCCACGCTTGACCAGTTCGGTGTAAGCTGCCCACACATTTTCAGGAATATCCTGGTGGATTTGAAAACCCCTTTCGGGGTATATTTTTATTCTCTGGATATCGCCTACCATGGAATTGATGAAAACATCCTTTGCAACGCACCCATCCAGATATTCATGGTATGTCGTGCTGGGCGATGACAGCATGAGTTTTTTGTGGCCCCAATGGACCATTCCCGCTGCATACGCCCTTCTTTCTGCGTAGGGTTTTTGAACAATTATGATTTTCTCAAAATCTAAACCCAACTGTTTAAACAGCTTGTCCGTCAGCAAAAAATTATCACCGGTATTTTTTGCCTCATTTTCAATAATGATCCTGGCCGCGGGAACCCCCTTTTCTTTGGCTATTTGAAGGAAAATTTCGGCTTCGGTTTTTCCAGCGGAATTCGGCCATATAGATTCTGGATGAACCACTCCGCCCGAAAACACCAAAAAATCGGCCCATCCGGCTAAAAAAAGATCGGCGGCGTAACTTGCCACAATGGGGTTGTAACTGCCTAAAGCAAATATGCAGTCGGCCTTTTCCAGCGGGTGGTGCATCACACCGTAGTCCCACAGTGTTTTTGCATATTTATGGGTTGCTTCATCCATTTTCAGTTTCCGCCATACAGGGCCTGAAATCATAGAACCGAATCTTGGTGCACAGCAGTTGCTACAGTTTAAGGAGCTGCCTGTGCCCATCTCATCGGCACAAAGAACTATTTTTAATCCGAATCCATCAACAACCCCGCCAGCGCCGCCGCAATCGGCAGCCCACTCTCCACCTCAAAGTAACTAAACGCCGGCATGGGGTTCACCTCGAAGCACACGTACTCGCCGTCGGGCCGCAGGCGCAGGTCGATGCCGCTCAGGGGCAGGCCCATGGCATGCGACATGGCGATGCAGCGGGCGGCTACGGCGGGGGGGAGCGTGGTGGCGACGACCTGGGCGGTGGTGCCGCTGCGCTGGGCGTAACGGTAGTCGGTGGCGGTGCTGGTGATCTCTGCGGCCAGGGCCTGCTGGCCGACCACGTGCACGCGCACGTCCACACCGGGCACGTACGCCTGGAACTGGGTGGGCAGCTGGGCCAGGCGGTGCATGCGCGAGAGCCAGGTGTCGTCCAGCTCGGTGACGATGGAGCGGATGCCGCTGATCGACTTGAACACCACCCGGCCGTGGGTCTTTTGGAACGCGCGAACCTCGGCCTCGTCGGACGTGACCAGGGTGGGCGGCACCAGGAAACCGGCTTCGCCGATCCACTGGGCCTGCAGCGGCTTGGAGGCGTTGGCCTGCATGGCCAGTGGGCGACTCACCACCCGGGCCGGGGCGACATCCAGCCATTCCACCAGTTGCCGGTGCAGGGCCAGGGCGTGCTTTTGCGCGGGCTCTGGCTGGTCGGCCACGCGGGGCTCCAGCGGGCGGGCGTAGACGGCGCGGATGTCGGCCAGCGCGGTACACGCCCCATCCACCACCAGCTCGCCCGCCATGCCCTGCGGCCCGACCTGGATGTCCAGCCGGGCCTGGTCCAGCCGGGCGATGTCGAGCAGTTGGTAGCGCGCGCCCGCACTGTGCAGCGCGGCCACCAGGTGCTCGATGGGAGGATCGTCGCCCTGGCCGTACACGAGGATCATGCGGGCTCTTCTACCAAGGTGCGTTCGGCCAGGTCAACCAGGCAACGGGCCACGGTGTCGATGTCTTCCAGGTCGCTGAGCTCGGGGTGCGGGCTGACATCCACCAGCACGGCCCCCGCCACACCGCGCTGGAAGCGGAACTCCAGCAGCGTAAAGCCCAGGTTTTGCGCGGTAGCCACACAGGCCACGCCCAGCCGCCCGGCCAGGATGCCGGTGGTCAGCGTGCCGGCCACCAGCACGGTGGCATCCCAGGGGCCGGGGGCACCGGCACCTTGGTCGGCCACCGGCAGGCCGCAGCGGGCGGCGGCGCTGGCCCAGTGCAGCAGCGGCAACTGCGGCACCAGCCAGGGCTGGCCGCGCAGCGGTTGCACCACGCAGCCACCACAGGCGGCCAGCCAGCTCAGCACCAGGGCCTGCAGCTCCATGGCGGCGTAGTCGCGGTCTTTGGGGTGGGCCTGGCTGAACTGCGGCAGGGGCAGGTGCTGGATGCGGTTGAACACTGCGCGGATCTGCGTGCTGTGCAGCGCCGGGCGGCCCGGCAACACCAGGCGGGTGTGGGCGCAGCCGTGGGCATCCACAGCGTGCGACCAGGCGGCCAGGCCCAGGCTCTCGGGGCGCACGGTCCAGACCTCCACCGTGGCACCGGCCAGCAGGTTGCGCAGCGAGGCCGCCACGGACGCGGCACCGGCATCGCTGGCGTGGGCCAGCACCAGGACGATGCCGGGTGCCGCACCCGCACCAAGATGGTCAAGCTGTACCTTCATCGGGGTGGGGGCGCGTCAAACGCCCGCTTCGCATCACGGTCACCGGCGGCCATGCGCTCTTGCAGCGCGGTGTTGTCGTCGTACACCGGGCCGCCTTCCAGATCGGGGCGCAGGCTGGCATCGATGAAGGGCTGGGCCGTGGCGCGGCCTCCATCCACCGCGCTGCCCGCATACGCCCGCGCGCCCACCATGGCCTCCAGCATCTGCAGCCGGGCTTCCAGGTCGGACAGCACCACGTCCAGGTGGCCCGGGTCGGCCACCGGGGCGGCGCGCACGATGCGGTGCTCCAGCATGTCCTTGCGGTCCTTGACGATTTCCTTGGCGACCTCTTTCGTGGTTTCCTTGCGGATTTCTTTGGTGATCTCCTTGCCTTCCTTGGCGGCTTCCTTGGTGAGCTCCTTGCCTTCCTTGCGCACGTCCTTGCGGTCTTTGACCAGCGACTTGACACTGCAGCGCACGCCCAGCGTGGCCGCCATGGTGGGGCCGGAGGCGGAAATGGCGGTGACCGACACGCAGGTGTTCACCCCCGCGTACGACCTGGAATTGGGCGTGGTGGTGGGGCCAAAGGCCGTCTTGGCCGCAGCACCGGGGAACGGGTCGCCGCTGTCGCCCTGGTCGCCAAACGTGCCTGCGGGGTGGGTTGCATCGATCTCGCGCAGGCCGTCGGCCTGGACCAGGGCCACCTTGTAGTGGCTCTCGTTGCTGTTGCCGGGCTGGGCCTCATCAATGTGCCAGACCAGCAGGCCTGCGCCGGGCAGTTGCGCGTCAAAGCCGCTGCGCTGGCGGTTTTCCAGCAGGAAATACTCGCTGCTGCCCGCACCGTTTTTCCACAGGCGGTGCACGGTGTGGCTGGTTTTGACATCGGGCAGCGACACCGTGCCGCTGGTGGTGACATTGGTGGTGCCCACCCAGCCCTGGTTGACCTTGCACCAGGCGGAGGGATGGGCCGGAATGTCGCCGCCGCCGTTCCACGAGCCGCCCGACATCAGGCACCAGTCGCCAATGCCTTCCGAGGTGCCGTCGGTGTCGTACAGGTCGGGAAAGCCAAACAGCAAATGCCCCAGCTCGTGCGCGCACACGCCCAGTTTGGCATCTTCGGGCACGGTGAGGTAGGCGTAGATTTGCTTGCCGTCGGCGGGCATGGCTGCGGGCAGCACGTGCTTGTGCGACCAGATGTCGCCCGCATGGCCGGTCTGCTCGCCGCCGCGCCCGGCGTGTACCACGATGAAGGCATCCACAAAGCCGTTGCCGTCGTTGTCGTACAGGCCAAAATTGACCGCCGGGTTGGCCGCCACCGCCGCATCCTTGGCCAGGATGTTGGCCCGGAATGCGCCGCCGCCGCGCGCGATGCCGAAGTTGTTGTTGGCGTACCAGGCCAGGGTTTGCGGCAGGGTGTAGGGGCCGACCACCTCGCCCACGATGTCCACCAGGCCGCCGGTGACCTCCTGGTAATACTCTTTCACGCTGCCGTGGGGCAGCACGCCGCTGGAGAAAAACAGGTCACGGAAATGTTGCGCGGTTTGCACCATCGCCTTGTCGCTGAACTGGGCCAGCACCACGATGACCCGCAGAGGGCCGCGCAGGGGGGCCCGGTCGGCGGCGGCGTTGCGGATGGCCGATTTGGGCGTGCCCTCGGGGAACTGGTCGGGCGGGAAGATCACGCCGTCGTTGAAGCCTAGCCGCGTGGGGCTGCGCGCCAGCGTCAGGGCGCTGGCCAGCTCGGAGCTGACGCTGCCGCGCGCTTTTTCCAGCTCGGCCTTGAGCCGGGCCTTCAGCTCGGGGCTGGGGGCGACGGCGCAAAAGTCGGACCACCGTGCCTGCACGCTGCCCACTGCGGGGGCTGCGCAGGCGCAGGTGTTGCGGAATCTCGGCATACATCTCCTTGCGTTGCTGTGAAATCAGTATCAACGCACGTTAGACGCTGCCCAGGGCATCGTCACCTTGGTCATCCCCCATTTTGGGGACAAACCCTTAGTGCATCCACCACAACTTGACGCTGCAACAATAAGCCCCATGACGACCCACCCCGCCCTGACCTCTTCTGCACTGGCCCAGCGCTTTGCCACCGAAACCCAGCGCTTCACCGCCACCCACCCGCGCTCCATCGCCCTGGCCGCCCAGGCCGCCCAGCACTTCCTGTTTGGCGTGCCGCTGCACTGGATGCGCGACTGGCCTAGCCCCACCAGCCTGTGCGTGCAACAGGCCCAGGGCGCGCAGCTCACCTGCGCCGACGGCCATGTCTACGCCGACTTCTGCCTGGGCGACACCGGGGCCATGTTCGGCCACAGCCCGGAGCCGGTGGCCCAGGCCATCGCCCGGCAGGCGGCGCGCGGGCTGACCAGCATGCTGCCCTCGGTGCAGACGGCAGAGGTCGGCGCGCTGCTGGCCGCCACCTTTGGCCTGCCGCAGTGGCAAATGGCCTTGACTGCCAGCGATGCGAATCGCTTTGTGCTGCGCTGGGCGCGGGCCGTCACACAACGGCCCCAGTTGCTGGTGTTTGAAGGCTGCTACCACGGCGCGGTGGACGACACCCTGGTCGATCTGGAAGATGGCCGCACCCTGCCCCGCCCCTCGGTGCTGGGTAACGTACACAACCACGCCGCCTTCACCCGCATCGTGCCCTTCAACGACCTGGCCGCGCTGGAAGCCGCCCTGGCCGACCGCCAGGTGGCCTGCCTGCTGGCCGAGCCCGCGCTGACCAACTGCGGCCTGGTGCTGCCAGACCCCGGTTTCTGGCAAGCCGCCCAGGCCCTGTGCCAGCGCTACGGCACCCTGCTGGCGCTGGACGAAACCCACACCTTGTCTACCGGCTGCGGCGGTTACACCCAAGTGCACAGACTCAAACCTGACCTGCTGGTCATCGGCAAGGCCGTGGCGGGCGGCCTACCCTGTGCCGTGTACGGCTTTACCGACGCACTGGCCCAGCGCATGCGGGACGCGAAACAGGCCGCGCCCGAAGGCCACAGCGGCATAGGCACCACGCTGGCGGGCAATGCGCTCACACTGGCCGCCCTGCACGCCGCCTTGACGCACCTGCACACCCCCGCCACCTACGCCCCTATGCTGGCGCTGGCCGACACGCTGGCGGCGGGCTTGCGTGAGCGCATTGGCGCTGAGGGTTTGGGCTGGACCGTCACCCAGCTCGGTGCCCGCATGGAACTGCAGTACACCGCCCAGCCGCCGCGCAACGCCGCCGAAGTGCACGCCACCAGCCAGCCCGCGCTGGATGCCCTGCTGCACCTGTTTCTGCTGAACCGCGGCGTGCTGCTCACGCCTTTCCACACCATGCTGCTGGTATCGCCTGCCACTCGCGTCAAGGACGTGCAGCAGATGCTGGACGGGTTTGAGGCGTTTCTGAGCGCCTGATTTTTCAAGCCTTTCAGCCTACTAGCGCTTATGAATAAAGCGTGAGAAGCTATTAAAAATATAGTTCATGTACCACCCCTCCCCCCTGACCGCCCGCCTCTGCCTGGCCGCTGGCATGGCCCTGGTGGGCGTGTACGTGGGCTTAAGCAAGCCGCTGGTGGCGGCCTTGCCGGTGTTCCTGCTGGCCTGGCTGCGCTTCGGCATTGCGGCCATCGCCATGCTGCCCTGGCTGAAAAAGCCCGCATCCGAAGGCCCCCTGTCGGCCCACACCCGCTGGCTGGTGTTTCTGGAATCGTTTCTGGGCAACTTCCTGTTTTCGATCTGCATGCTGTACGGCATGGGCCTGACTAGCGCGGTGTCGGCGGGGGTGATTCTGGCGGCCATTCCAGCCTCGGTGGCGCTGCTGAGTTGGCTGCTGCTGCGCGAACGCATAGGGCTAAGGGTGTGGGCGGCCATCGCCTGCGGGGTGCTAGGCATCGCCTTGCTGGCGCTCACAAAATCAGAGCAGCTCACGCCTATGCTATCTGCGCAAGAGGCCGATTTGGCATCTAAAAACCACTTCTTGGGCAATTTGCTGATGGTGGGCGCAGTGTTATGCGAAGCGGCCTACGCGGTGATCGGCAAAAAGCTCACCGGCAGCCTGGGGCCCAAACGCATCAGCGCCCTCATCAACCTGTGGGGCCTGGTGCTGATGACGCCCATGGGCATGTACCTGGCGCTGTCGTTTCCGTTTGCCAGCGTGCACCCCGGCACCTGGCTGCTGCTGGTGTTCTACGCCATGGCCGCCAGCATCGGCACGGTATGGCTGTGGATGACCGGCCTGCGCGTGGTGCCTGCGGCCCAGGCGGGGGTGTACAGCGTGCTGCTGCCGATATTTACCGCGCTTACCGGCGTGCTGGTGCTGGGCGAAACCCTGGGACCGGTGCAACTGCTGGCCTTTGGTATCGCCCTGCTGGGCGTGGTGCTGGCCACCTTGCCTGAGCGCTAGGCGCCTGGGTGGGTGTCAGCGCTTGGGCAACGGCATGCGCCAGAGCTGGTAGCGTTCTTGCCCGGGCTGCACGGCACCGGCAAAGTGGTCGTTCAAGGCGCTGGCGGTGAACATCAGTGCGCCGTCTGCAGCGATGGCGGGGGTGTCGGGCCAGTGCACGCCGTCGTGGGCGGCCAGCAGGCGCATGCGGCGGGTGGCGGGATCAAACCGCACGATGCCGTTGCGGGTCACGTCAGTGATGTACACGCGGCCTTGTGCATCGGTGGTGATGCCGTCGGTGTTGCCGCCGACGGAGCCCAGGTTGCGGATACTCGCGGCCAGTTGGGTGTCACCGGTTTGGGGCTTGCGCAGCAAGGCGGTGGGCATGGCCCACAGGCGGGTGCCGGTGGTGACAGTCCAGTACAAGGTAGCACCGTCGGGCGACAGTGTGATGCCGTTGATGCCCAGCACCAGCGGGTTGCCCGGCCACACCTCTTGCCCGTGCGACACCACGGTCACGCCCGCCTCGGGCATCAGGCTGGGGTGCTGGTGCAGCACACGGCGCACCTGGCCAGTAGCAAAGTCCACCACCACCAGGCCCGCCAGGTTGTGCGGGGCGCTGCGCAGCCCGCTGTCCGAGATATAGGCCACGCGCCGCCGGGTATCCACCACCACGTCGTTCAAAAAGCTGCCCTTGCGGTCGGCCACGCCGTCCAGGGGAATGCTCTTGACCACGCGGCCCGTGTCCAGCGCCAACACCAGCAGTTTTTGGGCACCGGCAGGAGCCTCTGCCTCGCCCGCCACAAAGCCCATGTCCAGCGCCCACAGCCAGCCGTTGTGCCGGTCGACGTAAAAGCCCAGCACGTTGCGCAGATGCTCGCCGGGCTGGGTGCTGGCATCGTTGCCTTGCACGGAGGGAAATGCCGTCAGCCGCGCGGGGCCGCTGGTGGCCTGGGTGTCCAGGCGGCTGAGCGTGGCGGGCGCGTCGGCCGAGATCAGCCGTGGGATGCTCACATAGGCCGTGCCGTCGGCGGCGAAATGGATGCCCGAGATGGGTGCGCCGGGCGCTTTGGCCGAGCCCGCATACGGCGTGGGATCCGCCGAGGTGTCCCAGGTCACGCCGGTATAGCTGCGCCATAAGGACACGGCGGCATCGGGCGGGGCGGCTTGGGCCACCGGGGGCACCAGGCCCAGGCTGGCGGCTAGTGACAGGGGTGCGATCAGGCGTTGCAGGGATACAGAAAACATCGACATCTTTCTCCATAGGGTTGTTGTGGATGCACCGAAGATAAGCTTGCACGCCCAATGCATAAAGAGCCAAAACCTGCACACATAATGCATCCCAAGGAAACAATAACCCCATGGACCGCCTCAGCACCCTGCGCCTGTATGTACGCCTGGCCGAGCTGCAAAGCTTCTCGGCCACTGCCGTCGAGCTGGACATTTCGGCATCGGCTGTCAGCAAGGCGATTGCCGATCTGGAAAAAAGCCTGGGCGCGCGGCTGGTGCAACGCACCACGCGGCGCGTCTCGCTGACCGAAGCCGGGCGGCGGTACGCCGAGCGCGCCCACGGCTTGCTGCAAGCCCTGGAAGAAGCCGATGCCGAGGCGGCGGGTACGGCCTCGGCGGCCTCCGGGCGCTTGCGCTTGAATATCCCGATGGCGCTGGGCCTGACCGATGTGGGCGAGGCGCTCACCGCCTTCGCCGCCGCCTACCCGCGCATCGAGCTGGATGTGGAGCTGGGCGACCGCCATGTGGACTTGCTGGCCGAAGGCTTTGACCTGGGTCTGCGCGCCACCACCGACCCCAAGGACTCCAGCTACACCGCCCAGCGCATCACCAGCTTTGCACTCCATGTATGTGCCTCGCCGGGCTATGTGCAGCTGTACGGCCAGCCCCAGACACCCGCCGACCTGGCCGCGCACCGCTGTTTTGCCTACGCCTATGCCACGGCGGGTGCGCGCTGGCCCCTGCATTGGGACGGCGCCACCCATGTCAGCGTGCAGCCGCGCGCCCGGGCCAACAACACCATGTTCTTGAAGCGCCTGGTGCTGGCCGACCAAGGCATTGCGGTTCTGCCCGACTTTGTGGCGCGGCCCGAGATCGACACCGGCGCGCTGGTTGCGCTGTTTCCCCGGGTGGAGCGCCCACCGCTGGTGCTGTTTGCGGTGTACCCCGAGCGCAGGTTGATGCCCGGCAAGGTCTCAGCTTGCGTGGCATTCTTGAAAACATGGTTCGCCGACCGGCAGAAAAACCAGGCCCCGACAGGGCCCTAGCGCCGATAGAACCTGCACGAACAGCTATCAAAATGGTAGTTTTCAGACAGGGGGCAGCCATTGCCCGGTTCCCTCCAGTGCAGGCGAGAGCTGTGCCGCACCCCAACGCAGCGCCAAAGCCGCCGGTCGGCGCAGCACTTGTTGCACCTGCAGGCGCAGCAGCCGCTGGGCACCGGGGTAGCGGGCCAGCTCCGGGCCGTCCCAGACGATCTGGGCGCGCACGGCCAGGTGCAGCAGGTCGCCAGTCTCAAAGTCGATGAACAGCAGGCCCGCCTGCGGCTGCAGCAGCAGATTGCCCAGGGTGTTGAAAAAGTAGTTGCCCACCAGGTCGGGCACGGTCAGCCACTGCGTGCCTGCGGCATCCCCGTCCACCCGCACAAAGCCGGGTTTGCCGCCGCGGTGGGATACATCGACACCGTGCTCTCCATCGCGCTCTGCGCCGGGATGGGCGCTGGCAATGAAGAAGGTGTCGGCCCCCTGCACCAGGCGCAGGGCGGCGGCATCGAGCTGCTTGCCAACGGTGGTGGCGGCCTCCACGCGCTCAGCAAGCACCGGTTCGCGGGCCTGGATGTACTTGGGGCAGTTGCCAAAGCTCTGTTCCACCGCCACACCAAAGCCGCTACCGTCCAGCGCCGTGACCCTGCCATTCACGCGGTTGCGCCGCCGTGTGTGGGGCTCGATGCCCAGCATGCCGATGGACGCGCCCTCGGCCAGGTGGCGCGCCAGCGGGTCGGACACGGCAGGCAGAGCCTGCACCCGCAGCCGGGCGGCATCGGGCGAGCGAATGAAGCCGGGCGGCCCCGCCAGCACCGAGGCCCAGGGCTGGCCCTGCGCGTCCACGCTGCCCAGCACCACAAAGGGTAGCTGGGCGAAGAAGTCGCGGTGCTGCTCGGGCATGTAGCTGCGGATCACGCGTGGCCCCACATCGGCCATGCGCTGGGCCACGCCTGCGCGCTGCTGCAGGGCGACTTCTCCCGCGTGGAAGGCGGCGGTCATGCCAGCAAGCCAATGCGGCTGCGCACCATGGGCACAAAGCCCGGCAAGGCCTCGATGCGGGCCAGCCAGGCGCGTATCTGCGGGTACGGCTCCAGCGAGACATTGCCCTCGGGCGCATGGGCGGTGTAGCTGTAGAGGGCGATGTCGGCAATGGTGGGCGCATGGCCCACCAGGTAGCCAGACTGCTGCAGATGCGCCTCCACCACGGCCAGCAACTGGGTGGAGCGCTGGATGGCCTCCGACGGGTCGGTGGGCCGGGCAAACAGCTGGATCACCCGCGCCAGGGCCGGGCCAAAGGCCAGCGGCCCGGCCGCTACCGACAGCCAGCGCTGCACCTGCGCGGCGGCCACCGGCTCGGTGGGCAGCCAGGTGCCGGGCGCGGCGTAGCGGCTGGCCAGGTAGACCAGGATGGCGTTGGAATCGGCCAGTGTGACATCGCCGTCTTGCAGCACCGGCACCTGGCCAAAGGCGTTCAGGGCCAGAAACGCCGGGGCTTTGTGGGCCCCGGCCAGCAGGTCGATGTTGACCAGTTCGCAGGGCAGGCCCAGCAGCGACAGCATGAGTTCCACGCGGTGGGAGTGGCCCGAGACGGGGTGGCGGTAGAGCGTGATGGGCATGGTGTTCTTTCCAAAAGCGCCATTGTGTTTAATCCGCCCATGAAGATAAATGGCTTGCAACGCATTTGACTACTCCACAATCCGAACTAGTATGGTCTGTATGGACAAACTCAAAGCCATGCAGACCTTTGTGCAGATTGCCGACCAGGGCAGCCTGACCGCCGCCGCGCTGGCGCTGGATGCGTCCCTGCCCGCCGTGGTGCGATCGCTGGCGGCGCTGGAGGCGGATCTGGGCGTGCGCCTGTTCCAGCGCACCACCCGGCGCATCGCGCTCACCGAGGAGGGCCGCCGCCACCTGGACAGTTGCCGCCAGGTGCTGGCCAGCTTGCAGGAGGCCGAGGCCGCTTTGAGGGCCGATGCCCGCGAACCCGCAGGCCAGCTCACCATCACCGCGCCGGTGCAGTTCGGCCAGATGCACGTGGCCCCCGCCGTGACGCGCTTTGTGCAGCGCTACCCGCAGATGCGCTGCAGCGTGCTGCTGTACGACCGGGTGGTGAACCTGCTGGAAGAAGGCATTGACGTGGGCATCCGCATCGGGCCGCTGGAAGATTCATCGCTGGTGGCGCACACCCTGGGCCACATCCGCCGCGTGGTGGTGGCCAGCCCCGACTACCTGGCGCGCGCCGGGCTGCCGCTACACCCCAAAGACCTGCTGCGGGCCAACTGCGTGCGCCGCACCGGCAACAACCCCAGCTGGGGGCCGTTCATTGATAAAAAGAACAAAGGCCGCCCGTTCAGCATCAACGTCAGCGGCAACCTGGACTTCAACCAGATCGCGCCCGCGGTAGAGGCCTGCGTGGCCGGCATGGGCGTGGGCATGTTTTTGTCGTACCAGGTGGCACCGTACCTGGCCGACCAGCGGCTGCAGATTTTGCTGGAAGCCTATGAGTCGCCGCCCCGTCCCTTGAGCCTGGTGTTGCCCCACGCCCGGCTGCTGCCCACCCGCACGCGGGTGTTCATCGACTGGATGCGCGAGGCGCTGCAGGGCCTCAAGACCTCCTGAAATAATTTATAGGAAATATGCCTCCAGCGCTTATTCCATCAGCGCGAGAAGCTACTTTTTATATAGCAATCATCTACACCAGCGCGTGGGCACCCACCACCATGCCGTCTTCGTCGGCATACAGCCATTCGCCTGGCATGACCCAGGTGCCCTGGATGTGCACCGCC
This sequence comes from Rhodoferax sp. LS1P39, assembly GCF_056521425.1. Taxonomy (NCBI): domain Bacteria; kingdom Pseudomonadati; phylum Pseudomonadota; class Betaproteobacteria; order Burkholderiales; family Comamonadaceae; genus Rhodoferax; species Rhodoferax sp. LS1P39. The sequence goes on along the minus strand of NZ_JBWMAV010000004.1, from coordinate 119,641 downwards.
ACATTGCTCTGGCCCTGGTTGCGCTTTTCGGTGGGCATGGGCATGGCGGCCAGGGCGCGGATGCCGACCTGCAGCGCAGCCAGCTCGGCCACGTCGCGCACGCAGCCGTCCACCACCACCCCGGCCCAGCCATTGGCCACCGCCGCCGCGCCCAGGTTGCCGCCCAGCAAGGCCCGGCGCAGCGAGCCGCCGCCGCCGACCACCAGCACCCGGCCCTTGCCGGGCGTGTCCAGCGCGGCTTTGACCAGGGAGTTGTCTTCAAAGCACTGCACGTTGAACACCGGACCGCTGAATTTCTGGATGCCGCCAAAGTCGCGGAACGACGGGGCCAGCACGCGAAAGGCGCCGGTGAGGTCGTTCTTATGCGCATCGCACAGGTCGCAGGTGGAGAAATTAGCGGTCATGGGGGTTTCGCCTTGGTAGTAGAGGAAATGGGTTCCCGCCGGGCTGGCAGCACCAGCGCGTTTTCACGCGGGGCGTTCAGCACGATGGAAGTCGAGGTAGGGCTGAGGATACAAAATTTGCTGACCACCACGTCCAGGTGGCGCACGTCGATCACGGCGATTTCCAGCACCCAGCTGTCTTCGCCGGTGACGTTGTAGGCATTGAGCACCTCGGGGGTTTGCTCGATCAGCTTGACCACCCGGGCATAGTCGGCCCGCGCCACGCGGATCAGGGCGCGGATGCCGTAGCCCAGGCGGGTCAGGTCCACCTCGGCGCGGTAGCCCTTGATGACACCGCTGGTCTCCAGCTTGCGCACCCGCTCGGTCACCGCCGGTTGGCTCAGGTGCACCCGCCGCCCCAGCTCGGCCATGGTGATGCGCGCATCGCGCTGCAGCTCGCCCAGGATGCGGTCGTCGCAGGCATCAAATTCGGTAACTTCGGTCAACATGCTGAATCGATTTAAAAGTAAAGGCCAAGCAGATATTTTTACAGCAATCTTGCATGGTGGGAACGCGAATGTCTACCTAAGATCATGGCCATGTCTAGCGCCACATCCCTCCCCGTCCGCCCCAACGCCCTGCTGCTGCCCGCCCTGCTGGCTTGCTACCTGGTGTGGGGCTCCACCTACCTGGCCATCCACCTGGCGCTGCCCAGCTTTCCGCCGTTTTTCCAGATGGGCACGCGCTTTCTGGCCGCGGGCGGGCTGCTGATGGCCTGGCTGCTGGCGCGCGGCCAGGCCCTGCCCAGCGGGGTGGAATGGCGCAACGCGCTGGTGATCGGCGTGCTGATGCTGGGCGGCGGCATGGGGCTGACGGCGCAGGCCTCGGTGCACATCGGCTCGGGGCTGATCGCCACCTTCATCGCCGTGGTGCCCATGCTGACCTGCGGCTGGGGCCTGCTGTTTGGCAAGCGCCCCACCAAGCTGGAGCTGCTGGGCATGGCCCTGGGGCTGGTGGGCGTGGGCCTGTTGGTGCAAGGGGCCAGCTTTGCCGCCGCGCCGGTGGGCCTGCTGTGCATCACCGGGGCCACCCTGGCCTGGTCGCTGGGCTCGGTGCTGTCCACCACCCGGCTGCCGCTGGCCAAGGGGCCGGTGGGCTATGCCAGCGAGATGCTGTGCGGTGGCGCGGCGCTGCTGCTGGTATCGCTGGCTTTGGGCGAGCAGCCCCACTGGCCGCCCACGGCAGCGGCCACGGCGGCCTGGGTGTACCTGGTGGTGGCGGGGTCGCTGGTGGCCTTCAGCGCCTACCTGTATCTGCTGGCCCACGCCACGCCCGCGCTGGCCACCAGCTACGCGTTTGTGAACCCGCTGATTGCGCTGTTTCTGGGCGTGGTGCTGGCCGGGGAAGTGGTGACGGCGCGCGAATGGCGGGCCTGCGCGGTGATCCTGCTGGGGGTGGTTTGCATCCTGGTGGCGGGGCAAAAATCGCGCAAGGCCTGAAAACACGCGTTCCCAGGGCGCTTTACCAATGAAAAGACGGCCCCCAGATGCGAAAAAGTTGCATTGCCTATGGGAATCCGGTTTTTTCTCCATTAGCATCGTGGTCTGCCGGTGGAGACGATGTTTTTCGCTGGTGTGAACCTAACTCCAACAAGGACTGACCATCATGGCAACTGCAAAAAAAGCCCCAGCAAAATCTGCTGCTCCTGCGAAGAAAGCTGCTCCTGCAGCCAAAGCGGCCCCAGCCGCCAAACCCGCTGCTAAAGCGGCTCCCGCCAAGAAGGTTGCTGCCGCTCCCGCGCGCGCCGTCAATGCCGCTTTCATGAAGGCACTGACCCCCAGCAAGGAACTGGCTGCCGTGGTCGGCGCTGCCGCCCTGCCCCGTACCGAAGTGGTCAAGCAGCTGTGGGTCTACATCAAGAAGAACAACCTGCAAAACCCCGCCAACAAGCGCAACATCAAGTCCGATGCCAAGCTCAAGGCTGTGTTCGGCAAAGACGAAGTCACCATGTTCGAAATGGCTGGCCTGATCGGCAAGCACCTGAAGTAATCGGCATTCTTGCCCCATAAAAAAAGCCGCTTTACGCGGCTTTTTTTATGGGCTTTTTATGCTTCCAGCGCTTATTGCATAAGCGCTGGAAGCTACTATTTTTATAGCAATCAGTTTACAACGATCGCCTTCTTGGCCGCCATCACCTTCAGTACCCGGGGCAGCACCAGCACCGACAGCACCACGATCAGCAGGGTCAGCGACATGGGGCGCTCCAGGAAGATGGTCCACTTGCCCTCGCCGATGGACAGCGCGTTGCGCATCTGCGCCTCGGCCAGCGGGCCCAGGATCATGCCAACCACCACCGGGGCGGTGGGGAAGTCGTAGCGGCGCATCACCACACCCAGCAGGCCAATGCCGTACAGCAGCACCAGGTCGAACGCGCTTTGGCGCATGCCGTACACACCCACCGTGGCGAAGATCAGGATACCGGCGTACAGGTGCGGCTTGGGGATCTTCAGCAGCTTGACCCACAGGCCTACCAGCGGCAGGTTCAGCACCAACAGCATCACGTTGCCAATGTAGAGCGAAGCAATCAGCGCCCAGACCAGGTTGGCGTTGGTGTCAAACAGCTGCGGGCCGGGTTGGATGCCGTAGTTCTGGAACGCGCCGAGCAAAATGGCCGCCGTGTTGGAGGTGGGGATGCCCAGCGTCAGCAACGGGATCAGCGTGGCAGTGATGGCCGCGTTGTTGGCCGCCTCGGGGCCGGCCACACCTTCGATGGCGCCGGTGGTGCCGAACTCTTCCTTGTGCTTGGAGAGCTTTTTCTCGGTGGCGTAGCTCAGAAACGTCGGAATCTCGCTACCGCCTGCGGGGATGGTGCCAAACGGAAAGCCGATGAAGGTGGCGCGCAGCCAGGCGGGCCAGGAGCGCCGCCACTCGCTCTTCGTCATGTGCACCTTGCTCATGCGGTTTTGCGTCTCGACCGTTCGGCCCTCGTACATCACGTTGTACAGGGCTTCGCTCACCGCAAACAGGCCCACGGCGATCAGCACCACTTCCAGGCCGTCCAGCAGCTCGGTGACACCGCCGGTGTAGCGGGCCGCGCCGGTGAGCTGGTCCAGCCCCACCAGGCCCATGGCCAGGCCGATGAACAGCGAGGTCAAACCGCGCACCGTGCTCTTGCCCAGCACCGCGCTCACGGTGGTAAAGGCCAGCAGCATCAGCATGAAGTATTCCGGCGGGCCCAGGCGCACCGCGTAATTGGCCACCAGGGGCGCAAACAGCGTGACCAGCACGGTGGCAATGGTGCCCGCCACGAACGAGCCGATGGCGGCCGTGGCCAGCGCGGCACCGGCACGGCCATTCTTGGCCATCTTGTTGCCTTCCATGGCGGTGACCATGGAGCCGGATTCCCCCGGCGTGTTGAGCAGTATGGAGGTGGTCGAGCCACCGTACATGGCACCGTAGTAGATGCCCGCAAAGAAGATCATCGAGGCCGTGGCCTCGACCTTCACGGTGATCGGCAGCAGCATGGCCACCGCGGTAGCCGGGCCAATGCCGGGCAGCACGCCGATGGCCGTGCCCAGGGTACAGCCCACCAGGGCCCACAGCAGGTTCACCGGCGTACCCGCCGTGATGAAGCCCTGCATTAAATTGTTCCAAAGATCCATTACAACCATCCCGTCGTGGTGAGGCCGGGCAAATTGATGGCCAGCAGCTTGGTAAACATCCAGTACACCGGGGCCGAGATGGCGAAGCCGATGGCGGCATCCTTGGCCCAGACACCGAGCGACTTGTCCGTGCGGCCCTCAGCCGACTTGAAGCCGCGCACCGCCAGCATGAACAGCAGGGTGCAGCTCAAGATGAACCCGATGGTGGTGATGAGCGCGGCATTGGCCAAAATGGCCACCGACACCCAGACGAAGGCGCCCCAGTCGGCCCGCTCCGCGCCCGAGGCCTCGTCCATGAACCGGAAGCCGCCGCTGCGCGACTCCCATGCCAACCATGCGCCAAAGACCATCAGCGCAATCGACACCACCCAGGGCAAAAAGTTGGGGCCCACGCCCGCGTAACCGGCATCGGACTTGATGTCCCACGCCCCGAAGGCCATGACGGCCCCCAGCGCCAGCGTGCCCAGCCCGATCAGGGTCTGGGAGGTTTGCATCGTTAACTTCATGGACGAAAACCCTCTTAAACCATGCCCGACTTGACCATGGTGGCGCGCAGGCTGGCGAAGTCGTCATCGACAAACTTCTCGAACTCGGCACCGGTGATCACGGCGGGGGTCCAGTTGTTCTTTTCGATGGCTTCTGCCCAGGCCTTGGACTTGGTGGCCTTGACGATCATGTCGATCAGCACCTTGCGTTGCTCGGGGGTGATGCCGCCCGCGCCGTACACGCCGCGCCAGTTGCCGATCTCGACATTGATACCCTGCTCTTTCAGCGTGGGGATGTCCACGCCCTTCAAGCGGGCAGCCGAGGTCATGGCCAACGCGCGCATCTTGCCGGTCTTGATGTACTCGGCAAACTCGCTCAGGCCGCTGCCGCCCACCGTGACGTTGCCGCCCAGGATGGCCGCCGTGGCTTCACCGCCGCCCCGGAAGGCCACGTAGTTGATCTTGGACGGGTCCACGCCGACATCGCGGGCAATCATGGCGGCGGCAATGTGCTCGGTGGAGCCGCGCGAACCGCCGCCCCACTTGATGCTGCCGGGGTCTTTCTTGAGCTGCTCGACCACTTCCTTCATGCTCTTGTAGGGCGAGCTGGCGGGCAGCACGAACACGTTGTACTCGGTGGTCAAACGGGCCAACGGGGTGGCCTGGTTCAGGCCCACCGGTGGCTTGCCGGTGATGATGCCGCCCAGCATGACCGCACCCATCACCATCATGGCGTTCGGGTCGCCCTTGCTGCCGTTGACAAACTGGGCCAGGCCCAGCGCACCAGCGGCACCGCCCTTGTTGTCAAAGCTCACCGAGTCGGCCGCCTGTGCGTCCGTCAGGGCCTTGCCAAGGGCACGGCCCGTGGTGTCCCAGCCGCCGCCGGGGTTGGCCGGAATCATCATCTTGACATTGGCCGCAGCGCGGGCCGCGAAAGGCAGGGTACCGGCAGCAGCCAGCACCGCCAAGGACTTCAAAAAAGCATCACGACGCATCGTAGTCTCCTCAGTAAATGGACGAACCTGTGGATCATGCATCCCTTACCTGTCAGTTTGCCGTCGGAACTTACTAGGGGAAATGCTAATGTCGGGGGCATGAAGCTGCTCCTTGTTGAAGACGATACCGCCATGCAAACCACGCTGGTCCGGGCCCTGGTCCGGCGCAATATGCGCATCCAGGCCTGTGGCGATGGCCGTGAAGCCCTGGCCCTGTGGCTGGAGTCGCCACCCGACGTGGTGCTGCTGGACCTGAGCCTGCCCGGCATGGACGGCCTGCAGGTGCTGGCCGCCGCCCGCAAGGCGGGCATGCGCACCCCCGTGCTGATCCTCACCGCGCGCGGCACCGTGGGCGACAAGGTGTTGGGTCTGAACGCCGGGGCCGACGACTACCTGCCCAAGCCGTTTGACCTGGAAGAACTGGAGGCCCGGCTGCGCGCCCTGGCCCGGCGCAGCGCCGATACAGCCGGTGACTTTGAAGACAAATCGGCCCCCAGCGCAATCAACATCGGCGCAATACGCTATGAAAAAGAGAGCGGTGCGGTTTACCACCACGACCAGCCCATGGAACTCAGCCCGCGCGAGCTGGCCCTGCTGCGCCCCCTGCTGGCCCAGCCCGGCCACGCTGTGACCAAGGAGCGGCTGTTCGAACTGGTGTTTCCCGGCGCGCAAGAGGTGCAGTTCGAAGCCATCGAGGTCATCGCCTACCGGCTGCGCAAAAAGCTGGCCAGCACCGGCGTGCGGCTGATGACGCTGCGCGGACTGGGCTATTTGCTCAAGGCCGACGCATGAGCGAGATGGCGACGGCTCCCCAACCGGTGCGCTCGCTGCGCCGCACCCTGCTGCTGGGCATCCTGCTGCCGGTGATTGCCGTGGTGGCGCTGAATACCGTCAGCCTGTACCGGCAGGCGCTGGCCGCCGTCACCACCGCCTACGACCGCACCCTGCTGGCCTCGGCCAAATCGATCGGCGAGCTGCTCGACGTAGACGGCTATGACGCCGCCGCGGTGCTGCACGCCACCGTACCCTATTCGGCCCTGGAGGCGTTTGAGGCCGACAACAAAAGCAACATCTACTACCGCGTCTCCAACCTGCGCGGCGAGATGGTCTCGGGCTACGCCGTGCTGCCGTTCTGGCGCGGCACGATTCCCGCCAAACCGGCCTACGCCGCGCTGGTGGACTTCTACGACGACCACGTCAACGGCGAGCCGGTGCGCGTGGCCGTGCTGCTGCAGCCGGTGGCCACCGACGACGGGCGCGGCATGGCCGTGATCCAGGTGGCCGAGACCCTGGAGCTGCGCCACACGCTGGCCCGGCAAATCCTGCTCGACACCCTGTGGCGGCAGGCCGCGCTGGTGGCCTTTATCGCGCTGGTGGTGGTACTGGTGGTGCAACGCGCCACCCGACCGGTGCGCCGCCTGAGCCAGACCCTGCAGGCACGCCCGGAAAACGACCTCACCCCCATTGCCGCACACGACGCGCCACGCGAGCTGCTGCCGCTGGTGGATGCCACCAACCACGTGATGGGCCGCCTGCAGCACCTGCTGGACCACCAAAAGCGCTTTGTGCGCGACACCGCCCACCAGCTGCGCACCCCGCTGGCGGTGCTGAAAACCCAGGTGCAGTCGGCCCTGCGCAACGATGTGGAGCCGCGCCAGGCCCTGCTGGAAATCAACACCACCGTCGACCGCGCCACCGTGCTGGCCAACCAGATGCTGGCCCTGGCCAAGGTGGAGCAACTGCGCCAGCAGGCCAACGCCGAGGTGCTGGACTGGTCGGCGGTGCTGCGCGCCGTGGCCATCGACCTGTCGCCCCTGCTGGCCGACAAAGACCTCGACTTCGCCATCCACACCACCCCCACCCTGGTGCGCGCCCACGACTGGATGCTGCGCGAGCTGGCCCGCAACCTGCTGCACAACGCCATCAAGCAAACCCCCGCAGGCAGCGCGCTGGACGTGGAACTGGTGGCCGACGGTGCCCAGGCCCACCTGCGCATCGCCGACAGCGGCCCCGGCATCAGCGCCGAGCTGGCCCAGCGTCTGTACCAGCCGTTTTCTGCCGGTGACGTGCAGCACGGCTCCGGCATGGGCCTGGCCATCTGCTTTGAAATCGTGCAGGCCCTGGGCGGCAGCATCGCGCTGGTGAACCGGGTGCAGCAGGGCCAACACCTAGGACTGGATGCCACGGTGCGCCTGCCTTTGGTTCAGAATGCGGACTAATGGAAAAATTACGTATCGATAAATGGCTGTGGGCGGCGCGGTTTTACAAAACCCGCAGCCTGGCCACCGAAGAAGTCAACAAGGGCCGGGTGCAGATAGCCGGGCAGGACGTGAAGCCCGCGCGCGAGGTCAAGCCCGGCGACCTGCTCACCCTGCGCCAGGGCCCGGTGGTGCGCACCATCGAGGTGGTGGGCATCAGCCAGGCCCGCGGCCCGGCCCCGGTAGCCCAGGCCCTGTACGCCGAAACGCCCGACAGCCTGCAAGCCCGCCTGGCCGCCGCCGAGCAGCGCCGCCTGGCCCCCGAACCCGCCCACAGCCTGGACCATGGCCGCCCCACCAAGCGCCAGCGCCGGGATCTGGACCAGGCCGGCCAGGGCTGGGGCGACCGCTGGAGTGCGTCGGTGGACGATTGAATTCGCCCGCTACCGGACGGCGCGTTTGAACCGCCAGCTTTGAAACTCTGACAGCCGCAGCCGGTACCGCACGATATTGCCCTCGTACAAATGGTCCAGGTCCGACTGGATCGCTTCCACAAATGCCTGCATGTCGTGCGTGGCCACCCCTTGGGCGTGTTGCACCACCTCGGCGGTGCTGCCCTGCAGCCCCAATCGCACCACCGCTTGCACCGCTTGCGCCAATGCCGCCCGGTATTTAAGGCGGAACGCATCGGGCTCGCCCAGCGACTGCCGAATGGCCAGGTAGCGCTGGCAAGAGCGCTCGTACGCCCACACAAACACATCGCGCAGCAGCTCCACGCGCCCTTGCTCATACACGCCCAAGGTGCCCTCCACGTACGCCCGCTCAGGCACATCCACAAACGACAGCGGACACAGGTTGTCGCGAATCAGCGGAATATTGGCCGCCAGACGCGACACCCGCTTGTTCACATCCTCAAACGGCTGCAGATACGGCAGGTGCACCATGCCAAAAAAGGCCTGCTCGAAGGGGTCGGCAATCTGCGCCGCCTTGTGCAGCACCAGGTCAAAGCATTCGTGGATCTGCTGCGGCACGGCCAGCGGCATAAACACTGTTCCGCTGATGGCCACTTCACGGGTCCGCAGACGGCCACTGGCCATGCGTTCAGACATCAAGTTATCCGACAGGATGGCGTGCAGATTCAGCACGGTGTAGCGGTTGAAACCCACCTCGTCGGCACTCTCCACCAGCATCTCGATGGCGGCCTTGTGGTTCAGCACCATCTGGGTTTCTTGCGCATCCTTGCCGCCAGCAACCAGCCCGCGTTCAATCAGATTTTGCGTATCCAGCCGGGTGTAGGTATTGCCCTCCAGGCGGGACGATGCCCACGACAAATCCACCAGCAAGCGCCCCAGAATATCGCGGGCATAGGTGCCCGCAGGCCGGACATTGGTAGCGGTGCGCCCCGACTGGTGCAGCCGTTGGCGGTGCGCGGGCAGCAGGTAGAAGTCTTCGTTGGGCCGGTAGCGCTCCAGCAGGCTGCGGTCATAGCCCACCGGCATACGCTCGGTGAGCGGTCGGCGCACAGCGTCGCGCACCTCCAGACCCGCGACCGACACGGGCACATACGCTTCCACCGAAAGATCAGCGTGCGACACCGCCGATGCCTGGGCTTGCGCCTGCAACGCCACAGACGCCCCAACCAATGTATAGACCGTGGACCGGCTCCCCCCCTTTGCCACGATGCGCTGGGCCGCCAACAACGCCTCCAGCCGCCGCTGCAAGGTGCGGCGCGGCATGCTATGGCCTTGCCGCTGGCCCCAAATGACACCCAATTCGCGCACACCCAGCCCGGCAGGATGCTGGTCCAGTATCTGCACAATCCCATCCAAAGTGCGCGCGACTGGTGTTTTGTCCATGGTCTAGTCCGTTCAAAGTGGCACGAATATCCGTATTCGCGCCAAATTATAGATACTTTGGCACGAATTGAGATATTTGCGCCAAACCGCTGGAGTGCGTCGGTGGACGATTAATCCCTGCACCGTGGTGGTGTTTTGCCGATTTGGGGCAAAATATGCAGCAGAGCTTGCTTGCAAAGCGGGCTCAGGCAGTAGCACCACAGTTTCGGCACCCCTTGCCCACTTCCGGAGAAACCTATGCAGACTTTGCCACGAGAAGGCGTTGGACTGGCTTAAATTGCCCCATGGGCTTCATTGGATGAAGCCCCAACCATTCCCCAAAAAGCCCAGTCGCGTACTGGGCTTTTTGTTGGCCTGGGTGTTTACCGCGCTCGGCGTTTTCGCCAGTTGGGAGGCCACTGGGCGGCTGTTCTGGTTCGACATCCCACCGGTCGGGCTGCAAAATCCGCAGTGGGTGCTGATTTTGAGTGCGGTGGCCGCAGTGACGGGCTGGATCGTCTCGGCCATGGTCACCATCCGTAACTCGATCAAGCAGCACACCATCAACACCCTGCTGCAATCCCGCTTGTCCGTCACCTACATGGAGAGCGCGCGGGCCGTGAACCAGCGCTACTTTGGCCCCCAAGCCTGCCTGTACCGCCTGACGGCCGGCGAATACGCCCAGAACGCGCCCGAATCCAGACTCCACGAGCTGGGCTACCTGCTCAACTACCTGGAGTTCATCGCCGCCGCCATCCGCTTTGGCGACCTGGACGAAAAGCTGATGCGCATGACCCTGCGCGGCATGGTCTGCAATACCTTCGAGGTGGCCCTGGTCTATATCGATGCCAACCGCGTGACCCCGCTGGACGCAGCAGGCAAGCCGCGGCCTTCCAAGGCTTTCGAGCACCTGGCCTGGCTGTACGACTTTTGGTTTGATGCAGGCTTGCAGCGCGCCAGTATTCCCCGGCCTGCCACCGCGACAGCCTGACACGGCCTACTCCAGCCGAATGCCCCGCGCCGCAATCAGCCCGCGCATCAAGCCCATTTCTTCCTGCACCCGCCCTCTCAGGCCCTCCGGCGCGCTGCCCACCGCCTGCCAGCCCTGGTGGAACAGCTTGGCCCGGACTTCGGGGTCGCGGTAGATGCGGGCGATCTCGGTGGCCAGCCGGGCCTGCGCGGAGGGGGACAAACGCGCCGGGCCCACCAGCGCCGTCCATACCTCCAGGTTCACGCCGCGCACCCCGGCCTCGGCCAGCGAGGGCACGTCGGGCACCAGGGCGCTGCGGCTCCCGGCCAGGCCGACGGCCCGCAGCTTGCCCGATGTGACGTGCGGCATGGCCAGGCCCGGCGGCACCAGCGCCATCTGGATCTGCCCGCCCAGCAGCCCGGTCACGGCCTGCGGATTGCCCTGGAATGGGATGTGCACCGGGGCCATGCCGGGCACTTGGGACACCAGCCATTCCATGCCCAGATGCGCCAGCGTGCCGTTGCCGGGCGAGCCATAGTTCCAGTTGCCCGCGCTCTGGCGCGCCGCGTCAAAGAAGGCCTTGCCGCCCGGCAGGTTGGCCGGTGCCACCAGCACCAGCGGCGCGGTGGTCAGCAGCGACAGGTAGCTGAAGTCCTTGGCCGGATCGAACGGCAACTGCGGCGCCAGCATCTTGGCCGAGGTCAGGTTGCCGTTGATGACCACCCCCAGCGTATGGTCGTCGATGGCCTTGGCCACCATGTCGGCGGCGATGTTGCCCGAAGCGCCCGGTTTGTTGTCCACGATGACCGGCTGGCCCAGGCTCTTGCCCAGGGCATCGGCCAGCGCGCGGGCCGAAATGTCAGGCGAGGAGCCGCCTGCAAAGCCCACGATGATATGCACTGGCTTGGTGGGCCAGGCGGTTTGGGCCATGGCAGGCAAGGCCAACAAGGCCAGAGTGAGCAGGGTCAGAGATCGGGTGTGCATGCGTTGTGCGCCATTTTGGGAAAAAAGGATTCTCGCCGCTGCAATACCCACAAGCCCAACCGCAGAACCCCCAGCACCCATCCAGCGCAAATGCGGTGGCTGCTACGCTGGGAACCAAACCCTGTTAAAAACTCCTTTTTTCATAGCTTGTCACGCTTATTCCATAAGCGCCAGAGCCTGATTTCTTATAAATTCCCATGATTCCTTTTTCTGTACTCGACCTGGCCCCCATCGTCGAAGGCGGCACCGCCGCCGACTCGTTTCGCAACACCTTGCAACTGGCGCAGCACGCCGAAGCCCTGGGCTACCAGCGCTACTGGCTGGCCGAACACCACGGCATGCGCGGCATTGCCAGCGCCGCCACTGCGGTGGTGATGGGCCATGTGGCGGCGGGCACCCGCACCATCCGCGTGGGGGCCGGGGGCGTGATGCTGCCCAACCACTCGCCGCTGGTGATTGCCGAGCAGTTCGGCACGCTGGAGTCGCTGTTTCCGGGCCGCATCGACCTGGGCCTGGGCCGCGCGCCGGGCTCCGACCAGGCGACGGCACGCGCGCTGCGCCGCGACCTGCAAAGCGATGCCCAGCAGTTTCCGAACGACGTGGTCGAGCTGCAGCACTACTTTGCCCCGGTGGAGCCTGGCCAGACCCTGCGCGCCGTACCGGGCGCGGGCCTGGAAGTGCCGCTGTGGATTCTGGGCTCCAGCACCTTTGGCGCGCAGCTCGCCGCCGAGCTGGGCCTGCCGTATGCGTTTGCCTCGCACTTCGCGCCGGGCGACCTGATGAACGCGATCGCCATCTACCGCGCCCGCTTCAAGCCGTCCAAACAGCTGGCCAAGCCTTATGTGATGCTGGGCTTCAACGTGTTTGCTGCCGACACCGACGCGGCCGGGCGGTTTTTGTTCAGCTCGCTGCAACAGGCCTTTGTAAACCTGCGCAGTGGCCGCCCTTCCTTGCTGCAGCCGCCGGTGGACGGCTTTGCCGAGCGCCTGCACCCCGGCGACCGGGCCATGATCGACAGCGCCCTGTCCTGCTGTGCCGTGGGCTCGCCGGACACCGTGCGCCGAACGCTACAGGCCTTTATCGAGAAAACCGGCGCGGACGAGCTGATGCTGACCTCGCAGATCTTCGACCACACTGCCCGGATGCGCTCGTACGAAATTGCTGCCGAAGTCCGGGAAGAGGCAGTTAGCGCTTAGGCCTCAAAGGCTTCAGCAGGTCCGACAGCCCGTTGTGGTCGATCTCGTGCATCAGCGCCAGCAGGCGCCCGATATCGGTTTTGGGAAAGCCTTCGCGGGCGAACCAGTTGAGGTAGTTGCCGGGTAGGTCGGCAATCACAGTGCCCTGGTGTTTGCCGAAGGGCATGGTCACGGTGACGAGGCGTTGCAGTTGGTCGGAGTCCATGGCGGGCACTTTACACTGGCCCCATGCACCACACACCCACCCCGCTCGCCTGGGGCATCATCGGCTGCGGCAGCGTCACCGAGCGCAAAAGCGGCCCGGCCTTCAACAAAGTGGCCGGTTCGCGCCTGGTCGCGGTGATGCGCCGCAACGCCGCGCTGGCCCAGTCGTATGCCGAGCGCCACGGCGTGCCGCGCTGGTACGCCGATGCCGATGCATTGATCCACGACCCCGAGGTCAACGCCGTCTACATCGCCACCCCGCCCGACAGCCACCATTTCTACGCCCTCAAAGTCGCCGCCGCGGGCAAGGTCTGCTGCGTGGAAAAGCCCATGGCCCCCAGCCACCGCGAATGCCTGGAGATGACCACCGCCTTCGAGGCCGCCGGGCTGCCCTTGTTCGTGTCCTACTACCGCCGTTCCCTGCCACGCTTTGCGCAGGTGAAGCAGTGGCTGATTGAGGGCGAGATTGGCGCAGTGCGCCACGTGCACTGGTCCTTCGCCCGCGCACCCAACCCCACCGACAAGGCCCAAACGCCCAATTGGCGCACCGACCCGGCCATCGCCGCAGGCGGCTACTTCGAAGACCTGGCCAGCCACGGCCTGGATTTGCTGCTGCATTTGCTGGGCGACATCACCAGCGCCCAGGGCATTGCCAGCAACCAGCAAGCCCTGTACGCCGCCGCCGATGCCGTCACCGGCGTGTGGCAGTTTGCCAGCGGGGCGACGGGCTCAGGCTACTGGAACTTTGGCGCAGCACAGGCGCTGGACGAGGTGGTCATCCACGGCGACGCGGGCGAGATCCGCTTCTCGGTTTTCGGCGAGCAGCCGGTGCAGTTGCGCAACGCCCAGGGCACGCAAAGTATGGAAATCGCCCACCCCGAAAATATCCAGTTCTTCCACATCGAAAACATGCAAAAGCACATGGACGGGCTGCTGACCCACCCGTCCACGGGGCACACAGCGCAGCGGGCGACGTGGGTGATGGAGCAGATCAGCCTCCGGCGCGCTTGACCGTATACCCCTGCTTCTGCAACAGCCCGATCACCGTATCGCAGTGGTCGCCCTGCACTTCGATCACGCCGTCTTTTACCGTGCCGCCACTGCCGCAGGCGGCTTTGAGCTGTTTGCCCAGGGCTGTCAGCGCCACAGCGTCCAGCGGCACGCCTTTCACCAGGGTCACGCCCTTGCCTGCCCGGCCCTTGGTTTCGCGCGAGACGCGGACGATGCCGTCGGTTTTGGGCGCAGGCTTTTGGCCGCAGGTGCACTGGGCGATGGGCTGGCGGCAGACGGGGCACATGCGGCCTGCTTCAGTGGAATAGACCAGGCCGCCGCTGCTGGGTTTGCTTTTCATTTGAATACTATCAAAAAAATAGCACCTAGCGCCTATGGAATGGGCGCTAGGTGCCGATTTGGCACTTAAAAAGGCTTAGGCGAGGGACTTTTTGTAATTCGCCATGCCGTCGGTGATTTCCTTCTTGGCGGCATCAATGCCTTCCCAGCCGATCACCTTGACCCACTTGCCCTTTTCCAGGTCTTTGTAGTGCTCGAAGAAGTGGCTGATGGCCTTGAGGCGCATCTGGTTCACGTCTTCGATTTTTTGCCAGTGGGTGTAGATGGGCAAAATCTTGTCGGTGGGCACGGCCAGCACCTTGCCGTCCACGCCAGCTTCGTCTTCCATCATCAGGATGCCGATGGGGCGGCAGGTCACCACCACGCCGGGGAACAGCGGGTACGGGGTGATCACCAGCACGTCCACCGGGTCGCCGTCGCCGCTCAGGGTCTGGGGCACGTAGCCGTAGTTGGTGGGGTAGTGCATGGCCGTGGTCATGAAACGGTCCACAAAAATCGCGCCGGACTCTTTGTCCACTTCGTACTTGATCGGGTCGGCGTTCATCGGGATTTCGATCACGACGTTGAAGGCGTCGGGGGCGTTCTTGCCAGGAGGGACTTGGTTCAGGGACATGGTTGTCTTCTTAGTTTGGAGTGGATGAATGGGTTTTTGCGCAGTCGGTTATTTTGCCCTAGCCCGCTGGCACGGCCCTGACAGAAAAACAGCCCGCCAAAGCAGCCTAGGACATACCCCTAGCCGTGTGACTTTGTGTAGCTTTGCACCGTATATTGCCCAGGTTGGCCAATCACCGCCCTGCTCTGCCGGGGTTGCGAGGAAGCAACGCAGCGGGGGCCTCGCTAGCGTTGCGTCCCCACCTCGCGACAACGACTCAGGAGACCTACCCTATGGCTGGTAACACGGCGCTCATATTGGCGCTTATTTGTGGCTTCATCGCGGTGGCTTACGGCTTTTGGGCCCGCAGCTGGATTCTTTCCCAAGACGCAGGCAATGCGCGGATGCAAGAAATTGCCGCCGCCATCCAGACCGGCGCAGCGGCTTACCTGGCCCGGCAGTACCGCACCATCACCATCGTCGGTGTGGTGCTGGCGGTGCTGATCGGGCTGTTCCTCGACTCTCTTTCGGCCATTGGCTTTGTGGTGGGCGCGGTACTGTCAGGCGCTTGCGGCTTCATCGGCATGAACGTGTCGGTGCGGGCCAATGTGCGCACCGCCCAGGCGGCCACCAAGGGCATTGGCCCGGCGCTCACGGTGGCTTTTCGTGGCGGGGCCATCACCGGCATGCTGGTGGTGGGGCTGGGCCTGCTGGGCGTCACCGGCTTTTACTGGTTTCTGGTGCCCGATGGCGCACCCACGGCGGCGCGGCTGAACCCGCTGATCGGCTTTGCCTTTGGCTCGTCGCTGATCTCCATCTTTGCGCGGCTGGGCGGCGGCATCTTCACCAAGGGCGCGGACGTGGGTGCCGACCTGGTCGGCAAGGTAGAGGCGGGCATCCCCGAAGACGACCCGCGCAACCCGGCGGTGATTGCCGACAACGTGGGCGACAACGTGGGCGATTGCGCCGGTATGGCCGCCGACCTGTTTGAAACCTATGCCGTCACGCTGATTGCCACCATGGTGCTGGGCGCGCTGCTGGCCTCCGGTGGCGGCGCGGCCACCGTGGTGTACCCGCTGGCGCTGGGTGCCGTGTCCATCGTGGCCAGCATCATTGGCTGCTTCTTTGTGGTGGCCTCGCCGGGCATGAAGAACGTGATGCCCGCGCTGTACAAGGGGCTGGCGGTGGCGGGCGTGCTGTCGCTGATCGCGTTCTACTTCGTCACCCAGGCCCTGGTGCCCGACAACGCGCTGGGTGGCACGGGTGCGGCCATGAAGCTGTACGGCGCTTGCGCCGTCGGCCTGGTGCTCACCGCCGCGCTGGTGTGGATCACCGAGTACTACACCGGCACGCAGTACGCCCCGGTGCAGCATATCGCCCAGGCATCGACCACCGGGCACGGCACCAACATCATTGCCGGGCTGGGCGTGTCCATGCGCTCCACCGCCTGGCCGGTGATTTTTGTCTGCATCGCCATCTGGGTGTCGTTCCACCTGGCGGGTTTGTACGGCATTGCGATTGCGGCCACGTCCATGCTCAGCATGGCGGGCATCGTGGTGGCGCTGGATGCCTATGGCCCCATCACCGACAACGCGGGCGGCATTGCCGAAATGGCCGAAATGCCGAAAAGCGTGCGCGACGTAACCGACCCGCTGGATGCCGTAGGCAACACCACCAAGGCCGTCACCAAGGGCTACGCCATCGGCTCCGCAGGCCTGGCCGCGCTGGTGCTGTTTGCCGACTACACCCACAAGCTGGAAGCCTACGGCCACGCCATCAGCTTTGATTTGAGCAACCCGATGGTCATCATCGGCCTGTTCATCGGCGGCCTGATTCCCTACCTGTTTGGCGCGATGGCGATGGAGGCCGTGGGCCGCGCTGCGGGCAGCGTGGTGGTGGAAGTGCGCCGCCAGTTCCGCGACATCCCCGGCATCATGGAAGGCACGGCCAAGCCCGAGTACGGCAAAGCGGTCGACATGCTGACCACGGCAGCCATCAAGGAAATGATGGTGCCCAGCCTGCTGCCGGTGGTGGTGCCGATTGTGGTGGGCCTGCTGCTAGGCCCGGCGGCGCTGGGCGGGCTGCTGATGGGCACCATCGTCACCGGCCTGTTTGTGGCCATCAGCATGTGCACTGGCGGCGGGGCCTGGGACAACGCCAAGAAGTACATCGAAGACGGCCACCACGGCGGCAAGGGCAGCGAGACGCACAAGGCCGCCGTCACCGGCGACACCGTGGGCGACCCGTACAAGGACACCGCAGGCCCGGCCGTCAACCCGCTGATCAAGATCATCAACATCGTAGCCCTGCTGATCGTGCCGCTGGTGATGCAGATCCACGGCGGCAGCGCACCGATGGCCGCCGCCGCAGCCGCGGCCCCGGCCATGAATGCATCGGCCCCGGTGGCCGCCATGAGCGACAGCGCCTCCATCGCGGTGGTGGATGGTGTGGTGAAGTTCTACTTTGCCACCGGCAAGGCCGAGGTGGCCGAGGGCGCAGCCGCCGCGCTGGCCGACGTGGCCAAGGCCGTGGCGGATGGCAAAAAGGCTGTAGTCAGCGGCTACCACGATGCCTCGGGCGACCCGGCCAAAAACGCAGAGCTGGCCAAGCAGCGCGCCCTGGCCGTGCGCGATGCGCTAGCCGCCCTGGGCGTAGCCGAGGACAAGGTCGAACTGCAAAAGCCCGCCCAAACCCAGGCCGATGGCCCGCCCGCCGAGGCGCGCAGGGTGGAAGTTTCCGTGCAATAAGTCACACTGCCCCACCCCTCCAGCCCGGCCCTGCCGGGCTTTTTTGTGAGGGGATGTAAGCCAGACCCAAATCGGCTTGAATCGCTATAAACTTAATAGCTGCTTGCGCTTATCCAATAAGCACAGGCACTTGTTTTTATAGGCAATTCCAGCATGCGAACAATTTCTTTACAACGGGCCACCACCGCCCTGCTCTGCGCCGCCACCTTGGGCCTGGCCGGTTGCGGCTCTTTTCTGCGCGAAGGCACCGGAGTTACCGCCGGTATGGGCGGCGCGGCCCTGGCCAGCACCCTGACGAACAACGCCGCCGTGGCCACCGGCATCGGCGTGGGGGTGCAGGCTGTGGCCCAGGCCGGGCTGCAAATGGCCCAGCGCAACGCCCACCAGGCGGAGCAAAACCACATTGCGCAGATAGCAGGGGCGCTGAAAGTGGGCGAAGTGGCGCGCTGGAAGATGACCCACAAGATCCCGCTGGAGGTGGATGAACAAGGCGAGGTCACTGTGAGCCGTGTCATCGGCAACGTGGGCAGCAAGGGCCTGGACTGCCGCGAGATCGTTTTCTCGGTGGAGATGACCGACATCTCCGAATTCCCCCGCGCCTTCTACGTGGCCACCATCTGCCGCAACGGCCAAACCTGGCAATGGGCCTCGGCCGAACCGGCCACCGGACGCTGGGGGGCGCTGCAATGACGGCATTGCGCTGGGCTGCCGTAGCCGCATCGCTGGCCCTGGCCGGGTGCAGTTCGGTGGGCGGGCTGGCAGGGGCGGTGGCGGTGGCGGGTATTACCTCGGGCGCGGCCACGGCCAACCCGGCGGTGGGCATTGCCGTCAGCGTCGGTGTGAAAGCGGCCACCGACGCAGGCATCCAGCACGCCACACGCACGCTGCAGGCGCAAGAGCAAGACCTGATCGCCGCCATCGCGGGCAACTTGCCGGTCGGTGCGCGGCGCGACTGGCGCATGCAGCGCAGCATCCCTTACGGCAACAAACATGGCGAGCTGCAGGTCACCCGCATCCTCGACACCCCCCTGGCCCAGTGCCGCGATGTGGCCTTTTCGGTGGCGGTGGACGATGCGCCACCCGACCAGCCCGCCGCCCAGTGGTACACCACCAGCATCTGCCTGCAGCTCAACGGCTGGAAATGGGCCGCCGCCGAGCCCGCCGTGCCGCGCTGGGGGGCTTTGCAGTAAAACACCCGCCCACAAAAAAACCGCAGCGCCCTTGCAGGTGCTGCGGTTTTTTAAAGAGCGCAGTGCGGTTTATTGCACGATCACCACTTCCACGCGGCGGGCTTCGGCGTTGCTGCCGGTGCCGGTCATGGCTTCGGGTTTGACCAGTTCGATCTTGTCGGCGGCTACGCCCAGGGCGGCCAGGGTGTCGCGCACGGCAATGGCACGCTGCTTGGCCAGTTCCTGGTTTTGTTCCAGGCTGCCGGTGGAGTCGTGGAAGCCGCTGACGCGCACGGCCTTGCCATCGGCAGCCAGCTTGATGACTTCGACCAGGGCTTCGTTGGCACCGGCGGCAATGTCGGCCTTGCCGGTGGCGAAGTAGAACTTCACGATGCCGTCCACCACCTTGACGCTGGCGCCATCCATCTCCACCACTTCCACGGCGGCCACGGCAGCGGGGGCCGCGCCGGATTTGGGCAGGGTCTTGTAGATGCCCAGACCGATCACCAGGCCGATGATGGCCGCCACCACGCCAAACAAAATAGCCAGCACTACGCCATGGTCGGTGTCGTCGTCAGAAGAAAACATTTGGGGGGTACTCCAGAAAAAATAAGAGGGACAAGGTGCAGAGCCCAGGCGGACGCGCTGCAGACAAAGTGTCGGGGGCGATTGTAGAGGGCTGGCAGACCCGATTTACCAAGGGTTAGCACAGTGGATAGAGGCAGAAAATAGTAACAAAAAGTGCACTCCGTGCTTATCCAACAAGCACAAGCAGCTATTATTTTTGAAAATCTACTCCGCCACCGGCTGCCGCACACGCACCAGCACGGCCCGGGCTTCTTCAAAAGAAAACCCGGCCACGGCGGCCTCCAGCGTGCTGAAATCGGCCCCCAGTACCCCGCGCAAGGCCGGGCCGTGCTGGGCCAGTACCGCCAGCGCCTCGGCATCGTCGGCCTGCAGATAGTCCTCCAGCTGGCCCAGCAGGGCGTGCAACTCCGTGCGGTCTACCGGTGCAGCCGCTGCGCTGGGCAGCTCGGCCCGCCGGTCGGGCAAGGCCTGGTCGAGTACCTCCACCAGGTGCCGCAGTTGCGCCTGGGTCTGCTGCAGCAGCGGCTGCAGGGTGGCGGGCGCGGCACGGTCGCGCAAAGCGGTTTCCAGCACGCCACTGGCTTCCTGCAGGCGCGTGGCCCCGATGTTGCCCGCCAGGCCTTTGAGGGTGTGGGCCAGACGCTCGGCGCTGACCAGGTCGCCGTTGCTTACCGCCTGGCACAGGGCCTCCCAGGCGGGGATCTGGGTGGACTTGAATTTGCGCAGCATGCTCAGGTACAGCGGGGTTTTGCCACCCATGCGGCGCAGGCCCGCCACCGTGTCCACGCCTTCGATGTGGGCGGGCAAGGTCTCGCCCGGTTCGGTGGGCACATCGGCCGACGCAAACACGGTGCGCGGTGCACGCGGGGCCGCGTCGCCCAGGCCCGGGCGCGGCGCAATCCACTGGGTCAGCGCCTGCCACAGCGCGTTGGGCTCGATGGGTTTGGTCACAAAACCGTTCATGCCAGCGGCCAGGCAGTGGTCGCGGTCGGCCTGCATGGCGTTGGCGGTCATGGCGACGATGGGCAGGTCGCGGTAGGTTGCATCACGCCGGATCAGCCGCGTAGCTGTCACGCCGTCCATCACCGGCATCTGCATGTCCATCAGCACGATGTCGTAGCGCTGGGCCTGCACCCGGTCCACGGCCTGCTGGCCGTCCCCGGCCACGTCCACCACAAAATCGGCATCTTCCAGCAGCTCGGTGGCGACCTGCTGGTTGAGTGCGTTGTCTTCCACCAGCAGCACGCGGGCCCCGCGCAAGGCCTGCAGGCGCTGGTAAACCGCGTCGGGCAGCTCGGCGACCACCGGCATACTCAAGGTTTGCCCGGCACCGGTGCTGGCCCCCACCACGCGCATCATGGTGTCGAACAGCAGCGACGGGTTCACCGGCTTGAGCAGCACGTCTTGCAGACCGGCAGTTTCGGCACCCCGCACCATTTCCTCGCGGCCATAGGCGGTCACCATCACCTGCTGCGGTGGCCGCTCCAGGCCCAGCGCGCGGATCTGCCGGGCGGCCTCCAGCCCGTCCATGCCCGGCATTTGCCAGTCCATCATCACCACGTCGAAGTACTGACTGGCCGTGGCCGCGTCCATTACGGCCTGGATGGCCTGGGCCCCCGACTCCACCGCCAGCACCTTGAAGCCTATGCTGTCGAGCATGTCGGCCAGCACGGTGCAGGCGTGGGGGTTGTCGTCTACCACCAGCACCCGCATGCCGCGCACGTCGATGCTGGGCACCAGGGTGCGCCGCTGCTGCAGGCCGCAGCCCAGCCGGGCGGTGAACCAGAACACCGAGCCCTGGCCCGCCACGCTGTCCACGCCCACCTCGCCGCCCATCAGCTCGGCCAGGCTTTTGCTGATGGCCAGGCCCAGGCCGGTACCGCCAAATTTGCGGGTGGTGGAGTTGTCGGCCTGGCTGAAGCTCTGGAACAGGCGGCCCATCTGCTCGGGCGTGAGGCCGATGCCGGTGTCGCGCACTTCAAAGCGCAGCATCAGCTCGGCATCGCTGTCGGTGGCCAGCCGGTCCACGCGGCGCACGGCGATGTGGATCTCGCCCTGCTCGGTGAACTTGATGGCGTTGTTGGCGTAGTTGATCAAGATCTGCCCCAGCCGCAGCGGGTCGCCCAGCAGGTGCGGCGGCACGTTGGCGCCTACCTCGCAAATCAACTCCAGGCCCTTGGCGCTGGCTTTCTCGGCGATCAGATTCACCACGTTTTGCAGGGCCGAATCCAGCTCGAACGGTGCGTGCTCGATCTCCAGCTTGCCCGCCTCGGCTTTGGAAAAATCCAGGATGTCGTTGAGGATGCCCAGCAGGTGCTGGCCCGAGCGCTCGATCTTGGCAATGTAGTCGCGCTGGCGCACCGACAGCTCGGTACGGCTGGCCAGGTGCGACAGGCCGATGATGGCGTTCATGGGCGTGCGGATTTCGTGGCTCATATTGGCCAGAAACATGCTTTTGGCGGCGGCCGCGTCTTCGGCCAGCGCGCGGGCGTGTTGCAGCTCGGACACCATGCGGACCAGGCGCTTTTGCATGGTGTCTATGGCGGTGAGCATGCTGGAGTTGCGCACCTCGGCCGGGTCCAGCAGGGTGTCGAGCTGGCCGTCGGCAATGCGCAGCACGGCATCCGACACCTTGTACGAGTCCAGCAGCATGGCTTTCAGGCGCATGGCCACAAAGGCCACCACCGCGGTCTCGGCGCAGACGATGAGCGCGTGGCCCCAGACCGAGCGCCCGCCCAGCAGCGTGCGCCCGTCGTTGAACACCACAATCCCCCAGCCCAGCGGTTGCAGCAGCAAAAACAGGATGTGGTGTACCAAGATGGCCCCGGTGGCCAGCACCAGGGGCCGCCAATCGCAGTACACCACCAGCGCCGCCAGCATCACAAAAAAGCTGAAATGCGCCTCCAGATCCCCGCCCGACTGCTGGATCACCAGGCCGGTCAAGGCCATGAAGCCCAGGGCCATGGCCATGCGCGACACCAGTTCGGTGGGGTAGTAGTGGCTGATCCACCAGGGCACCAGCACCGCGGGCAAACCCACCCACAGCAGCAGGCCCCAGGTGTCGGTGGCCGCCGCCATGCCCATGCAGGCCAGAAAATGCAGCCCGGCCACGCCCAGCATCAACCGGTGCGCGTAGCGGTAGTAGCCCAGCTCGCGCTCGGACACCGCAGCCATGCTAGCGGGCCACCGGGGTGGCAGAAAAAGAAGGAGTGGGACTGCTGCACACCGACAAGGTGGCAGGGCTGACCGGGTTCAGCCACCACATCCCCGCCAGGGTGGAGCCGCACCACACTGCCAAGACCCCCCACAGTGCGGCGCGCGAGGGGCGCAGAGCGGGTTGCAACGCTGGTTTTTGCGGATGCGACATAGGCGATTCACCACGCGTGCGTGGCTCCGTGCAATATGTGTCCAATGTTACAGTTTTGTAAGCAGATGCTGCAAATAAATGGCTTAGCCCCAGGCTGCCAACAGGGGAATTGCCCGGCTACGGCAATCCGGCCACCTTGTGCGCCAACGCATCCACCCCGGTCTGCGTCAGATCATCGGTTTCCAGCGTCTGGCGGCTGGCCCAGGCGCTGAAGTTGTTGCTTTGCGAGCGCGTGTAATGCGGATCGTAGTGCAGGCCCATCAACTCGGCAAACAGTGCGTGCAGGTCCCCATCCATCGCCCAGCCCTGCCAGCGCTCTATCACCTGCCGACCGTGCAGGTCCTTGAGCAGGCCCAGCTTGTCGGCCAGCGCCTGCGGAGCATCGCCCAGGTAGGCGTAGTCGCGCAGCAGGTAGTCCAGCCGCGCCTGCGGGGTGGCGCGGATCTCGATGCAGGGGCTGGCGCGCAGGCGCAGCACCAGGGGGGTGGGCAGGGTCAGGCGGCCGATCTTGCGGCTTTCGCCCTCCACGTACAGCGGGCGATTCGGGTCTAATTTCTCCAGCACATGGGCCAGGCCGGTTTCAAACGCGGTTTGCGAGGGCTGGGCCTGGCCCGGCACCGCGCCCAGGATGGAACCCTTGTGAACGGCCAAGCCTTCCAGGTCCAGCACCTGGTGGCCCTGGGCGGCCAAGGCGTGCAGTACGCTGGTCTTGGCGCTACCCGTGGCACCCACCAGCACCCGCAAGGGCAGCGTGGGGCATTGCGTTTCCAGCGCGTCGATCACAAAGCGTCGCCAGGCCTTGTAGCCGCCCTGCAGCTGCTGCGCGTCCCAGCCCACCATGCGCATCCAGGTCACCATCGAACCACTGCGCATGCCGCCGCGCCAGCAGTAGACCAGCGGGGTCCACTTGGCGGGTTTATCGGCAAACTTCTCGCGCAGATGCTTGGCCAGGTTTTCGGCCACCATAGCCCCGCCCACGCGGCGGGCCTCG
The DNA here is from genome assembly GCF_056521425.1 of Rhodoferax sp. LS1P39. Classification (NCBI taxonomy): domain Bacteria; kingdom Pseudomonadati; phylum Pseudomonadota; class Betaproteobacteria; order Burkholderiales; family Comamonadaceae; genus Rhodoferax; species Rhodoferax sp. LS1P39. The sequence goes on along the minus strand of NZ_JBWMAV010000004.1, from coordinate 95,925 downwards.
AAAGCGCCCTGCTGCTTGTACAGCGTGCCCACCACCACGCGCTGCGCGTCGTCCAGCACCGGGCAGTTGATGGCACCAGGAATGTGGTCGATGGCGTACTCGGCGGGCGAGCGCGCGTCGATCAGCGTGTGGAAGGCTTGCCGGTCCTTGACCGTAGTAGGGGCTCTCACAGAAAAACCTCGGCTGGCACAATCGGCATACCTATGACCCAGACATCAGAACCCATTGCATTGACCCAGTTTTCGCACGGTGGCGGCTGCGGGTGCAAGATTGCCCCCGGCTTGTTGGCCGAGATTTTGGCACGCGCACCCCAAGGCCTGGTGCCGCCCGAGTTGCTGGTGGGCACCGAGACCAGCGACGATGCCGCCGTGTACCGCCTTAACGCCACCCAGGCGCTGGTGGCCACCACCGACTTTTTCACCCCCATCGTGGACGATGCCTATGACTTTGGCCGCATCGCCGCCACCAATGCGCTCAGCGACATTTACGCCATGGGCGGCACCCCCATCCTGGCGCTGGCCCTGGTGGGCATGCCGATTGCCAAGCTGCCACCCGAGGTGATTGGCCAGGTGCTGGCCGGAGGCGCTGCGGTGTGCCGCGAGGCGGGCATCCCCATCGCAGGCGGCCACTCCATCGACGTGCTGGAACCCATTTACGGCCTGGTCGGCCTGGGCCTGGTGCACCCCGACAAGGTGCGCCGCAATGCCGATGCCCACGCGGGCGACGTGCTGGTGCTGGGCAAGCCCCTGGGCGTGGGCATTTTGTCGGCGGCCCTGAAAAAAGGCCTGCTAAACGCAGACGGCTACGCCGAAATGCTGCACCACACCACCCAGCTCAACAAGGTCGGCATTGCCCTGGCGCAGATCGATGGCCTGCACGCCATGACCGACGTGACCGGCTTCGGCCTGGCCGGGCACCTGCTGGAGATGTGCCGCGGCTCCGGCCTGTCGGCCCAGGTGGATGCCAACGCCCTGCCCCTGATCGCCAGCGCCGTGGCCTTCGCCCAGCAAGGCATTGCCACCGGTGCCTCGGCCCGCAACTGGGAAGGCTACGGCGGCCAGGTGCAGTGGAGCGGCACCGATTGGCTCAAGGCCCTGGTCACCGACCCGCAAACCAGCGGCGGCCTGCTGGTCAGTTGCAGCCTGGATGCCGCCCCCGCCGTGCTGGCCGCCTTTGCCGATGCCGGATTTGCGCAGGCCGCGCAGATCGGCAGCATGCACGCCCCTGCTCCCGGCCAGCCTGTAGCACTGTCGTTCTAAAGCCATGGTCCACCGCGTCATCCCCCTGCTGGACCAGCGCAATCAAGCCACACAGGCCCTGCGCTCTGCCACGCCGGTGGACGGCCCGCTGCTGGACCAATTGCACCGCCCCCTGCACGACCTGCGCATCAGCGTCACCGACCGCTGCAACTTCCGCTGCAGCTACTGCATGCCCAAGGCGGTGTTCGACAAAGACTACCCCTACCTGCCGCACAGCGCGCTGCTCAGCTTCGAGGAAATCACCCGCGTCGCCCGCGTCGCCGTGGCCCAGGGCGTGCGCAAGATCCGCCTCACCGGCGGCGAGCCGTTGCTGCGCAAAAACATCGAAGTCTTGATTGCGCAACTGGCCGCCCTGCGCACCCCCGATGGCCAGCCGCTGGACCTCACGCTCACCACCAACGGCGCGCTGCTGGCCCGCAAGGCCCAGGCCCTGAAAGACGCAGGCCTGCAGCGCCTGACCGTCAGCCTGGACGGGCTGGACGACACCGTTTTTCGCAAAATGAACGACGTGGACTTCCCGGTGCGCGACGTGCTGGACGGGCTGGAGGCCGCGCACAAAGCCGGGTTGGCCGATATCAAGCTCAACATGGTGGTGCAGCGCGGCACCAACGACCATGAAATCCTGCCCATGGCCCGGCACTTCAAAGGCAGCGGCAGCACCCTGCGCTTCATCGAATACATGGACGTGGGCGCCACCAACGGCTGGCGCATGGACCAGGTCGTGCCCTCCCGCGAGGTGCTGCAAACCCTGCAAACCCAGTGGGCGCTGCGCCCTCTTGCCCCTGCCGCGCCCGGCGAAACCGCCCAGCGCTGGGCCTATGCCGACGGCAGCGGCGAGGTGGGCGTGATCAGCAGCGTGACCCAGGCCTTCTGCGCCGACTGCAGCCGCGCCCGCCTGTCCACCGACGGCAAGCTGTACCTGTGCCTATTCGCCACCCAGGGCCACGACCTGCGCAGTCTGCTGCGTGGCGATTCCACCGACGACCACCTGGCCGCCGCCCTCCAAGGCATTTGGCAAGGCCGCAGCGACCGCTATTCCGCCCTGCGCGCCGCCCTGCCCTTTGATACCGGCACGGGAGCCAAGCGGGTGGAGATGAGCTATATCGGTGGTTGACGGTGTTGCTGCCTTCTTCTTGCATCCCCGCGCTGGTAGACGCACTGCGCAACGACCCGTTCTACGCGGCCATCACCACCGACTTTGCCCATGACGCAGCACAGCGCCGCACCACCCTGGCCCGCTACCTGGCGTATGCCCAGGACGAGGCGGCGCGCAGTGGGCGCTGCGTGCTGGCCCCCGACCCCACGCAGGGCGTAGCCCTGTGGCTGCTGCCGGGCGCACCTGCCCAGCAAGCGGCAGACAGCGCCGCCAAAGCCCACTTTCTCGCCACCGCTCTCGGTCCCCAGGGCCTAAAAAACTACCACCGCATCGTCTGCTTCATGGGCCCGCGTGCCGAGGCATTGGTGGATGGCAGCGACTGGTATTTGTCCATTTTGGGCATTGCCCCCGCCGCCCAGAACACCGGTCTGGGCGCACGGCTGTTGCAGGCCACGCTGGCCGAGGCCGACGCTGCGGGTGTCGGCAGCTACATTGAAACCTTCGAGCCGCGCAACATCCGCTTCTACGCCCGGCTGGGCTTTGCCACCCTGGGGGTCTTTGCCGAACCCGTGACGGGCTGCGACTACACCCTGATGCGGCGGCCCGCCGCATGAAGCACGCCCTCACAGGCCTTGTCTTAGCCGGAGGCCGGGGCACGCGCATGGGAGGGGTGGACAAAGGCTTGCAGGATTTCCACGGCCAGCCGCTGGCGCTGCACGCTTTGGAACGGCTGCGGCCCCAGGTGGGGGGGGTGATGCTGAGTGCCAACCGCCACCTGGATGCCTATGCCTTGTTTGGCGTGCCGGTGTGGCCAGATGCCGATGCCGATGCCGAATTCTCCGGGCCACTGGCCGGCATGCTGGCCGGGCTGACCCACTGCACGACTCCGTACCTGGCCACCGTACCCTGCGACGCACCGCTGTTTCCGCTGGATCTGGTGGAACGCCTGGCCGCCGTGGAGGCCGACATCGTGGTCGCTACTGCGCCCGACGACCTCGGTGTGCAGCGCCTGCAGCCCGTGTTCTGCCTGCTGCGCGCCGAGCTACAGGGCAGCCTGGCGCAGTTTCTAGCCGCCGGTGGCCGCAAGGTCGGGCAGTGGATGGCGCAGCACCATTGCGAGCGGGTGCCGTTTGGCGAGGCGGCTGCGTTTGCCAATGCGAATACGCTGGATGAGTTGGCCGGGATTCAGCATCAAATAGGCCACCACCGCTGATTGAATACGCCTTTACAGCTACCAATAATATAGCAAATACTTGTGGATTGGCGGGCTCTGGGTGCCTGCCAGCATCGTCGGCCGGGAGTTGCGCCCGGCGGCGCAGTCACTTGTTCTTTTGCGCAAAAGAAAAGTAACCAAAAGAAAGGCGCCCCAACTGTCTGCGCCCTCCGCTGGCGCTGCGGGAACCTGCGGTGCTTCGCTTTGTGCGGGGTCTGGCTAAACTCGCTGGCGCTCAAACAACGCCAGCCCTGATCCGCCCAAAACTGTGCTCCTCGGCGCATACAGATGGGGACCCCGGATGCGGGATCGGCCCGGCTTTGCCGGGCATCGCGCCGGTCGCGAACTGGGGGGCGTTGGCGCTAACTCCACCGGCCAAAATTCAGCGCCAAAAAGGCAGCTACCGCCGATCGGATAATTATTTATTGCTATAAAAAATAGAGTAAATGCTTACAGTGTGACCACCCTCCCCTCCATCCACCCCAACACGTCCGTCAACGGCATGGGCCGCGGATGCCAATAGCTCGGTATGAAGTGGCAGCCCAGGCAGTGCGTCATTGCAAGACTTGACCCCGGCAGTGACCCCGGCAGTGCGTCGGCACCTGCTTGACCCCGGCACACATACAGCTTGAGCCAGAGGCTTCGCGGAGAATGTCTCGTTATGACTAATCGCCCACGTCTGCCTGAAGTTTACATATTGGCATCCCCCGACCAACCTGACTCCGAATGGCTGGGGCACCTGCTGCGGGCCTGTGCTCGAACCTGTCCGGACCTTGGTTCCATAGAGATCATCGACGAGTTATGTGCGAATGCCGAAGGCGATATTCTCAGCGTCGCTGTGAAACTGACTACTCCAATGAATGCCGAGCAGTTCCGCGTGCTGTTGCAAGAACTTCACTCTTTTGTACTTCAAAAGTCAAACGTTCGGATAATTAGGGGGCAGCCGGAAGGTGTAGCACTAGTTGATCCGACTGACATGCGTGTTGAATACTTTCGGCAAGAGTTTTCTATAGACAGCCGAATGGTGGTTCATACGGACAGTTGCGTGCGGATTACTCACTTGCCAACGGGCAAAGTGGCTCGAAGCACGCTGCATCGAAGGAGGGGCCTAAACCACGATGAAGCGCTATTGCTCTTGCAGGCCGAGCTCGGGGCCGCCAAATGGGCAGTGAGGAGCTGAGGGTCACGGAGCTGAGCAAACGGCGTGGGGGTCAAGGAAAGCAAGAGGAAAGCAAGGGTCAGGTCTTGCATTGCCATATCCATAAAAGCCCAAGATCAGGTTTTTCATTGCAAGACTTGACCCTGGCAGGTTCTCTGCCTTCCCCCGGCGGGGGAAGAAGCCAGGCAGTGACACCCGTACGTACCGCGGTGCACATCCGGCATTTCTCCCTCCCCCACAGGGGGAGGGCCAGGGTGGGGGCACCTCGCGCCTTAGGCGCGATGCCCGGCACCGCCGGGCCGATCCCGCTCCCCGGGGTCCCCCTCTGCAATGCGCCGAGGAGCACAGCTTTGGGCGGATCAGGGCTGGCGTCTGTTTGAGCGCAGCGAGTTTAGCCAGACCCCGCCCAAAGCGCGCACCGCAGGTTCCCCGACGCGATAGCGGCGGGGCGCTGGCAGTGGGGGTGGCCTTTTCTTTGGTGACGTTCTTTTGGCCAAGCAAAAGAAAGTTACTGCACTGCCGGGGGCACATCCCGGCCAGCGGCGCTGGCGGCATGCACAACTTCAAAAACGAGAACGGTCGCAAAGCAAGTGGAGCCCAGAGTCAGACCTTCCTTTGCAACATCCTCCACACCTCCTGGTGCGCCTAGCGTACTTCCAATACGAACACGCAAAAAGAGCGGGCGTAAATTCCGCATCAAACAGCCCCCTCACGCTTATCTCACCAGCACGAGTAGCTACGGTAAATGTAGCAATTACCTACGACCTGACCACCCTCCCCTCCAACCACGCCAACACCTCCCCCAACGGCATAGGCCGCGCATGCCAATAACCCTGCATGAAATGGCAACCCAGATCGCACAGGCGGCTGTGCTCCAGCTCCGTCTCTATCCCCTCGGCAATCACATCCATCCCCAACTCAGCCCCCAGCGCCAGGATCACCTTGGCAATCCGGGCATCGCCCTGGCCTAGCTGGATGACAAACGAGCGGTCGAGTTTGAGGGTGGAGAACGGCAGGGTCTGCAGGCGGTGCAGGGACGAGTAGCCGGTGCCGAAGTCGTCCAGGTGCAGGTGGAACCCGGCTTGGGCCAGGGCGTGCATGTGCAGGCTGGCCAGTTCCACGTCTTTGGCCACGGCCGATTCGGTCAGTTCGAAGTGCACGCAGGCCCGGGGCACGCCCTGGCTGTCGACCAGGGCGCACATTTCTTCTACCAGGGTGGTGCTGGCCAGTTGCTTGGCCGACAGGTTGATGTTGGCGATTTGCTGCGGGTTCAGCGCCAGCAGCGCGGGCATGGCGGCCACCACTTTGCGGGCGATGGCCATACCCAGGGCGATGATGAGGCCGGATTCTTCCGCCACCGGGATGAACTTGGCAGGCGGGCAAAAGCTGCCGTCGTCCAGCTGCCAGCGGGCCAGGGCTTCGAGCATGGGGGCGCTGCCAGTGCGCACATCGACGATGGGCTGGAACCACACCTCCAGCTGGTCCAGCCGCAGGCATTCGCGCAGCTGTTGTTCCAGCAGCATGCGCTCCTGCACATTGCCCAGCATGGATTCGGCGTAGAAGCTGCAGCGGCCCTTGCCCTGCTGTTTGGCGTCGTACATGGCCAGGTCGGCATTGCGCATCAGGCTGTCTTTGTCGGCCTGGCCGGTGGCGTAGCTGACCCCGATGGAGCAGCTTACGGTGAGGTTGGAGCCCTGGTAGACGCGGGTCTGGGCGATGGTTTCCTGCACCCGTTCGGCAAAGCGGCGCACGCCCAGCGCGTCGGCCTGGGCCACGTACAGCAGCGCAAATTCATCACCGCCCAGGCGCACCACCACGTCGCTGGCGCGCACCAGTTGCTGCAGCGAGCGGGCGACTTCCACCAGCAAAAAGTCGCCCGCTTCGTGGCCCAGCGAGTCGTTGATGAGCTTGAAGTCGTCCAGGTCGATGAGCAGCACGGCCAGCGTCAGCCCGGGTTGGCGGCGCTGCAGGGCCAGCAGGTGGTCGAGCTGCTCGTACAGCAGGCGGCGGTTGCCCAGGTCGGTCAGCGCGTCGGTGCGCACGTCGCGCTCCAGCCCTTTGTGGGCGGCATCCAGGGCCGACACCATGCTGTTGAGCGACAGGGCCAGGTCGTCGAGTTCGTCGTTGCCGCGCACCGGCCAGGGTTGCAGCAGCGCGGCGTGGGTGCTGCGCTGGCTGCGCGCGAGTTGTGAAAACTGGCCCAGCCGTTTGAGCACCAGCCGGTCCAGCAGCACCACTACGGCCACCATGCCCAGCACCACCAGCACCAGGGCGTTGGCCAGCAGCAGGTGTTTGCCAGTGGTTTTTTGGGCCGCCAGGGCCTGCGGTGCCTCGACCACCAGGCGCAGCGCGCTGGTGCCCCGGGAGTCGGACAGGGTGCCGGTACTGCCGACGGCTGCGCCCTGGGCCACCGCTTGCAGGCCGAAGCGGCTGCCGGTGAGCTGCATGAGCCGCGACAGCCGGGCGGCGCTCCATTCGCGGCCCATCAGCACCCAGCCCACCGTGGGCGAGCCCACTTCGCGCAGGCGCACCGGGCTGAACCCCAGCAATACCGGCCCGCCGTTGAGCCACATCTTGAAGTGGCCGCCTTGTTCGCGCACCGCCAGGGGCACACTCAGCACCGAGCCCATGGCATCGACCACCACCGGGTCGCTGTCCAGCAGCGACTCGACCAGGCCCCGGCGCACGTCTACGCTGGAGTGCAGTTTGCCGTCCAGCGTCAGAAAGGCCACGTAGTCCACATCCAGATTGCGCAAGGCATCGGTGGTAAAGATTTCCCACAGAAACTGGCGATTGGCTTTTTGCAGGTGGTGCGCGCTCTCGTCCCACATGCCGTAGTCGACCACGGTGCGCATCAGCGCGTTGACCTCCTGGTTCAAGCCCAGATCGACGCGCAAAAACTGGTCGACCCCCGCCCGCTCCTCGTAGGCCGCCAGGCTGCGGTCCATCAGAGCCGAACTGGCCACAAAGCTGGCCGCGCCCACCACGCACAACAACAGGGCGAGCACGCCCAGGATGCGCAGGCGCAGGCTTTTCATACCGGCATGGAACGGCTGGGCGCGGGCGACCGGGGGGCGGTGGCCTGGCGCACCGTCAGGCCCAGCAGCAACACTACATAGAACACAAAGGCCAGCCGTGGCACATCCACCAGGCTGTCGAACAGGCCGACCACCACAAAACCGACCAGGCCACCGGCGATGCCCGGTGCCAGCGGGTGGTCCTTGGCGGTGCCCACAGACACGCGCCACAGGGCCGCCAGCAGCATGGCCGAAAACAGCAGCAGGCCCACGCCGCCCTGGTCAAACAGCACGTTCATGAAGACATTCTTCATATGCCAGGGCATGTGGTTGCGGTCGCTGGAGAAGAACCAGCGCTGCATATCCGCAGAGAAGTCGCCGTTGTCCAGCAGCTGGCGGCCGTCCGGGCCGAGCAGCTGGATGTTGTCTACGTCCAGCAGCGCCAGGGGGGTGTCGGTGGCGATGGAAAACGCCACCAGCCGGGGCGCGTACCAGTCACCACCCGACAGGCCGTTGCCCGCCAGGGGGATGCGCAGGTCCTGCCACACGCCGGGCATGGGCTTGACGCCTTTGCCCGCCAGAAAGCAGCCGCCGTTGTACAGCAGGTGCTTCTCGCACACCTCCAGGTGCAGGCCCAGTTCGTTCGCCGTGCGCACCCGCAGGGCCACGCTGACGGGGCCCTGCGGGGACCGGATGCGCTGCGACACACGCAGGATCTCGCCCCAGCCCATGTACTTTTGCTTGCCGCCGCCCAGCACCAGGTAGGTGTTGCCGTCCTCGCTCTTGAGCCGGTAGTCGCCCGGGTGCTCGGTGGCGGCACCGGTCAGGAAATAGCTGGCCGGGTAACGTCCCATGCCTTTACCCAGCACCGGGTCCAGCGGGGCGGTCAGCATGTTCCAGCCCTGCGTCCAGTGGGCCACGCGGTTGTCCATGTCGCTGCTGGTGGTGGAAAAGCGCTCGCTCATGTACGCGCCACCGCCAAAAATACTCACGATGCCGCCCACCATGGCCATGCCCGCCCAGGTGGTGGCATGCCAGCGGACACTGGTGGGCCACACGGCTTTGGGCGCGGCACCGGCCAGCAGCGCCAGCAGCAAAAAGCCCACCAGCACCGGCAGCATGGCATCCCCCCCGCGTGCATAACCCCAATGCTGGGCCACCAGGCCCGCGCCCACCAGCACGGCCATGAAGCCCGCCAAGGCCAGCTGCGCCGCCAGACCCACCCGCACCCGCTTGCCCGGCAGCACCACAGCGGCAGGGCGGCTGGCCCACAGCAAGGCCAGGGTCAACAGCAGGCAGGCACCGTAGCCTACGTACGAGCCTTTGGAGCCCAGCATGGCCCCGGCCCACAGCGCCAGGCTGAGCAGTACCCCGGCGACCAGCCCGACCATCCAGTCCACCGCCTTGAAACGCCGCAGCACACCGGCCAGCGGCAGGGCCACCGCAGCCGCTCCCAACAAGGCCAGCAGGCCCCGGTAGCCGCTGGACGGAAAGGTCCACAGAATCGCCCCGCCAAACAGCAGCACCAACAGCGCGCCCGCGCCCAGGCTGGGCTTGGGCGCGGCCAGCGGAGCGGCACTTTTTTTATCGCCATTACCGGCCCCTGCCCGGCGCAGCTGGCGGCGCGCGCTGAGCAGGCACAGCGCCGCCGTCACCGCCATTCCGACGGGCACGGCCAGATACACCCCGCGCGAAAAAGTGGTCAGGCAGGCGTAGCCCGCCAAGCCCAGGCAGGCCACCACGGCAGCCCAGCTACGGTGCGAGTGGGCCACAAACAGCTCGCGCAGCACAAACGGCACCAGCAAGGCCAAAAACCCGTCCAGCGCCGCACCGCCCACGTGCATTTCCCAGAACAAACCGGTGGTGCGGTAGTCGGTAGAAAAATTGAACAGGCCCACAAAGGCCATGCGCTCCCACACGGTGGTCAGGCAGGCAGCCGCCAGCCCCAGCATCAGGCCCGCAGCCAGCCAGGTCGGGGCCTGCGCGCCACGGCGCACCACCGCAGCCCGCCACAAGGGCATCACCAGCAGCGCCAGAAAGAAGCTTTTGGCCAGGCGCAGGCTGTTCATGGGCTCGTGGTAGCCCTGGAACCAGCCCAGACTGAAGCCGCCCGCATCGGCAAAGCCGCGCTGCATGGCCACCAAGGTCGAGGCCGCAAACAGCAGCAGCATCAACCACGCACCCGCCGAGCTGCGGGGCTGGCGGGCCACCAGTGCCGCCCGGGCCGAGGGCCAGGCCAGCCGCGCATAGCCGCCCACCGCTGCGGCCAGCACCAGCAGGTCCAGTTCTTCAAAGGTGATCCAGCCCGTCCAGGGCGCAAAGCCGACCAGCGGCAGCAGCAGCGGCACGGCGATCAGCCAGCTGTCGGGCCAGACAAAAAAGGCCACGCAGCACACTACAAACAGCAGGCTGGCGGCCCAGGGTGCCACCGGGTAGTGCAGCACCAGAAACAGGCCCAGGGCGGCCAGCCCCAGGGCCCATAGCCCCACCGACCAGCGGATGCCCGGTGCACGCGGCCGGGCACCGGAACGCCGGGGTCGCGCAGCCCGGTCGGAGGATTTCACTGTGTTGTCGCTATCCATCCTGGTGTGCCGCCTGGTTGATTGGGTAACAGGATGGTAGCGCAGCGGTCTGCATTTTCTGCACCGCAAAGGCCCCGTAAAGCGCCGCCAGCGCAAGATGTGCGTGGCTAGAATCGCGCCGATGCATCCCCTGCCCCGCTTTTTGCTGTTTCGCCACTTCCGCGTCCGGCCCCGCCTGTTTGCCGCCGGGCTGGTGGGTGTGCTGGCCACCCTGGGGTTGGCGGGGGTGCCGGGCCTGCTCAACGTGACCCGGCTGGTCATCGGCTGGAACGTGTTTGCCTGCCTGTACCTGCTGCTGGCGGTGCACATGATGGTCAAGGCCGACCACGACCAGATGCGCATGCGGGCCCAGCAACAGGACGAGGGACGGCGCACCGTGCTGGCCATGGTGGTGCTGGCCGCGCTGGCCACGCTGGGGGCCATCGTGGCCGAGCTGGCGGTGGTGAAAGACATGCATGGCAGCCTGCGCTACGCCCACATCGCGCTGGTCACCCTCACGATTGCCACCTCCTGGGCTTTCACCCACGTGATGTTTGCGCTGCACTACGCCCACGACTTCTATTCCAACCGGGCCCGAAAGCGGCCCGATGGGCTGCTGTTTCCCGGCACCGAGCAGCCGGACTACGGCGACTTTATTTACTTCGCCTTCGTCATCGGCACCTCGGGCCAGACGGCGGACGTGAACTTCACCACCTCGGCCATGCGCCGCACCGGGGTGCTGCACTGCGTACTGGCCTTCCTGTTCAACACCACCCTGTTGGCGCTGACGATCAATATTGCCTCTGGGCTGCTGTAAGCGGCGCCATAGCCCTACGACACACTTTTCCTGAATTTGTACATAAAATGCCTCTAGCGCCCATCCGATAGGCGGTAGCAGCTATCAAAACCGTAGTAAACCTTTGACCCCTATTTCCCCCACCCCCGCCGTACTTTTTGACACCTTGCCCACCCAGGGCGGCCTGCACTGGGGCCTGGCGACGCTGAACGCACCGGCGGCGCTGAACGCCTTGTCGCCCAGCATGGTGCAGGCCCTGACCGCGCAACTGGCGCACTGGGCCGCCAACCCGGCGGTGGCCGGGGTCGTGCTGCAGGCCAGCGGCGACAAGGCCTTTTGCGCGGGCGGCGACCTGCGCCACATGCACCAGGCCCTGGTGGGTGGCAGCGGCGATCCGGTCACTGCCGTGCAGGATTTTTTCACCACCCAGTACGCGCTGGACCACCGCATCCACACCTACCCCAAGCCCATTCTGTGTTGGGGCCACGGCATTGTGATGGGCGGCGGCCTGGGGCTGATGGCGGGCGCGTCGCACCGGGTGGCCACGCCCGGCAGCCGCCTGGCCATGCCCGAGGTCAGCATCGGCCTGTACCCGGATGTGGGTGGTAGCTGGTTTCTGCGGCGCATGCCGGGGCGGGTCGGCCTGTTTCTGGCGCTGACGGGCGCGCCGCTGAATGCCGCCGACGCGCTGTTTTGCGGGCTGGCCGACCACGCCCTGCCGCATGCCGACAAAGCGGCAGTGCTGCAAGCCATGGCCCAGGCCCCGTGGACGCAGGATGCGCGGCACAACCGCTCCAGCCTGTCCCGGCTGCTGGCGCAACAGGCCGCAGTCGCCTTGCCCGCATCGCCAGTGCGTACCCATTTCGACCAGATACAGCAGCTGATGGCGGGCGACGATCTATTGGATATCGACACCCGGCTGCGCGGCCTGCAGACCGACGCCCCCTGGCTGGCTGGCGCAGTCGCTGCCTACACCCAGGGCTGCCCGACCAGCGCGGCGCTGGCGTTCGCGCTGTGGCAGCGCTGCCTGCATTTGTCGCTGGCAGAGGTGTTTCGGCTGGAGCACACGGTGTCGCTGGGCTGCTGCGCCCACCCCAATTTTGCCGAGGGCGTGCGCGCCCTGCTGGTGGACAAAGACCGCAATCCGCGCTGGATGCCCGGGCGGCTGGCCGATGTGACACCGGCCTGGATAGAGGCCCATTTCCAGCCCCGGCACACTGGCGCGCACCCGCTTGCCAGTTTGGTGTAAGCAATGGGCCCCACTGTGCAAACAGTTTCGGCCCTTACAAAGGGTTCACAAAGCGCCTGTTTCCGTGCAATTTCATCCCCATAACGGGCATTAGTGCGCTCCATATTGGTGTTACTACTCCAATTTATTTAGCCAATCCACTGCTATATTGCACTGCAACAATTCTTCTTACGTTCTTCCCACGTTTAGGTCGCCATGCTCTACCAAATCTACGAAACCCAACGCTCTTTGATGGAGCCGTTTGCTGATTTTGCGCAAGCCGCCTCCAAGCTCTACAGCAATCCGCTCTCGCCACTGGGCAAAAACGCCATGTCGCAGCGCGTCTCCGCCGGTTACGACCTGCTGTACCGCCTGGGCAAAGACTACGAAAAACCCGCCTTTGGCCTGCAGACCATCGAGGTAGACGGCACCCAGGTGGCCATCCACGAGCGGGTCGAGATCGACAAGCCGTTTTGCGAACTGCGCCGCTTCAAGCGCTTCACCGACGACATCCACACGCTCACCCAGCTCAAGGGCCAGCCCGCTGTGCTGATCGTGGCCCCGCTGTCCGGCCACTACGCCACGCTGCTGCGCGACACCGTCAAAACCATGCTCAAGGACCACAAGGTCTACATCACCGACTGGAAGAACGCCCGCCTGGTGCCCCTGAGCGAAGGTGAATTCCACCTGGACGACTACGTCAACTACGTGCAGGAGTTCATCCGCCACCTGCAAGGCATCTACGGCAACTGCCACGTGATGAGCGTGTGCCAGCCCACCGTGCCGGTGCTGGCAGCCGTATCGCTGATGGCCTCGCGCGGCGAAACCACGCCACTGACCATGACCATGATGGGTGGCCCCATCGACGCGCGCAAGTCGCCCACCGCCGTCAACAACCTGGCCATGAACAAAGGCTACGAGTGGTTTGAAAACAATGTGATCTACAAGGTCCCCGCCAGCTTCCCCGGTGCGGGCCGCAAGGTCTACCCCGGCTTTTTGCAGCACACCGGCTTTGTGGCCATGAACCCGCAGCACCATGCCAAGAGCCACTTCGACTACTTCAAGGATCTGGTCAAGGGTGACGACGTGAGCGTGGAAGTGCACCGCAAGTTCTACGACGAATACAACGCCGTGCTCGACATGGACGCGCACTACTACCTGGAAACCATCGCCACCGTGTTCCAGGACTTCAAGCTGGTCAACGGCACCTGGAACGTGCGCGGCGTGGACGGCACGGTCGAACTGGTCCGCCCCCAGGACATCACCAGCACCGCGCTGCTGACCGTCGAAGGCGAGCTGGACGACATCTCCGGCTCGGGCCAGACCAAGGCCGCGCACGACCTGTGCAGCAGTATCCCCGCCACCCAGCAGCAGCACCTGGAAGCCGAGGGCGCAGGCCACTACGGCATCTTCAGCGGCCGCCGCTGGCGCGATGTGGTGTACCCCGAGGTCCGGGCCTTCATCAAGGCGCACAACACCGGCACGGTAACGGTCGCTCCCCCGGCAGCCCCTGCCGCACCCGTGCCTGCCGTGGCCATGGCCGAAGCGGTGGCCAGCACCCCGCACGCGTCTGCCAAGCTGCCCGCCAAAAAATCGGTCAAGCGCAAGGCCTGATCCTGTTGCCGGTATCTACCGCATCCGGGCTGGCGGCGCAAATCAACGCCGCCCTGCCGCAGACCCAGTGCACGCGCTGCGGCTACCCGGACTGCGCGGCCTACGCCCTGGCGATTGCCGACAGCGCAGCCCCCATCAACCAGTGCCCCCCCGGCGGGGCCGAGGGCATCGCCCGGCTGGCAGCCCTGACCGGCCAACCCGCCCTGCCCCTGAACCCCGACTTTGGAATGGAGGCCGTGCGCGCCCTGGCCGTGATCGACGAGGCCTGGTGCATAGGCTGCACCTTGTGCATCGCCGCCTGCCCCACCGATGCCATCTTTGGCAGCAACAAGCGCATGCACAGCGTGATCCCGCAGCACTGCACCGGCTGCGAGCTCTGCCTGCCTGTGTGCCCGGTGGACTGCATCCAGATGCTCCCGGCCAGCGGCAACCACACCGGCTGGAGCGCGTGGTCACCGCCGCAGGCTGAGCACGCCCGCCTGCGCTACGCCAGCCACCGTGCGCGGCTGCGGCTGGATGGAGTCGTGCACCCCACCCCCGCGCCACCTGTGGCCGCCCCTGCCGACCCCAAAAAGGCCACCATTGCCGCCGCTTTGGCACGCGCGCGGGCCCAACGCGCCACACCGCCGGGCTGACCCGGCCCCGACACCGCAGGAAATCTGCGGGTTTCCGACACTAGCGGACCATCCCTTGCTATAGTTCACCGTAACAAAATGCGACGTACTCGTCGTACTACACGGGGGAACTACCATGTCGATTTCAACGCGCACCGCACGGATAGGGCTTGTGGCCGTAGCACTGTGGAGCGCGGCAGCGCTGGCGCTCGACAAACCCGCGGGCAAGGTGGTGCTGACCATCAGCGGTGCGGTCAGCCAGGCCAATAGCGGCACCAGCGCGGTGTTTGACATGGCCATGCTGGAGAAGCTGCCGCAAAAAACCTTCACCACCCAGACCCCGTGGTACCCCAAGCCGGTGACCTTTACCGGCCCGCTGCTGCGCGACGTACTGGCCGCCGCCGGGGCCAAGGGCAGCAAGATTGTGGCGGTGGCGCTGAACGACTACAAAACCGACATCCCGTTCGACGATGCCACCAAGTTTGACCCCATCGTGGCCCATATGCTGGACAACAAGCCCATGTCGATCCGCGAAAAAGGCCCGCTGTTCATCGTCTACCCTTTTGACACGGCGGCCGAGTTGCGTACCGAGATGTACTACAACCGATCGGCCTGGCAGCTCAGCAGTTTGAGGGTGCAGTAATCTGCCCCCGCCGCTCCATGCAGGACACCACACCATGAGCAACCCCTTGGACCCGGGCGAAAAACGCACGGTGTTGGTGGTGGACGACACGCCCGACAACCTGTCGCTGATGAGCAGCCTGCTGCGCACCGAATACCGCGTCAAGCTGGCCCCCAGCGGCGAGCGGGCCCTGAAAATCGCCAGCGCCGACGGCAAGCCCGACCTGATCCTGCTCGACATCATGATGCCCGACATGGACGGCTACGAGGTGCTGCGCCGCCTGCGCGCCGACCCGAACACGGCCGACATCCCGGTGATCTTTCTCACCGCCATGAGCGCTACCGAGGACGAAAAAATCGGCCTGGACATGGGCGCGGTGGACTACATCACCAAGCCCATCAGCCCGGCCACGGTGATGGCCCGGGTGCGCAACCACATCGAGCTGAAGCTGGCGCGCGACTTTTTGCAAAACCAGAGCCGCTACCTGGAGCAAGAGGTGCAAAAACGCACCCGCGAGATCGTCGCCATCCAGGACATCACGGTGCGCGCCATCGCCCTGCTGGCCGAAACCCGCGACAACGAAACCGGCAACCACCTGCGCCGCACGCAAAAGTACGTCAAGGCCCTGGCCCTCCAGCTGCAACACCACCCGCGCTTTGCATCGGAGCTGACCGTTGATGCGATCGAATCGCTGTACAAGTCGGCCCCGCTGCACGACATCGGCAAGGTCGGCATCCCCGACCGCATTTTGCTCAAACCCGGCAAGTTGGACGATGCCGAATACGAGATCATGAAGACCCACACCACCCTGGGCCATGCCGCGCTGGTGCACGCCGAGGAGGAAGAAGGCCACCAGATGCCGTTCCTGCGCTATGCCAAGGAAATCACCCTGTGCCACCAGGAAAAGTGGGATGGCAGCGGCTACCCCATGGGCCTGCACGGCGATGCGATACCGATTTCGGCCCGGCTGATGGCCCTGGCCGATGTGTACGACGCACTGATCAGCAAGCGGGTGTACAAGCCGTCTTTTTCGCACGAGGAGGCCAGCGCCATCCTGCTGAAAGGGCGCGGCTCGCACTTCGACCCCGACATCGTGGACGCGTTCAAAGCCATCGAAGCGCAGTTCCGCAGCATCGCCATCGACTTTGCCGACGACGACGGCGAAGCGGCTTCTGAGGTGTTCCGCATGGCGATTGACCTGACCAACCGGCACCCGGTAGGATCAACGACCTAAAATTTCAGTCTTTTAGGCCGTTTGTGCTTATGGAATAAGCGTGAGCAGCTACTGAATCAATAGCTGATCAGCCTGCCAGCTTGGCAAAAGCCGCCACCACCTCGGGCGGGGCCTGCACCATTTCCACCAGCACGCCCTCCCCGGCAATCGGGAATTCTTCGCTGGCCTTGGGGTGCAAAAAGCAGATGTCAAACCCCGCCGCGCCCTTGCGGATGCCGCCGGGGGCGAAGCGCACGCCTTGCGCCGTGAGCCACTCCACCGCCACCGGCAGGTCGTCGATCCACAGGCCAACATGGTTCAACGGCGTGGTGTGGACGGCAGGCTTTTTATCCGAGTCCAGCGGCTGCATCAGATCGACCTCGACCTTGAACGGGCCGCTGCCAATGGCGCAGATGTCTTCATCCACGTTCTCGCGCTCGCTGACGAAATTGCCGGTGACCTCCAGGCCCAGCATGTCCACCCACAGGGTGCGCAAGCGCTGCTTGTCCGGGCCGCCGATGGCGATTTGCTGGATGCCCAGCACCTTGAACGGGCGTGTCATTGCGGTGTGCAGCTCTGGGCCAACATGCCCGAGGTGGGCAGGCCCAGCTTGGTGAGCAGGCTGCGGTCGGCTTCCACATCGGGGTTGCCGGTAACCAGCAGCTTGTCGCCGTAAAAGATGGAATTGGCACCGGCCATGAAGCACATGGCCTGCACGGCTTCGCCCATTTGCTGGCGACCGGCGGACAGGCGCACGCGGGTGGTGGGCATGGTGATGCGGGCCACGGCGATCACGCGCACAAACTCCAGCGGGTCCAGCGGCGGGGTGTCGGCCAGGGGCGTGCCTTCCACGCGCACCAGGTTGTTCACCGGCACGGATTCGGGGTAGCTGGGTTGCAGGTTGGCCAGCTGGGCGATCAGTCCGGCGCGCTGGGCCCGGGTTTCGCCCAGGCCGACGATGCCGCCGCTGCAGACCTTCACGCCCGCGCCGCGCACGCGGTCCAGGGTGTCCAGCCGGTCCTGGTAGACGCGGGTGTCGATGATGTCGCCGTAGAAGTCGGGCGCGGTGTCGAGGTTGTGGTTGTAGTAATCGAGGCCGGCGTCGCGCAGCTGGGCGGCGTGGCCGTCTTCCAGCATGCCCAGCGTGGCGCAGGTTTCCATGCCCAGGGCTTTGACGGCCTTGACCAGCTCGGCCACGTTGTCCACGTCGCGGTCTTTGGGGCTGCGCCAGGCCGCGCCCATGCAGAAGCGGGTGGCACCGGCCTCTTTGGCGGCCTTGGCCGCTGCCACCACCACGTCTACGCCCAGCATCTTGGTGGCCTTGACCCCCGTGTCGTAGTGCACCGACTGCGGGCAGTAGCCGCAGTCTTCCGGGCAGCCACCGGTCTTGATGGACAGCAGGGTGGACAGTTGCACGTCGCCCTGGGGAAAGTTTTCGCGGTGCACGGTTTGCGCGCGGTGCATCAAATCCAGAAACGGCAGCTCAAACAGCGCCTCGACATCGGCCAGCGGCCAGCGCTCGTCGGTGGCGGCTACGACGGGGGCGGCCTTGGGGCGGTGCAGGGTGACGGGCTTTTCAAGGGTCAGGGTATTCATACGGTCTTCTTATACAAATCGAATAATGGGCTGGTCTACAGAGAGCGATTCTCCCTTGGTGGCCAACACGGCATCCACGACGCCATCGTTGATGGCGAACAGCACATTTTCCATCTTCATGGCCTCGATTACCGCCACGCGCTCCCCAGCCTGCACTTTTTGCCCCGCCACCACCGCCACATCGACCAGCAAACCGGGCATGGGCGACAGCACAAAGCGGCTCATGTCGGGCGCCGCCTTGAACGGCATCAGGGTGTAGAGCTCGGCGGCGCGGGGGGTCAGCACCAGGGCATCGAGCTGGCGGCCGTTATGGGCAATGCGCAGCGCCAGCGGGTTCTTGCTGGCCCCACCGGTGCCGCCGCGCTCCACCTGGGCAGTGAACGCCGTGCCGTTGCAGGTGCCGTGGATACGCACCACACCCAGACGCGCATTACTACAAAATTGATAGCTTCTTGCGCCGATAGATACAGCGCTAGAGCCTGTTTTTTCTTGAAAATCAACCACCGTGACCGGGGTTTGCACGGCTTTGCCGCCCGCGCCCAAAGACACCACGGTGAAGGCCTCGCCCACTTCAAACTCGTGCCCTGCCACCTGGCCGCTGATGCCGCTGGCCCGCTGCAGGTAGCGGCGGTGCACATAGGCGGCCAGCGCCACCAGGAAGTCGGGGTCGTCGTGCAGCACGTCTTCGGCGTGGAAGCCGGAGGCATAGTTTTCGGCGATGAAGCCGGTATTGAAGTCGCCCGCCACAAACTTGGGGTGCGCCAGCAGTGCCGACTGGAACGGGATGTTGCTGCTCACGCCGCGGATCACAAAGCCGTTCAGCGCCTCGCGCATTTTGGCAATCGCGTCCAGCCGGTCCTTGCCGTGCACGATCAGCTTGGCAATCATCGAGTCGTAGAACATGGGGATCTCGCCGCCGTCCTGCACGCCGGTGTCCACCCGCACGCCCTGCCAGTGGTCGGTGTTGGAGGCAAACATGGACTCCTTGGGTGGCTGGAAGCGCACCAGGCGGCCGGTGGAGGGCAGGAAGTTGCGGAACGGGTCCTCGGCGTTGATGCGGCACTCAATGGCCCAGCCTTCACGCTTCACTTCGGCCTGCGTCAGCGGCAGCTTTTCGCCTGCGGCCACGCGGATCATCAGCTCCACCAGGTCCAGCCCGGTGATGCATTCGGTGACCGGGTGCTCCACCTGCAGGCGGGTGTTCATCTCCAGAAAGTAAAAGCTCTGGTCCTTGCCGACCACAAACTCCACCGTGCCCGCGCTCTGGTACTTGACGGCCTTGGCCAGTTGCACCGCCTGCTCGCCCATGGCTTTGCGGGTGGCATCGGTGATGAAGGGCGACGGCGCTTCTTCGATCACCTTCTGGTGGCGGCGCTGGATGGAGCATTCGCGCTCGTTGAGGTAAATCACGTTGCCATGGCTGTCGCCCAGCAGCTGGATTTCGATGTGGCGCGGCTCTTCCACAAACTTTTCGATGAACACGCGGTCGTCGCCGAAGCTGTTGCGGGCTTCGTTACGGCAGCTGGTGAAGCCCTCAAAGGCTTCTTTGTCGTTGAACGCTACCCGCAAGCCCTTGCCGCCGCCGCCCGCGCTGGCCTTGATCATCACCGGGTAGCCGATGCCTTGGGCGATTTCGACCGCCTTTTCTGGCGTTTCAATCGCGTCATTGACACCGGGTATGCAGTTCACACCTGCGGCACCGGCCAGCTTCTTGGACTCGATCTTGTCACCCATGGCGGCGATGGAATAGTGCTTGGGGCCGATGAAGATGATGCCCTCTTCTTCCACCCGCTTGGCAAACCCGGCGTTTTCGCTCAGGAAGCCGTAGCCGGGGTGCACTGCCTGCGCGCCGGTGGCCTTGCAGGCGGCAATGATCTTGTCGGCCTGCAGATAGCTGTCGCGGCTGGGTGCCGGGCCGATGTGCACGGCCTCGTCGGCCAGCGCCACGTGGCGGGCTTCCTTGTCGGCATCCGAATACACGGCCACGGTTTTGATGCCCATTTTGCGGGCGGTCAATATCACGCGGCAGGCGATTTCACCGCGGTTGGCAATCAGGATTTTGGTAAACATGGTCTTGTCCTATTTTTTCAATTTATTTGGGCGGAATCCGCAACGGCCGCGGTGTACCTGCCTCCGCTCGTGTCCCCCGGCCTGCGGCCTCCTCCTTTACCTCGCTGCGACAGGCACACCACGCCCGTTGCTACGAAGGAGCTTGCTTTTCGACTCTCGAAACGCACCCCGCACGCCCGTTTCGGAGGGGGCTGTCTGGACGTTTTGCGAAGGTAAAGGAGGAGGCCGCAGGCCGGGGGACACGCAGCAAAGCGTTCAGACAGCCCACTCCGCCCCCCCACCCAGCGACGCAAAGACATACAGATCACAGCGGAATATTCCCGTGCTTACGCCAAGGGTTCTCCACCTTCTTGCTAGCCAGCATCACCAGCGACCGGCAAATCCGCTTACGCGTCTCATGCGGCAGGATCACGTCGTCGATGAAACCCCGCGCACCGGCAACGAAGGGGTTGGCAAAGCGGGCTTTGTACTCCGCCTCTTTGGCCGCCAGCTTGGCCGGATCACCCTTGTCTTCGCGGAAGATAATTTCCACCGCGCCCTTGGCACCCATCACCGCGATCTCGGCATTCGGCCAGGCAAAGTTCACGTCACCGCGCAGGTGCTTGGAGGCCATCACGTCATACGCGCCGCCGTAGGCCTTGCGGGTAATGACGGTGACCTTGGGCACCGTGCACTCGGCATAGGCGTACAGCAGCTTGGCCCCGTGCTTGATGATGCCCCCAAACTCCTGGCTGGTGCCGGGCATGAAGCCGGGCACGTCGACGAAGGTGATGACGGGGATGTTGAAGGCATCGCAGAAGCGGATGAAGCGGGCGGCCTTGATCGAGCTCTTGATATCCAGGCAACCGGCCAGCACCAGCGGCTGGTTGGCCACGATGCCCACGGTCTGGCCTTCCATGCGGGCAAAGCCGATGAGGATATTTTTGGCGTACTCGGGCTGGATTTCGAAGAAGTCGCCATCGTCCACGGTCTTGGCAATCAGCTCCTTCATGTCGTAGGGCTTGTTGGGGTTATCGGGCACCAGGGTGTCCAGGCTGAAGTCCATGCGGTCGGCGCGGTCGCCGCTCTTGCGCACCGGGGCTTTTTCGCGGTTGTTCAGCGGCAGGTAGTTGTACAGGCGGCGCAGCATCAGCAACGCCTCCACATCGTTTTCAAACGCCAGGTCGGCCACGCCGCTCTGGGTGGTGTGGGTGATGGCCCCGCCCAGCTGCTCGGCAGTCACTTCCTCGTGGGTCACGGTTTTGACGACCTCGGGGCCGGTGACGAACATGTAGCTGCTGTCCTTGACCATGAAGATGAAGTCGGTCATGGCTGGGCTGTACACCGCACCACCCGCGCAGGGGCCCATCACCATGCTGATCTGCGGGATCACGCCGCTGGCCATCACGTTCTTCTGGAACACGTCGGCATAGCCGCCCAGGCTGGCCACGCCCTCCTGGATGCGCGCGCCGCCCGAGTCGTTCAGCCCAATGACGGGTGCGCCCACCTTCATCGCCTGGTCCATGATCTTGCAGATTTTCTCGGCATGGGCTTCGCTGAGCGCGCCGCCAAACACAGTGAAATCCTGGCTGAAGACAAACACCAGGCGGCCATTGATCATGCCGTAGCCCGTGACCACGCCGTCGCCGGGGATCTTGTTGTCGGCCATGCCGAAGTCGGTGCAGCGGTGCTCGACAAACATGTCCCATTCTTCAAACGTGCCCTCGTCCAGCAGCAGCTCGATGCGTTCGCGGGCCGTGAGCTTGCCCTTGCTGTGCTGCGCGTCAATGCGCTTTTGGCCCCCGCCCATGCGGGCTTGCTGGCGTTTGGACTCTAGCTGTTCGAGGATGTCTTGCATGGGGTATTTACTCCGTTATTAATAGCTGCTTGTGCTTATGGATATTGGGCTAGCAGCAGATTTCGTGCTGCAGTCGATGCGGCGAGCCGACCCGCCACCACCTCTTGCAGCATCTGCGGCAACAGGGCTTGCACCTGCGGGTGCTGGCGAAAGGCGAGCTTCAGGCCCGCATCCACGCGCTCCCACATCCAGGCCAGCGACTGCTGCTGGCGACGGGTGCTCCACAGGCCGTTGCTGGTCTGCAGGTGTTTGAATTGCAGGGCGGCATCCCAGAAGCTGTTGATGCCCTGCCCGGCCAGCGCGCTGAGCTGCAGGGCCTGGGGCCGCCAGTGCGCATCGTCATGGGCGGTGAACAGGCCCAGCAACTGCATGGCCGCGGTGATTTGCAACTGGGCGCGCTGGGCGGCCAGGGGGTCGATGTCGGCCTTGTTGATGACCACCAGGTCGGCCAGCTCCATCACGCCTTTTTTGATGGCCTGCAGGTCGTCGCCCGCGTTGGGTAGCTGCATCAACACAAACATGTCCGTCATGCCCGCCACCGCCGTTTCAGACTGGCCGACACCGACGGTTTCCACGATCACCACGCCATAGCCTGCCGCCTCGCAGACCAGCATGGCCTCGCGGGTCTTCTCGGCCACGCCCCCCAGCGTGCCACTGCTGGGGCTGGGGCGGATGTAGGCCTGGGGGTGCACCGACAGCATTTCCATGCGCGTCTTGTCGCCCAGGATGGAGCCGCCCGACACCGTGCTGGACGGGTCGATGGTCAGCACCGCCACCCGGTGGCCCAGGCCGATCAAATACAGGCCCAGCACCTCGATAAACGTGGATTTGCCTACACCGGGCACACCGCTGATGCCGAGGCGGAACGATTGCCCGGTGTGGGGCAATAGCGCCGTCAGCAGCTCATCCGCCTGCGCGCGGTGGTCGGCGCGGGTGGATTCGAGCAGGGTGATGGACTTGGCGATGGCGCGGCGTTGCACGGCGGGCGAGCCAGAGAGGATTTGCGCAAGGCTCACACCCAGTTCTCCAGCTTTAAACCTTCAATGCGCTCGAATTCGCGGGTGTTGTTGGTGACAAAAACGGCATCCAGGGCCAAGGCTTGGCAGCCCAGCAAGAGGTCAACTTCACCGATTTTTCGGCCTGTCGACTTCAAAAGATGGCAATGCTGACCGTAATGCCACATGGCCGTTACATCCCACGGCAGGATGTTGAAGCTTGCCTGGAAACGCTTCAAGGCAGCGGTGTTCTCGGCGATACGCTGGCTTTTCGCAACCCCATAGGCCATTTCCGCCATTACCAAAGAAGATATGGCCAAGGCATCCTTCCCATGTGCTTTGAATTTTTGAAGCACGCTGGTTTGCCCGTTCATCGCGTAGATGCAGATGTTGGTGTCCAACAAATACAAGGGGGATGTTTGCTCAGCCATTCTTATTTAAATTCCGCAATGTCATCGGGCAATCCATCGTGGTCACGCTCTACAGGCTCCATCCCCTCAAAGCCTGCCAAAATTTGCTCCATCTCGTCCCACCACGCATCTTTGCTGAGTTTGGGCCGCATGATCACCGCGTCACCCACACGTTCAATGGTGACTTCGCTGGTGGCAAAACGAAATTCTTTGGGCAGGCGCACAGCCTGGCTACGTCCCGTAGTGAAGACTTTGGCGGTACTGAGAATTAAAGCGGTCATGCTCGGCTCCTTGTGAATTGATACATATCAATAATATATACCAATGACTTTCAGGATGCCAATGCCTTCTTGATCTGCTCCAGCACATCTTTCGCACTGGCCGGAATCGGCGTGCCCGGCCCGTAAATGCCCTTCACACCGGCGTCGTACAGCATCTCGTAGTCCTGCCTGGGGATCACGCCGCCGACGAAAACGATGATGTCGTCCGCGCCCTGCTTCTTGAGCTCGGCAATGATGGCGGGCACCAGGGTTTTGTGGCCTGCAGCCAGGGTACTCACGCCCACGGCGTGCACGTCGTTTTCAATCGCCTGGCGGGCGCATTCCTCGGGGGTCTGGAACAGCGGGCCCATGTCCACGTCGAAGCCCAGGTCGGCGTAGGCGGTGGCGATCACCTTGGCACCGCGGTCGTGGCCGTCCTGGCCGAGTTTGCTGACCATCACGCGGGGGCGGCGGCCTTGCTGTTCGGCAAATGCGGCGATCTCGCCCTTCAGGGCTTCCCAGCCTTCGGCGCTGTCGTAGGCAGCGGCGTAGACACCGGTGACCATCTGGGTGTCGGCGCGGTGGCGGCCATAGACTTTTTCCAGCGCATCGCTGACCTCGCCCACGGTGGCACGGGCGCGGATGGCGTTGATGCTCAGGGCCAGCAAGTTGCCTTCGCCGGATTCTGCTGCAGAAGTGATAGCTTCCAGCGCTTGTTCCACCAGCACGGAGTCGCGTTTTTGCTTGATATTTTGCAGGCGGGCGATTTGCCCATCGCGCACCGCCACGTTGTCGATGTCGCGGGTTTCAATCGCGTCCTCGGTCTTGAGCTTGTACTTATTGACCCCCACGATCACATCCTTGCCACTGTCGATGCGGGCCTGCTTGTCGGCAGCGGCGGCTTCGATTTTCAGCTTGGCCCAGCCGCTGTCCACGGCCTTGACCATGCCGCCCATGGCATCGACTTCTTCGATGATCTTCCAGGCGGCATCGGCCATGTCCTGGGTGAGCTTTTCCATCATGTAGCTACCAGCCCAGGGGTCGATCACGCTGGTGATGTGGGTTTCTTCCTGGATGATGAGCTGGGTGTTGCGGGCGATGCGCGCGCTGAATTCGGTGGGCAGGGCAATGGCTTCGTCGAAGCTGTTGGTGTGCAGGCTTTGGGTGCCGCCAAACACCGCGGCCATGGCCTCGATGGTGGTGCGCACCACGTTGTTGTACGGGTCTTGCTCGGTCAGGCTCCAGCCGCTGGTCTGGCAATGGGTGCGCAGCATCAGGCTCTTGGGGCTTTTGGCGTCAAAGCCTTTCATGATGCGGCACCACAGCAGGCGGGCGGCGCGCATCTTGGCTACTTCGAGGTAGAAGTTCATGCCCACGGCCCAGAAGAAGCTCAGGCGGCCCGCGAAGGCATCCACGTCCAGGCCCTTGCCCAGCGCGGTTTTGACGTATTCCTTGCCATCGGCCAGGGTGAAGGCCAGCTCCAGCGCCTGGTTGGCCCCGGCTTCCTGCATGTGGTAGCCCGAAATCGAGATCGAGTTGAACTTGGGCATGTGCTGCGCCGTGTACTCGATGATGTCGCCAATGATGCGCATGCTGGGCGCGGGCGGGTAGATGTAGGTGTTACGCACCATGAACTCTTTAAGCACATCGTTCTGGATGGTGCCGCTGAGCTGGTCTTGCGCCACGCCCTGCTCTTCGGCGGCCACCACGTAGCCTGCCAGCACCGGCAGCACCGCGCCGTTCATGGTCATGGACACGCTCACCTTGTCCAGCGGGATCTGGTCGAACAGGATCTTCATGTCCTCCACGCTGTCGATGGCCACGCCCGCCTTGCCCACGTCGCCGGTCACACGCGGGTGGTCGCTGTCGTAGCCGCGGTGGGTGGCCAGATCAAACGCCACGCTCACGCCCTGCCCGCCCGCGGCCAGGGCCTTGCGGTAAAAGGCGTTGGATTCTTCGGCGGTGGAGAAGCCCGCGTACTGGCGGATGGTCCAGGGGCGCACTGCGTACATGGTGGCCTGCGGGCCACGGATGTAGGGCTCAAAACCCGGCAAGCTATTAGTGTGCGGCAGGCCTGCGGTGTCTTCGGCGGTGTACAGCGGCTTGACGGTAATGCCGTCCGGCGTGTGCCAGTCCAGCGCCGACACGTCGCCACCAGGGGCCGATTTGGCGGCGGACTTGGCCCATTGCGCCAGGCTGGCGGGGCTGAATTCAGGTTCTGTGTGGCTCATATCGGGTGCTTTGCGGATGCTTTGGACGGGGCTTTGCTGCGATGCAACAGAGTTTAATGCATCCATAATTATAAATTCAGAATTATTTAAGTCGCGTAGAATTTAGAATATGGCCGTGACTACCCTGACCCCCCGCGCACTCTACGAAGAAGTAGCCGAGCTGCTGCGCCAGCGCATTTTTGACCGCACGCTGGAGCCCGGCAGCTGGATCGACGAGCTCAAGCTGGCCGAGGAATACGGCATCAGCCGCACGCCCCTGCGCGAAGCTTTAAAGGTGCTGTCCACCGAAGGCCTGGTGACCATGAAGGTGCGGCGCGGTGCCTATGTGACCGAGGTGTCCGAGACCGACCTGGCCGACGTGTACCACCTGCTGGGCCTGCTGGAATCCGATGCCGCCGGGGTGGTGGCCCAGCGCGCCACGCCCGAGCAACTGGCCGATCTGCAGGCCATCCACACCGAGCTCGAAGCTGCCGTTGGCGACCGCGAGCTGTTTTTTGCCATCAACGAGCGCTTCCATATGCGGCTGCTGGCCATTGCCAACAACCGCTGGCGCGACCAGATGGTGGCCGATTTGCGCAAGGTGATGAAGCTCAACCGCCACAACTCCCTGCTCAAATCAGGCCGCATCCAGGAGTCGCTGCGCGAGCACCGCGCGCTGATGCAGGCGCTACAGGCCCATGACGCGCCGGTGGCCACCCAGCGCATGCTGGAACACTTCCAGAACGGGCTGGCTGCCGCCGCCTGATACCGCCATGCCACCGCCTCCGGGGCGGCTGCAATAAGCCTGATCTCTGGCTTGCTGAGCCTGGACACACCAAGTCCGGCGCGGCGATTGCTACTATTTTTATAACTGCTCGTGCTTACCAAATAAGCGCGAATGGCCTATTTCTTATAAATTTCCGAACCTCCGGCAAGCGGCCTGGTCCCGGCATGTTCGCGCATTCGATTAGTTACTGAATGTCTTTTCAGCTAAGCTCTAGTGCGCCCCGTTCATTCTTGACCATGCCTTGTCCGCAGGAGTGCCATGCCCTCTCACCCGTTCCACGCTGCCCGGTGGCGGCGATGCGCCAAACCGTCCCCGTTGCGGCACCTCCATCGCGCTCCTGCCCGTCAATAAAATGTCCGCTTTTCGCCTACTCCATCAGCGCAACCAGCTATAGAATAAATAGCATGCTGTCGTTGGCCATGTCCCACCCACCCTGCCCCCGCCCAACACCATGCGCACCTGGTTGAACCGTTGGCAGTTGTGGCACAAGTTCGCCCTGTTGGGCGTATTGGGCCTGTTGATGCTGGCCCCGCCGGTGTGGCTGTATGTGCGTGAATCCAGCACCGCCATCCGGGCCCTGGAGCGCGAGCACGAGGGGCTGGAGCCGGTGCGTACCGTGCTGGAGGCCATCACCCTGCTGCAACGGCACCGCACGCTGGCCGCGCGGCTGCACCCTGGCGATACCGAAACCCCGGTCTCCATGCTGCTGGCCCGCTCGCAGATCGACCGGGCGATGACCCAGGTCAAAGACTTGCTGCCCCGCATCAAGACCAACCAGATCGAGCTGCTCTGGAACAACACCGTCGCCCAATGGAACTACCTGCAGCTCATTCTGGACACCCCGGATGTGGCGCCCAGCCTGGTCCATGACACCCACAGCAATGCCATCGGCCAACTGTTGAAGATGCGCTACCAGTTGGTGGACGATTTCGGCTTCAGCCTGGATGCGCAGGCCCCCACCTACCTGCTCGGCCGCGCCGCCCTGGTCGAATCGCTGGACCTGCTGGAATCCCTGTCCAAGGTGCGCGACAAAATCCTGCTGCTGCAGGCGCAAAAGCAGGTCACCCCCGAAGAAAACACCCAACTCGTCACCCTGCTCAGCGGCATCAACGAAGACTTCGACCGCCTGCAAAACACCCTGGACAAAGCCACCCAGAACGACCCCGTGCTGCATGCCGAGCTCAGCCAGCCCTTGCTGAACCGCGTGCACTGGCAGCAGATCCACCCCCGGCTGTACCCGGAAATCGCCAGCGGCATCCAGAGGCAACGGGTCAGCGCCGACGACATGGCCGTGCTGGACGACATCCTGGCCTCGCAAACCGCCTTCAGCAATGCCGCGCTGCAGGCCCTGCAGCGCAAGCTGGACAGCCGGCTGCAGGTGCTGACCCAGACCCAGCACGCCTTGGCCGCCGGCATCGTGGCGCTGGCGCTATTTCTGGTCGGGCTGGCAGCGCTGGTGGCGCGCTCCATCACCCGGCCCTTGCTGGAGGCCGTGGACATTGCCCGCCAGGTGGCCGAGGGCACACTGGCCGTCGACCTGGAAAAGCAGGTGGGTGCCGTGGCCCACCCTGGCAACGAAACCGGCCACCTGCTGCAGTCCCTGTACGCCATGCACCGCAGCCTGGCGCAAACCCGTGCCGAGCAGCTGGTGGGCGAGCAGCAGGTGGCACTGGCGCTGCGCGAGCAGCAGGTGATCTTTGAAACCGTCAGCCTGGGCATTGTGTTTGCCGTGGGCCACTCCATCCAACGCTGCAACGCCGCCATGGAAAGCATGTTTGGCTACCCGGCAGGCGACCTGGTGGGGCGCGGCACCAAGGAACTGTTCCTCAGCGCCCAGGACCTGGCCGCCGTGGGCCGCCGGGTCAATGCCGCCATGCGCGAGAGCGGCCGCTTCTCCAGCGACGTGGAGCTGCGGCGCAAGGACGGCAGCGCCCTGTGGGTCCACACCTACGGCCAGGCCATCGACGTGGACGACCTGCACCAGGGCGTGGTGTGGGTGTATGAGGACATCTCCGAGCAGCGCATCGCCGCCGAAGAACTGCGCCAGGCCAAGGATGCCGCCGAGCTGGCCAGCAAAGCCAAGAGCGACTTCCTGGCCAATATGAGCCACGAGATCCGCACGCCCATGAACGCCATCATCGGCATGAGCCACCTGGCCCTGAAGACCGACCTGGACCCGCGCCAGCGCGACTACGTCAGCAAGATCCGCCAGTCGGGCCAGCACCTGCTGGGCATCCTGAACGACATCCTGGACTTCTCCAAGGTCGAAGCCGGCAAGCTGGAAATCGAGCGCACCGCCTTCGACCTGGAAGAAGTGCTGGCCAATGTGGTCAACGTGGTGGCCGACAAGGCCCAGGCCAAGAACCTGGAGCTGGTCTGCGACCTGCCCGCCAGCGTGCCCCTGCAACTGGTGGGCGACCCGCTGCGGCTGGGCCAGATCCTCATCAACTACACCACCAACGCCATCAAGTTCACCGAGCGCGGCGAAATCCACATCACCGTGCGCCTACAGGCCCAAAGCGATAGCGGCGTGGTGCTGCGCTTTGCGGTGCGCGACACCGGCATCGGCCTGAGCGATGAACAAATTGGCCGCCTGTTCCAAAGCTTCAGCCAGGCCGACACCTCCACCACCCGCCAGTACGGCGGCACCGGCCTGGGCCTGGCCATCAGCAAGAACCTGGCCGCGCTGATGGGCGGCGAAGTCGGCGTGGAAAGCGTGCTGGGCGAGGGCTCGACCTTCTGGTTTACCGCCGAGCTGGGCCTGGGCGAGCGCCGCGCCCGCCCGCAACTACCCGGCAGCGGCAGCCTGCGCGGGCGGCGCGTGCTGGTGGTGGACGACAACGACTCCGCCGCCACCGTGCTGGTCCACATGCTGGAGAACATGGGCTTTGCGGTGCATGCCGTCTCCAGCGGGGCCCAGGCGATTGCCGCGGTGCAGTCCCAGGCCGCCAACGCCACCCCGTTCGAGGTGGTGATGATGGACTGGCAAATGCCCGGCATGGACGGGCTGGAGGCCATCCACCATCTGCGCGCGCTGCAGCTGCAACCCACGCCGCACACCGTGCTGGTCACCGCCTACGGGCGCGAAGAAGTCATCCAGAACGCCCACGCCGCCCAGGTGACCGACGTGCTGCTCAAACCCGTGGGCGCGTCGCTGCTGTTCGACACCATGGTCAACGCCCTGGGCCACGCCCGCACACAAGACCGCCGCGCCCGCGCGCCCGGCATCAGCACGGCCATGGCAGCGCTGGACCCGGTACGCGGCGCGCACATCCTGCTGGTGGAAGACAACGACCTGAACCAGCAGGTCGCCTCCGAGCTGCTGCAGGACGCGGGCTTTACCGTGGATGTTGCCGACAACGGCCTGATCGGCGTGGCCATGGTCGGCCAGACCGCCTACGACCTGATCCTGATGGACATGCAGATGCCGGTGATGGACGGCGTAACGGCCACCCGGGAAATCCGCGCCACCGGCCTGTACCCCGAGCTGCCCATCGTCGCCATGACCGCCAACGCCATGCAAAGCGACCGCGACCGCTGCCTGGCCGCAGGCATGAACAGCTTCGTCGCCAAGCCCATCGAGCCCGACGACCTGTGGCGCGCACTGGCGCAGTGGATACGCCCGCGCGAAGGCCTGGGCAAGAGCCTGGGCGAACCCCGCCCCCCGCCTGCCACGCCAGCACCCAGTGCCGAAGCCGCCGAGATTCCCACCCACATTGCGGGGCTGGACACCGCGCTGGGCCTCAAACGGGTGATGGGCAAGCAGTCGCTGTACCTGGGCATGCTGCGCAAGTTCAGCACCGGCCAGGCCCAGGCCACCCAGCAAATCACCGAGGCCCTGGAGGCGGCAGACAGCACCACCGCCGAGCGCCTGGCCCACACCCTCAAAGGCGTGGCGGGCAACATCGGTGCCAGCGATCTGCAGCACGCCGCCGGGCTGCTGGAAGCCGCCATCCACGACGGGCAGCCCAGCGCCGCCCTGCTGGAGCCCGTGCGCCACCAACTGGCCGCGCTGGTCACCGCCTTGCAGGCCGCCCTGCCCGCCCCCGCCGCGCTGACCGACATGGACCAGGCCCAACTGGCCCCCGTGCTGGCCCAGCTGCGCAGCCTGCTGGCCGAAGACGATTCCGATGCCTCCGAGCTGTTCCAGCAACACAGCAGCCTGCTGCAGGCCGCGCTAGGCCATGCCCACGCCACCGTGGCCAGCGCCATGGCCGAGTACGACTTTGAAGCCGCGCTCCAGGCGCTGAACGCAGCCGTGCCCGCTGAGGCCTAGCGGGCACCTAAAAAACAAACGAATAGTGCCTCCAGCGCTTATTCCATAAGCACAACAAGCTATAAGATATATAGCGATTGATCTCTTACCACCACTCCTTGGTGCCGGTAAACATGGCCTTCACCAGGCGGGTGCGTTCGATCCGCCCCATCACCAGCGCGGCCACGGCGTGCAGCCCGGCGAAAGACACCAGGGTGGTGGCCAGGGTGGCGTGCAGGTCTTGCAGCCATTCTTCGCCCCAGAAAGCATCCAGGGTCTGCATCCAGCCGGTGGTGCCCACGGCCAGCACCAGGCCCAGCAGGGCCAGGATCATCAGACCACCCAGCGGGTTGTGGCCCGGGTGACCGCCGTGCTGGCCACTGCGCAACTGGCGCAGATGGTCGCGCAGGCGTTGGGGGGTGGGCACAAAATCGGCAAACCGGGCATGGCGCGACCCCACAAACCCCCACACGATGCGTGCCAACACCAGCGCAGTCACGGCATAGCCGGTCCATTGGTGCAGGGTTTCGCCGTCGTCCAGCACCGCATAGTTCAAGACGATGCCGGTGACCAGCGACCAGTGGAACAGGCGCACGAACCGGTCCCACACGGGGGCCGAGCGGATGGTGGGGTGGCGTGCCATGCTTACGCTCCGGCTTACTTGGTTTCCAGCACCGCAGCGGTCACGGGGTCGAAGTAGATTTCGACCTTCTTGCCTGCCTTGTCAAAGCCGTAGATCTCGTAGCACTGGCCTTTGCTGACCTTGAAGGTCTTGATCTGGTAGCCCTGGGCTTCCAGGCCTTTTTTGAAGTCGGCCTCGGCCATCCAGGTGGCCTTGGGGGCAGTGCAGGTGGGGCCGGCCATGGCAACACCGGACAGGGCGAGGAGCATAGAAGCGCAAATAATCGTTTTCATGGTGGTTTCCAAAAGGTTGAAATGCCAGCGTGTGCTGGTGGATGGATTGCAACCTGCGAACATGAAGCGCACCTGAATGCAGATAAGTTGCGCCCTTCAGCGGGCCTTAATCTGGCCCGTGCCCAATGCAGGATTTGCCCTGGGAGCGGTATGCGGGTTTTGCTGGTGGAAGACGATGTGGCGCTGGCCGAGGCCGTGGCCTCGCACCTGCGGGGCAAAGGCTTTGCGGTAGACCCCGTGGCCAGCCTGGCCAGTGCCCGGGCCGCCTTGCCGGTGGCCGACTGGGATGCGGTGCTGCTGGATTTGCACCTGCCCGACGGTGACGGCCTGTCGCTGATCCCGCTGGTGCGCCGCAAGTCGGCCGAGATCCTGATCGTGGTGCTGACCGCCCGCGACCAGGTGTCAGACCGCATCCGGGGCCTGGATGCCGGGGCCGACGACTACCTGGTCAAACCGTTTGACCCCGACGAGCTGCTGGCCCGGCTGCGGGCGGCCGAGCGGCGCAAAAGCGGCGGCGCCTCGTCGCGGGTGCAGCTGGGCAGCCTGGAGATCGACCTGGCCGCCCTGTCGCTGACCCAGCACGGCCTGCCGGTGGTGTTGACCGCCAAGGAATGGGCGCTGCTACGGGTGCTGGCATCGCGCCTGGACCGCATCCACAGCAAGGAGTCGCTGCAGCACGCGCTGTACGACTTCAATGAAGACATCGGCTCCAACACCCTGGAGGTGTTCATCTACAACCTGCGCCGCAAACTGGGGGCCGACTGCATCCAGACCATACGCGGCCTGGGCTACCGCCTGACCCAGGCCGCGCCATGAGCCTGGCCCAGCCCAGCCTGACCCGCCGCCTGACCCGCTCCCTGCTGTGGTCCATCGCACTGGCCTGGACCGTGGTGGCCTGCAGCAGCGCCTGGTATGCCCAGGTGGAAATCAACGAGAACATGGATGCCGCACTGGTCGATAGCGGGCACCGCCTGCTGGGCATGGCGCTGCACGAACTCACGCCGCTGGCAAAACCCCACGCCGCCCCCACCGACAAAGTGCAGCGCGGCGACACCGCATTTGCCGAGGACTACCTGGCCTACCAGGTGGTCGACAGCGCAGGCCGCGTGCTGTTGCGCTCGCAAGATGCCCCGGCCACCCCCTGGGTAGCGGGCCAGCGCAACGGCTTTACCACCCTGCCCCAGTGGCGCGTCTACAGCTACCAGCACCCCGAGCAAGCACTGGCCATCCAGGTGGCCGATACGCTGGCCCACCGCAAAGAGGCCCAGTGGGAAATCACCGTATGGCTGCTGGTGCCGGTGGTGGCGGTGCTGCCGGTGCTGGCGCTGTGGATCCCGTGGACCATCCGCCGCCAACTGGCACCGCTGCAGCACATCAGCACCCAGATCGGCCTGCGCAGCGGGCACAACCTGGCGGCTATCCCCGGCACCGCGCTGCCCGCCGAGCTGCAAACCATTACCAACAGCATGAACCGCCTGCTGGCCCGTCTGGCGGACGCGCTGGACACCGAGCGCGCCCTGGCCGCGAATGCCGCGCACGAGCTGCGCACCCCCCTGGCCACCACCGTGCTGCGCCTGCACGCCCTGCTGGATTTGCCGCTGCAGCCCCCCGCCCGGCTGGAAGCCACGCGCGCGCTGGACTCGCTCAACCAGCTCAACCGCCGGGCCGAAAAGCTGCTGCAAATGTCCCGCGCCGAATCGGCCGCCTCCCTCAGCGACGCAACCGTCTGCCTGGGCAGCCTGGCGGGCACGGTGGCGCAGGAGTTCTGGGCCCAGGCCGGCGTGCTGGACCGGCTGCACCTGCACGTGCCGCAAGAGCAGGAGCATGTGCAGGATGTGCAGGCCCGGGGCGACTTCGACGCGCTGGCCATCGTGCTGCGCAACCTGGTGGAAAACGCGCTGCGCTACAGCGATGGCAGCGCCGTGCACATCACCGTAGAGGCACCCGCCACCCTGCGCGTGCGCGACCTGGGCCCGGGCCTACCGCCCGAGATGCTGGAGCGCGTGCGCCACCGGCATGTCAAAAACACGCCCAACGCCGCAGGCTACGGCCTGGGCATGTCGATCGTCACCACCATCGTGGCGCGGCACCAGGGCCGCCTGGAACTGGCATCGCCCCCGCCGGGGCAGGCCCACGGGTTCGAGGCGGTGGTGCGCCTGCCGGGCTGATACACCGCTTCAAAACAAGCTCTCCTGCCCCGACAGCAGCCCGGGGCGGAACTGCCCCACATCCAGCACCACCCGCTCGCGGTTCAGGCCCAGCTTGGCGCAGGACTTGTGGAAGCGCTGGCGCAGCAGGTCGGCCCACAGGCCGCTGCCTTTCATGCGGGTGGCGAAGTCGGCGTTGTAGTCCTTGCCGCCGCGCATGTCCTGGATGCGGGCCATCACCCGGTCGGCGCGCTGCGGGTAGTGCAGCTGCAGCCACTGGTGAAACAGCGGAGCTACCTCCCAGGGCAGGCGCAGCACGGTATAGAAGGCAGTGCGGGCACCGGCCTCATAGGCGGCGGCCAGCACCTGCTCCATGTCGTCGTTGATGAACGGAATCTGCGGCCCCACGCTCACGCCCACCGGCACGCCCGCGTCGGCCAGGGCGCGGATGCTGCGCAGGCGGCGGTGCGGTGCGGCGGCGCGTGGCTCCAGCGTGCGGGCCAGGGCGGCATCCAGCGTGGTGATGGTCACGTACACGGCCGCCAGATTCCGCGCCGCCATGGGGGCTAGCAGGTCCAGGTCGCGCTCCACCCCGCTGCCCTTGGTGACCAGCGCCAGCGGGTGGTGGCAGCGGTGGGCCACGGCAATCGCGCTGCGGGTCAGGCGCAGTTCGCGCTCGATGGGCTGGTAGCCGTCGGTCACCGTGCCCAGGGCCAGCATCTGCGGCACGTAGTTGCGGGCTGCCAGCTCGCGGGCCAGCACCTCGGCCAGGTTGCGCTTGGCGATGATCTTGGTTTCAAAGTCCAGCCCCGGCGACAGGTTCAGGTAGCTGTGCGTGGGCCGGGCGTAGCAATACACGCAGCCGTGCTCGCAGCCCCGGTAGGGGTTCAGGCCGTAGTCGAAATAGATGTCGGGCGAGTCGTTGCGGGTGATGGCGCTGTGCGCGTCTTCCCAGATCACCTGGGTGGCCAGGGGCTGGCGGGGCTCGGCATCTTCGAGCGTGCCCCAGCCGTCGTCGAACGCGGCCCGGTCTTCGCTGCTGAAGCGGTGCGCCAGGTGCGTGGCCGTGCCCCGGCCTTTGATGGCGGTGATGGGGATGACCGTGTCGGTCATGTCCGCCCCTGCAGGTTTTTTATGAACAAAATAGGCCTCCAGCGCTTATTCCTTGGGCGCGACAAGCTATTTATTCAATAGCAACATACTGGTTATGTATCCAGTATATTGCAAGCCCTACTGTTTGCCAACCAGCTCCTTGATCTGCTGCAGGGCCGACGGGTCGTCCATGGTGGTCAGGTCGCCGGGGTCGCGGCCTTCGCACACGGCTTGCACAGCGCGGCGCAGCAGTTTGCCGCTGCGGGTTTTGGGCAGCAGGTTCACAAAGGTGACGCGGGCCGGGCGGGCCACGGCCCCCAGGTCTTTGTCGACCAGGCGCATTACATCGGCTTCGAGCAGGGCACGGGCGGCCTCGCTGTCCAGCAGGCTGGCATCCTTGACCACCGCAAACGCCATGGCCACCTGGCCTTTGAGCGCATCGGCCACGCCGACCACCGCCACCTCGGAGATGTTGGGGTGGGCGGCGATGCTCTCTTCGATTTCGCGGGTGCCCAGGCGGTGCCCGGCCACGTTGATCACGTCGTCGGTACGGCCCAGGATGAAGAAATAACCATCGGCATCGCGCACGCCCCAATCAAAGGTGCTGTAAACCATTTTGCCGGGCACGCTGGACCAGTAGGTTTGCACAAAGCGGGCATCGTCGCGCCACACGGTTTGCAGGCAGCCGGGGGGCAGTGGGCCCTCGATGGCGACCACGCCCTTCTGGTTGGGGCCGGTGAGTTCTTCGCCGGTGGCATCGTCGAGCAGCTTGACGTTGTAGCCATACACCGCCTTGCCCGGCGAGCCGAACTTGGTGGGGGCCGACTCCACGCCGTTGCACAGGGCCAGGATGGGCCAGCCGGTTTCGGTCTGCCAGTAGTTGTCGATGATGGGCTTGCCCAGGGCCTGGCTGATCCAGGTGGCGGTGGGCTCGTCCAGCGGCTCCCCAGCCAGGAACAGCGCGCGCAGGCTGGACAGGTCGTACTTGGCCATCAGCGCCGGGTCTTGTTTCTTGAGCACCCGCACGGCGGTGGGCGCGCTGAACATCACCGTGGCCTGGTACTTCTCGACCAGGCTCCACCAAATGCCGCCGTCGGGTCGGGTCGGCAGGCCCTCGTACAGAATAGTGGCCATGCCGCCGATCAGCGGGCCGTAGATGATGTAGCTGTGGCCCACCACCCAGCCAATGTCGCTGGTGCAAAAAAAGGTTTCGCCGGGCTTGCCGCCGTAGATGTGCTTGAGGCTGGCGGCCAACGCCACGGCGTAGCCACCGGTGTCGCGCTGCACGCCTTTGGGCTTGCCGGTGGTGCCGCTGGTGTACAGGGTGTAGCTGGTGTGCGTGGCATCGACCCAGGCGCAGGGCACCACAGTTTCCAGGTGTTTTTGCCGCTCTGTGCTCCACAGATGGTCACGACCAGCTACCAGATCCATAGCAACCAGCCCGCGGTCTACCAGCAGCACGGCGCCAGGTTTGTGCTTTGAGAGGCGGATGGCTTCGTCCAGCAGCGGCTTGTAGGCCACGGCTTTGCCGCCGCGCGAACCGGCATCGGCGCTGACCACCAACACCGGCTCGGCATCTTCAATCCGCGAGGCCAGCGCACCCGAGGCAAAGCCACCAAACACCACCGAGTGGATGGCGCCGATGCGGGCGCAGGCCAGCATGGTGAACGCGGCCTCGGCCACCATGGGCATGTAGACCAGCACGCGGTCGCCTTGGGCCACGCCCAGGCCCAACAGCACGGCGGCCATGCGCTGAACTTCGGCGTGTAACTGACGAAAGCTATAAACGGTTTCTTCGCCCGTCTCGGTGGAGACAAAAATCAGCGCCCGCTGGTCGGCCCGGTCTGCAAGGTGCCGATCCACCGCGTTGTGGCACAGGTTGGTGGTGCCGCCCACAAACCATTTCGCAAACGGCGGGTTGCTGTAATCGCACACCTGCTGGGGTGGGGTCTGCCAGTCGATCAGCCGGGCCTGCTCGCTCCAGAATGCGTCGCGCTCGCTGAGGGAGCGCTGGTAAAAGTCTGCATACGCCTGCATATTTGTCTCCGGTTTGTTTGAATTTGCATTCATAATTATGAATGCAGAACTGGCTGGAAACTGACTTGAACAGCCCTCCCTGGCACCACCCACCCTCCTCTTTCACCATTTACAAGGAATCTCCATGGCCCGCGAAGTTGTTGTTGTTAGCGCCGTACGTACCGCAATCGGAACCTTTGGCGGCAGCCTGAAGGACATCCCGCCCATCGACCTGGCCGCCCAGGTGGTGCGCGAGTCGCTGCTGCGCGCCCAGACCGAAGGGGCCGACGTAGGCCATGTGGTGTTTGGCCATGTGGTCAACACCGAGCCGCGCGACATGTATTTGTCGCGTGCGGCCGCCGTGCTGGGCGGCTGTGGCGAGGGCACGCCCGCCTACAACGTGAACCGCCTGTGCGGCTCTGGCCTGCAGGCCATCGTCAACGCGGCCCAAAGCATTTTGCTGGGCGATGCCGACATAGCGATTGGCGGCGGAGCCGAAAACATGACCCGCGCCCCCTACGCCGCCCTCAGCGCCCGCTGGGGCCAGCGCATGGGCGACGCCAAGCTGACCGACATGATGATTGGCGCGCTGCACGATCCCTTCCACAACATCCACATGGGTGTCACCGCCGAAAACATCGCCAAAAAATGGGGCATCAGCCGCGAAGACCAGGACGCGCTGGCGGTAGAGAGCCACCACCGCGCCGAGCGTGCCAGCGCCGCCGGGTACTTCACCAGCCAGATCACGCCCGTGGTGCTGAAAAGCAAAAAAGGCGATACCCAGTTTGCCAGCGACGAACATTTCCGCACTGGCGTGACCCTGGCCGATATGGCCAAGCTCAAACCCGCGTTTGCCAAGGAAAACGGCACCGTCACCGCCGGTAACGCCTCGGGCATCAACGATGCCGCCGCCGCCGTGGTACTGATGGACGCGGCCACCGCCAAAGCCCGGGGCCTGCAGCCACTGGCCCGCCTGGTGGCCTACGCCCACGCCGGGGTGGACCCGCAGTACATGGGCATAGGCCCGGTGCCCGCCACGCGCCTGGCGCTGCAAAAAGCCGGGCTGACGGTGCAAGACCTGGACGTGATCGAGGCCAACGAGGCCTTTGCCGCCCAGGCCTGCGCCGTGAGCCGCGACCTGGGCCTGGACCCGGCCAAGGTGAACCCCAACGGCTCGGGCATCTCGCTGGGCCACCCTATCGGTGCCACCGGCGCGCTGATCACCGTCAAGGCCTTGTACGAGCTGCAACGCACCCAGGGCCGCTACGCGCTGGTGACCATGTGCATCGGCGGCGGCCAGGGCATTGCGGCGATTTTCGAGCGCTGCTGATCGGTGCAGGTCAGCCAGGTCAACACCGGCACCGCCCGTCCGCTGATGGCCGGTGGGCGGCGCGTGCTGTCGGGCATTGGCAAGCACGCAGTGGCGGAGCCGGTGGCCGTGGGCCGCCTGGGGCTGGCGGGCGACGAGCAGGCCGACCTCAGCGTGCACGGCGGGCTGGACAAGGCGGTGTATGCCTACCCCGGCGAGCACTACGCCTTCTGGCAAGCCCAGCGGCAGGCCCAGGGTGTCAGCCTGTTTGACGAAGACCTGCCGCCCGGTTTTATGGGCGAAAACCTCACGCTGCAAGGCCTGCTGGAGCCGCAGGTGTGGGTGGGCGATACGCTGCATTTCCCCGACTGCAGCCTGCGCGTCACCGAGCCGCGCCAGCCCTGCTTCAAGTTCAACGCGGTCATGGGCTACGCCGGGGCCGCGCGTGACATGCTGCGCAGCGGGGCCTGCGGGTTCTATCTGGCGGTGGTGCAGCCGGGCAGCATCGCGGCGGGCCAGGCTTTTACGCTGGAGCCGGGCCGTCGAAGCCTGGCGATTGCGGTGGCTTTTACCGGTGGGCAGCGCTGACTTGGCGCAAGGCGGTTACGGGCCGGGTTTAAAAAAATAACGGGCTCACCCCTCCCACTGTAAAGGCCCATGGAGTAGCATCGCGCAGGCCCACAGCCACGGTGCTGGTGCTGTGGCGGCTTCCATTGCACATTCCACTCTTAGGCCTATGCGACTAGCCGAACCCATGCAGGGCATTG
This sequence comes from Rhodoferax sp. LS1P39, assembly GCF_056521425.1. Lineage (NCBI taxonomy): Bacteria > Pseudomonadati > Pseudomonadota > Betaproteobacteria > Burkholderiales > Comamonadaceae > Rhodoferax > Rhodoferax sp. LS1P39. Next base: position 56,867 of record NZ_JBWMAV010000004.1, on the reverse strand, counting down.
ACCAGGCCCTCCAGATCCTGTGCCATGGCATGGATTTCACGCCTGTCCCTTTGCTTGTCTCCAAGGTCACGAGCCCGGCCAACAGGGCGGCTGGGGGCCACCGCCAGCAGTTCTTTCTGAACAAGGCCTTTACCGACCAGCTGGGCTACACCCTGGCCGACATCCCCGACACCGACAGCTGGTTCAAAAAAGCCTACCCCGATCCCGATTACCGGGCCAGCGTGATCGCCGGCTGGCAAAACAAGATTGAAGAGAGCCTGGAAAAAGGCCTGCCCACCGCCGAGCTGCAGGCCCTGGTGCAGTGCAAAAATGGCAACAAACGCTGGTTCATCGTCACCGTCGAACTCGCCTCGCCGCTCTGGCCCGACTACTACATGGTGGCGTTTCGCGATGTGCACGACCTGTGCCACGCGCTGGAAGAAAACAACCGCCTGTCGCGCACCGACACCCTCACCGGCCTGCCCAACCGGCGCGAAGCCCAGGAGCGGCTGGAGCACGAGTGGCGGCGCTACCAGCGGATGGAGTCGGAGTTTTCGGTGCTGCTGTGCGATATCGACCACTTCAAGAGCGTGAACGACCAGCTCGGCCACCCGGCGGGCGACATGGCCTTGCGCGCGGTGGCCCAGCAACTCGCCCAAACCTGCCGCACCGTAGACTGCGTGAGCCGCTGGGGCGGTGAAGAATTTCTCATCATCCTGCCTGCCACGCCCATCCACCACGCCGCCGACCTGGCCGAACGCCTGCGCTGCAACATCGCCGCGCGCACCATCGACGCGGGCCGCAGCCAGCTCTCGCTGCGCCTGAGCATTGGCTGCGCCAGCATGCTGCCGCGCCAAAGCATCGACCTGCTGATCGACCGCGCCGACACCGCCCTCTACCGCGCCAAGGCCACGGGCCGCAACCGGGTCTGTACCGCACTGATCCACGCGGTATGAACCTGCTGCTCGCCCTGGTGTATGTCAGCTCTGCCCGCCAGCCGCTGGACGAGCCCGCGCTGGAGCGGCTGCTGCTCACCGCCCGCCTGCGCAACCAGCAGGACGCGCTGACCGGCGTGCTGCTCTACAACGGCGGCAACTTCATGCAGTACCTCGAAGGCCCGGCCGACGCCGTGCGGCGCACCTACCGGCGCATCGCGGCCGACCCGGCGCACGGTAATCTGATCGAGCTGCTGATGGAGCCGATTGCCCGGCGCGGCTTCACCAGTTGGGACATGGGTTTCGCGCGGCCCACCGCCTCCGAGATGCTGACCCTGTCCAACGCGCGCTGGAAGCACACCGGCCACGCGGGCCGCGACACGGACGCACCTGAGGGCATCCAGTTGCTGCACAGCTTCTGGCACACTGCCCAGCGCTAACTTCTCCTTGGACTTATGAAAACCATCGGCCTCATCGGCGGCATGAGCTGGGAATCGACCATTCCCTATTACCGCCAGATCAACGAAACCGTCAAACAGCAGCTCGGCGGCCTGCACTCGGCCAAAGTCATTTTGTTCAGCGTCGACTTCCATGAGATCGAGCGCCTGCAGCACGTAGGCGACTGGGATGCCGCCGGGGCGGTACTGGCCGATGCCGCCCGTGCCCTGGAGCGTGCCGGGGCCGACGGCCTGGTGCTGTGCACCAACACCATGCACAAGGTGGCGGCCGCCATCGAGTCCGCCGTGCCCATCCCGCTGCTGCACATCGCCGACCCCACCGCCACGGCCATCCAGGCCGCAGGCTTCACCACCGTCGGCCTGCTCGGCACCCGCTTCACCATGGAGCAAGATTTTTACCGCGCCCGCCTGGAAACCCGCCACGGCCTGCGCGTGCTGGTGCCCGGCGCGCCCGAGCGCGACACCGTGCACCGCATCATTTACGAAGAGCTCTGCCTGGGCCAGACCCTGCCCGCCTCCCGCGAGGCGTACCGGGCGGTGATGGCGCAGTTGGTCGCCCAGGGCGCGCAGGCCATCATCCTGGGCTGCACCGAGATCAGCCTGCTGGTGGATGCCCGCGACAGCAGCGTGCCGCTGTTTGACACCACGACCATCCACGCCGTCAGTGCGGCAGAGTGGGCCTTGCAGGCCGCTTGATTTTTTAGCCAAAAGTGCCGCTGGCGCTTATTCCATCAGCGTGAGCCGCTACTAAAGCAGTAGCAAGCTTTTAAGCCTTGCCGGTAGACCCGTAGCCGCCCTCGCCGCGCTCCGAGGCGGGGAATTCGGTGACCACGTTGAACTGCGCCTGCACCACCGGCACGATGACCAGCTGGGCCAGGCGCTCCATGGGTTCAATGGTGAAAGGCACGCTGCTGCGGTTCCAGGCGCTGACCATCAGCTGGCCCTGGTAGTCGCTGTCGATCAGCCCCACCAGGTTGCCCAGCACGATGCCGTGCTTGTGGCCCAGGCCCGAGCGCGGCAGGATCATGGCGGCAAAGCCGGGGTCGGCCAGGTGGATGGCGATGCCGGTGGGCACCAGCTTCCAGGCATTTGCGGCCAGCACCAGGGGCTCATCCAGGCAGGCCCGCAGGTCCAGGCCCGCGCTGCCAGGGGTGGCATAGGCGGGCAGTTGGTCCGCCATGCGTGGGTCGATAATTTTCAGGTCGATGATCATTTTTGGAATCGGTTGGCAATCTCGGCGACCAGTTGGCGCGCGAGGGTCAGTTTGGAGGCGTGCGGCAGTTCGGTGGCGCGGTGCGCATCGACCAGCAGCAGCGCGTTGTGGTCTTGGCCAAAGGTGGCCGGGCCGATGTTACCCACCAGCAGCGGCACGCCTTTGCGGGCACGCTTGGCCTGGGCGTTGGCCAGCAGGTCCTGGCTCTCCGCCGCAAAGCCTACGCAGAACAGCGCGCCACTGAGTGCGCGGGCCGATTGGGCCACCGTGGCCAGGATGTCGGTGTTCTCGACGAACTGCAGTTGGGGCGTGGCGCCCGTGCCGTCTTTCTTGATCTTGTGGTCAGCGGCATGTGCAGGCCGCCAGTCGGCCACCGCCGCAGTTGCTATAAATACAGTAGCTTGTTGCGCCGATGGAATAACGGCTTCGAGCATATTTTGTGCTGATTTCACATCGATGCGGGTGACCCCACGCGGGGTCGGCAAGGCCACCGGCCCGGCCACCAGCGTGACCTCGGCCCCGGCCTCACGGGCGGCGCGGGCGATGGCAAAACCCATCTTGCCGCTGCTCAGGTTGGTGATGCCGCGCACCGGGTCGATGGCCTCATACGTGGGCCCGGCGGTGACCAGTACGTGCTGCCCGGCCAGGGTCTTGGGCTGGAAAAAGGCAATCACGTCCTCCAGCAGCTCGGCGGGCTCCAGCATGCGACCGTCGCCCGTTTCGCCGCAGGCCTGCTCGCCCGTGCCTACGCCCAGAATCACCGCGCCGTCGGCCTGCAGTTGGGCCATATTGCGCTGGGTGGCGGGGTGGATCCACATCTCGCGGTTCATGGCGGGGGCCACCAGCAGCGGCACCGACTGCATCGGGCGCGCCAGGCACAGCAGGCTCAGCAGCTCGTCGGTGCGGCCCTGCACCAGCCGGGCAATAAAGTCGGCGCTGCAGGGGGCAATCAAAATCAGGTCCGCCTCGCGGCTCAAATTGATGTGCGGCATGTTGTTGGGCTCGCGCGCGTCCCACTGCGATCCATAAACAGGCCGGTTGCTCAGCGCCTGCATGGTCACCGGGGTGATGAACTGCGTGGCCGCCTCGGTCATCACCACCTGCACGGTGGCCCCGGCCTTGACCAGCAGGCGGCACAGCTCGGCCGATTTGTAGCAGGCAATGCCGCCGGTCAGGCCCAGCACGATGTGCTTGCCTGCGAGATCGCCGTCTGCCAAGGAAGGTGTGTTGGGGTTCATGGCGGGCAATGTAGCAGAGCAGAACCGCTAGATTCACACCCTTATAATCACCATTTCCACCTCCTCGGGATTACGTCCCGACTTTGAGATGACCAAATTTGTCTTCGTCACCGGCGGTGTCGTGTCTTCCCTGGGCAAGGGAATCGCTTCAGCCTCTCTTGCAGCACTCCTCGAATCGCGGGGACTCAAAGTCACCCTGATCAAGCTGGACCCCTACCTCAACGTAGACCCCGGCACCATGTCGCCGCTGCAGCATGGTGAGGTCTTTGTGACCGACGACGGCGCAGAAACCGACCTCGACCTCGGCCACTACGAGCGCTTTGTTGAGACGCGCATGCGCAAGTCCAACAACTTCACCACCGGCCAGATCTACAAGAGCGTGCTCGACAAAGAGCGCCGTGGCGACTACCTGGGCAAGACCGTGCAGGTGATTCCGCACGTGACCAATGAAATCCAGGAATTCATCAAGCGCGGTGCCCGTTTTGGCGAGCCTGACGCGGTGGACGTGGCCCTGGTGGAAGTAGGCGGCACGGTGGGTGACATCGAGTCCCTGCCCTTCCTGGAAGCCGTGCGCCAGATGAGCCTGAAAATGGGCCCGAACAACACCGCCTTCGTGCACCTGAGCTACGTGCCCTGGATTGCCGCCGCGGGCGAGCTCAAGACCAAACCCACCCAGCACACCGCCAAGCAACTGCGCGAAATCGGCATCCAGGCCGACGTGCTGCTGTGCCGTGCCGACCGCCCGATTCCCCAAGAAGAGCGCTCCAAGATCTCGCTGTTTGCCAACGTGCCCGAGTGGGGCGTAATCTCCATGTGGGACGTGGACACCATCTACAAAGTGCCGCGCATGCTGCACGAGCAGGGCCTGGACGGCCTGATCTGCGACAAGCTGCGCCTGAACACCCCGCCCGCCAACCTGAAGCGCTGGGACGACTTGGTGTATGAAACCGCCAACCCGCGCGGCGACGTCAACATCGCCATGGTCGGCAAGTATGTGGACCTGAGCGACAGCTATAAGTCGCTGAACGAAGCCCTGCGCCACGCCGGCATGAAAAACCATGTGCGGGTGAAGATCAGCTACGTCGATTCCGAAACCATTGTCCCCGACACCGTGGACACGCTGGCGGCGTTCGATGCCATTCTGGTGCCCGGCGGCTTTGGCAAACGCGGCATCGAAGGCAAGATTTGCGCTGCCCGCTTCGCCCGCGAGCACAAGGTGCCCTACCTGGGCATCTGCCTGGGCATGCAGGTGGCGACCATCGAATTTGCCCGCCACGTGGCGGGCCTGGCGGATGCCAACAGCACCGAATTCGAGCCCGCCACTCCGCACCCGGTGATCGCGCTGATCACCGAGTGGAAAGACACCGACGGCAGCATCAAGACGCGCGACGAAAACTCCGACCTGGGCGGCACCATGCGCCTGGGCGCGCAAAGCTCCGACGTAGCCCCCGGCACGCTGGCACACAGCATCTACGGCGACGTGGTGACCGAGCGCCACCGCCACCGTTTTGAAGCCAACGTGCACTACCTGGACCGCCTGCGCGATGCCGGGCTGGTGATCTCGGCCCTGACGCAGCGCGAGCAACTCACCGAAATGGTCGAGCTGCCGCAAAGCACCCACCCCTGGTTTGTCGGCGTGCAGTTCCACCCCGAGTTCAAGTCCACGCCCTGGGACGGCCACCCGCTGTTCAATGCGTTTGTGAAGGCGGCGGTAGAGCACACGCCTTCGGCCCAAAAGACCAAAACTGCCAAGTAAGGAGCCAGGAGCACCGCCATGGGATTCGCGCAAAAACTACCCTACTACATCCAGCCAGCAGACTATTTGCTGCTAGAAGAGAAGGCTGAGTTCAAGCACGAGTATCTCGATGGCGTGATCTACGACTGGCAAGGCGCAGGGCCTTGGGGCATGGCGGGCGGCAGCATTCCGCACGGTCGAACCATCCTGAACACCGTCGTATCGCTTCACCGCCAATTGGGCAAGCAGCCCTGCATGCTGCTGTCCAGCGAGGTGCGGCTCCACACCGCCGACCAGTCGGCGTATTTTTATCCCGACGTGGTCATCACCTGCAGTGCAGCCGACCGCAGTCGCAATGATGCAATCTCTGAACCCACCCTCGTCGTGGAAGTGCTCAGCCCGTCCACCGAAATGTTTGATCGGGGCGACAAGTTCAAGGTGTACCGCAGTTTTGAAACCCTGCAAACCTATGTGCTGATCTCTCCGGAGCGCCGCACGATCGAGGTATTTAGCCGCGCCAACAACTGGCTGGCCACACCTGGTCAACAGAAGGCATTGCTTGGAACCGAATGCCTGGATCTGCACGCCTTGGGCCTCCAATTGATCGCTGGTGACGTATTCGACACCCTCTGAGTCCACCCTACTCTTTAAAAGCCATGCAACTCTGTAACTTCACCATCGGCCTGGACCAGCCTTTCTTCCTCATCGCAGGCCCCTGCGTCATCGAGTCCGAGCAGTTGCAAATGGACACTGCGGGCACCTTGAAGGAAATCACCAGCGCCTTGGGTATTCCGTTCATCTTCAAGAGCAGCTTCGACAAGGCCAACCGCAGCAGCGGCAGCACTTTTCGCGGCCCCGGCATCGACAAGGGGCTGGAGATTCTGGCCAAGGTCAAGCGCGAACTGGGCGTGCCGGTGCTGACCGACATCCACGACGAATCGCAAATTGCCCAGGTCTGCAGCGTGGTTGACGTGCTGCAAACCCCGGCCTTCCTGTGCCGCCAAACCGACTTCATCCGCGCCGTGGCACAAAGCGGCAAGCCGGTGAACATCAAGAAGGGCCAGTTCCTGGCCCCGGGCGACATGAAAAACGTGATCGACAAGGCCCGCGCTGCCGCGAAGGAAGCCGGGCTGGAAACCGACAACTTCATGGCCTGCGAGCGCGGTGCCAGCTTTGGCTACAACAACCTGGTCAGCGACATGCGCAGCCTGGCCATCATGCGCGACACCCTGGCCCCGGTCGTGTTCGATGCCACCCACTCGGTGCAACTGCCTGGCGGCAACGGCACCAGCAGCGGCGGTATGCGCGAGATGGTCCCCGTGCTGGCACGTGCCGCCGTGGCTGTGGGCGTGGCCGGTGTGTTCATGGAAACCCACCCCGACCCCAGCAAAGCCATGAGCGACGGCCCCAACGCCGTGCCCCTGAAGCACATGCGCGCCCTGCTGGAAACCCTGGTGGCACTGGACCGCGTAACCAAAAAGAACGGTTATCTGGAAAACAGCTTTTCCGCGTAACTACGGGTCTGCAATAGTTACAACCCGCGAACAATCGGCGCTCTGACGCGTGCGCGACACCAAAGCCATGCAAGAATTCGGGGCTGCGTCAATGGCTTGCCGCCGGCCCAATTTTTAACCATCCAAGGAAGACAAAAAATGAGTGCAATTGTTGATATCGTCGCCCGCGAAATTCTGGACTCGCGCGGCAACCCCACCGTTGAATGCGATGTGCTGCTGGAATCCGGCACCATGGGCCGTGCGGCCGTGCCGTCGGGTGCGTCTACCGGTTCGCGCGAAGCCATCGAGCTGCGCGATGGCGACAAGAAGCGCTACCTGGGCAAGGGCGTGCTCAAGGCGGTTGAGCACATCAACACCGAAATTTCCGAAGCCATCCTGGGCCTGGACGCTTCCGAGCAAGCCTTCCTGGACAAGACCCTGATCGACCTGGACGGCACCGAAAACAAATCCCGCCTGGGCGCCAACGCCATGCTGGCCGTGTCGATGGCCGTGGCCCGCGCCGCTGCCGAAGAATCCGGCCTGCCCCTGTACCGCTACTTCGGCGGCATGGGCGGCATGCAAATGCCTGTGCCCATGATGAACGTGGTCAACGGCGGCGCGCACGCCAACAACAACCTCGACCTGCAAGAGCTGATGATCATCCCCGTGGGTGCCCCATCGTTCCGCGAAGCGCTGCGCTACGGTGCCGAAGTGTTCCACGCCTTGAAGAAAATCCTGCACGACAAGGGCATGAGCATTGCGGTCGGCGACGAAGGCGGCTTTGCCCCCAACGTGCCCAGCCACGAAGCCGCCATCCAGATGATTCTGGAAGCCATCACCAACGCGGGCTACGTGCCCGGCGAGCAGATCGCCCTGGGCCTGGACTGCGCCGCTTCCGAGTTCTACAAGAACGGCAAGTACGAGCTGGCCGGTGAAGGCTGGTCGCTGACCAGCCAGGAATGGACCGACATCATGGCTTCGTGGGTGGACAAATACCCCATCATCAGCATCGAAGACGGCATGGCCGAAGGCGACTGGGATGGCTGGAAGATCCTGACCGACCGCCTGGGCAAGAACGTGCAAATCGTGGGCGACGACCTGTTCGTCACCAACACCAAGATCTTGCAAGAAGGCATCGACAAGGGCATTGCCAACTCGATCCTGATCAAGATCAACCAGATCGGCACCCTGACCGAGACCTTCGCCGCCATCGAGATGGCCAAGCGCGCCGGTTACACCGCCGTGATCAGCCACCGCTCGGGCGAAACCGAAGACTCCACCATTGCCGACATCGCCGTGGGCACCAATGCGGGCCAGATCAAGACCGGCTCACTCAGCCGTTCGGACCGCATGGCCAAGTACAACCAGCTCTTGCGCATCGAAGAAGACCTGGGCGACGTGGCCACCTACCCCGGTCGTAAAGCCTTTTACAACCTGAAGTAAGGTCCGCCCATGGCTTCCCGTGTAGTCCCCATCGTCTTACTGGCTTTGCTGGCGATACTGCACGGGCAGCTGTGGTTTGGGCGCGGCAGCATCTCGGAGGTGACGCGTCTCCAGCAAAAGCTGGAGACGCTGCAGGAGCACAACGCCCAGGCGCAGCGGGTCAACGACCAGCTCGGCGCCGAGGTGCGCGACCTGAAAGAAGGCCTGGAAATGGTCGAAGAACGTGCCCGTTTCGAGCTGGGCATGGTCAAGTCCAACGAAATTTTCGTGCACATTTCGCCAAAGTAAGTTGATCAAAATCGCTTTGCTGGGTGCCGAGAGCACCGGCAAGACCCAGATGGCTACGGCCATCACCGCCACCCTGCGCAGCCAGGGCCACAGCGTTTCCCCCATTTCTGAGACATTGCGCCTGTGGTGCGATGCCGCAGGCCGTACGCCGCGGGCCGACGAGCAACAAGGCATTGCCCAGGCGCACACCGAGCGCATCGCCCAAGCCCCCGACGCCACCTATTTGATAGCCGACACCACGGCGCTGATGACCGCGGTCTACAGCGATCTGCTGTTTGGCGACCACAGCCTGTACGCCGCCGCTCTGGAGCAGCAACGCAGTTTCGACCTCACCCTGGTGATGGGCCTGGACCTGCCCTGGGCCGCCGACCCGCAGCGCGACGGCCCGCACAGCCGCGCACCGGTGGATGCCGCCCTACGCGCTGCACTGGCCCGGGCAAATCTGCCCTACCAGGTGGTCTACGGCAAAGACCAGGCCCGTACCCGCAACGCGCTGCATGCTATTGAATCCGTAGCTGCTCACGCCGATGGAATAAGCGCCAGAGGTCGATTTTCCTCAAAAAGCACGCCCTGGGCCTGGAACTGCGAAAAATGCAGCGACCCGGCGTGCGAGCACCGGCTGTTTACCGCCCTACTGCACCGCTGACGGCCCGGGCAAGCTTGCGTCTGGCGTGGTGAACAGCTGCGCCGCATCCACCGCGTCAAAACGGTACTGCTTGCCGCAGAACTCGCAGGCCACCTCCACCTCGTTGCGCTCGGCCAGAATGCCCTCCACCTCGTCGGTGCCCAGGCTGCGGATCATCGCGCCCACGCGGTCGCGGCTGCAGGTGCAGGCAAACTTGGGCGCAGTGGGGCCGATGTGCGGGCTGAACATCAGCACTTGCTCTTCCCAGAACAGGCGGCGCAGGATGGTGTCCACGTCCAGCGTCAGCAGCTCTTCGCGCTTCAGGGTGCCGGCCAGGGTGGCGATGCGGTTGTAGTGCTCGTTGAGGCCAATCTCGTCCTCATTGGCCTCACTGGTCACACTGCCGGCCAGGTTCTTTTCGCCCTGTACCGGCAGGCGCTGGATCAGCAGCCCGGCGGCCACGTTCTCGTCGGCGGCCAGCACCAGCAGGGTGTCGAGCTGCTCGCTTTGCAGCATGTAGTGCTGCAGCACGTCGCTGAGCTTTTCCAGTTTCTCGTGCTGGTCGCCAAACAGCGGCACCACGCCCTGGTAGGGCTGCTGGCCGGGGAACTTGTCCTTCGGGTCCAGCGTGATGGCGCAGCGGCCCTGGTTGTCCACATTGACCATCTGGCTCAGCGTGGCATCTACCGGCACCTCGCCCATCACGCTGGCGGTGGTGCGCAGGCTGAAGTCGGGCTGCACTTCCACCACGGCCAGCTTGACCGGGCCGTCGCCAAAAATCTGCAGCACCACCGCGCCGTTGAACTTGATGTTGGACTGCATCAGCACGCCCGCGGCCGTCATTTCGCCCAGCAGCTCGGCCACCGGCGCGGGGTAGGCCCCGGTGGTGGTGTTGGAGGCGCGGCGGCGCAGAATTTCCTGCCAGGCATCGGTCAGGCGCACGATGCAGCCGCGTACGGGCAGGCCGTCGAAGATAAATTTATGGAGTTCAGACACAGGGGATTCCTAACTTTGTACAGGCCAATATGGGGTTCAGGCCAGCTTTTGCAAGCCGCTCTTGAAGCGCCGGGCGTTGGCTACATAGCCCTGGGCGCTGCGCTGCAGGCCTTCGATTTGCGCCGGGGTCAGCGCGCGCGCCACCTTGGCCGGGCTGCCGATGATGAGGCTGCCGTCGGGGAACTCTTTGCCCTCGGTGACCAGCGCGCCCGCACCCACCAGGCAGTGCTTGCCGATGCGGGCCCCGTTGAGCACCACTGCGCCAATGCCTATCAGCGAGCCGTCGCCCACGGTGCAGCCGTGCAGCATCACCTGGTGGCCGATGGTGACGTTCTCGCCGATGGTCAGCGGCACCCCAACGTCGGTGTGCAGCACGCTCAGGTCCTGCACATTGGAGCCCCGGCCGATGCTGATGCGGTGGTTGTCGCCGCGCACCACCACGCCAAACCAGACGCTGCTGTCTTCGCCCAGCACCACATCGCCCATGACTTCGGCGCTATCGGCCACCCAGGCCGTGGCCGCCACCTGCGGTGCCACCCCCTCCAATGCATACAAAGCCATACCGGTCCTTTTTCAACTTTTACAATTGTAGGTATGAAACTCCGAACCCGCGCCTTGCAAACCCTGTGCCTCACCGATCCAGCACAAAAAGTGGCCTCTGCGCTTATGCTGCAAGCGCAAGCAGCTACGCTTTCAATAGCAAAAACCGATTTTGAACCTTTCGGCGACCCACCCGGTCGCCCGGCCCGGCCGGTGCTGGTGGAGCGGGTGGTGAAGCCGCAGCGCTCGCCCTTCACCCCCGACGGCCTGGCCACGCTGCTGCACACCGTGGCGCATATCGAGTTCAACGCCATCAACCTGGCCCTGGATGCCGCCTGGCGTTTTGACGGCATGCCCGATGCCTTTTACCGCGACTGGGTACGTGTGGCCGCCGAGGAGGCCCACCACTTCAGCCTGCTGCGCACCCACCTGCAAAACCTGCAGGGCCCGGACAACCAGCGCTGGGACTACGGCGACTTCCCCGCCCACGACGGCCTGTGGACGGTATGCGCCGCCACCGCGGGCGACGTGGTGGCCCGCATGGCGCTGGTGCCGCGCACGCTGGAGGCGCGTGGCCTGGATGCCACGCCACTGATCCAGGCCAAGCTGCGCCGGGTGGCCACGCCGCAGGCGCTGCGCGCGGTGGAAATTCTGGAAATCATCTTGAACGACGAGGTCGGCCACGTGGCCATTGGCAACCACTGGTACCGCTGGCTGTGTGAGCGCGACGGCCTGGACCCGGTGGCGCACTACAGGGTGTTGGCCCAGCGCTATGACGCGCCCACACCCAAGCCGCCCTTCAATACCCAGGCGCGTTTGCAAGCCGGGTTCACCGACGAAGAGCTGGCACTTTTGCTGGCATAGTCGGCTATTCCACCGCCTGCTTACAAGTTACCATACGTAACAAATAATACGTCTCCATGTCTCCATCCGATCCCTCTGCTCCTGCCGCCACGCCTGTAGATTCCGGCACGGTGGTCATTGCCCGCCAGCCCATCATGGATGCCCAGCGCGAAGTGGTGGCCTACGAGCTGTTTGACCGCTCCACGGTGTCGCACAACGCGGCCAGCGATGTGGCCCTGGTGTTCAACGCCATGACCCACACCGGCAACGAGTCGCTGGTGGGCAAGATGACCATCTTCGTGAACTGCACGCACGAGAGCCTGTCGGGCGGCCACCTGGACCTGATCCAGCCCGAGAAGGTTGTGCTGGAAGTGGGCCCCGTGCCGGGCCACGCACCCGCCGACATCGCGGCCCGCCAGCAAACCCTGCAGGAGCTGCACCAGCGCGGCTTCAGGCTGGCCTTCAACCACACGGTGCTGGCCCCGGTATACGCCTCGTGGCAGCCCCTGGCCAGCTTCGTCAAACTCGACCTGATGGCCCTCAAGCCCGAGCAGTTGCAGGTCATCGTGGCGGCGGTCAAGGCCCGCACACCGGCGGCGGTGGTGGCCGAAAAGGTGGAAACGGTAGAGCAGTTCAGCGCCCTGCTGTCGTACGGGGCCAGTTTGTTCCAGGGCTACTGGTTTGCCCGCCCGGACGTGATCAAGACCAAGGTGGTCAGCCCCGGCCAGGCCCATGTGCTGCAGCTCATCAACCTGGTGCGCAACCAGGCCAGCACCGACGAGATCGAGGCGGTGCTGAAAAAAGACGCGGTGCTGGGCTTCAACCTGATGCGGCTGATCAACTCGGCCGGCTTTGGCATGGACCGCGAGATCACCTCGTTTCGCCAGGCGGTGATGCTGATGGGGCTGAAAAAGCTATTCCGCTGGGCCGCCCTGCTGCTCACCTCGTCCAAGGCCAGTGGCACGCCCGCCGCGGTGGGCACCATGGCCGTGGTACGCGGGCGCATGATGGAGCTGCTGGCCACCGGCACCCTGAGCCCCGACGAATGCGACGGGGCCTTCGTGGTGGGGATTTTTTCACTGCTGGACGTGATGCTGGGCATGCCGCTGGAGCAGGCGCTGGCCCTGCTGTCGCTGCCCCCGGCGGTGGCCGAGGCACTGCAGCACGGCACCGGCATCTACGGCCCCATGCTGGCCCTGACCAAGGCCTGCGAAAACGACGACGACACCGCCTTCGGTGCCGCCGCCCAGGCCTTGCAATTCAGCAGCCACCACATCAACATGGCGCACATGGAAGCCCTGGTCTGGGCCGACACGCTAGGCATGTAGTACGGATGTAGGCCAAAGCCGCAACATCTGGTAAATCCCCAGTATCCCGCGCCAATGCCGGTGGTTCTTCTCTAGAATGGAAATCAAAGCCGTCGTGGCCCGTAGAACTTACAACGCCATGTCCACCATACCCGACCAACTTCACAGCCTGAGGCACCCCCTGGAACCTGATACCGCCCCCGATAGCCAGGTGCTGATTGCCCGCCAAGCCATCGTGGACGAAAACCGCGCGGTCTTCGGCTATGAGCTGTTTGACCGCTCCAGTCCCGGCCAAAGCCACACCGTCGACAGCGATGCCGCCCTGCTGGTCAACGCCTTGTCGTTTACCGACATCGAAACCCTGGTCGGCAAAAAGCTGGTTTTCATCAACTGCACGCTGGAAAGCCTGGCGGGCGGTCACCTGGAGCTGGTCCACCCCGACAAGGTGGTGCTTGAAGTACCCCCCGTGCCCGGCAGTACCGCCGACGACATCGCCAGCCACGCCCTGGTGCTGGAGGATTTGCGCAAGCGCGGCTTCCGGTTTGCCTTCAACCACACCGTGCTGACCCGGGGCTACGCCTCGTGGCGCGCGCTGGCCTCGTTTGTGAAGCTGGACCTGATGGCGCTCAAGCCCGAGCTGGTGCTGCCCTTCGTCAAGTTCGCCACCGCCAACACCACCGCGCAAATCATTGCCGAAAAGGTTGAAAGCGCCGAGCAGCACCAGCTGCTCACCAGCTACGGCGTGAAACTGTTCCAGGGCTACTGGTTTGCCAAGCCTGCGCTGGTCAAGGCGCAAACCGTGCGCCCCTCGCAGGCCACCATCCTGCAGCTCATCAACCTGGTGCGCAAACAGGCCACCACCGCCGAGATTGAAGAGCTGCTCAAGCGCGACCCCACGCTGTCGTTCAACCTGCTGCGCTTCATCAACTCGTCCGGCTTCGGGCTGAACTGCGAAATCACCTCGTTCCGCCACGCGGTGATGATCCTGGGCCTGCAAAAGCTGTTCCGCTGGGCGGCTTTGCTGATGACCACCTCGCGCGCCGACAAGGACGGCCCCGGCCCGGCGGTCGGCCAGACTGCCGTGGTGCGTGGCAAGCTGATGGAACTGCTGGCCGCCGAAATGCTGGCCCCCGAAGACTGCGACAACGCCTTTGTGGTGGGCGTGTTCTCCATGCTCGACGTGATGCTGGGCGTGCCGCTGGCCAAGGCACTGGAGTCGGTCGCCCTGCCCCAGCCGGTGCTCGATGCCCTGCTGCACCGCACCGGCGTGCTGGCCCCTTTCCTGGCGCTGACCGAAGCCTGCGAAAGCGGCAACGACGAGGTCTTTGCCCGCACCGCTGAAGCCCTGCACCTGTCCAACAAACAGGTTAACTGGGCGCATTTGCAAGCCCTGGCCTGGGCCGAAACCTTGGGTGAATAAGAGGCCCTGGGCGCTCCTGTTTTTAAGTTCAATATCGATAGCTGCTTGTGCTGATTCCATCGGCACAAGCAGCTATTTTTTTGCCTGAAATTAGGGCCAAAAACCAGAAAATGACACCGGCTTGCCAGACTGGCACCCAAATTGCAATCAGGCAATTACGCTTGCATTTTGTAACTTTTATCCACAGCATGGGGGGATGATCCTCCCTGCCGTCGCAACCCGGAAATCCCCATGAACCAGGCCCTGCCTACACCGTCACACCCCCTGTCCCGCCGCGGGTTCCGGATGTCGCTCAACACCAAGATCTGCGTCGCCGCCACCGCGCTGGTGCTGCTGTCTTTGGGGATCACGTCGGCCGCTATCGGCATCAAAAGCAGCGCCAGCGCCGAGGCCGCCACCATGAACCTGGCGCGCACCTCGGCCCGCGAGGCCGCCGGTACGCTGCAAACCCGTATTGCCGCCAATATGGCCACCGTCTCCAGCCTGGCTGCGTCCATGCGCTCCACCCGCCAGGCCCAGTTGCCCATGGCGCGCGAGCAGATCGACGAAATGGTCAAGGCAGCCCTGTTCAGCTCCAGCGACTTCATCGGCGCAGCGGTCACCTGGGAGCCCAATGCGCTGGACGGCAAAGATGCCGAGTACGCAGGCAAGAAGCCCCTGTACGATGCCACCGGCCGCTACATGCCGTACTGGACCCGTGCCGCGGGCGGCGGTGTCAACGTGGAACCCATCGTGTTTGGCACCGACCCCGGTGCCAACGACTGGTACGACGTGCCCAAGGCCAGTGGCAAGCCCTTCTTCACCGAGCCCTACGTCTACCCGATCGACGGCAAGGACGTACTGATGGCCTCGCTGGTCGCGCCCATCCTGGTGGACGGCAAGTTCCAGGGCACGGCCAGCGCCGACTTCACCCTCACCCGCTTCGGCCAGATCCTGGCAGAGCTAAAACCCATCGAGGGCAGCAGCCTGTCGATGCTGTCCAACGGCGGCCTGTATGCCAGCAACCCCGAGGCGGCGCGCATCGGCAAAAAAGCCGACGACATCCCCGCCGAAGGCCTGGAACGCATCCGCCAGGGCCAGCCCTACGAATACCGGGACGCGCAGAACATGGTGCACCTGCTGCAGCCCATGGCCGTGACCGCCGACACCGCACCCTGGAGCGTGCGGGTGAGCTTTCCGCGCAGCGTGGCCACCGCCACGGCCCGCGACCTGCTGCAATACACGCTGATCGTGGCACTGATCTGCGCCATCGCCACCGCGCTGATCCTGGTGGCGGTGGTGTACCGGCTGACCCGCCCGTTGCGCACCCTGAGCCAGGCCATGACCGGCCTGGCCAGCGCCGATGCCGACCTCAGCGTCAAGCTGGAGGTGCAAGGCCACGACGAGCTGGCCACCATCGGCACCGGCTTCAACCAGTTCGTGGCCAAGATCCACACCGTGCTGCAAAAGGTGCACCACAGCGCCGACAGCGTGGCCAACGCCAGTGCCGAAATCGCCCACGGCAACAACGACCTGTCGGCCCGCACCGAGCAACAGGCCAGCGCCCTGGAGCAGACCGCCGCCTCGATGGAAGAACTCAGCGCCACCGTGCGGCAAAACGCCGACAGCGCCCAGCAGGCCAACCAGTTGGCGCTGACGGCTTCCAAGGTGGCCGTGCAAGGCGGCGCGGTGGTCGGCCAGGTGGTGGAAACCATGAAGGGCATCAACGACGCATCCCGCCGGATTGCCGACATCATCAGCGTCATCGACGGCATCGCCTTCCAGACCAACATCCTGGCGCTCAATGCCGCCGTGGAAGCTGCCCGCGCGGGCGAGCAGGGCCGCGGCTTTGCGGTGGTGGCCAGCGAAGTGCGCAGCCTGGCGGGCCGCTCCGCCGAGGCTGCCAAGGAGATCAAGACCCTGATCACCGCCAGCGTGGCACGGGTCGACCAAGGCACGGCCCTGGTGGACCAGGCGGGCACCACCATGACCGAGGTGGCCGACAGCATCCGCCGGGTGACCGAGATCATGGGCGAGATCAGCGCCGCCAGCCAGGACCAGGCCCTGGGTGTCACCCAGGTGGGCGAAGCCGTGCGGCAGATGGACCAGGCAACCCAACAAAACGCGGCCCTGGTGGAAGAAATGGCCGCCGCCGCCAGCGGCCTGAAGGCGCAGGCGCAGGACCTGGTGCAGACCGTGGCCGTGTTCAAACTGGGGGGCGACGGGCACCCGACCGCCGCCCCGCGCCGCGCCGCCAGCCCAGCCCCCGTGGCCAAGCCACCGGCCCGCCCTCTGGCGGCCCCGACCCGCCCGGCCCTGGCCCAGCGCACCTCCGCGCCCGCACGGATCACCGCCCAGCCCGCCAAGGCCCTGGCCAAACCGCCCGCCAGCAAGGCCGAAAACGAGGGCGACTGGGAAACCTTTTAATACATTGATCCGGCCCAAGGCTCGCCTCTAAAGCCCTCTTTTTTGCTACTATAAACATAGCTTCTTGCGCTTGTACTACCTGCGCAAGAAGCTTTTTTTATATAAATTTCAACCTGCAAAAATTCTCAGAAGGACGCTCCATGCACACCGTATTCGTCGTAGCCGGAGGTTTCTCCCTGCTCCTTACATGCCTGCTGCTGGGCCACGCATTTGGCGATGGCATGCCCGGCCTGGTGGTGGGGGCCAAAGTCTTTATTCCGCTGTGGCTGGTGGGCGCGGCGGTCAATATGGCGATTGGTGTCATGGGTGCGGGCTACTCCGTGGCCGAAGAAGCGCCCATCTTCCTGGGCATTTTTGCCGTGCCGGCCATGGTGGCAGCGGTGCTGGCCTGGAAACTGGCTTGATCGGCAGCGCATGACAAGCCACGCATCCACCCCTAGCGGCCGCAGCCTGCTGCGCCTGCGCAGCGACGGCGGCAAGGTCGAGATGGTCGAACTGTTTTTCGACCTGGTTTTCGTCTTCGCCATTACCCAGCTCTCGCACGGGCTGCTAGCCGAGTTGAGTTGGCACAACACACTGCGCATAGCCGTGCTGCTGCTGGCGGTGTGGTGGGTGTGGATCTGCACCTCGTGGGTCACCAACTGGCTGGACCCGAACCGCCCGCCGGTGCGCAGCATGCTGTTTGTGCTGATGCTGGCCGGGTTGGTGCTGTCGGCCTCCATCCCCGAAGCCTTTGGTGGCAAGGGTTGGGCCTTTGCGCTGGCCTATGTGGGCATGCAGGTAGGCCGCACCTTGTTCACCCTGTGGGCCGTGCGGGGCGAGCGCCAGAGCCTGGTACGCAATTTCCAGCGCATCCTGGTGTGGATGTTGCTCGCGGGTGCCTGCTGGCTGGCGGGTGGCTACAGCGACGGCTCTACCCGGCTGGCATGGTGGGGTCTGGCACTGATGATCGACTTTGCGGCACCCTGGTGCTTTTACGGGGTGCCCGGCCTGGGCCGCGCGAGCCTGCAGGACTGGGACGTAGACGGCAACCACATGGCCGAGCGCTGCGCGCTGTTTGTCATCATCGCCCTGGGCGAGTCGCTGCTGGTCAGCGGTGCGACCTTTGCCACCCACGCCTGGACCGGCCACAGCCTGCTGGCCTTCATCACCACGTTTGCGGGCACGGTGGCGATGTGGTGGCTGTACTTTTCCATCGGGGCCGAGCAGGGCCACCACAGCATCGTGCACTCCGAGCAAGCCGGTCGCCAGGCCCGCGTGGCCTACACCTACATGCACATCCTGATCGTGGCCGGCATCATCGTCTGCGCCGTGGCCGATGAGCTGGTGCTGGCCCACCCCGACCACGCCGACAACCCGGCCATGGTGGCCATCCTGGGTGGCCCGGCGCTGTACCTGCTGGGCACGGCCTTGTTCAAGTGGGTGACCGCGACGCGGGCCTATCCGCCGCTGTCGCACGCCGTGGGGCTGCTGTTGCTGGGCCTGCTGTGCATTCCGGCCAGCCAGCACGCGTTCAGCGCCATGGGGCTGTCGGCAGCCACCGCCGCCGTGCTGTGGGTGGTGGCGATCTGGGAATCGCGCTCGCTGCGCAAAAAATAAGCCAAATCGGCCTCTAGCGCTTATTCCATAAGCGCTAGCAGCTATTTAAATTATAGTGCCTGGCCCAGCCGGGCAATGCCTTCTTCGATCTTCTCCACACCCACCGTGGCAAAGCTCAGGCGCAGGGTAGACACATTGGGGTCGTGAGCGAAGAACGGCGCGCCGGGCACAAAAGCCACTAGCTTCTCGATGGCGCGCTTGGCAAAGGCGCTGGCATCGCGCCCTTCGGTCAGGCGGGCCCAGAAGAACATGCCGCCCTGCGGGGCGTTGTAGGTGATGGCACTGCCCAGCTCGCGCTGCAGGCTGGCGGCCATGACGCGGGCGCGCTCGGCGTAGGTGCTGCGCACCACGGCCAAGGTGCTGTCCAGCCGGTTCAGGGTGAGGTAGTGGGCGGCGGTGGCCTGGGTCAGGTTGCTGGTGTGGGCATCGCTGAACTGCTTGCACATGGTGGCGGCGGCCAGCAGCGCGGGCGGGGCAATCATCCAGCCCACGCGCAGGCCGGGGCTCAAAATCTTGCTCATCGAGCCGCAGTGCACCAGCCATTCGCGGCTGCCGGGCACGTCGTCGCTCAGGGCCAGCATGCTGGGGGGCGGTGGCTGGTCGAAGTACAGCTCGCCGTAGGGGTCGTCCTCCACCACCAGGGTCTGGGTGCGCACCGCAATCTCCAGGATGCGCTTGCGCCGCTCCAGGCTCAGCGTGGCACCGCTGGGGTTGCCGAAGGTGGGGATCAGGTAGACCAGTTTGGGCTTGTGCTGGTCGATGAGCTTTTCCAATGCGTCCACGTCCACGCCGTTCGCGTCGATGGGTGCGCCAATCAGCTTGGCACCGTACAGGCGGAAGCACTGGATGGTGGCCAAAAAAGTGGGCGCTTCCACGATCACCGTGTCGCCGGGGTTGATCATGGTCTTGCCCACCAGGTCCAGCGCCTGCTGGCTGCCGGTGGTGACGATCAGGCCGTCCGGGGCCACGGTGGCGCCTTTGTGGGCCATGAAGCGGCTGAGCTGCTCGCGCAGCGGGTTGAAGCCCTCGGTGGCACCGTACTGCAGCACCGGGCCGGGGTTGGTGGCCAGCACGGCGGCGGTGGAGGCGGCAATGCCCTCCACATCGAACAGCGCCGGGTCGGGGAAGCCGCCCGCAAAGCTGATGATGCCGGGCGTGCCCAGCAGCTTGAAGAGTTCGCGGATGGCGGAGGTTTCGACGTTTTGGAGGCGCTGGGCGAACGGTAGGGAAACAGGCAATGGCATGGGGATTTACTCGCTTTCGGGTCGCTATTGTCGCCAATCAGTACGCAGGATTCCTGCACGTAGCGAATGCTGGTTTTACATACCCAAAAGCGCCCCATAAATCGTTCAGAATGGGGTTCGATGTAACCAATTAATTCCAATTTAAAACACAGGACGCACCATGCCCGACATCGCTGTATTTTTCCAGACGGTCAAGTTGCCCGTCATGTCCGAGGTCGGCCAGGCGCTGATCCGCACGCTGAACGACGAAGATGCCACAGGCCCGCAGGTGGCGGCCATCATCGCCAAAGACTCCACGCTCACCGCCAAGCTGCTGCGCCTGGCCAACAGCGCCAGTTTTGGCCTGAGCCGCAGCGTCAGCTCGATCAACGAGGCCATCAGCCTGGTGGGCATGGGCCGGGTGCGCACCCTGGGACTGGCGGCCTCCATGGGCGATGCCTTTCCGATGGTGCCGGGCTTGAGCCAGGCCGACTTCTGGCGCAGCTGCATGGTCAGCGCGGGCTATGCGCAGTGGCTGGCGGCCCACCTGGGGCTGGACGGCAGCGAAGCCTGGCTGGCCAGCATGATGGTGCGCCTGGGCGAGCTGATGATTGCCCAGGTGCAGCCCGCCAGCCTGGAGGAGATCGAACGCCTGCCGCGCCAACCCGGTGGCCGCTGGGAGCGCGAAGTGCGCCTGACCCAGTTCAGCGAAGGCCAGATCACCGCCGAGCTGGCCCGCCGCTGGAACTTCCCCGCCGAGATCGTGCGCGCGCTGGACACCTGCGCCGAGCCCATGGAAGCCAAGCCCTTCAACCGCCTGGGGGCCATCGTCCACCTGGCCATGCTGCTGGCCGACATGCCCCCCGGCGGCCCGGAGATGCTGGACGGCCTGCCCGAAGACGTGGTGAAGGCTTTGCAGCTGAACCCCGAGTGGATGCGCGCCAAGTTCCCGCTGCCCGATTCATTTATCCAGGTGAACTAATCTGCGGCATCATTCCTGCATGAAACGCGACGCTATTGCCGGATTTTTTGCCACCCTCCAGGCCGCCAACCCGATGCCGGTGACCGAGCTGGAGTACACCAGTGTGTTCGAGCTGCTCACCGCCGTGCTGCTGTCGGCCCAGGCCACCGACGTGGGGGTCAACAAGGCCACCCGCAAGCTCTTCCCCGTAGCCAACACCCCCCAGTCCATCCTGAACCTGGGGCTGGACGGGCTGGAGGGCTATATCAAGACCATCGGCCTGTACCACAGCAAGGCCAAACACCTGCTGCAAACCTGCCAGATGCTGGTGCAACTGCATGGCGGCCAGGTGCCGCGCAGCCGCGAGGCCCTGGAGGCCCTGCCCGGCGTGGGCCGCAAGACGGCCAATGTGGTGCTCAACGTGGCGTTTGGCGAGCCCACCATGGCGGTGGACACGCATATCTTCCGCCTGGGCAACCGCACCGGGCTGGCCCCGGGCAAGACCCCGCTGGAGGTGGAAAAAGGCCTGGTAAAGCGCATTCCACCCGCGTACATGGTGGACGCGCACCACTGGCTGATTTTGCATGGCCGCTACGTCTGCCAGGCCCGCAAGCCGCTGTGCTGGCAGTGCGGCGTGGCGCAGTTTTGCGACTTTCAGCCCAAGACCTTGGCTTCGGCCGGGGCGGCGGCAGGCTGAGTTTCAAACAGCAGCACCATCAGCCAGCCGTCGCTGTACGAGGTTTCCAGCAACCTGAACCAGCGGCCGTCGCACATGTCCACCATGAAGCTGCGCTGCGGCTGGCGGCGCCGCTTGCCGTCCGCCGCGCGCAGCCAAGCTTCGACATCGTCGGTGGTGATGCGCGGACCCACCCGGTGCGCGTAAGCGTGGCGCACGATGTCGGCAAAGCCCAGGGCTTCGGGCGGCACGGCAAAAACCTGCAAAAACGCGGCATTCGCCACCGCCAGCCGGTCCGCCGGGTCAAACAGCGCAAACGGGGCATCGGCAATGTCCAAGCCCGCCAATAGCTGAGACACCCGCAACGGGTCGGCCAGCGCCGCCGGGGTGCTGTAGCTAGGCCGGGCAACGATGGGTGCCAGCGCACCGGGCTGGGTGGCGGCATCTTCACCCAGCACCATCACGCAGTCGCGGCCGCGGTGCTTGGCGCGGTACAGCATCTGGTCGGCCAGGCGCAGCCAGGCTTCCACGGTGGGGACATCGGCGGTGAGCTCGGCCACGCCGAAGCTGGCGGTGACCAGCACGCCGTCCAGCAGCGGCTGGTCGTGCAGGTTGCGGCGCAGGCGGTCCAGCACATCGCGGGCGGCGCTGGCCGAGGTCATGGGCAGCAGCAGGCCAAACTCTTCACCACCGTAGCGGCCACAGACATCGGTTTCCCGCAGCACCCGTTGCAGGGCGGTGGCAAAGCGGCGGATCGCCTGGTCGCCCGCGGCGTGGCCGTGCAGGTCGTTGATGCGCTTGAAGTGGTCCAGATCGGCCATCACCAGCACAGCGGGCTGGCTCTGGCGGCGAAACCGGGCGAACTCGGAGCGCACCAGTTGCTCCCAGTGGCTGCGGTTGTACAGGCCCGATAGACCGTCATGCTGGCTTTGGTGCTCCAGCACCTGGCTTTGTTTTTTGAGCCGGTGGATGGCCTTGCGGGCGATGTGGCTGATCAAGATCGGCTGGCAAACCAGCAGCGGCAGGCAGGCCAGCACGGTCCAGCGGGTGGCATCGGGCTGCAGCTGCAGGCCGAACAAGGCCAGGCCCAGCAGCACACCCAGGGCCTGCAAGGCCAGGCCGCGCAGCACCAGGCGCACCCCGCCCCCGGCCATGGTGTCCATGCTCAGCAGGCTGACGGTGAGCACGCTGGGCAGCAGGTTGAACTGCATCAGCACCATCCACACGCCACCGAAAAAATGGTCGGCCAGCAGGTTGCGGCGCTCGGCCTCGCGCGGGTTGGCTGCACGGCTTGCCAGCCACCAGGCTATGTGCGGGCCCGCAAAACAGTGCAGGGCCGGGCCGATCCACATCCAGGCGGGTGCACCGTTCTGCACAAACACCGCGCCGGTCATCACAAACCCCAGAGCCAGCCCGACCATGCGCGAGAAATAGCTGCGGCGCGCGAAACCCAGGTGGTTTTGCAATGCCTCCGGTGACGGTTCACGGGCCAGGCTGGGCATGGGCAATACGGCTTCAGGGCCCGGCATCGGAACACCGCGAGGCCAGCCACTGTTCCAGCCCGTCGGCGGGCAGTGGGCGGGCGTACAAATAGCCTTGCAGCACCCGGCAACCCCGGGTGGTCAAAAATGCGGCCTGCATGGCGGTTTCCACGCCTTCGGCTACCACCACCAGGTCCAGGCCGTCGCCGATGCGCAGCACGGTGTTGGTCAACGCGCGGGCGGCGGCGTTGTCGGCCAGATCCTGCACAAAGCTTTTGTCCAGCTTGAGCTCATGGATCGGCAGGCGGTGCAGGTAGCCCAGCGACGAATAGCCGGTGCCGAAGTCGTCCAGCGACAAGTGCACACCCAGGGCCTGCACCGCGTCGATGGTGGCACGCACGCCTGCGGTGGTGTCCATGACCACGCCTTCGGTCATCTCCAGCGTCAGGTCCTGCGGGCGCAGGCCATGCTGGCGCAGCAGCTCGGCTACCAGCGCGGGCAGGCCGGGGTTCTGGAAATTGCGGGCCGACACGTTCACCGCCATCCGGGGCACGACCACGCCCCGGGCGCGCCAGTCGGCCATCTGGCGGCAGGCTTCGCCCAGGCCCCAGCGGCTGAGTTCGTCGATCAGCCCGCATTCCTCGGCCAGCGGAATGAACTGGTCGGGTGGCACCGCGCCGCGTTGCGGATGGTTCCAGCGGGCCAGCGCTTCCACGCCGTACAGCACCGAGCCCGCCGGGCCGCTGACCTGCGGCTGGTAGTGCAAATGCAGTTCCCCTTGGCGCAGCGCTGCGCGCAGGTCGGCCTCCAGCGACAGGCGTTCCAGCGTGCGGCGGTTCATGGCATCGTTGAAGAAGCGCAGGCAGCCGCGCCCGTCGCGCTTGGCCTGGTGCATGGCCAGGTCGGCCTGGCGCAGCAGGGAGTCAAAGTCGAGCCCGTCCTCGGGGAACATGGCCACCCCCACGCTGGCATTGGGGTGCATGGTGACACCCGAGGGCAGGCCCAGCGGCGCAGCGATGGCGGCCAGCAGCCGCTCGGCGGCAATGGCCGCCTGCTCGGTGCTGCACTCGGTCAGCACCGCCACAAACTCGTCGCCCGCCTGGCGGCCCACCAGGTCGCGGCCCCGCACCTCCTGGCTGAGGCGGTTGGCGATTTCGCGCAGCAGCACGTCGCCTGCGCCGTGGCCCTGCTCTTCGTTGACGTGCTTGAAGCGGTCGATGTTGATGAACAGCATGGCCAGTGGCTCGTTGGCGCGCTGGGCCTCGGCCACCGCCCGCTCGGCCTTGGTGCGCAGCATCTTGCGGTTGGGCAGGCTGGTGAGTGCGTCAAAAAACGCCAGTTGGTGGATATGGGCACGGGCTTCTTCGCGCTCCATGGCCAGTGCGCACAGGTGCAGACTGACATCCACCAGCCGCTGGTGCAGGGCATCGGGCCCGCGCCGGGTGCGGTAGTAAAACGCAAAGGTGCCCAGCACCCGGCCATCGTGGGCCTTGATGGGGCTGGACCAGCAGGCCACGAGCCCGTGGGCCAGCACCAGTTCTTTGTACGGGGCCCACAGCGGGTCGGTGGCAATGTCGAGCACGGTTACCGGCTCGCCGCGCCAGGCCGCCGTGCCACACGAGCCCACGTCCGGGCCGACGGCCAGGCCGGTAATGGCATGGGAGAACGCGACAGGCAGGCTGGGCGCGGCCATGGGCTGCAATTGCCCCTGCGCATCCACCGCCAGGATGGAAGCCGCCACCTCGGGCGCGATGCGCTCCACCTCGCGGCAGACCAGGGCCATCAGTTGCGACAAAGGCAGCTCTTCGGCCATGGCGTGCAGCAGCTTGTACTGCAGCACCTCGTGCATCTTGGTCTGGGTGATGTCGGCCAGCACGCCCACCACGCCCGTCAGCGTGCCGTCGGCATCAAACAGGGGGTTGGCCACCACCGACACCCACAGCGGCCGCCCGGCCTTGGTGTAGAGCAGGATGTCGGCCCGCCCCCCACCGGGCTGCAGCAGCTCGCGCTTGATGCGCTCCACCACCTGCATGTCGGTATGCGGCCCGGCCAGGGTCGCGCTGACGGTATGGCCCCGCACCTCGTCCAGGGTGTAGCCAAACATGCGGGTAAAGCCCGCGTTGGCGAAGGTGATGCAGGTGTCTGGCCCGCCTACGATGAAGGCGTTGTTGCTCTGGTTGACCACCTCCAGCAACTGGTGCAAGGGGTCTTGCGGGACATGGCCATAGCCGCCACCCGCCGGGTCGGCCTCTGGAGCAATTACCGCAAGCAGACGTGAAGTGGACATGGCCGCATTGTGGAAGTATTCAATCCAGTTTACCAACCGGCATGCGCAATAGTGGACAAGTTTGGGCTACCTCCCACTGGGCAAACCCTTGCCGTGCCGCCTTAGGCCTGTTGCCGCATGTCTAAGCAGTCAGGCATCGAATGGGCCTCTAGCGCCCATTCCATAAGCACAAGCAGCTACTGATTAAATAGCATCCACACCGGCCGACGCAAAACTGGCCATCTCGGCCAGCACCAGGCAGGCCGACTGCAGCATCGGCCAGGCCAGCGCCGCGCCCGAGCCCTCGCCCAGCCGCAGGCCCATGTCCAGCAGCGGCTGCGCACCCAGGTGGTGCAGCATCTGGCTGTGGCCGCGCTCGCCCGAGCGGTGCGCAAACACGCAGCGCTGCAGCACCAGCGGCTGCAGGGCGTGCGCCACCAGCACCACCGCGGTGGTGATGAAGCCGTCCACCACCACCACCCGCCGCTCCTGCGCCGCCTGCAGCACCGCACCCAGCATGGTGGCCATCTCGAAGCCGCCAAACACTTCCATCGCGTGCAGCGGGTCAAGCACCGCCGCGTGGCGCTCCAGCACCTGGGCCAGCACCGCCACTTTGCGCTGCAGGCCGGCATCGTCCAGCCCGGTACCCGCGCCAGTGCACTCGGCAATGGGCAGGCCGGTGAGGCGCGCCATCAGCAGCGACGCGGCCGAGGTATTGCCAATCCCCATCTCGCCCAGCAGCAGCACATTGCCCGGCAGGCCTTTGACAATGGCGCGGCCCTGGGCTACGGCGCGTTCGCAGTCCAGCGCGTCCATGGCGGGGCCCTCCAGGCTGTCGGCGGTGCCGTAGGCAATTTTGTAATCCAGCAGGCCGGGGCGTGGGGTGAAGTCGTGGCGCACGCCGCAGTCCACTACCGTCAGGGCGATGCCGTGCTGGCGCGCCAGCACGCTGACGCAGGCGCCGCCCGCCAAGAAGTTCTCCACCATCTGCCAGGTCACATCGCTGGGGTAGGCCGACACGCCGCGCGCCGCCAGCCCGTGGTCGCCCGCAAACACCACCAGTTGCGGCTGCACCAGTTGGGGGGACTCGGTGCCCAGGATCTCACCCAGCTGCAGGGCCAAGGTTTCCAATCGGCCAAGCGAGCCCAGGGGCTTGGTTTTCTGGTCGAGCTTGGCTTGCAGGGCCAGACGCAAGGCGGGATGGGACAGATCGGACAAGGTCATACAAAGGGGCTCACGGTTCGAAACAAAAGTCGCCGACATTACATGAAAAACCCTGTATTACCCCGCCTAATGCATGCGCTGGTATAAGAATTGCGTTCGCTTCCAAAGCGCTGTTAAGGGCAAACACCAGCAAACGTGCACCAATCTGGAACCTAGAATTTATAGGTTATTGTGTACAGACACAGCCACTTTTCGTAACTGAATTACCAGGAAACATTGATGAAAAAAATTGTTCTGACCTTCGCACTCACCGCACTGGCTGCGGCCGCATTCGCCCAGGGCAAAGACCTCAAAGTGGCCATCGACCCAACCTACGAACCCTTCACCTTCAAGACCGCCGACGGCAAGCCCACCGGTTTTGACGTGGACATCGCCCTGGCCCTGTGTGAACAGCTCAAGCGCAAATGTGTGTTTGTCGAACAGGTCTGGGACAGCATGATTCCCGGGCTGCAGGCCAAGAAATACGATGCGGTCATCAGCTCCATGTCGATCACGGAAGACCGCCTCAAGGTGGTGGACTTCACTGATAAGTACTACAAGACGCCGAGCAAGATCGTCGTGAAGAACGACATCAAGTTCACCGACCTCGCCTCGCTCAAGGGCAAGAAAATCGGTGTTCTCAAAGGCAGCACACAAGAGAAGTACGCCAATGGCGAACTCAAGAAAGCCGGCGTCATCGTCACCCCTTACGAAGCGCAGGACCAGGTCTACCTCGACATCAAGGCCGGCCGACTGGACGGCACCGTGGCCGATATCGTGGAAGTCACCGGTGGCTTCCTGAGCAAACCAGAAGGCAAGGACTACGGCGTAGTGGGTGATGCGCTGTTGATCCCCAAGTACTTCGGTAACGGGGTGGGTGTCGCCCTGCGCAAGGGTGACAAGGCCCTGAAGGACGAGTTGAACGGCGCCATCAAGGCCATCCGCGCCAACGGCACCTACAAGACCCTGAACGACAAATACTTCAAGTTCGACGTATACGGCGCTTAATAAGCCCTAGCCTGCTGTTGCCGTGGTCAGGTTGCGCTGCAGCCGCCACGGCTTGTTTTTTTCTTCCCGGGGCACTCCTCTTGAACGATTACTACTGGTCCATATTGAACGGCGCGGTGCTGACCGTCGGGGTGTCCCTGGCGGCCCTGGTGGTGTCGGTATTGCTGGGCCTGATCGGCGCTGCGGCCAAGCTGTCGGGCCGCCCGCTGCTAGTGATTCCCGCCACGCTGTACACCACCGTCATCCGGGGCATCCCCGATCTGGTGCTGATGCTGCTGGTGTTCTACGGCGGCACGATTGGTGTGAACACCCTGCTGGAGATGGCGGGCAGCGAAGCCACCCTCGACCTGAACCCGTTTTTTGCCGGTGTGCTGACACTCGGCTTCATCTATGGCGCCTACATGACCGAGACCTTTCGCGGGGCCATCATGGCCATTCCGCGCGGCCAGTTTGAAGCCGCCGCCGCGTTCGGCATGGCACCCCGGCAAACCTTTTTGCGCATCACCGCGCCGCAGATGATCCGCTACGCCCTGCCCGGCTTTACCAACAACTGGCTGGTGCTGATCAAGTCCACCGCCCTGGTCAGCCTGATCGGCCTGCAGGAAATGACCTACCTGGCCAAGCAGGCCAGCGCTGCCACCCGGTCGCCGTTTGCCTACCTGCTGTTTGCGGGTGCGCTGTTTCTCATCTTCACCTGGGCCTCGCTGGTCGTGCTGCGCAAACTCAACGCACGCTACAGCCTGGGCACCAAACGGATTGCGTTTTAACCATGAACTGGGAAGTCATATTCAGTGCCGAGAGCCTGGCCATGTTTGGCGAAGGCATCGTCACCACGCTGACCCTGCTGTTTGCGTCCGTCGCCATCGGGGCTGTGCTGGCCGTGGCCTTTGCCCTGGCACTCACCAGCAACAACAAGCTGCTGGCGGGCGTGGTGGGGGCCTATACCTTTGTGGTACGCGGCACGCCGCTGCTGATCCAGGTGTATCTGATCTATTACGGCCTGGCCCAACTGGAGTGGATCCAGGCCCACTGGGATACGGTGTGGCCCCTGGTGTATTTCAAGAACGCTTTCTTCTGCGCCCTGCTGGCGTTTGCCCTCAACACCGCGGGCTACACCGCCGAGATGCTGGCCGGATCGATCCGCGAAACCAATGCGGGCGAGATCGAAGCCGCCCAGTCGTTGGGCATGAGCCGCTTCAAGATTCTGCTGCGCGTGGTGCTGCCCAGCGCCATGCGCCGCACCCTGCCCGCCTACAGCAACGAAGTGGTGATGATGCTGCAAAGCACCAGCCTGGCCAGCGCCGTACCGGGCCTGCTGGACATCACCGCCGCCGCCAGCCGCATCTACTCCGACTTCTACCTGCCGTTTGAAGCCTACCTGTTTGCCGCCGCCCTGTACCTCATTGGCACATTCGCCCTGATTGCGCTGTTCCGGATGGCCGAAAAGCACTTCCTGGCCTACCTGGCCCCGCGCAAACACTAAACATTTATGCACCGTACCGACCATGTCCTGCGCAGCCAAAGCATTGGCAGCCAGAAGACCCTGAGCAGCTTCCATTTCGGCACCCCCGGTGCCCGCCCCAAGGTCTATATCCAGGCCAGCCTGCATGCCGAAGAGCTGCCCGGCATGCTGGCCGCCTACCACCTGCGCCGCCTGCTAGAACAGGCCGAGGCGCAAGGCCAGATCCAGGGCGAGATCATCCTGGTGCCGCTGGCCAACCCCATCGGGCAGGCGCAGCGGGTCGACCACAAACCCATGGGCCGGTTCGACCTGAACACCTCCGAGAACTTCAACCGCCACTTCCCCGATCTGTGCGCCGCCGTGCTGCCGCTGGTCGAGGGCCAGTTGGGGCCGGACGCTGCCACCAACGTGGCCACCATCCGCGCGGCCATGGCCGCGCACCTGGATAGCTGGCAGCCCGCCACCGAACTCGCCAGCCAGCGCAAACGCCTGGTCAGCATGGCCTTCGATGCCGACGTGGTACTGGACCTGCACTGCGACCTGGAAGCCGTGATGCACTTGTACGCCGAAACACCTTGCTGGCCAGCGCTGGAGCCTCTGGCGCGTTTGCTGGGTGCCCAGGCCGTGCTGCTGGCCAAGAACTCAGGCGGCCTGTCGTTTGACGAAAGCCTGTCGGGTGCCTGGTGGCAGCTGGCCGAGAAACTGCCCTTCCCCATCCCCCAGGCCTGCGCCAGCACCACGATCGAGCTACGCGGCGAAGCCGACATCAGCCACGCCCTGGGCCAGGCCGATGCCGGTGCGATTTTTGGCTACCTGCAGCACCTGGGTGTGCTGGGTGGCGAACCGCCGGTACTGCCCGAACTGGCCTGCGCCGCCACACCTTTGGCCGGTGCGCAGTATGTGAAGTCCCCCGTGCCGGGCGTGCTGGTGTTTGCCGCCCAGCCGGGCGACCGCCTGGCCCTGGGCCAGTTGGTGGCCGAAATCATCGACCCCATTAGCGGCCATGTGCACGCTCTGCGCGCCGAAGTGCCCGGCGTAATGTACGCCCGCACCACCGAGCGCTACGCCTCCCCCGGTGACGACCTGGCCAACATCGCGGGCAGCGTGCCCTTTCGCACCGGCAACCTGCTGGGCGCATAAATTCTTGAAATGACTTTTCTATGACCACCCAGCCCCTCAAACTCCAGGCCATCGACATCCACAAGAAGTTTGGCTCCAACGAGGTGCTCAAGGGCGTTTCGCTGGAAGCCCGCGCGGGCGATGTGATCAGCATCATCGGCAGCTCTGGCTCCGGCAAGAGCACGTTTTTGCGCTGCATGAACCTGCTGGAAAAGCCCAACGCTGGCCGCATCATCGTGGCCGGTGAAGAGCTCAAGCTGGTGGCCGACAAAAACGGCGAGCTGATCGCCGCCGAGGCCAAGCAACTGCAGCGCATGCGCACCAAGCTGGCCATGGTGTTCCAGCACTTCAACCTCTGGGCGCACATGACGGTGCTGCAAAACATCATCGAAGCCCCCATCCACGTGCTGGGCGTGCCCAAGGACGAGGCCATTGCCCGTGCCCGCAAGTACCTCAAGTTGGTCGATCTGGGCCAGAAGGAAGATGCCTACCCCGCCCACATGAGCGGCGGCCAGCAGCAGCGCGTGGCGATTGCCCGCTCGCTGGCGATCGAGCCCGAGGTGATGCTGTTCGACGAGCCCACCAGCGCCCTCGACCCCGAGCTGGTGTCCGAGGTGCTACGCGTGATGCAGACCCTGGCCCAGGAAGGCCGCACCATGGTGGTGGTAACCCACGAAATGGGCTTTGCCCGCGAAGTGGCCAACCATCTGATCTTCCTGCACAAAGGCCTGATCGCCGAGCAAGGCGTGCCGCGCGAAGTGCTGACCCAGCCCAAGAGCGAGCGGCTGCAGCAGTTCCTCTCGGGCAGTTTGAAGTAAAAGCGTCACACGGTTGACACCTGGGCGGCGCACACTGCGCGGTTTGCCTCCCAGGAAACCACCGTGCAACTTAGCTTTTCGACCCTTGCCGCAGCCGCCTGCCTGGCATGCGCCGCTGCCACCGCCCAACCCGTTTTCGTCAACGGCATTGCCATCCCCGGCCAGACGCTGGATGCCACCGGGGTGCCCGGTGCCAACCAGGGCCGCCTGGGCTTTTTTTCGGACATCTACTTTGACCCGCAGCGCAACGCCTGGTGGGGCCTGTCCGACCGGGGGCCGGGCGGTGGCCTGATCGACTACGCCACCCGGGTGCAGCGTTTCACGCTGGAGATCGATCCCGCCAGCGGCGCGATTGCCCGCTTCCAGGTGGCGCAAACCGTGCTGTTCACCGATGCGCAGGGCAAAGCCTTCAACGGCCTGGCCCCACAGCCCGCCAACACCCTGGGCCGGGCACTGGACCCCGAGGGCCTGGTGGTGCACCCGCGCACCGGGCACTTTTTGGTGTCAGATGAATACGGTCCGTCGCTCTATGAATTCAACGCTACGGGCCAGTTTGTGCGGGCCTTCACCATTCCCGCCAAGCTGCTGCCGCGCAACGCCGCCACCGGCGTGGCCAACCACGATGGCGACACCGGCAACACGGCGGGCAAGCGGCACAACCGGGGCTTTGAGGGCCTGGCCATCAGCCCCGACGGAGCCTTTGCCTATGCCATGCTGCAAAGCCCCATGCTGGACGAGGGTGGTGCCAAGGATGGCCGGTTTGCCCGCATCGTGAAGTTCGACACCGCCACCGGCCAGGCCGTGGCGCAGTACGCCTACCTGCTGGACCGGGCGGGCCAAGGCCAAGGTATCTCGGCACTGGTGGCCATCAACCACGACAGCTTCTGGGTACTGGAGCGCAACAACCGGGGCGTGGGTGCCGGTGCCACGCTGGCCACGCCCGACAAACGCGTCTACCGCATCAGCCTGGCCGGGGCCAGCGATGTGTCGAACACCACCTTGCCTGCGACCGGAGATACGCTGCCCACCGGCGTGGTGGCCGTCACCAAGAGCGCCAGCGTCATCGACCTGGCCGCCAACACCCTGCCTGCACTGGGCAAGCTGTCGCCCGAAAAATGGGAAGGCCTGGCGATTGGCCCGCAGCTGCCCGATGGCCGCTTCCTGCTGCTGGCCGGTACCGACAACGACTACAGCGTGACCCAAACCGGCAGCGGCGCGCAGTTCGACGTGTACTTCAAGATGGACGCGCCCGACCCGCTGGCCGCCTCCATCCAGTGCCCGCTGGACCAGACCACCGGCTGCACCTTCACCACCGGCGGCGCGGCGGCTACGTTGACAGCAGCCTACACCCTGCTGCCCGGCGTGTTGCACGCCTATACCGCCACGCCGGCCGACCTGGCCGGGTACCTGCGGCCGGGGCGATGAATCAAGCGGGTTGCGGCGGCCAGGCCGTGATGTAGCGCCGGGCCTGCGCCGCGTCCATGGGCTCGGCAATCCAGTAGCCCTGGGCCTGGGCGCAACCCATGCGGCGCAGCAGCTCGAACTGGGCAGCGGTTTCCACCCCTTCAGCATTGGTTTCCAGGTGCAGGGCCTGGGCCAGCTGGATGATGGTTTGCACGATCGCCGCCGCACCGGTGTCCCCCATGGTGCTGTCCAAAATGCTGACAAACGAACGGTCGATCTTGAGCTTGTCCAATGGAAAGCTGCGCAGATAGGCCAGGCTGGAGTACCCCGTGCCAAAGTCGTCCAGCGCCACCCGCACCCCCTTGCCGCGCAGCGCGTGCAGCACCTGCATCCCGGCCTGGCTGTCCTGCATCAGGGTGGACTCGGTGATTTCCAGCTCCAGCCGCGCGCTCGGCAGGCCACTGTGCTGCAAGGCGCTGTCCACCACTGCCAGCACATCGGCCTGGCCAAACTGCACCGCCGATAGATTCACCGCCACCCGCAGGTGCGCGGGCCAGATCACCGCGTCCACACAGGCCTGGCGCAACACCCAGGCCCCCAGCGGCACGATCAACCCGCTTTCCTCGGCCACGGTGATGAATTCCAGTGGCGACACCAGCCCGCGCTGCGGGTGCTGCCAACGCACCAGCGCCTCGAAGCCCAGCAGCGCGCCGGTGGCCAGGTGCACCTGCGGCTGGTAATGCAGCACGAATTCACCGCGCTGCAAGGCCAGGCCCAGGTCGCTCAGCAGTGCCAGGTGCTGCTGGGCGCGCAAGGCCATGGCCGGATCAAAAAACCGCAAGGTGTGGCGGCCTGCGGATTTGGCGGCGTACAAGGCCATGTCGCACACCTTCAGCAACTGCTCGGCGGTATCGGCATCGGCGGGTGCAAAACCTACGCCAATGCTGGCCTGCACCGCGATGCGGTGGCCATCGGCCATCCACGGCTGGGCCAGTACGGCCTGGAGCTGGGTTCCCAGGCGCTCGGCCAGGGGCCGCTCCATCACGCCCGGCACCAGCACGGCAAATTCATCGCCGCCCAGGCGGGCCAGCAGGGTCAGCGGGTCCACCACCGACTGCAGGCGTTGCGCCACGGTCTGCAGCAACTGGTCGCCCACGGCGTGGCCAAGCGAGTCATTAACAGCCTTGAAGTTGTCCAGATCCAGCAGCAGCAAGGTGCACGGCCCGGCGGTGATGGCGGGCGCGAAATAGCCTGCCAGCCGCTTGCCGAACTGGTAGCGGTTGGCCAGCCCGGTCAGGGTGTCGATATGCGCCAGGCGGGCCATTTCCATTTCGCGCTGGCGGGCGGCAGTCACGTCAGAACCCACGCCACGCCAGCCCTGCCACTGGCCCGCACCGTCGCGCAGGGGTTTGGCCGTCAGCGACCACCATTGCAGCTGCCCGGCCACCCGCGCAGGCACCAGCACACCCCGAAACGGCTGCTGTTGCACCAGGCATTGCTCCAGCACCCGGAACATGGCTGCATGCACGGGTGCCATCTGCGGCGACAAGGCTGCCATGCGCTGCACCAGGTGCTGGCCCTGCAGCTCGCTCGGGGACACGCCCATGGCCTGCGCCAGACGCTGTGACACATGGCGCAGGCAGCCTTGGCGGTCGGTCTCCCACAGCCAGTCGCTGGCGTGCTCCTCGAAGTCGTTGAGCAGCAGGCCGACGAGCTGGTTCTGGCGCTCGATCTCGGCCTCGAACTTCAGGCCGTTCAAGAACATGCGCGAGGTCATCAAGGTGGTGCTCCAGACCACCACCGCATAAAACGCCAGCAGGCCGGTCAGGTAGGTGTAGATCGGCTCCGGGCGGCTGGAAAACAGCACGGCCAAACCGGCGCACAAAATGCAAGACCACAGAATGGCGGCCTGGGGCAGACAGCTGTACATCCAGCTGCCCATGCCGATGAAGGCGGCCAGCACGGCGGTCAGCAGCAGGCGGCCATCGCCATCGGCAGCGGTATACAAATAGCCCGACATCAACAAAAACGCCAGCGCCGATACGGCAATGTCTGCCACCAGCAGCCGCACCGCGCGCAGCGACATGGGGGTTGAAGGCTGCACCTCCCGCCGCAGCCACCACAGCCCGGCATTGCCCAGGGCGATGGCCGAGACCAGCAGCGTCCAGCCCGCCAGTACCCAAGCGTCCACCTGGCCCCAAAACACCAAGGCCAGCACCAGGGCGCTGAATATGTTGCCTATGGTGCTCAACGGCAGTTGACGCACCACCGCATGGAACTGGCGGCCCCGGTGGATGGCCGCCTGCTCGGCAGAGGCCGCAGGGTCGCGCCAGCAGGCAATCAGCCAGTCGGTGAACGGAAATTTATGCATACGCTGCGGCCATGGTGACCCAGTGTAAACAGCTATCGGCAGATTATTCCATCTAAAAATCCAGCCTGGAAATGGGCCTGGACATAGTCGGCCAGCCCATCGAACACCGCGTCCAGCGTGGGCACGGTGGCCCCGAACAGGGCTTGCAGCGCGGCCGGGTCTTCCAGCAGGCCGTGCAGGTACAGGCCCAGCACATTGCCCGCCGCGTTTTGCCAGGCCAGGCCCTCGGGCAACACCGCCCGGGCCACATCGCCGCCTTTGGCCATGGCCTCGTGCTGCTGGGTCTGGCCGTGGTGGATTTCATAGCCCGCCACCGCCACCCCGGCCAGCGCGGCCCAGGGGCCTTTCATGTCCGGGGCGAAGCGGGTGTGCCGGTGCTGCACGGTTTTTTGCACTTCAAACTGGGTGACCAGCGGCAGCAGGCCCAGGCCGGGCGCATTGCCATCGATGCCGTGCAGGTCGATCAGCGCCTCGCCCAGCATCTGCAGGCCGCCGCAGATGCCCAGCACCGCACCGCCACGCGCCGCATGCGCGGTGATGGCCGCGTCCAGCCCCTGCTGGCGCAGCCAGGCCAGGTCGCCGCTGGTGTGTTTGGAGCCGGGAAGAATGACCCAGTCGGCTCCGGCCAGATCGGATGGGCTGCGCGCCCAGACCAGGCGCACGCCGGGCACGTTTTTGAGCGGCTGGAACTCGTCCAGATTGCTGATGCGCGGGTAGGCCACCACGGCGATGGTGCGGGTGACCGTGCCACTGGCGCGGCTGCGGTCGTCGAAAACCCCGTCTTCTTCCGGCAGGCCGTGCTGCCACCACATCGGCAAGGTGGCCACGGTGGGCACGCCGGTCAGGTCCTGCAGCATCTGCGGGGCCGGGGCGAGCAAGCGGGCATCGCCACGGAACTTGTTCAGCACAAAGCCGTGCAGCAGCGCCCGGTCAACGGGGGGCAGCAGCGCCCAGGTGCCGTACAGGTGGGCAAATGCGCCACCCCGGTCGATGTCGGTGACCAGCAGGCAGCGCGCATCGGCATGCCGGGCCACGCGCATGTTGACGATGTCGCTGCTGCTGAGGTTGATCTCGGCCGGCGAGCCCGCGCCTTCGATCACCACCACGTCATATTCGGCCCGCAATTCATCCAGCGCCTGGGCCACCACCGGCCAGACGCGGGCGCTGCGGCTGCGCCAGTCCATGCCGGTCAGCTCCGCATTCACCTCGCCCAGCAGCACCACCTGGCTGTGGGTGTCGCGCTCGGGCTTGAGCAGCAGCGGGTTCATGCGCACCTCGGGCACAGCGCGGGCGGCCAAAGATTGGAAATACTGGGCGCTGCCGATCTCTCCATTGCCAACGACTCTGGCGTTGTTGCTCATGTTCTGCGCCTTGAACGGCGCAACCCGCAGCCCCTGGCGGGCGTAGTAGCGGCACAGCGCGGTGGTCAACCAGCTTTTGCCAGCACCGCTGGTAGTGCCCAGCACCATGGTGCAAACAGCGAGGGTCATGGGGTGGAATCTAAAAAATATAAGAAATTGGCCTCTAGCGCTTATTTCATAAGCACAAGCAGCTACCAATACAATAGCATAAGCACATCCACCCTGAAGGCTGCACGGCAGCCCTACTGGGGGTTACGCATTCGGCAGCAGGCCGTCGGCGCGTTCCCGGGTCTGGGCCACGGTGTCGGCGTTGAGCCCGTCGTTCTGCGCCACCCGGGCCTCGGCCTGCGCCACGCTAAAGCCCCAGGCCGCCTGGTGGCGGGCCACCAGGCGCTGCATCGCCACCTCCATGGGGACGTCCAGGTACCAGCAGGCATCCAGCAGGCCGTGCAGGTTCCAGCCGTGGTCGCGGTGCAGCAGGTACAGGCCTTCCACCAGCACCAGCCGGGTGGCCGGGCCGACCGCGACGGCATCCTCCTGCGGGTCGCCCACGCCGTGGTCGAACGCGGGCCACAGCACCGGGGCGGCACCGGGTTGCAGCGGGGCATCGCGCAGCGCGGTGATGCGGGCGGCCAGCCCGGCGGGGTCGAAGGTCCAGGGCGCGCCACGCCGGGCCAGGGCCGCCGCCGGATCGGGCATCAGCGCCAGGGCCGCGCGGCTCAGGTGAAAGCCATCCATGCCCAGCGCCTGCACCGTGCCCGGCCCGGCCTGGGCGTTGACCGCGTCGGCCAACTGGTGGGCAATGGTGCTTTTGCCGGAACCCGGCAGGCCAACGATGCCCACCACCGTGCGGCGGCTGGGGTGGGCCTGCAGTAAGGCAAGGAGTTCGGCGGCGGGTTGCTGGAGAGTGGGAATAGTCATAGCCGCTTATTTTCGCCGCTGTTCCAGGTCGCGCAGCGCGGCTTCGAAGCTGTCGAAACGAAAGCGGAAGCCCTCGGCCAGCAGGCGCTGGGGCACGACGCGCTGGCCGTCGGTGAGCAGCGTGGCCTGCTCGCCCAGCAGCAGGGTGAGCAAGCCTGCAGGCACCGGCACGGCCAGCGGGCGGTGCAGTACTTTGCAGGCGGTACGGGTGAATTCGCGCTGGGTCACCGGCTGGGGCGCGGTGAGGTTGTAGGCCCCCACTGCCGGGGTGCTGTCGAGTTTTGCCAGCAAAAACGCCACCGCGCCCAGCACATCGTCCAGGTGCACCCAGCTCAGCACCTGGTCGCCGCAGCCCATCTGCGTGCCGATACCGAGGCGAAACGGCTGCAGCATCTGCGGCAGCGCACCCTGCGGCCCCAGCACCACGCCCAGCCGCACGGTGGCCACGGCCACGCCATGGGCGGCCATGCCCTGGGCGGTTCGTTCCCAGCGCTGGCACAGCTCAGACATGAAGATGGGCTGCGGCGGCGCACCCTCGCCCAGCGCACCGGCATCCATCACGGCCTGTACGCCGTAATAGCCGATGGCCGAGGCCGACAGCAGCCAGCGCGGCTTGTGGGCCAACTGCGCCACCCACTCCACCAGGGCCTGCGTCACCCCGCTGCGGCTGGCGTGCAGCACCTGCTGGCGCGCGGCTGTCCATCGCGGGCCCAGCACCGGTTCGCCCGAAAAGTTCAATATGGCATCCACCGGGGTGTCCTGCAGCTCCGCCAACTGGGTGATGCAACGCACGGCATCCCCGTACATGCGGCGGCCCTTGTCCAGGTTGCGCACCCACAGCGTGAGCTGGTGGCCCTGGGCCAGCAGCATGCGGCACAGCGCCTGGCCGATAAAACCGGTGCCGCCGGTGACGAGAATATGGAGGGGAGGCGTTTGCACGGCGGTGGACCTATGTAGGAATCTTGTCATGGAATTTACATACTCTAACAACTACCGCTTCCTGGCGCGCTACTCCTTCGGGTTTGACCAGAGTTTGTACCTGGCCTGCGACGGCCTGGGCGACGCGGCACGCTATCGCTTTACACAAAAATTATCAATTTGATAGCTGCTTGTGCCCATGGAATAAGCACAAGCGCGCTGTTTGCATACACAACTGAATGTAAAGAGACCCTAGCAGCGCGTTACAGTCGGGGTTCGCAACGCCTCCGTCCACGCCCCTGCCCACCATGACCGAATCGACCTTCGCCGACACGCTCCCCATGGCCCTGCCCCCGGCCACCGCCCCGGCATCCACAGCCGCATCCACAGCCACCACCACCCGGCTGGACATCGTCTTCACCGGCTCGGGCAGCGAGTACTTCCGCATCTGGATCGTCAACCTGCTGCTGACCCTGGTGACGCTGGGCATTTACTACCCCTGGGCCAAGGTGCGGCGGCTGCGCTACTTTTATGGCAACACCCTGGTGGACGGCGCGGCGCTGGATTTCCATGGACACCCGAAAAAAATGCTCAAGGGCTCGGCGCTGGTGGCCGTGCTGTTTGCCCTGTATTCGCTGGCCGGCCAGTTCTCACCGGTGGCGGGGCTGGTGGCGCTGGTGCTGGTGGGGCTGATCGCCCCGGCGCTGGTGCGTGCGTCCATGCAGTTCCGGATGGCCAACACCAGCTGGCGCGGCCTGCGCTTTCGCTTCACCGGGAGCATGTCCGAGGTGTACCGCTCGGTGCTGCCGCTGTACGTGCCTGCGGTGCTGATCCTGGGCTTTTTGGCGTTTGCCGTTCCAGAATCCGGCCAGGCCCCCGACACCACCGCCTTCATCGCCACCATGCTGGGCCTGCTGGCACTGACCGTGGCCATACAGCCCTGGACCCTGTGGAAACTCAAGCAGTACCAGCACAACCACTACGCCTTTGCCACGGTGCAAACGCGTTTTACCGCCACCCCCTGGAGCTTTTACAAGCTGGTACTGAAGGTCTGCGGCTTTGCGCTGCTGGCCATCGCCCTGCCGGTCGCCGCCGTCGCCGTGATGGCGTTCACCGCCCCAAGCCCCCAGCAGGGCCTGCGCGGCCTGGGCCCCCTGGCCGTGATGCTGCCACTCCTGCTGATGCTGCTGGTGTTTGTGGCGGTCAAGCCCTACGCCATCTCGCGCACGCAAAACCTGGTGTGGAACCACACCGGCAGCGACGCGCTGCAGTTCCACAGCGCCCTGCGCCTGGTGCCACTGCTCTGGCTGAGCGTGAAAAACTGGCTGCTGGTGCTGGTCACGCTGGGCCTGTACTGGCCGTTTGCAGCCATTGCCATGGCGCGCCTGCGGCTGCAGGCCGTGTCCATAGACACCCGCATCGCCCCCGACACCCTGGTCGGCCAGCACCCCCACGGCAGCCAGGACGCTGCGGGTGATGCCGCGGGCGACATGCTGGGCTTTGACCTGGGTCTGTGAAAGTGACGACCCCACCGCTGGCAGCCACCTACTTTGACGGCCTGCAGGCCCGCGCCCAGCCGGTCACGCTGCAGGTGGCCGACGGCGCGCTGCACATTACCGGCGACGGAATAGACCGCCGCGTCGCCCTGCCAGACGTGCGCTGGCCCGAACGCACCCGCCATGGCGTGCGCGTCACCCACCTGGAAGGCGGCGGCGAGCTGCACTGCACCGACAGCGCCGCCTGGGATGCCTGGACGCAGCACAGCGGCCTGGGTGAATCGCTGGTGGTGCGCCTGCAGCAAAGCTGGCGCGCCGTGCTGGCCAGCGCCCTGGCCCTGGTGGCCGTGCTGGCGGCGCTGCACGCCTGGGGCCTGCCGCTGGCCGCCCAGGCCACCCTGCACCTGCTACCCCTGAACATAGACACCTCGCTGGGCGATGCCACCCTGCAAGCGGTAGACGACGACCTGATGCGCCCCAGCCAGTTGCCCCGCGCCGAGCAAGCCCGTGTGCAGGCCGCCTTTGCCCAGGCCGTCGCCCAAGCCCGGCCCCAGTTGCCCCCCGGCAGCCTGCCCGACTGGCAACTGGTGTTCCGCGCCAGCAGCATCGGCCCCAACGCCCTGGCCCTGCCCGGCGGCACCATCATCATGACCGACGAGCTGGTCTACCTGGTCGGGCGCGACACCGACGTGCTGACCGCCGTGCTGGCCCACGAACTCGGCCACGTGCAGCACCGCGACGGGGTGCGCATGCTGGTCCAGGTCACGCTGCTGGGCACCGTGGGCTCGCTGGTGCTGGGCGACTTCAGCACCCTGCTGGCCGGCACCACCGCCCTGCTGGGCCAGGCCCACTACTCCCGCGAAGCCGAACACGCCGCCGACGTGGCCGCCGTGCAATTCCTGCAAGCCGCCCGCATCGACCCGGCCCATATGGTCACCCTGTTCGACAAACTGGCCGAGGCCCGCAAGGCCGAACGGGACGACCCTGCCGATCCGGACGGCTGGCTGGGCATTGCGTTCGCGTCGCACCCCACGGATGCAGACCGGGTGCGGTTTTTTCGGGAGGCGGGCAAAGGGAAGTAGGTCCAAAGGCTTTTTGGCCTTTAGCGCTTATTCCATAAGCACAGGCAGCTACCAATTGCATAGCTGTTATCCCTACCCCCCAGCCACCTTCACCCCCGCCGCATTGCGCGTAAACCCCAGATCGTGCATGGCCATGGTCGCGGCCTGCACCAAAGGCCGGTGGGGCTCCGTCCCCAGCAGGGCAAGCAGCTTGCGGTTGTCCAGGGCGTGCGGGGTGGTCCACAGGTAGCGCATCTCTACCGCTGCTGCAAAAGTGGGGAGCACCAGCGCGCCGATGCACAGGATGGGCCACGGCAGGCGGCTGTAGCGCAGATCCGCACCGGGCGGCACCCAGCCCTGGGCGCGGGCGATGGGCGCAAGGGCATCCAGCCATTGCTGGCCGGTGATGCAATAGCCCGCGAAGTGGAAGACTTCAAATGGCTGCAGGGTGTGGCGGCGCGCGGCCACTTCCACAAAGCTGCGGGCCAGATCCGGCAGATAAGCCCAGGCCTTGGCCACGTCCAGGCGGCCAGGGTCTACAAACCTGCCCATTTGGATGTCTTTGACCAGGGTCTGGTCGAACCAGGTGCCGGTGCCGCTGCCGAAAAAGTCCCCGGCGCGGATGACGATGGCACGCACACCGCTGCGGCGGATCTGCCCTTCCACGGCGATGCGCACCTGGCCCAGGGTGGTCTGGGCGCGCTGCGGCGTGCTTTCGGACAACAGCGCGGGCATGTCGGCACCAAAGTTGTAGACGTTGCCCATGAACATCAGGGTCGCGTTGAGCGCGAAGGTGATGGCGATGGCCGCGTCCGTCAGGGGCAAGGCCTGGGTTTCCCAGGCCTTGCGGGTGTAGGGCGGGTTCAGCGCATGCACCACCACGCTGGCACCCTGGGCCGCGCGGGCCACGGCGGCGGTGTCGTGCAGGTCAGCGGCCAGCCATTGCACACGCGGATGCGTGGTGGCGGGCGGCTCTGCGCCGGGGCGCACCAGGCCCAGTACCCGCCAGCCCGCGTCGGCAAAAGCCAGCGCTGCGGCCAGGCCGAAGCGCCCGCGCGCGCCCAAAATCAATACGGTGTCTTGCATGCGGTCCATCCTTTCAGGGTTAGGCCTGGATTGTGAAAACAACCCATCCAATTCACAATTGCATAGATATCCATACCTGAAATGCAAAACTGCATACCTCGCCATGATTCCCAGCCCCCGGCCTGCTTTTGACTGGCACCTGGTGCGCTCTTTTCTTGCGGCGCTGGACCACGGCAGCCTGCTGGGCGCGGCCAAGGTGCTGCACACCAGCCAGCCCACCCTGGGGCGGCATATTGCCGAGCTGGAAAGCCAGCTGGGCGTGGTGTTGTTCGAGCGCACCGGGCGCGGCCTGGTGCCCACGGCCACGGCCCTGCAGCTGGCCGATGCGGCACGCGGCATGGCCGATGGCGCGGACCAGCTGGCGCGTACCCTCACCGGCACCCAGGCCCAGAAAACCGGCACGGTGCGCATCACCGCCAGCGCCCCGGTGGCCGTGCACCTGCTGCCGCCCATCCTGTGGCAGATGCGCCAGGCCCTGCCCGACATCCAGGTGGAGCTGGTGGCCAGTAACGCGGTCAGCAACCTGCTGCGGCGCGAGGCGGATATTGCGGTGCGCATGGTCCGCCCCGAACAGGGCAGCCTGGTCGCCCAAAAGATCGGCGACGTGGCCATGGGTGCCTTCGCCCACCGCAGCTACCTGGCGCAGCACAGCCCCATCGTTCAACCGATGGACCTGCTGGGCCACGCCCTGATCGGCGGTGACACCGACCCCGCCATCCGCGAAGGCTTCAAGGCGGCGGGCTTTGAGGTGGAGAAGGAGGCGTTTGCCCTGCGCACCGACGACCTGCTGGTGCAGTGGCACGCCGTGTGCGCGGGCCTGGGCATCGGCTTTGTGGCGCAGTTC
Organism: Rhodoferax sp. LS1P39; assembly: GCF_056521425.1. Classification (NCBI taxonomy): domain Bacteria; kingdom Pseudomonadati; phylum Pseudomonadota; class Betaproteobacteria; order Burkholderiales; family Comamonadaceae; genus Rhodoferax; species Rhodoferax sp. LS1P39. Next base: position 14,670 of record NZ_JBWMAV010000004.1, on the reverse strand, counting down.
ACCGCGCGCCTGGATGCCGACGTACTGCCGGTGCTGCCCGATGCGCTGCCCATCCCGCCCCTGCCCATGTGGCTGGCCGTGCACCGAGAGATCCGCACCAGCCAGCGGATCCGGTCGGTGTACGACTTTCTGGCCGAGGCGCTGCCGGGGGCGATTTGAGGGATGAAATTGGCCTCTGGCGCTTATTCTTTCAGCGTTACAAGCTACTAAAAAAGGAGCATTAGTACACCCAATATCCAGCGCCGCCCTAGCCCAGCCGCAACGGCCCCAGGTTGAACACCGCCACGGCCTGCACCAGGTCCTGGGCCTGGCTGCGCATGCTGCTGGCGGCGGCGGCCATTTGCTCGACCAGGGCGGCGTTTTGCTGGGTGGCATGGTCCATCTGGGTCAGCGCATGGCCGACCTGCGAGACCCCGGCGCTTTGCTCGCTGCTGGCGGCGCTGATCTCGCCCATGATGTCGGTGACGTGGCGGATGGCACCGACCACCTCGGTCATGGTGATCCCGGCCTTGTCCACCAGCAGCGTGCCTTGCGCCACCCTTTCCACGCTGGCACCAATGAGCACCTTGATTTCTTTGGCCGCCTCGGCGCTGCGCCCGGCCAGGCTGCGCACCTCGCTGGCCACCACGGCAAAGCCCCGGCCCTGCTCACCCGCGCGGGCAGCCTCTACGGCAGCGTTGAGCGCCAAAATGTTGGTCTGGAAGGCGATGCCGTCGATCACGCCGATGATGTCGGCGATCTTTTTGGAGCTGTCGTTGATGCCCTTCATGGTGGTGACCACTTCGGCCACCACCTCACCGCCTTGCGCCGCCACCGTGCTGGCCCGCAGCGCCAACTGGTTGGCCTGGACGGCGTTGTCGGCGTTGAGCTTGACGGTGGAGCCCAGCTGTTCCATGGAGGCCGCGGTTTGCTGCAGTGCGCTGGCCTGCCGCTCGGTACGGGCGCTGAGGTCGTGGTTGCCCTGGGCGATTTCGGCGCTGGCGGTGGATACCGCCTCGGAACCCTGGCGCACGTCGGTGACCACGCGGGCCAGGCTGTCCTGCATCAGCTTGAGCTGGGCCATCAGGCTGCTGCGGTCGCCGGGCCGCAGCGCAATGGTCTGGCCCAGGTCGCCCTGGGCCACCGCGCGGGCCAGGTCCGCGGCCAAGGCGGGCTCCCCCCCCAGGGCCCGGCCCAGGCTGCGGGTCAGCAGGTAACCCATGACCACCGCCGCCGCAATGGCGATGGCACTGATGGCCGACATCAGCCAGCGCGCTTCAGCGTACTCGTCCGCCGATGTGGCCACGGTGTCTTCGCCTTTTTGGTTGCTGGCCACCAGAAAGTCGGCGCTGGCCTTGAGCAGGGCCACCAGCAAGGGACGGCATTCCACGTTGATCTTGGTAATGGCCTCGTCCTTCTTGCCGTCCAACGCCAGTTGCACGATGGCCAGTGCCACCGGGCCGTAGCGGGATTCGACCTGGTTGATCTCTTGCAGCATGCGCAGCGTGTCGGGCCCGTGCTCGGCGTTGATCGCGGCGGTGTCTTTGACGCTGGCATTGAGCTGCTCCAGTGCCGCCTGGGTGTCGTGGTGGGCCTGGGTGACGGCCTGTTTTTCCACCTCGGCATCGGCCGGGGTGGTGGCCAGCACCAGGTTGCGCGCCGCAATCGCCCGGCGGTTCACCGCATCGCGCACGGCCACGGTCAACTGGTACTGCTTCACATCGACACCGTGGAAGCGGTGCAGGCTGTCATTCACCTCGCCCAGGGTATGCAGGGCCGCCGCGCTGACCAGCAGTACCAGCGCCACCAGCACGCCAAACGCCAAAATCAGCCGACTCCGGATGGTCATGTTTTTCATGATGATTGTGTACCTTTCTGTTTACAGCATGCAGACAGCAACAATTTGCTAATTTTGTTGCAATCGCATGCATTAAATTGAAAGGATTTGTAATCTTCGCTGGTGGATGGCGCGCAGCCAGGACGCATCGATGGGCAGGCGGGCCACATCCATCGCCGTGGAATTTTATGAATGAAATTGGCCTCTAGCGCTTACTCCATCAGCGCAACAAGCTACCAAAAACAGAGCAAACACCCTATTTTCTCGGCTGAACCCCACCGTGTGGCGGCATGAGCCACACGCCCTGCAGGGTCAGCCCGCCGCCTGCACGCGAACGTGGGCGTGGACCAGGTTCTTGTAGATACGGATGCGCCGGGCCAGGGGCCACCAGTCGTACAGAAAGATCTGCATCGGCCGCCACAAGGCCACCCAGCCAATGATGGTCAGGCCCTCGCGCACGATGCTGATAGCGGTACCCGCCTCCGCCTGCCCGATGGCCTCGGCCCCAAACAGGCACAGCGTGGCAAAGGCCAGGCCAACCAGCAGGCTGAAGCGCCCTTCTTTCAAAAGCCGCTTCAACTCGCCCTTCACCCGGCCCGTCTTGTAGGTGAAATAGTTGTGCACCGCCTCCGTCATCAGGCGGCTGGCATCCCCGGCATCCACCGGCTGCTCGACGTGGATGGTGATGTGCAAATGGTCATTGGGCGCAAACGCCAACGCCCAGGACTCGATGAACGCCTCGGCCTCGCGGTCCAGGTCCTTGTTCAGAAAGGGCGTGGGGTCCAGCGAATTGAACAGTTGCTCCAGCGCATGCACGCGCAACTCCAGATGGTGCGTGGGCTGGGGGGATTTCTTCATGGTGGGGCATGATAGTCACCGGCTGCGCCTTGCCCGCCACGCGCTGCCACAAGGGCTGCCGATCGCACGGTCAACTGCCGAGATCGCCAAACGCCTGCTGCAAAAACTCCACGCACACCCGCACCTTGGCCGAATTGCCCAGGCGCGTGGGGTACACCGCCCACACATTGGCCTCTTGCCGGTAGCCGGGCAGCACCTGCACCAGCTGGCCGCTGTGGATCAGCGGGCCTACCTGCCAGATGGAGCGCAACACGATGCCCAGGCCTTCCACCGCCCACTGCACAGCAATCTCGCCATTGTTGGTGGACATGGGGCCGGTGACCTTGGCGGTTTCCACGCTGCCGCCTGCAGTCAAGCGCCACACGCCAAACGGGTGGTCGCGCTCGCGAATCACCACGCAGTCGTGCGTGCCCAGCTCGGCCAAACTCGTGGGCGCGCCACGCCGCGCCAGATAGGCCGGTGACGCGCACAAGACCCGGTGGTTCGCCGCCAGCCGGGTGGCGATGAACTGCGGCGCAATCTCGTCGCCCACCCGCACATCCAGGTCAAAGCCCTCGCCCGCGATGTCGATCAGGTGGTCAAACAGCTCCAGCCGCACCGCCACCGTGGGGTGGGTGGCCGCCATGCGCGCCAGCACCGGGGCCACGATCTGGCGGCCAAAGCCAAAACTGCTGCTCACCCGCAGCAGCCCGCGCGGAGCCCGGCGCGCGGCAGACACCTCTTCCACCAGGCTGTCCATATCGTCCAGCACCCGTTGCGCCCACACGAACACCCGCTCCCCCTCTTCGGTCACCGTGACCTTGCGCGTGGTGCGGTGCAGCAGCTTGGCTTGCAGCAATGCTTCCAGCAGCCGGATGCGCTTGGTTACGTAGGCGGGCGACACGCCCAGCTCCAGCGCCGCCGCGCGAAAGCTGGCTTTGCGGGTGACGGCGGCAAACACCCGCAGGTCTTCGATGGGCGGTATTTTGTTCACGGTACGTGCACGGTAGATTCACTCATATGCCCATAGTAATCTGAACTGTGAACACTTAACATCCGTCCAACCACCACCCCAGGAGACACCATGACCCGCCCTTTCAACATCGCACTCATCCCCGGCGACGGCATTGGCCAGGAGGTGATGCCCGAGGGCGTGCGCGTCCTGGAAGCCGCCGCCCGCCGCTTCGGCCTGGCGCTGAACTTCACCCACATCGACTGGGCCAGCTGCGCCTACTACCAGCAGCACGGCCAGATGATGCCGGACGACTGGAAGGCCCAGCTCCAGGGCATGGATGCCATCTACTTCGGTGCCGTGGGCTGGCCCGACACCGTGCCCGACCACGTCTCGCTATGGGGTTCGCTGCTCAAGTTCCGCCGCGAGTTCGACCAGTACATCAACCTGCGCCCGGTGCGCCTGTTCGAGGGCGTGCCCTGCCCCCTGGCGGGCCGCAAGCCCGGCGACATCGACTTCTTTGTGGTGCGCGAAAACACCGAGGGCGAGTACACCAACCTGGGCGGCACCATGTACGCGGGCACCGAGCGCGAAATCGTCATCCAGGAATCGGTGTTCTCGCGCTTTGGTGCCGACAGGGTGTTGAAGTACGCCTTCGAGCTGGCCCAGTCCCGCCCGCGCAAACACCTCACGGTGGCCACCAAAAGCAACGGCATCGCCATCAGCATGCCCTGGTGGGACAGCCGCGCCGATGCGGTGGGCCAGGGCTATCCCGGCGTAAAGGTGGACAAACAGCACATCGACATCCTCACCGCCCGCTTCGTGCTGCAGCCCCAGCGGTTTGACGTGGTCGTTGCCAGCAACCTGTTTGGCGACATCCTGTCGGACCTGGGCCCGGCCTGCACCGGCACCATCGGCCTGGCCCCGTCGGCCAACCTGAACCCCGAGCGCAGCTTCCCCTCGCTGTTCGAACCGGTCCATGGCTCCGCGCCCGACATCTTCGGCCAGGGCATCGCCAACCCGATTGCGATGATCTGGTCAGGCGCGCTGATGCTCGACTTTTTGGGCTGCAAACCCGCGCACGACGCGATTGTCAAAGCCATTGAAGAGGTGCTGGTGGCCGGGCCGCTGACGCGGGACTTGGGTGGGGAGGCGACGACGGTGCAGATGGGGGAGGCTATTGCGAAGGCGGTGGCGGGGTAAGACCGCATCTAGAGACGCTATCTAAAAAGTAGCTGCTTGCGCTTATGGAATGGGCGGTGGCGGCACTTTTTAATAGTCTTTTCCTTGCAGCTACTTCAACGCATCAATGTCCCATGTCGCTGTCGTCCCCACTCAGTATCGATACGTAATCCCGCCCGCCATAGAAGATACCGATGATGGAAACCAGGTCGGTGTCCACATCGAAGGCGATGACTGCGCGCTTCTTGTAGTTCGTGATGCGCAAGCCTGGCCGCACGTCGTCGCGTGGTGTGCCGCGCAGGGGAAACGTGCGCAGACTTTCGCAATAGCTCACGATGGCCTCGGTGTACCGGGCGGCTATTTCGTGCGATGCCGCCACAGCGATATAGCGGTACAGCTCGGCAAGTTGCTCTTCGGCCTCCGGGCTATATACGACCCGGTAGTTCATCGCGCTTTGGCGTGCTCCGCAGCCAAACGGGCCCGCACCTGGTCGGCAGTCACAGCGCGGGACGGGTCCGCCTTCAGCGCATCAAAAGCAGGGCCAACTTGGGTGTGCAGCCAGTCTTCCACAGCACGATCCCGCGCCATCAGCGCACGCAGCCCATCCCGGATCACTTCGCTTTCGCTGGCGTATTCGCCCGTTCGCACCTTGGTCTTCACCACGTCGGCCATGTCAGTGGGCAGGGTGATGCTCATTTGCTGGGTGGTTCGCATGGGGGCTCCTTTAGCGGCAATAGGATTTAATCCTACTAGGTTGGAAGCCAGCCGTCCAGTCGACTTGAAACTCCGCCAAGCCCTCACACCAGATGCCCTTGTTACAGTGGAAAGCTGACACCGCAGCGCTCGCGTAACACGCCACTTTAGGCAGCGAAAGGACTAGGCCATGGACACAGGCGAAACACATATCGACCGCGCGACCGAGGCCGATGTGGACGGCATCGTGGAACTGCAAGCCGCCAACCAGGCGGACCGCGGCGGCACGCTGTCTGCCAGCATGCCGCGCGCCACCATCGCCCAGATGCTGCGCGAAATGCCCTTGGTCGTGGCGCGCCGCGGTGGCCTCATCGTGGGCTTTCTGATGACAGGCTCGCGGGAAATGACCGCCGAGGTGCCCATCATCCAGGCCATGCTCGCTACCTACCCCGGCGCACCCGATGCCTACGTCTACGGTCCCATTTGCGTGGCCGCCGAAGCCCGCGGCCAGGGGCTGGCACAGGCCATGTTTGCAGAATTGCGGCGCCTGGCACCCGCACGCGAAGGCATTCTCTTCATCCGACGCGACAACCTGGCTTCTCTGTGCGCCCATGAAAAAATGGGGATGCGTGAGGTGGGCGGGTTTGGGTTTAGCCCACATGCGTTTGCGGTGCTGGCCTACATCGGGTGAGGCGAGCTAAGCCTCACGGCCACCGGAAAAACTGCAGAAAAGCAGTCCAGTTAAGTACGACAGGCATCACAAAATAGCTATCTAAAAAATAGCTCCAAACCCTTGTACTACAAGCGCTAATAGCACTTTTTTGCGATTACAGTGATCCATGCAAACCGCAGTGTTTGCGGTGTATGTCAAGGTTGCATCGGAATGCCATGTTTACGAACTTCGACCCTAAACTTTTCACTGATCCAGAGTTCAAAGAAGACGCTGTACGCGAGGTCATCATTGCGCCCATACTTTCCCGTCTGGGCTACCACCCTGTCGGCAAAAACAGAGTTATACGAAGTCGAAACCTGGTTCAGCCATTCGTTTATGTCGGAACTAGGCGCCATCCGGTCACGATCATTCCCGACTACACATTGCTTTCAGATGACAGACCCATTCTGGTACTAGATGCAAAGAGCCCCTCCCAAAGTGTTACATCGCGCGCAAATGTTCAGCAAGCCTATAGCTATGCAATCCATCCAGAGATTCGCTGCAAGCACTTCGCGCTCTGTAACGGAAAGCAGCTAGCTATCTTCTCCGTCGATTTCGTAGACCCACTACTCAACCTCTCATTTGAGGAGTTCGAGTCCCGATGGCTTGAGATCGAGAAGTACATGCTGCCTAAGTACCTACTCCAGCCGGAATTACGCAAACTAAAACCAGACTTCGGCTTTCGAATTTCGCAACTCGGCACGACTAGAGACTCTGAGTTGATCATGCTCGGTATAAGACTTGGAACCTTTGCCAAAGTTTCGGAGGACCTATACACCGCGACAGTGAACATGGATTTCGCAAACGAAGACCACTGTGTGAGCTATGACTTCGATCCAAAATTTCTAGCACCGATGCTTGCTGGCTTGCCTGAAGTTCTCGCTTCGCAATTCCGTGAGGCTCTATCTCGGTCACCATTTCAAGCCTGCGCCGATCTGATCGTCGAGGTAGATTTACGCGCTCGTCTCGGTGAATCCATAACAGTTGAGCACGAGACCTTTGTTCCACTTGTTATAGAAGAAGTGCTGGCCTCTCGCTTCAATGCCGAGCCGGTAAAAAACGAGCCCTCAGACATACCGCCCCACATCTATCGCCTTAGCAAAGCATTTACCCTTACGCAAAAGGTCTCCAACACAGAAAAGTAGTCCAACCGAGTACGAAAAGCATCGTCAACCCGCTATTCAAAATATAGCTGCTCACGCCTACTCCATAAGCACAAGCAGCACTTTCCGCTTAAATCCCTCTCACCTTGTATCCATAAACAACTCCGCACACACCCCCCGCAGCCACCGGCTCGCTGCATCGTGGTGGTAGCGCGCATACCAGTACTGCTTCACGGTAAACGGCGGGATCGGCAACGGGCAGACCAGCACGCGCAGGCCGGCGGCCTGGGCCAGGGTTTCGCCGATGTGGCGCGGCAGCGTGGCGACCAGGTCGTTGTCGGACAGGATGGCGGCCAGGCCCAGAAAGCCGGGTAGCTCCAGCAGCACCCGGCGCTCTACGCCCAGGGCTTTGAGGGTGCTGTCCAGCAACTGGTAGCCGGTGCCCGAGACGATGCCGATGTGCGATTCGGCCAGGTAGTCTTGCAGGGTGAAGGTAGTGCCGATGCGGGGGTGGCGGGCGTTGCACAGGCAGATCCAGTCCTGGCCGAACAGGCTTTGCTGGTAGAAGCCCGCCTCTTGCCCGGCCTCCAGGCCGCGCACCAGGCCCAGGGCCAGGTCCGCCTCGCCGGATTGCAGGGCGGGCACCAGGCTGGCGTCGATGGTGGCGGCCTCCAGGCGCACCTGCGGGGCCAGGGCGCGCACGTGCGAGAACAGGCGCGGCAGCAGGGTGACGTGGCTGGCATCGGTCATGAAGATGCGGAACTCGCGCTGCGAGCTGGCGGGGTCGAACACGGCCTCAGACTCGGACAGGCGGCGCAGGCCCTCCAGCACCTCGCGCACGGTGGCGATCAGGCCGTCGGTGCGGGGGGTGGGCTGCATGCCGTCGGGGGTGCGCACAAACAGCGGGTCATCGAGGAGGGTGCGCAGCCGCCCCAGCCAGATGCTGACGGTGGGCTGGCTCTGGCCCAGCAGCTCCGCCGACCGGGTGACGCTGCGCGTGGTGTAGAGCAGGTCCAGCAGGCGCAGCAGCTTGGGCTCCAGCAGGGTGGGATCGTTGTCGGCCATAAAAAATCTAAATGCTGGTTATTACTGGCATTGCATGGGCAGTATAGGCAAGCCCGCCTACGATGCGTGCACTTACCGAGGAGACTTCATGCAAAACACCATCCGCTGGGGCGTGCTGGGCGCCGCGTCCATCGCCACCGAACGCACCATGCCCGCCATGAAACTAGCACCCAGCGCCACCATGTTGGCCCTGGCCTCGCGCGATGCCTCCAAGGGCCAGGCGGTGGCGCAGGCGCTGGGCATACCCCGTGTGCACAGCAGCTACGAGGCCCTGCTGGCCGACCCCGAGATCGACGCGGTCTACATCCCCCTGCCCAACCAGCTGCACTTCGACTGGTCGGTGCGGGCGCTGGAGGCGGGCAAGCATGTGCTGTGCGAGAAGCCGCTGTGCCTGACCGCCGCGCAGGTGCAGCAGCTCTGCGCGGTGCGCGACCGCACGGGTCGGCACATCGAGGAAGGCTTTGGCTTTCGCAACCACCCGCAGTGGGCCAAGCTGGATGAGCTGATCACCGGCAACGCCATCGGCCCGGTGCGGGCGGTGCATGCCACCCTGGCCAAGCAGTTCTACAACCCGCAGGACGTGCGCAACAACCTGGCCGCAGGCGGCGGTGCGCTGTACGACTTGGGCTCGTACGCCGTGAGCGCCTGCAACCTGGTCTTCAAGCGCCCGCCCGAGCGGGTGGTGGCCACGCTGGAGCGCGACCCGGTGTTTGGCACTGACCGCCTGAGCAGCGCCCTGCTGGACTACGGCGACAGCCACGCCGCCATCACGGTGGCCACCCAGGCCGGGCCCAACGGCTGGGGTTCGCACCAGCAGATGTCGGTGCTGGGAGGCACCGGCTGGCTGCGGCTGGACTTTCCGTTTGCCCAGGCCCGGCCCAGCGCCTGCGAAATTGCCCTGGGCGACAGCCACAGCGTGGGCTACCAGCCCAGCCAGCGCTTCACGTTTGAGCCGGTCAACCAGTACCAGCTGCAGGTGGAACGCTTCTCGCGCTACCTGCTGGGCGAGGCCGTGCCCAGCTGGCCCATCGAGGACGCGCTGGGCACGCTGCGCACCATCGAGGCGCTGTTTGCATCGGCCAGCACCGGCACGTGGCAAGCACTGCCAAAATGACGGATTACATCCGCTCACACACTATGTACAACCCTTTTAATCGCGCCACCGAAGACGTGGGCAACATCATCGAATTCGGCCACGTCAATCTGCGCGTCGCCAACCAGCAGCAGGCCGTCATTTTCTACGCCATGGGCCTGGGCCTGACGCGCGACCCCTACCAGCGGGTGGGCATCGACAACGCCTGGATGAACGTGGGCAGCAGCCAGTTCCACCTGCCCATGGGCCGTGCCGAGGTGCTGCGCGGCGTGGTGGGGCTGGTGATGCCCGACCTGGACGGGCTGCTGGCGCGGCTGGGCCAGATTGCGCCGCTGCTGACCGGCACACAGTTTGGCTTTGAGCGCCGGGGCGATGTGGTGCTGGCCACCTGCCCCTGGGGCAACCGCATCCGCGTGCATGCGCCCGATGCCGCACAGTTTGGCCCGCTGCTGTTGGGCATGCCCTATGTGGAGGTGGACTGCGCGCCCGGCACGGCGGCGGGCATTGCGCGGTTTTATACCGAGGTGCTGGGTGCTTTGGCCCACGCGGGCGAGGATGGGCGCGGGGCATTTGCGCGGATTTCGGCTGGGCTGTATGGCAGCCTGCTGTTCCGCGAAACCGCCCGTCCCCTGCCCGTATACGACGGCCACCACGTGCAGATCAGCGTGGCCGATTTCTCCAGCCCGCACGGGCGGCTGCTGGCGCGCGGGCTGGTTACCGAGGAAAGCAGCCAGAGCCAGTACCGCTTCCAGGACATCGTCGATCTGGACACGGGCCGCGTGCTGGCCACGCTGGAGCACGAGGTGCGCAGCATGCGCCACGCCTCGTTTGCCCGGCCTTTGGTGAACCGCAACCTGGCGAACTATGGCGACGCGTATGTGCCGGGCTGGGAAGATGCAGCCTGGCTGACGGGTCCTAGTCGGTAAAGCCAAACATGCGGCGCGGCGTGTCCCACAGCATGGCCTGCCGTGCCGCTGCATCCGGCACCAGGCGCTCGAACAGCGCCAGCAGCGGGCCGTAGTCCACCCGCGCCGGTGCGCGCAGAAACGGCCAGTCGGAAGCCCACACCAGCGACTGCGACGTGAACGCCTCCACCAGTGCCTGCACAAACGGCCAGGCATCTGGGTGCGGAAACGGCTGCACGGAGGTTTTTACCAGGCTGGAAATCTTCACCACCGCGCGGCCCGTCTCGGCCAAGCCCAGCAGCGCCTGAAAGCCCGGCTGGCCCAGACCGTTTGCGGGGTTGGGACGGCCACAATGGTCGAACAGCAGGCGCGCGCCGCTGTCCACCAGCAGAGGTTTAAGGGGCACCAGCTCGTCAAACTGCACTTGCACCTGGGCCCACATGTCCAATTGGCGCAGGCGCTCCAGCAGCGGCCCGGCGGCGCGGTAGTAGTCCACACCCAGCAGGGCCACGTTCAGCGTCACGCCCACCACACCAGCGGCCTGCAGGTCTTGCAATTCCCCCAGGCTGGCATCCAGCGGCACGACGGCCACGCCCTTGTAGCGGCCCGCGCTGTGGGCGATCGCGTCGAGCATGCAGCGGTTGTCCAGGCCATAGCCCGAGTTGGGGCCGACCAGCAGCGCATGGCGCACGCCGTGGGCATCGAGCGTGTGGCCTAGCTGCGCGGCGGTGCCGATTTCATGGCCAGCAGGCTTGTAAAAGTTGTCTTCCGGGTACGGGAAGCGGGCGGGGTCGAAGATGTGTACGTGGCAGTCGATCTTGGGTGTGTCCATGGCGGGGCTCCTGGGATGTTGCTGCAGATTGTCCATCCGCATTTGCATTGCCAATCACAATGGCATGTATTGCGCGCATTGCATTTACAACATGCACCCGCAAACCTACGATCGCCTCCATAGACCAAGGAGACGGTAGTGAAAATCTGTGTTGTGGGCGCGGGTGCCCTGGGATGCGCCATAGGCGGTGTGCTGGCGGAGGCCGGACACACGGTATGGCTGGTCAACCGCGGCCAGGCGCAGGTGGATGCGCTACGCCACCACGGGCTGACCCTGCGTGAAAACGGCGTGGACCGCCAGGTGGCCGTGCACGCCGCCACCCGCTGCGCGGACATCGACGGCACCGTGGACCTGGTCATCGTGCTGGTCAAGTCCTTCCACACCTTTGAAGCGATCGACTCCGCGCGCTGCATCGTCGGGCCCGACACCGTGGTGCTGTCGCTGCAAAACGGCCTGGGCCACGAGGACGTGCTGGCCGAGGTGGTGGGCCGCCAACACGTGTTGGCAGGCAAAACCTACGCCGGTGGCGTGATGCTGGCCCCCGGCCATGTGCTGATCGGCACGCAGGGCAAAGAAACCCTGATCGGCGAGCTGGACGGCCAGGTATCCGACCGGGTAGCCGCCATCGCCGCCGCCTTCAACCGCGCCGGGCTCACCACCACCGTCAGCGACAACATCCTGGGCACCATGTGGGACAAGCTGCTGGTCAACGTAGCCACCGGTGCCTTGAGCGGCATCACCCGCCTCCCCTACGGCGACCTGTACGCCGTGCCCGAAGTCGAAGCCTGCGCCGTGGCCGCCGTGGCCGAGGCGATGGCCGTTGCAAACGCTGCTGGCATTCGCTTAAACAGCACCGAGCCGCGCCAGGCCTGGGTGAAAGCCGCCGACGGCCTGCCCGCCGCGTTCAAGGCGTCGATGCTGCAAAGCCTGGAAAAAGGCTCGGTCACCGAGATCGATTTTGTGAATGGCGCGGTGGTGCGCTGGGGCGCGAAGTACGGCGTGCCCACACCGGTGAACCAGGCCCTGGTCGCCTGCATCAAGGGCATTGAACGCGCCCTGCCCCGCTGACCATTTACCAAGAGACAAACACCATGACCCAAAAATCCTACGTAGAACACGTCGCCGTGCGCGTCCACGACATCCAGTGGCACATCAACTTCTTCTATGAAGTACTCGGGATGGACGTGCGCGAGATCGACGGCCCCACCGATGCGCCCCACCAGTACTGGACGCTGGGCGGCATGCAACTGATGAGCACCCCCGGCTTCACGGCACCGCCCAGCAACGACTCCGGCTGGCTGGCCCACCTGGGCATCATGGTGCAAGACCTACCCGCCGCCCTAAAGGCCGCGCAGAGCTGGGGCGTGAAGCCCCTGCCCCAGGGCAGCAACTGGCTGCAATTGCCCGACGGCCTGGCGATCGAGCTGATCCAGGCCAGCGGCACGTCCGTAGCCGACATCCTGGCCATCAACCCCCGCGCAAAACTCTGAGACCCACCATGATCATCCCCACATTCCACTTCCAGACCCCCGAAAAATACTGGGACGATGCCCAGGTGGGCGACAGCTGCACCAGCCCCACCTACCTGGTCACCGGCGAGCGCATCGATGCCTACGCCGAAATCACCGGCGACTACACCCCCGTGCACGTGGACGAGGCCTACGCCAACGCCTCGCACTTCGGCTGCCGCGTGGCCCATGGGCTGATGGGCCAGTCGGTGGCCGACGGCCTGAAGACACAGAGCGAATACCGCTTTCTGCCCGGCATGTCACTGGGCTGGACCTGGGACTTTTTGCTGCCCATCAAGATCGGCGACGTGCTGCGCGTGCGCTTCACCGTGGGCAGCATGCGCGCCAGCCAAAGCAAACCCGGCTGGGGCATCGTGGTGCTGCCGTCCGAGCTGCTGAACCAGCACGACCAGGTGGTGCAAAAAGGCGAGCACCGCCTGATGGTGCCGCGCCGCCCCGGCATTTTCTAAAACTACAAAATTCATAGCTGCTCACGCTTACCCAATCAGCACAAAAAGGTTATTTCATGCCTAAAAATACCCAAGCCCTGCCACTGGCCGGTTTCCGCGTGGTCGATTACAGCCACTTCCTGGCCGGGCCCTACCTGGGCCGCTGCCTGGCCGCCCTGGGCGCGGACGTGATCAAGGTGGAACGGCCCAAGGCGGGCGATGCCGGACGTGCCCACGCCTACTTCATCCAGGGCCAGAGCGGCTACTTCTTGCAGCAGAACATGGGCAAGCAAGGCCTGTGCATCAACCTCAAAGACCCGCGCGGCCTGGCGCTGGTGCACAAGCTCACCGACAGCGCCGACGTGTTTGTGGAGAACTACCGCCCCGGCGCACTGACCAAGCTGGGCCTGGGCTATGAAGAGCTGTCCCAGCGCAACCCCGGCCTGGTGTACTGCTCCATCTCGGCCTACGGCCACACCGGGCCGGACGCGCACCGCGCAGGTTTTGGCCTGATAGCAGAGGCCAAGAGCGGCATCATGGCCATGGTGGGCTCGCCCGGCGAGGCACCGCCGCTGCTGCGCGTGTCGCTGGGCGACATGTACACCGGCATCCACGGCGTGGCGGCGGTGTGCGCGGCCCTGCTGGGCCGGGTGAAGTCGGGCCGGGGCCAGCACATCGACCTGTCGCTGTACGACTGCCTGGTGTCCATGCACGACTACGCGGTGCAGTGCTACACCTTGTCGGGCGGCAAAGACATCCCTCAGCAGACCGGCCACGACATGCCGCAAAGCACCCTGTACGGCGTGTTCACCGCCAGCGACGGCTACCTGGTGATTGCCGCGCAGGTGGACGATGCCTGGAAACGCTTTGCATTGTTGATTGGCGGCGATGCGCTGGCAGGCGACACGCGCTTTCACACCGCCGCCGGGCGCAATGCGAACCGGGTGGAAATCCTGGCCCTGGCCAAGGCTTGGGTGGCCGCCCGCAGCGTAGCCGAGGTGCTGGCCGCGCTGGATGCCATCGACGTGCCGAGCGCCAAGGTGCAGAACATCGAAGAGGTCTTGAACGACCCCCAGATCGTGGCCCGCAATATGGTCATCGAGCAAGACCACCCGGTGCTGGGCAAGATCCGCATGCCGAACCTGCCGTTCCGCTTTTCCGATTGCGATACCTCGCCGAAGAGCGTGGCTCCGAGCATGGGGCAGCACAACCGGGAGATTGCTACGGGCCTGGGCTACAGCGCGGAAGAGATTGATGCGCTGCTGGCGGCGGGGGTGTTGTACGCGCCTGAAGACTGAGATGGCGGCCATCCCTGGAACGGTATGGCAGTTCACCAGCCGGGTTGGCGTTGACTGCGATCCCTGGCCGGGATGTGCGCCCGGCGGCGCAGTAACTTTCTTTTGCTTCGGCGTGTGTCAAGGTAGTTGTCGCCTCAGCAGCCGTTAGGCTGCCTGCTTGAGAAGGGTTTTTCGCTCTCTTTCCGGATTGAGGTACACAGCGTCTTCAAGCTGCCAGTTCCTCAG
>NZ_JBWMAV010000003.1:0-365671 GCF_056521425.1 Rhodoferax sp. LS1P39 | reverse complement strand
GCTAAGAAGCGAAGACTCAAACCGTTGCCGCTGCTGAACGTGCCTCGCACAGCAGCCAGAGCGGCGATTCGCATGCGGCGGGGCTTATCCTAGTGCCATGAGGGTCGGAGCCCAAATGCGGGGTACACCGTGCTCACACCTCCAGCAACCTTCGCGCAATTGGGATCCGCCCCCCATTGGCTACCGCCGCTCTAAGCCTAATCGGCCTTTACCGCCCATTCCATCGGCACGAGCAGCTACTTAATTCGTAGCAGGCTGCAAATCCGCCCGGTGCTTGCGCAGCGCGGCCTGGACGATATCGTGCATGCCTTGGGCCTCTTCGGTGTCCAGGGCGGCCAGCAGGGCGCGGCGCATGCGGGGTTCCCAGAACTTGCGGATGTGGTTGGCGAGGTCGTCCAGGGCTTCATCGCGATCAGGCATGGTCTGGAAGAAGTCGCCAATCTGGTTGGCCATGTGGATGAGGTTGTCGGCGTTCATGGGGTGGGGTCCAAGGTGATCTGTTCGGGGTGGCTGTAGACGCTGGCGTTGTTGCCACGGGCAAAGCCTAACAAGGTGATGCCTGCGGCCTGGGCCACGTCGATCGCCAGGGCGGTCACGCCGGAGATGGCGGCCAGCAGGGCGACCCCGGCGCAGGCGGCTTTTTGCACCATCTCGAAGCTGGCGCGGCTGGTGACGACGATGAAGCCGCTGGGGGCGTTCAGGCCCGCCAACGGCAACGCGCCGACCAGCTTGTCCAGCGCGTTGTGGCGGCCCACGTCCTCACGCACCAGGGCGATGCTGCCATCGGCATGGCACCAGGCGGCGGCATGGGTGGCACCGGTGGCATCCAGCAGGTGCTGCTGGCTGCGCAGGGCGGCCAAGGCGCGGGCCACGGCGCTGATCTGAAAGGTCTGAGGGCTTACCGGCGCGGGACGGCGCACGGCGTGGGCCAGGCTGTCGGTGCCGCACAGGCCGCAGCCGGTGCGGCCTGTGAGGCTGCGGCGGCGGTCTTTCAGTCGGGCGAAGCAGGCGGCGGCAATCTCGATCTGCAGCGTGTGGCCCAGCGATGACTCCACCAGCTCGATGCCACGGATCTGGTCCACCGTGTCGACGATGCCCTCGGTGAGCGAGAAGCCGCGCGCAAAGTCTTCCAGGTCAGCCGGGGTGGCCATCATCACCGCGTGCGAGATGCCGTTGTACTCCAGCGCCACGGCCACCTCATCGGCCACCCAGTCGGTGGCGGCAAACACCTTGCCCGCACGCACGCCCACCACGGCGGCGGGGCGGCCACCGGGGATGTGGGGGGCGGACTCGCGCTGCATGGCTTACTTGATCGCGTCGGCCAGTACAGGAGCCGTGGATGCCGCCTGCAGCAAATCGAGCTGCTTCTGGTTGAACTGCGCGTAGGACTTTTGCCATTCGGACGGCTGCGCCACCGGCATCACCTGCACGGCGGTGACCTTGTACTCGGGGCAGTTGGTGGCCCAGTCGGAGTTGTCGGTGGTGATAACGTTGGCGCCCGACTCGGGGAAGTGGAAGGTGGTGTAGACCACGCCGGGCTGCATGCGCTCGGTGACCAACGCGCGCAGCACCGTGGTGCCCGCGCGGCTTTGGATGCCCACCCAGTCGTCCGGCTTGATGCCGCGCTCTTCTGCGTCGTGCGGGTGGATTTCCAGCCGGTCTTCGCTGTGCCACTGGACGTTTTCGGTACGGCGGGTTTGCGCGCCCACGTTGTACTGCGACAGGATGCGCCCGGTGGTCAGCAGCAGCGGGAACTTGCGGGTGACCTTTTCTTCGGTGGCCACGTATTGGGTGATGATGAACTTGCCCTTGCCGCGCACAAACTGGTCTTGGTGCATGGTCTCGGTGCCCAGCTCGGATGTGTCTTCGTTGCAAGGCCACTGCACGCTGCCGTGCTGGTCGATCTTCTCGTAGCTCACACCGCGGAAGGTGGGGGTGAGCGAGGCGATCTCGGCCATGATGTCGCGCGGGTGCTTGTAGGCCATGGGGTAGCCCAGGGCGTTGGCCAACTTGACGGTAACTTCCCAGTCGGCCAGCCCGGCCTTGGGCGGCATGACCTTGCGCACGCGGGAGATGCGGCGCTCGGCGTTGGTGAAGGTGCCGTCTTTTTCCAGGAAGGACGCGCCGGGCAGGAACACGTGGGCGTACTTGGCGGTTTCGTTCAAAAAGATGTCTTGCACCACGATGCATTCCATGCCCGACAAGGCCGCCACCACGTGCTGGGTGTTGGGGTCGGACTGCACGATGTCCTCGCCTTCGCAGTACAGGCCCATGAAGCTGCCGGCCAGCGCGGCCTCGAACATGTTGGGGATGCGCAAGCCGGGTTCGGCCTGCAGCGACACGCCCCAGGCGGCCTCGAATTCACCGCGCACGGTGGAGTCGGAGATATGGCGGTAGCCGGGCAGCTCGTGCGGGAACGAGCCCATGTCGCACGCGCCCTGCACATTGTTCTGGCCGCGCAGCGGGTTCACGCCCACGCCTTCGCGGCCCACATTGCCGGTGGCCATGGCCAGGTTGGCAATGCCCATCACCATGGTGGAGCCCTGGGAATGCTCGGTGACACCCAGGCCGTAGTAGATGGCCGCGTTGCCGCCGGTGGCGTACAGGCGGGCGGCAGCGCGCATGTCGGCAGCGGGCACGCCGGTGACCTGCTCCAGCGCTTCGGGCGAGTTCTCGGGCTTGGCCACAAAGTCGCGCCACTGCTGGAAGGACTTGTCGTCGCAGCGCTCGGCAATGTAGGCGCTGGCCAGCAGGCCCTCGGTCACCACCACGTGGGCCAGGGCAGAGATCACCGCCACGTTGGTGCCGGGCCTGAGCTTGAGGTGGTAGTCGGCCTGCACGTGGGGCGAACGCACCATGTCGATGGTGCGCGGGTCGATGATGATCAGCTTGGCACCTTCGCGCAGGCGTTTTTTCATGCGCGAGGCAAACACCGGGTGGCCGTCGGTGGGGTTGGCACCGATGACCATGATCACGTCGGCCTGCTCCACCGACTTGAAGGTCTGGGTGCCCGCCGAGGTGCCAAAGGTCTGGCCCAGGCCATAGCCGGTAGGCGAATGGCAGACGCGGGCGCAGGTGTCCACGTTGTTGTTGCCAAAGGCGGCGCGCACCAGCTTTTGCACCAGGTAGGTTTCTTCGTTGGTGCAGCGCGACGAGGTGATGCCGCCGATGGAGTCGCGCCCGTGTTTGGCCTGGATGCGGCGGAACTCGCTGGCGGCGTAGCCAATGGCTTCGTCCCAGCCCACCACCTGCCAGGGGTCGGTGATGCTCTTGCGGATCATCGGGGTGGTGATGCGGTCTTTGTGGGTGGCGTAGCCCCAGGCGAAGCGGCCTTTGACGCACGAGTGGCCATCGTTGGCCTTGCCGTCTTTCCACGGCACCATGCGCACGACCTCGTTGCCCTTCATCTCGGCCTTGAAGGCGCAGCCCACGCCGCAGTAGGCGCAGGTGGTGATCTTGCTGTGCTCGGGCTGGCCCATCATGATGACGGTCTTCTCCGTCAAGGTGGCGGTGGGGCAGGCCGAGACGCAGGCACCGCAGCTCACGCAGTCGGATTCCATGAACGGCTGGTCTTGCCCTGCCGACACGCGGGACTCGAAGCCCCGGCCCGAAATCGTCAGCGCAAACGTGCCCTGGGTTTCTTCGCAGGCGCGCACGCAGCGGTTGCAGACTATGCACTTGGCCGGATCGTAGGTGAAGTACGGGTTGGACTCGTCCTTCTTGGCGTGGAAGTGGTTGGCACCCTCCATGCCGTAGCGCACTTCGCGCAGGCCGGTCACGCCCGCCATGTCCTGCAGCTCGCAGTCGCCGTTGGCGGCGCAGGTCAGGCAATCGAGGGGGTGGTCAGAGATGTACAGCTCCATCACGCCCTTGCGCAGCTCTTGCAGCTTGGGGCTTTGGGTGCGCACCTGCATGCCTTGCTCGACCAGGGTGGTGCACGAGGCCGGATAGCCCTTGCGGCCCTCCACTTCCACCAGGCACAGGCGGCAGGAGCCAAACGGCTCCAGGCTGTCGGTGGCGCAGAGCTTGGGCACGTTGATGCCCGCGTCCACCGCCGCCCGCATCAGCAAGGTGCCCGCAGGCACGGTGACGGATTCGCCGTCGATCTCCAGCGTGACCTCTTGGGCGGAGGTGCGCAGGGGGGTGCCGAAGTCAATTTCTGTATGGGTGTGCATGGCGTGCTCCAGGGGCCTAACTTTCATGGACTCGGTTGCAGAGCATGCCGAGCCATGAAAGTTGTTTCAAGTTAAACGGGCAGACCGAAGTCTTGGGGGTAGTGGTTCAGTGCCGACAGCACCGGGAACGGCGTCATGCCGCCCATGGCGCACAGCGAGCCGTGGACCATGGTGTCGCACAGGTCGCGCAAAAGCTGGACCTGCTGGGGCCGGTTGGCACCGTCGCGGATGCGGTCAATCACCTCCACGCCACGGGTCGAGCCAATGCGGCAGGGCGTGCACTTGCCGCAGGACTCGATGGCACAGAATTCCATGGCATAGCGGGCCAGCCGCGCCATGTTGGCCCGGTCGTCGTGCACCACAATGCCGCCGTGGCCCACCACCGCGCCTACCGCTGCATAGGCCTCGTAGTCCAGCGGAATGTCCCACTGCGATTCGGGCACGTACGCGCCCAGTGGCCCGCCCACCTGCACCGCCTTGATAGGGCGGCCACT
Organism: Rhodoferax sp. LS1P39; assembly: GCF_056521425.1. NCBI lineage: Bacteria > Pseudomonadati > Pseudomonadota > Betaproteobacteria > Burkholderiales > Comamonadaceae > Rhodoferax > Rhodoferax sp. LS1P39. The sequence continues at coordinate 361,002 of NZ_JBWMAV010000003.1, read as the reverse complement.
GGCCGAGCCCCCGCCAAAGTCATACATCAGCTCGCGCAGGGTTACGCCAAAGGCCTTTTCGACCAGGCCACCGTGTTTGATATTGCCCGCCAGCTGGATGGGCAAGGTGCCGTGCGAGCGGCCCACGCCAAAATTGCGGTAGAAGGCCGCGCCGCGCGCCAGGATGATGGGCACGGATGCCAGGGTGATCACGTTGTTGATGACCGTGGGCTTGCCAAACAGGCCGCTGAGCGCGGGCAGCGGCGGCTTGGCGCGCACGATGCCGCGCTTGCCCTCCAGGCTCTCCAGCATGGCGGTTTCTTCGCCGCACACATAGGCCCCGGCGGCCATGCGCACATGCAGATGGAAGCTGTGCGCGCTGCCCAGCATGTGCTCGCCCAGAAAGCCTGCGGCGGTGGCCAATTCGATCGCGCTGCGCATCGTGGCCACGGCGTGCGGGTACTCGGAGCGGATATAGACATAGCCTTGCGTGGCCCCGGTGGCCACTGCCGCAATGGCCATGCCCTCGATGAGCATGAAGGGATCGCCCTCCATGGTCATGCGGTCCGAGTAGGTGCCCGAATCGCCCTCGTCGGCGTTGCAGACGATGTACTTTTGCGTGGCTTGCGTGGCTTGCGCGGCAGCCACGGTCTTCCATTTGATGCCCGCCGGAAAGGCCGCGCCGCCCCGGCCCCGCAGGCCCGAGTCCAGCACCTGCTGCACCACCTCGGTGGGGGGCAATTGCAGGGCTTTGCGCAGACCGGCAAAGCCCTCATGCGCCTCGTAGTCGGCCAGCGACAGGGGACGGGTGATACCCATACGGGCGAAGGTGAGGCGCTCCTGCTTTTGCAGGTAGGGCATGTCTTCCGGGCGGCCCAGGTGCAGCGAATGGCTGGCAGACCAATCGGCATCGAACAGGCTGGCCACGTCTTCCACGGCCACCGGGCCAAAGGCGATACGGCCTGCAGGCGTAACCACCTCGACCAGGGGCTCCAGCCAGAACAGGCCGCGCGAGCTGTTGCGGCGCAGCTCGATGGCCAGGCCACGCCGGTCGGCTTCGGCCTGCAGGGCCAGGGCGACTTCGTCGGCACCGACGGCCAGCGAGGCGGAATCACAGGGGATGTAAATGATCATGCTGCGCTCCGGGCCTGGGCGATCAGGCGGTCAAATTTGGGGACGCTCATGCGCGCATGCAGCTTGGCATCCACCACCATGGCCGGGGACGAGGAGCACAAGCCCAGGCAGTACACCGGCTCCAGCGTCACCGCGCCGTCGGCCGTGGTACCGGGGTGGTCGCCGCTCAGACCCAGCCGCAGGCAGGCGTGGGCCCAGAGCTGCTCGGCCCCCATGGACTGACAGGACTCGGCACGGCAGATCTGCACCACGTGCTGGCCCGCAGGCTGGGAGCGGAAGTGGTGGTAGTAGGTGACCACGCCATGCACCTCGGCGGTGGACAGGTTCAGCGCGTTGGCGATGCTGGGCACGGCATCGGCGGGGATGTAGCCCAGCGCATCTTGCACCGCGTGCAGGATGGGCATGAGCGCGCCGGGCAGGTGCTGGTGGGCGGCGGTGATGGTCTGCACCGTCTCGAGGGTGGATTCAGAGGGCATGTGGGGCTGGCGCTGGGCGCTCTTGTGGTGGGTACAGCAGAAGAGTGTCCCGCCAGACCGGGGACAGGTCCAATGGAATTTCTACATGCGGCGATTCAATCGGCGAATGCTGCAATGCAGCAGCACATAAAGTTATGCATCAAATCTGCCTCTAGCGCTTATTCCATAAGCGCAAGCAGCTATCAATTTAATATTAACCGAGCTGCAGCCAATCGGATGACTCGGCCAGCACCAGGGCCGCCTGCAGCGCACGCGAGGGGCGCACCGCCGCCGGGGCCATGAAGCCGATGGGGGTGCGCACATCAGGCTCCACCAGCGGCAACGCCTCCAGTTCGCGGTAGGCGCGCACGGCAGCCAGCAGGCCGCCGGGCAGCACGCTGCACACGCTGCCGTCCACCACGCTCAGCACCAGCGAAAAGACCGAATTCGTCTCGATGGCGGGCACCACCTGGATGCCCGCTGCGGCAAAGGCTGCGTCCATGATGCTGCGGTTGTGCATCTCGGGGCTCAGCAGGCACAGCGGCACCCCAGCCAGGCTCTGCCAGCGCACGGGTTCACGCACTTGCAGGCCGTCGGGGTGGGGCTGGGCCGCGCGGCGCAGCAAAAAATAGGTTTCGGTGTACTGCGGCCAGGCCTGCAGCTTCACGGCGCGCTGGTGCATGCGGTCGGTGTAGCCCAGGGCCAGGTCCAGCGACAAATCGTCCAGCCGCGTCTCCAGCTCCAGCGAACTCAGCGACAGCACCACCGGCTGGATGCCCGGGTGCCGGGCCTGCAACAAGGCGGCAAAGCGCGACAGTCGGGGCATGGCGGTGGGTATCGCGCCCAGCCGCAGGCGGCCCCGGGGGTGGTCTGCATCGCTTTGCAGCGCCTGCTGCAGCACCTCGTGCTCGTGCAACATGCGGTGCGCGGCCAGCAAGACCTGTTCGCCCTCGGGGGTCAGGCCTTCGTAGCTGCGGCCCCGGCGCACGATGACCACGCCAAACTCGTCCTCCAGCGCCTTGAGCGCGTTGGACAGCGCGGGCTGGGTGATGTGGCAGGCCTGGGCCGCACGGCCAAAGTGCTTGTGCTCGTGCAGCGCCGAGAAGTAGCGCATGGCGGCCATGAGATTCATGGCGGCTTAGGTGTCTTTGCTGATGGAGATGGTGGGGAATTTCGACGAGAAATCCTTGTTTTTGCCCGCAATCGACACCGCCACCTGGCGGGCAATGGCCTTGTACAGGGCGGCAATCTCGCCGTCCGGCTCGGCCACCACGGTGGGCTGGCCTCCGTCGGCCTGCACACGGATCTGCAGGTTCAGCGGCAAGGCACCCAGGTAGTCCATGCCGAACTCAATCGCCATCTTCTTGCCGCCATCGGCCCCGAAAATGTGCTCCACGTGGCCGCAGTTAGTGCACACGTGCACCGCCATGTTTTCCACAATACCCAGGATCGGCACGCCGACCTTTTCAAACATCTTGATGCCTTTGCGCGCATCCAGCAGGGCAATGTCCTGCGGTGTGGTGACGATGACCGCGCCGGTCATGGGCACGCGCTGGCTCAGGGTGAGCTGGATGTCGCCGGTGCCGGGCGGCATGTCTACGACCAGGTAGTCCAGGTCTTTCCAGTTGGTTTGGCGCAGCAACTGCTCCAGTGCCTGGGTGGCCATGGGGCCGCGCCAGACCATGGCCTGGTCCTGGTCCACCAAGAAACCAATCGACATGGCCTGCACGCCGTGGTTTTGCATGGGCTCCATGTTCTTGCCATCCAGGCTCTCGGGCTTGCCCTGGATGCCCAGCATCATGGGCAGGCTGGGGCCGTAGATGTCGGCATCCAGCAGGCCCACGCGGGCCCCTTCTGCCGCCAGCGCCAGCGCCAGGTTCACGGCGGTGGTGCTCTTGCCCACGCCGCCCTTGCCAGAAGCCACGGCCACGATGTTCTTCACACCCGGCAGAAGCTGCACGCCACGCTGTACGGCGTGGGCGGAGATTTTGGTGGTGATGTTGACGCTGACCTGGCCCACGCCGGGCAGGGCCTGCACGGCGGCGACCAGCGCGGCCTTTAGCGCGGCGTGCTGGCTTTGGGCGGGGTAGCCCAGCTCGATGCCGAAGGAAACATCGGCCCCCTGCACGCTCAGGCCGCGGATGGCTTTGGTGGATACGAAATCGGTGCCGGTGTTGGGATCCATGACGCTTTTGACCGCGCCCAGCACCTGCTGTTCAGAAAGGGACATAAAAACTCCAAGGTATCCGGTAGTCTATTCCCTCCCTGCACAGTCTCAGTCGTCGCTACCGCCCATGCCAAACAAGCTCATCAAGCTGGTGAACAGGTTGAAGATCGACAAATACAGGCCCACCGTGGCCATCACGTAGTTGGTTTCACCGCCGTTGACGATGCGGCTGGTGTCCATCAGGATCAAACCGGCCGACAGCAAGGCCACCATGGCCGACACGGCCAGGCTCAGGGCGGGGATTTCCAGGAACACGGCGGCCAGACCGGCCAGGATCGCAATCACCATGCCGGCAAACAAAAAGCCCACCATGAAGCTGAAGTCGCGCTTGGACGTGACCGCCCAGGCCGACAAGGCCAGGAAGGTGGCACCCGTGGCGGCCAGCGCCAGCATCACCACCTGTGCGCCACCGGGCAGGGACAGCGAACGCGCCACGATGGGGCCCAGCGTGTAACCCATGAAGCCGGTAAAGGCAAACACGGCCGGAATCGCCCAGCCGCTGTTTTTGAGCTTATTGACCGCGAACAGCAGGCCAAACATGCCCACCAGCATCACGATCAGACCGGGGGCCGGGGCTTGCAGCACGATGCCAGCGGTGGCCACGGCGGCACTGAACAGCAGCGTCATCGACAGCAGCGCATAGGTGTTGCGCAGCACCCGGTGGGCGGCGGTGGGCAGCGTAGAGGGGGCCTGGGTGATCAGCGGTGCGTCCGGGCGACCGGAAGGGGAAATATGTTCCATGGATTGCTCCTGAGTGACAGATGGCCCAACCATACGCGCGCATCCACTTCCAAAAAAGCAGAGAATCGTGAAGTATTACTCTCTTAAAAGTTGACAATGACAGAGCCCTTTAGCTACCGCCACCTGCATTACTTCTGGGTTGTTGCCCGCGAAGGCGGCATGGCCCGCGCAGCCGACCGCCTGGGAATGGCGGTGCAAACCGTGAGCACCCAGGTGCGCGAATTGGAGCGTTCGCTGGGCGTGACCCTGCTCAAACCCGTGGGGCGTGGCCTGGTGCTGACCGAGGCCGGGGTGGCCGCCATGCGCCAGGCCGATTTGATCTTCCAGCTGGGCGAAGAGCTGCCCAGCGTGGTGCACGATGCCGTGAGCGCGCCGTCGGTGCGACTGGCGGTGGGCATCTCCGAAGGTTTGCCCAAGCTGGTGGTGCACCGCCTGCTGCAGCCGGTAATGCCCGAGCCGCACCTGCGCCTGCTGTGCCACGAAGACGAGTTTGACGACCTGCTGGGCGACCTGGCCCTGCACCGGCTGGACGTGGTGCTGGCCGACCGCCCCGCCGCCCCCAACCCCAACATCAAGGTGTACAGCCACTCGCTGGGGTCATCGGCGATGGCCTGGTATGCCCCCCCGCACCTGGCAGAGGCGGTGCAGCAGGACTTCCCCCGCTCGCTGGCCCGCGTGCCCGTGCTGCTGCCCACCACCCACGCGGCGGTGCGGCCCCGCCTGGACCAGTGGTTTGAGCGGGTGGGGGTCAAACCCAACATCGTGGGCGAATTCGAGGACAGCGCCTTGCTGGTCACCTTTGGCGCGGGCGGCATGGGCGTATTTGCGGCCGCCGAATGGGTGCACGAGCAACTCACCGCCCGCTACGGCGTGACCTACATCGCCCCGTGTGACGGCGTGGAAGAGCGCTTCTACGCCATCGGCACCGAGAAGAAAGTTCAGCACCCGCTGGTGCAGCGGCTGCTGCCCGGTAAAACCTGATCAGGCAGCGCCCATCGCCCCGGCCATATTGGGCGCAACCCGCACCAAGCGGACGCGCGAGGCCCGGCGTACCGCCGCAGGCTGCGCAATCTGAAAGTCCACCGACGGCTCGGCGCTCAGCCGCACGCTGACCACCTGCGGTGCGGTCCAACTGCCGTGGGCCTGTAGCCACACGTCTTCGCTGCGGCCATCCTGGGTCAACCACAGGCGGCCGGTGCTGACGCGCAGCACTGCACCGGCAGGCAAACGCAGCGCCACCACGTCCGGTGTGCGCAGTTCGAAATGTTCAATTCTGACCATCGCCGTCTCCTGAAAAATCCCCCACCACGGCTTGTGGTGGAGTGGTATTCACTGTAATCTTGCTACCTGTACAGTACCAATACAGTTAACCGAATACATGCTGCCACTGGCCTGCTAATCCCACCAATACAGTCCATGCCTACCGCCACGATCACTGCAGACCAAAGCGCCACCCTGGGCGCGCAGACCACCCTGGTAGACCAGCTGGTGCAGTGGGCCGAGCAGCGCATCCAGCAGCAGGTGTTTCGCCCCGGTATGCGCATGCCCTCGGTGCGGGAGCTGGCGCAGGAGCGCGGGGTGTCGCGCTTTACCGTGGTCGCCGCCTACGAGCGGCTGGTGGCGCGCGGGCATCTGCTGGCGCGACGCGGGGCGGGGTTTTTTGTGCGCGAGGCTGCTGCTCCGGCCAGCACCCGTGCCAAATCTTCCCCGGCCCGCACCAAGCCGCAGCAGCCCATCAACATGGGCTGGATGGTGCGCAACATGACCAGCGGCATTCCGGCCCACCTGTCGCCGGGTTCGGGCTATCTGCCGCCCGACATTTGCGGCGGCGACCTGCTCAAGCTGGGCCTGCGGGCACTGGCCAACCACAGCACCAGCCAGCAGTTGGCCCAGGGCGCGTCGGCCCAGGGCTACGCGCCGCTGCGGGCGCAAATCCAGCGTACGCTGGCAGAGCGCGACATCGAGGCCCACCCGTCGCAAATTCTCACCACCACCGGCGCGGCCCAGGCCATCGACCTGGTGTTTCGCATGCTGCTGCGCCCGGGCGACACCGTGCTGGTGGGCGAACCCGGCTGGTGCAATCCACTGCTGTGGCTGCGCGGCGTGGAGGTGGTGGGCGTGCCCTACACCCCGCAAGGGCTGGACGTGCAGGCCCTGACCGCGCTGGTGGAGCAGCACAAACCCAAGCTGATGTTCCTCAACCCCGTACTGCACAACCCCACCGGCACCCTGCTGAGTGCGGCCACGGCCTACCAGATCTTGCGGCTGGCCGAGGCCCACGACATCCTGGTCATCGAAGACGATATTTACTCCGACTTTCTGCCCCAGGGCATGGCCGTGACCCGGCTGGCCAGCCTGGACCAGCTGCGCCGGGTGGTCTACGTGAACAGCTATTCCAAGATGCTCGCGCCCAATATCCGCGTGGGCTACCTGGCGGGCCCGGCCGAGCTGGTGGACACCCTGACCACCCACAAGCTGCTGACCGCGCTGACCACCCCCGAGATCAACGAACGCATCGTCTACAAGGCCCTGACCGAGGGCAGCTACCGCAAGCACTGCCAACGCGTGCACGCCACCCTGGACAGCCTGCGCGAGCCCGCCTTCAAACGCATGCAAGACCTGGGGCTGCAGGCGTTTTGCCAGCCGCAGGCCGGGTTTCTGGGCTGGTTCCACACCGGGGTGGACACCAACCACCTGGCCGCCCTGGGGCTGGACGCGGGCTACCTGCTGCGCCCGGGTGCGCTGTTTTCGCTGCGGCAAACCCCCAGCCCGTGGATGGGCATCAACATCGCCACCAGCCAGGACCCCGCCATGCTGGCCTGGCTGGCCACCACTCTGGAGCAACTGCGCCAGCGCGGTAGCACGCTTGCATAAGGCCACCATGCCAGACACCCAACCCTCTACCGCGCTCCTGCTTACCGGCGGCGGTGCCCGCGCCGCCTACCAGGTGGGCGTGCTCGAAGCCATCGCCGACCTGCGCCTGGCCTGCAGCGCAGGCGACACCGGCAACCCTTTTCCCATCATCACCGGCACCTCGGCGGGCGCACTGAACGCCGCCGCTCTGGCCTGTGGGGCGGACGACTTCGACACCGCAGTGCGGCGCATTGTGGGCGTGTGGCAAAACATGGAGGCCAGCCAGGTCTACCGCACCGACCCCATCGGGGTGATGCGCAGCGGCGCGCGCTGGCTCACGCTTTTGTCGGTGGGCTGGATGCTGGCCAAGTGGCGCAAAGTACAGCCCCGCTCCCTGCTGGACAACCGCCCCCTGCGCGAGCTGCTGGCGCACCTGGTGCCGCTGGAGCGCCTGCCCGGCCTCATCGCGCAGGGCCATGTGCAGGCGCTGGCGGTCACCGCGTCCAGCTACAGTTCGGGCGAGCACATGACCTTCTTCCAGGGCAGCGAGGCCTTGCAGCCCTGGACCCGCACCCAGCGCCAGGGCCTGCGCCAGCCGCTCACGCTGGAGCATCTGCTGGCCTCTTCCGCCATTCCCTTCGTGTTTCCGGCCATGCCGCTGCCCTTGAACGGCCACCAGGAATACTTTGGCGACGGCTCCATGCGCCAATCCGCCCCGGTGGCCGCCGCTATTCATTTAGGAGCACAGAAGGTCCTGGTGATCGGCGCAGGGCGCATGGCGGAGCCCAAGGGCGAAGCCCCCACCCTGGCGGCAGACAGCTACCCCTCGCTGGCGCAGATCGCGGGCCACGCCCTGTCCAGCATCTTTCTGGACGCGCTGGCGGTGGACGTGGAGCGGGTGCACCGCATCAACACCACCCTGGCCCTGATACCCCCCGAGCTGCGCCACAACAGCCCGCTGCGCCCGGTCGATCTGCTGCTGATCGCCCCCTCGCAGCGCATCGACACCATCGCCGCCCGCCACGCCCACCGCCTGCCGCCCACCATCCGCACCCTGCTCGGCGGCCTGGGCGGTGCCCCCCACACCGATGCCGCCAAGGGCTCGGCGCTGGCCAGCTACCTGCTATTCGAAGCCAGCTTCACCCGCGAGCTGATGGCGCTGGGCTATGCCGATGCGCTGGCGCAACAGGCGGAGGTGTGCCGGTTTTTTGGCTGGGCCAATACCCCACAGTGACCACATCAATTGGGTCAATTGATAGAATTACCCCAACTGTAGGAGTCTGACCATGCAACGTGAAGCCACCGCCATGACCGTGCGCCAAAACCTGGGCGAGTTGCTCAACGAGGTGCAGTACCGGCACGACAGCATCGTCATCACCAAAGCGGGCAAGCCCGTGGCGGCGATGGTCGATATGGATACCTACGAGCGCATGCGGCGCAAGGACAGCGGCGAGTTCGAGCGGCTGTGGGCTGAAATGGCCAAAGGCTTCGAAGACTTGTCCGAGGCAGAGGTGGACGAATTGGTCAACACCGAAGTCCAGGCCGCCCGTGCCGAAATCCATGCGAAACGGCTGGCCGAAGCCAAATAAATAGCCCATGAATCTGATCCTGGACACCAATACGGTCCTGTCAGCCCTATTCAAACCGCAAAACCGCCAAGCCGAGATGCTGCACTTGTGGCGAACGCACCGGTTTGAATGGCTGACCTGTACCCAGCAGTTGGAAGAAATTGGCAACGTGCTGTCGCGCCCTAAAATCTTTTCGCGCATTGTGGGTGGCAGCGCCACGGCCCAACGCCTGATCGAAGAAATGCATGCGCGTTGCACCTTTTTCCCGCTGTCGCCCCCATTTCCGCCGGTATGCCGCGATGCCAAAGACGACTACCTGGTGGCCCTGTTGGTGCAAGCCAAGGCCAGCTACCTCGTCACCGGCGACAACGACTTGCTGGTTCTAAAACACCTGTACCCCATTGCCACCGTACCCGAATTTCTAGACCGTTTATGACCTCCCCCCGCCAACTCTTCGTCACCACCGCCCTGCCCTACGCCAACGGCAACTTCCACATCGGCCACATCATGGAGTACATCCAGGCCGACATCTGGGTGCGGTTCCAACGCATGCAGGGCAACGCCGTTAACTTCGTCGGGGCCGACGACACCCACGGCGCGCCCATCATGATTGCGGCCGAAAAGGCGGGCATCACGCCCCAGCAGTTCGTGGCCAACATCGCCGCCGGGCGCAAGCCCTACCTGGACGGCTTCCACATCGCTTTTGACAACTGGCACAGCACCGACGCGCCCGAAAACCACGCGCTGGCGCAGCAGATCTACCGCGACCTGAAGGCGAACGGGCTGATCTCCAGCAAGGTGATCGAGCAGTTCTTCGACCCCGCCAAGAACATGTTTCTACCGGACCGCTTCATCAAGGGCGAGTGCCCCAAGTGCCACGCCAAGGACCAGTACGGCGACAACTGCGAAGTCTGCGGCTCGGTGTATGCGCCCACCGACCTGATCAACCCCACCTCCACCCTGTCCGGGGCCACGCCCGAGCTGAAGAGCTCGGAGCACCTGTTCTTCCAGCTCTCTGACCCGCGCTGCGTGGAGTTTCTGGAGGGCTGGACCCAAGACGGCCGCCTGCAGCCTGAAGTGGCCAACAAGGTCAAGGAATGGTTCACCGTGCGCACCAACCCGGACGGCAGCACCAGCGAAGGCCTGGGCGACTGGGACATCAGCCGCGACGCACCCTACTTCGGCATCGAAATCCCCGACGCACCCGGCAAATACTTCTATGTGTGGCTGGACGCGCCCGTGGGCTACCTGGCATCGCTGAAAAACCTGCTCGACAAACGCGGCGAAGACTTCGAGGCCTACATGGCCCAGCCCACGCTGGAGCAGTACCACTTCATCGGCAAGGACATCGTCACCTTCCACACCCTGTTCTGGCCCGCCATGCTGAAGTTCAGCGGCCGCAAAACGCCGGATTCGATCTTTGTGCACGGCTTTTTGACCGTCAACAACGGCGAAAAGATGAGCAAGAGCCGCGGCACCGGCCTGGACCCGCTCAAATACCTGGGCCTGGGCATGAACCCCGAATGGCTGCGCTACTACATCGCCGCCAAGCTGTCTGCCCGCAACGAAGACATCGACTTCAACGCCGACGACTTCATGGCCCGGGTGAACAGCGACCTGATCGGCAAGTACGTGAATATAGCCAGCCGGGCGGCGGGTTTCCTGACGAGAAAGTTCAGCGGCCAATTGGTTTCAATGTTTTTAGTTGGAGGCACTAAACCCGCCGTCGGTGAAGACTCAATAGATAACTTGATCGATGACTTAATGCAGGCAGCGACCTCAATTCAAGAGGCGTACGAAAACCGGGAGTACAGCCGAGCTATCCGGGAAGTCATGGCGCTAACAGATGCAGTGAACCAATATGCCGACGAGAAGAAGCCATGGGTGTTAGCTAAGAACGAATCTGACTCGGGACAACTCCAGATCGTATGTAGCGTGCTAATCAATTGCTTCCGCTTACTAACCCTGTACCTGAAGCCAATACTGCCAGGTGTCGCAACTGAAGCAGAAAAAATGCTGGGCTTAAGTGCCGCTCCACTGACATGGAATGATGCAAAAACCTGCCTTCCAGCAGGCCATGCCATACAACCTTATCAACACCTGATGCAGCGCGTGGATATCAAGCAGCTTGATGCATTGTTTGAGCCCCCAGCGCCCACAGAACCAGCACAAGCAGCTACAGAAACTGTAGTACCCGGCGGTGAGTCCATCGCCCCCGTCATCACCATCGACGACTTCGCCAAGGTCGACTTGCGCATCGCAAGAATAGTCAACTGCGAGCCGGTCGAGGGCTCCACCAAGCTGCTGCGCCTGACGCTGGACGCGGGCGAAGGCCGTATGCGCAACGTCTTCAGCGGCATCGCGGCCCACTACCAGCCCGACCAACTCATCGGCAAACTCACCGTGCTGGTGGCCAATCTGGCACCGCGCAAGATGAAGTTTGGTATCAGCGAGGGTATGGTTCTTGCTGCCAGCCACGCCGATGAAAAGGCCCAGCCGGGCATCTACGTGCTGGAGCCCTTCCCCGGCGCGCAACCCGGTATGCGCATCGGCTAACCACACAGCAACACACCATGACCTCGCCCCTCGCCCGCTTCCACCCCCGCCTGCTAGACGCACTCAAGGGCTACAACCGGGAGAGGTTGGGCAAGGATGTGGGTTCGGGCGTGACGGTGGGCATCGTCGCCCTGCCGCTGGCCATGGCGTTTGCGATTGCCAGCGGCCTCAAGCCCGAGGCCGGGCTGTGGACGGCCATCATTGCGGGCTTTCTCATCTCGGCGCTGGGGGGCACCACGGCACAGATTGGCGGTCCGGCAGGGGCCTTCATCGTCATCGTCTACGGCATCGTCGAGCGCTACGGCGTGGCCAACCTGCTGATTTCCACCGCCTGCGCGGGCGTGCTGCTGTTTGCGCTGGGTCTGTTCAAGCTGGGCACGCTGGTGCGCTATGTGCCGGTGAGCATCGTGATTGGCTTTACCAACGGCATTGCGGTGCTGATTGCGCTGTCGCAAGTGAAAGACCTGCTGGGGCTGGAGATCGCCAAGATGCCGGGCGACTTCTTCTCGCAGCTCAAGACCCTGGCCGCCCACATCCACACCCTGAACTTCTTCGCGCTGGCCCTGGGCACGGTGTGCGTGCTGGGGCTGATTGTCTGGCCCAAAGTGTTTGTGCAGGGCTCGCCGCTGATCCGCCTGCTGGAAGGCCGCTCGGTGCGCACCTTTGCCCGGGTGCCCGGCCCCATCGTGGCGCTGGTCACTCTGTCATTTCTAGCCTGGGCGCTGGGCCTGCCGGTGCAGACGCTGGGCACCAAGTTCGGCAGCATCCCCAGCGGCCTGCCGGTATTTGAACTGCCCGAATTCACCTGGGACACGGTGCGCCTGCTGGTCACGCCCACGCTGACCATTGCCCTGCTGGGCGCGGTGGAGTCGCTGCTGTGCGCCCGCGTGGCCGATCAGCTCGCCAGTGACCCCCACCACCTCAAGCACAACCCCAACCAGGAGCTGATGGCCCAGGGTGTGGCGAATTTCGTGGTGGCCTTCTTTGGCGGCATGCCCGCCACCGGCACGATTGCGCGCACCGTCACCAATATCCGCTCCGGCGCCACCTCGCCCATCGCGGGCATCGTGCACGCCCTGGTGCTGGCTGCCGTGGTGCTGGTGGCCGCGCCGCTGGCGCTGTACATCCCTCTGGCGGTGCTGGCGGGCATCCTGCTGTTTGTGGCCTGGAACATGGGCGAATGGCACGAGTTTGTGCGCCTCAAGCAGTTCAGCAACCACTACCGCATGCTGTTGCTGGGCACCTTCTTTCTCACCGTGGTGTTCGACCTGACGGTGGCGGTGGAGGTGGGCATGCTGCTGGCCTGCGCCTTCTTCATCCGCCGCATGAGCACGCTGTTCCATGTGGATGCCGTGGCCGAGGCGGAGGGCGCGCTGGTCTACAAACTCTACGGCGCGCTGTTCTTCGGGGCGGTAGCCAAGATCGACCCCATCGTCCAGGCCGTGGAAAGCCGCCACAAGGGCACGCGTGTGGTGCTGGACGCGTCCCAGCTCATCTCACTGGATGCCAGCGGGCTGGACGCGCTGGAGCAATTGTTCAAGGCCATCACCCACCGCGGCGGCCAGCTCTACATCAACGACCTGAACGACCAGCCCCGGGGGCTGATGGAACGATCCGGCTTCGCGGGCCGACTCAAGGATTTTCAGACCAGCGCAGCGGCTGCACTCTGAGTGCGGGCCTGGTCCAGGCTGCCGCTCCAGGCCGTCAAGGCCACCGCACCCAGCACCACCAAGCCGCCGATCCAGGGCGTGTGGGCCAGGCCCAGGTGGCTCACCACCCAGCCGCCGCCCCAGGCACCGCCTGCAATGCCCAGGTTGAAGGCCGCGATGTTCAGGCCCGAGGCCACGTCCACCGCCTGCGGCGCCACGCGCTGGGCCTGCTGCACCACGTAGACCTGCAGACCTGGCACGTTGCCAAAGGCAAAGGCACCCCACACCAGCACGGTGGCCACGGCCAGCCAGGGGCTGGAGGCGGTGAGCGACAGCACCAGCAGCACTGCGGCCAGGCCCAGGAACAGGATCTTCAACGCGCCGATCGGGCCGCGCCGGTCGGCCAGCTTACCGCCCCAGATGTTGCCAAACGCCACCGACACGCCGTAGACCATCAGCACCAAACTGACCGCGTTGGTGCCAAAGCCCGACAGTTCCTGCAGGATGGGGGCCAGGTAGGTAAAGGCCACAAACGAACCGCCGTAGCCCACGGCAGTCATGGCGTAGACCAGCAACAGGCGCGGCTGTTTCAGCACCTGCAACTGCTGCAACACGCTGGCGGGTTTGTTGTGTTTCAGCGTGGACGGGATGAAAAACAGGCTGATCAGCATCGCCACCACGCCCAGCGCGGCCACCGCCAAGAACGTAGCGCGCCAGCCAAAATGCTGGCCGATGAAGGTGCCCAGCGGCACGCCGGTAACCAGCGCCACGGTGAGGCCCGAGAACATGGTGGCAATGGCGCTGGCGGCTTTCTCCTTGGGCACCAGGCTGGTGGCGATGGTGGAGCCGATCGAAAAGAACACGCCGTGGGCCAGGCCCGTCAGCACCCGTGCCACCACCAGCGGGGTGTAGCCCGGTGCCTGCCAGGCCACCAGGTTGCCGATGGTGAACAGCAGCATCAAGCCCAGCAGCAGCATCTTGCGGGGTACTTTGCCGGTCAGCGCCGTCAGCACGGGCGCGCCCACGGCCACGCCCAGGGCGTACAGGCTGACCAACAGGCCCGCCGACGGAATGCTGACCCCCAGGTCGGCGGCCATGGTGGGGATCAGGCCGACGATCACGAACTCGGTCGTGCCGATGGCAAAGGCGCTGATGGTCAGCGCAAGCAAGGCAAGTGGCATAAAGCACCTCAAATAGTCACAGAAGCCTGGATTCTGGATGCCTTACCCTTGCAGAAAAAGCGCTGTATCCGCACAAGATACTTGCGTATTATTCAAGAATGAAAACCACGCTCGACGAACTGCAGGCCTTTGCCACCGTGATCGACGCAGGCTCCATCACCGCGGCGGCCGAGCAGCTGGGGCAAACCGTGTCGGCCGTCAGCCGCTCGCTGGGCCGCCTGGAGAAGAAACTGGACGTGACCTTGCTGCGCCGCACCACCCGCCGCCTGGAGCTCACCGAAGAAGGGGCCATGTTCCTGGCCCAGGCCCGCAAGATCATGGGCGCGGTGGAGCAGGCCGAGGAGCAAATGGCACAGCGCCGCAACCGGCCCGCCGGGCGTTTGCGGGTCAACGCCGCGTCGCCCTTTCTGCTGCATGTGCTGGTGCCGCTGGTGGCGGGCTTTCGGGCGGCCTACCCGGACATTGCGCTGGAGCTCAACAGCAGCGACCAGATCATCGACCTGCTGGAGCACCGCACCGACCTGGCCATCCGCATCGGCCCGCTGGTCGATTCCAGCCTGCACGCCCGCCCGTTAGGCAGCAGCCTGCTGCGCGTGCTGGCCAGTCCGGCCTACCTGAAGGCCGCAGGACGGCCCCGCACGGTGGAAGACCTGGAGAAACTCAGCCTGCTGGGCTTTACCCAGCCCGACAGCCTGAACGCCTGGCCGCTGCGCAATCCATCAGGCGACCGGCTGGCGATTGCCCCCACGCTACGCGCCTCCAGCGGCGAGAGCCTGCGCCAACTGGCCCTGGCGGGTGCGGGCGTGGTGTGCCTGGCCGACTTCATGACCGAGGGCGACCGCGCGCGCGGCGACCTGGTGCAGTTGCTGCCCAGCGCCACGGTGGAAGTGCGCCAGCCCATCCACGCGGTGTACTACCGCAACACCGCTCTGGTGTCGCGCATCGCCTGCTTTCTGGACTATGTGGCCGCAGGCTTTTCACACCCCCAGGCTACAGCGCAAGCGCTTTCCGCCAACCCCCCTCGTATCGGTTTGAAAAACTGATACGACATGCAGGGGGCGCATCCAGTGGCCTGGCAAAGCCAGTTCCACGGATGCCCTGAGGAACGCGGGTTCAGGCTGAGACCCTTACCGGTTGCGCTCGACCTCCGGGTCGGGCACGGACATCGTGCGCAGCACGCGGTAATCGGGGTCGAACACCACGGTGAACACCATGGAGGTGTTGGGCGGCTGCAGATACCGCCAGTCGTATTCCACCTCGTTTTTCAGCTTGAAGGGCGTGGTCTTCATGGGCTTGCCCAGCATCTTGCGCACGTCTTCCATCATCATGCCGGGCTGGACCTTGGCGAAGTTTTGCGGGGTCAGCACCTGGCGCAGGGCGCTCATCTTGCCGTCAGCGCCGATGGTGATCATGTAGTTCACATGGCCCGCTGGCTGGCGGTTGTACTCGAAGGTGCGGCCACCCTCGGGCGCATCCCAGACTTTCTCGGGCTCGCCAAATTGGGCCCGCACATCGGCCTCGGTGGCCACGCCCTCTTCCAGTTTTTCAATGCGCTGCGGATCGCAAGCTGCCAAAGCCAGTGCTGTACAGACTAAACCTACCCACTTTTTCAACATCGCTTGTTGCCCCCGTAAAATCAAGCCAACCAAAGGTCCCAAGTCTATGTCCATCTTCGCCCGCCCCCACTACCAATCCGATGCCACGCTGTTCATCGACCAGCTCAAGGCCCAGAAGCCCGAACTCGAAGCCCAGCAGCTCGCAGGCCGCGCCCTGCTGTGGGAGCAAAAGGTAGACCGTAACGCCCAGGCAGAGTACCGCGAAGGCCGCGTGGCGCAAAACCCCTACGTCTACCAGACCCTCAACAAGTAATTAGCCAAATTGGCAGCTAGCGCCCATTCCATAAGCACAAGCAGCTATTTAATTTATAGTGAATGCAGTGGTTGAAGCGTTAGCACTTCCCGACACCCTGGACCCGGTGGCGCGGGCCCGGCTGTATGGCGAGCCGATGTTTGCCATGCCGGTGGATTTGTACATCCCGCCGGACGCGCTGGAGGTGTTTCTCGATGCCTTCGAGGGCCCGCTGGACCTGCTGCTGTACCTGATACGGCGGCAAAACTTCAACATCCTCGACATCCCCATGGCAGCGTTGACGCGCCAGTACCTGGTGTACGTGGACGAGATCCGCAGCCGCAACCTGGAGCTGGCGGCCGACTACCTGCTGATGGCGGCCATGCTGATCGAGATCAAATCGCGCATGCTGCTGCCGCCCAAAAAGGTCGCCGAGGGCGAGGAAGCCGAAGACCCGCGCGCCGCTCTGGTGCGCCGCCTGCTGGAGTACGAGCAGATCAAGCTGGCAGCAGCCCGCCTCAACGCCCTGCCCCAGTTTGGCCGCGACTTTCTCAAGGCCCAGGTATTCATCGAGCAGGCGCTGCAACCCCGCCTGCCCGAGGTGCACGTGGCCGACCTGCAAGAGGCCTGGCGCGACATTCTGCGCCGCGCCAAACTCATCCAGCACCACACCATCACCCGCGAAGAGCTGTCGGTGCGCGAGCACATGAGCCATTTGCTCAAGACCCTGCAAGGCCGCAGGTTTGTGGAGTTTGAAGAGCTGTTCGATGCCGCCAAGGGCATGTCGGTGCTGGTGGTGACCTTCATCGCCCTGCTGGAGCTGGCCAAGGAGACGCTGGTGGAGATCGTGCAGGCGGAGGCTTTTGCGCCCATCTACGTGCGTCTGGCCTACGCCCCGGTAGCCGTGGCTTAACCGCCGAAGTGCTTGCGGTAGCGCGCCGGTAAATCGGCAATGCGCAGCAGCATGGGCAGGTCGGCGGTGTTGAAATCCGGGTCCCAGGCGGGCGCGCCCAGCACCTTGGCACCCAGGCGCAGATAACCCTTGATCAAGGCCGGTGGCTCGATGGCCAGCGTGCTGTCGAACTGCTCGATGGGCAGCGGCAGGCGGGGCTGCACGTGGTATTCGATCGGGGCCATGTGGGTTTTTTGCAACTGGTGCCAGATGCTGGCCGCCGCGTCGCCGCCCACCACGCCGTTGTGCAGCATGGGGATGCTGGCGCAGCCGACCATGGTGTCGAGCTGGTTGCGCTGCATGAATTCGGCCAGCGCGCCCCACAGGGCCAGGATCACGCCGCCGTGGCGGTGGTCGGCGTGCACGCAGCTGCGGCCCAGCTCCACCATGCGGCTGCGCAGGTTACGCAGGCGCACCAGGTCAAATTCCATATCGCTGTAGGTGCTGCCCACGCGCCGGGCCTGCACCGGGGTCAGCACCCGGTAGGTGCCGATCACGGCGTTGCTGGCCACGTCGCGCACCAGCAGGTGCTCGCAAAAGTCGTCAAACAAATCCACGTCGTGCCCGGGCAGCTTGGTGGACAGGCGCGCGCCCATCTCCACGGCAAACACCTGGTAGCGCAGGCGCTGGGCTTCGCGCACCTCGTCCTGGTGCCGCGCCCACGACACGGCAATACCGCCCGCAGCGGCCACAGGCTGGGCCTCGACACGGGGGATGGGCGCCACCACCCGCTCGTCGCGCCGGTGCAGCGCCCCGCGCAGCAAATGGGCCGGGTTGAACGCCGACACCAGCGAAATAGGCGACAGCGCGAAGGTGGGGGTGGGCAGTTCTTTCATGGACTTCTCCTGTGTATGCGGCAGAGTCTGAAAGTGCGGTGTGACGCGGATGTGAAGCTTGCGTGGCGCTTGTGTGACAGTGCTTTTAAATTTATAGCATGTCACGCTCAATCCATAAGCGCTAGAGGCCCAAAACACCCATATTCCTCACCGCAAGGCCACGGTCATCTGCTTCCACACCGGGTCTTGCCATTTGCCGAACAAAACCAGCAGGCCGGGGCTGCTGGCCTGCTTTTCCACCGCCAGGGTATCGAGCTTCCAGACTTCAAAGCTGCGCTTGGCGCGGCCCTCCACCACCGCTTCGCGCACGGCCAGCAGGCGCTCGCCGCCGGGCACCCAACCGGCAAATTCCAGCGTTCCCAGGCCGGGGGCATTGCTGCCGGGCGGCACGGTGTCCAGCGTCCAGCCCTCGGTCGTTTGGCGGTACAGCCACAGCTCGCGCCAGCCTGCCAGCGGCTGCACCGCCAGGGCCACGGCCTTGCCGTTGGGGCTGGTGCTGGCCGATGCCGTCCAGGCCACGCCATAGGTGCAACGCTGGTGCAGGGGGTGGGCGGCGGGGTGTTGGGCATCGACCAGCAGCACACAGGTCTGCCCGGGCTCGCCGGGCTGGGTGACGATGCGCGGGCGGGAGCCTGCGGTGTTGGCATCTGCAACGGGTACGGCAGCCCAGCGGGAGGCGCTGACGCGGATGGCGGCCTCGCTCTCGGCGGCAAAGTCTTCGTCGGCCAGCTCGGCGCGGTTCAGGGCGGCCAGGGCATCGACGGCACGCTGGGCGGCGGCCACGGCCTGGGGGGTCTCCTGGCGGCGGGCGGCGGCAAAGGCCAGCGCCGACTGCACGGCGGCGCGGCGCAACTGGATACGGTTGGCCAGCACGGGGCTGAGGGTGGCGGTGTCGATGGGCTCCAGCAGCCGGGCCCGCTGCTGGTCTTGCCGGGTTTGCACAGTGGGCGACAGATTCGGGTCCTGGCAGTCGCTGCGGCTTAGCGCCAGGGCGGCACGGGCGCGCTGCTCCGGGCTGGCAGCGGGCTGGGCCAGCACGCGGGCAAAGGCATCGCCGTCGTAGCAGATCTGCATGCTGCCATCGCGCTCGGTGCTGGTCATCTGGATGCCGTAGGCGGCCACGGCTTCCAACTGCGCGGCCAGCCGGGTGTCGGCTGCGGTGGGCGTCGCACCGGCGCTGCTGCCCTGGCGGCTGGTGGCGCGGCGGGCCAGGCGGTCGGCCATCTGGCCCAGTGCGTCTTGCGCCTCGGCAGTGTTGCTGCCTGCCGGGGCGGCTTGCAGGTAGGCGGCGGCGTAGGCCACGCCCAAGGCTTCGGAGCCAGGGGTGTCGCGCACAAAGCGCAGCACGGCCAGCAGTTCGGGCGCGTCTTGCGGGGTGACCCGGGTGGTACGGACCTGCGACTGGCGCACAAAGCCCGCCCGCTCGCGGCGGTAGTCGTAGACCTGCAGGTAGTCCATGCGCTGGCCGCGGATCTCCAGCGTGTCGCCCTGGGTCAGCACGGCCTGCACCGGGGCGGCATCGCGCGCCGCACCGCGTAGCGCCACCTGGTCTTGCACCACGATGGCCAGCAAGGGTGTGGCAGCCATCGCCACCTTGGCGCACAGCGAGACCAGCGTCAACAGAACAGATGCGGCGCGCATTATTCGGCTCCCTTGTCGCTGCCTTCGGCGGAGTCCATTTCGGGTGCCGCCGGGTTGCCGTTCTTGCCTGCCCCCAGCAGGGCGGAGCCGATGAAACCGCCATCGGTGGGTGGCGCAGCAATGATGACCTGCACCTTGTCGGACAGTTTGTCGGCCATGATCTTCTGGATCAGCAGCGGGTGGCGGGTGACCAGCGCGCCGTCGCGGGCCATTTGCTCGCTGGCGATCTTGCCCACCCGGTCGAGCCGGTAGGCTTCGGCATCGGCCAGCTTTTGGCGCGAGTCGGCCTCGCCCTGGGCTTCGATGCGGCGGGCAGCGGCGGCACCTTCGGCGGTGCGGATGCGCGAGACTTTGTCGGCCTCGGCCTCCAGCTGGCGCTGCTCGATTTGCTTTTGTTTGAACGGCAGCACGTGGCGCATGGCTTCTTCCTGGGCCTTGGCGGCAATGACCTGCTCGGAACCGGCGGCTTGGGCCGACTTTTCGCGGCGCACGCGCTCGGCATCGGCATCCAGCGCGGCTTCTTGCACGCGTTTGCCCTTCAGCTCCAGCGTGTAGCGCATTTTTTCGGATTCCAGCTCTTCAGACAGCAGGCGCTCCATGCCGCGCTTGTAGTCTGCCGGCAAGTCCACCTTGCCGATTTCTACCGAGCGCAGCAAGATGCCGTCGGCGGCCAGCTTGGGTTCGAGCTCGGCTTCGATCAGCTGCTGGATCTCGCCGCGCTTGCTGGAAAAGATTTCCCGTACGGTGTAACGGGTGAAGGTCTTGTAGACCACACCTTGCACCGCGGGCTGGACGATGTCCTGGCGGATGTCGCCGGGCAGGTCTTGCGACAGGCTGGCCAGACGGCGCGGGTCCAGGGCATAGCGCACCCCCACATCCACCCCTACCGACAGGCCTTCCACCGACTGGAACTGGGCGCTGCCGTCGGCGGACACAGGCCGGTAGAGCTGGTCGCGCAGGTTGTACTGGCGCAAGGTGTGGATGCCGGGCAGCACCAGCACCGACCCTGCAGCCCACTGGCTGGTGTCGCCGGTGAAGCGGTTGCTGCGGATGCCCACCTCGCCGCGCGCCACGTTTTGCAACGGCGGGTGGCTCCAGACCAGCGCGCCCGCAGCCACCAGCACACCCACCGCCAGCACGGCGCGGCCAGCGCGGGGCGTAGCGACCTGGCCCAGGCCTTGGGCCGTGTTGCGCCCCAGGCGGCGCACAGCGAGGGTGATGGAACGGACGAGGCGAGAGGGGTGCAGGGACATGGCGGGCTCCAAAGGTTGTTGAATCAGGCCACCCGGTGGGGTGTGGCTAGATTCTTTTCTGCACCCCCTGGAGCAAACAATGCAGCCCTGCTGGCAGTTGCTTCCGGCGGCGGAAGAAACACTCACACCGGCGGCCAGGGCGGGCTTGGATAATCGGCCCATACCAACGATTGAGAACCTGCACCATGGAAAAAGTGGCTGTCATCGAAGACGACCAACCCACCAGCCAGTTGTTGCGCGGCTGGATCGAGGCCGCGCAGCCGGGCATCCGGGTGGAGCAGTGGTTTACCCGCGACAGCGCCGAGGCCGCCATTGCCCGCGAGCAGTACGACCTGGTGGTGCTGGACATCGAGCTGGGCCGCGAGCGGCATGCGGGCGTGGCCATCATCAATGCCATCAACAAAACCCGGCCCGGCACGCCGGTGTTGGTGGTGTCGGCCATGCCCGCCACCATTTACCGCAGCATCATGAAGGCGCTGGATGCCTGGGACTACCTGCAAAAAACCACGTTTGAAGAGGCCGACTTCATCGACACGTTTTTAGAGATCCTGCGGGCGGGCCGGGCTACCGCCAAAGCCCCGCCCCAGGCGCCATCGGCGGATGCCGATGCCTTGTCGCTGGACCCGCTGCGGCAAAACTCCGCCCTGTGGCGCGGCCAGCGCATCAACCTGCCACTGACCGCGCAGCGCATTCTGGCCACGCTGTACCAGCGCCGGGGCCAAGTGGTGTCGTACGACGATCTGTACCAGGTGGTGAAAAGTGGCCGCAACCGGGACAACGTACGCAAACACGTCAGCACCATCCGCGATGCCTTCCGCGAGCTGGACCCGCAGTTCGACGCGATAGAAAACGTGCCGATGCGCGGCTTTCGCTGGACGGTGCCTGCATGAAGCCCTTGGGGCGGCTGCCGTTCCAGGTGCCTTTTCAGGTGCCGTTCCGCATCCCCTTCGGCCTGCGGTTTTTCTTTCGCACCGCCTTTGCCCTGCTGGCCCTGGCCACCCTGGCCCTGGCCTTGAGCGTGCTGCAGGAAGAAAAACAACGCGGCCTGCGCAGCTACCAAAGCAGCTTTCAGCAAAACCTGGCCCAGATCGCCCAGCGCCTGCGCCACCCCACCGGGCAACTGGCCCTGCTCAACCCCGGCCTGGGCAGCAGCCCCGACCAGCCGCTGTACCCGGTGGTGTTGCCGTTTGCCGCCATCGACTTTGACGACCGCAGCAAGGTGCAGCAGGCGGTGGAGATGGCGGGCTGTGGCGTGCAGTACCCCGACGGCTCCAGCCTGTGCGTGGCCGTAGGCAACAACCCCTGGGCGGGTGGCTTCATCTACCTGGTGGGCAGCTACGCCACCGCCGATGCTCTGGTGGCCCACAGCCGGGGCGACCCAGCGCTAGACCAGGCCCACCGCCTGCAGGTCGCGGTGCAACTGCCCAGTGGCAGCAGCACCCAGTGGCTGGCCCCGTTTGAAACCGATGCCGATGCCGGGCCGCAAAGCGCCTCGGGCGTGCCCACCGTGCGCGGGCGTTTGACCGGATTTACACTGGACGCACAGGGCCAGACCGGTGGCCGCCCGGTGCGCGACTTTCGCGGCTGGCTGTGGCAAGACGGGCGCTGCCTGCCTGCAGACACCGCCAGCACGGCCAGTGCCTGCAGGAAGCAGGTGTTTTTCTCGGTACGCCTGCCCATCGACCTGTGGCGCGATGCCGTGTTTACCGCCAGCCGCAGCGCCAGCAAGACCGCCCCGGCCTGGCCACCGCCGGATCTGGACCAGGTGAGGGTGCAGTTGCAGATGCTGGCCCCCGGCAGCGCCACCCGGGTGTTCGACAGCCAGCAACCCGGTGCCACGCCGCCGTTCACCCTGGCCAGCCTGGTGCCCCAGCTCCAACCCGGCGAAACCTTGCAGATCCGCCAATTGCTTGCGGGCACTCAGGCGGCGCGGACCTTGGCCACGCTGCAGGCCCCCGCCGCCACCGAGCCCGCCCCGCGCTGGCTGGACCGCCTGGTCGCCCGGCTGCCGGTGGCCGACTACGACATCCCGCTGCAGGCCTCCGAGACCATCACCACCAGCCTGGGCAGTTTCGCGCTGACGCTGCATGGCGACCTGCGCAGCGTGAACCAGAACCTGGCCCGGGTGGCGACCCGGATGTCGTGGTTTGTGGGGGCCATGCTGCTGGCGGTTGCGCTGACCTGGGCGGCCATCGAGCTGCGCATCATCCGGCGCATCACCCTGCTGACCAAGCGCTCGGCCGCCGTGTCACACAGCATGCGCAGCGCGGACAGCGTGCTGGCGCTGGATCTGGTGGACGTGCGCGGCCATGACGAGCTGGGCGTGCTGGCCGCCGCGCTGGCCGAGCTGCTGCAGCGGGTGCACGACGACCTGAAACGCGAGCGCATCCGCACCGCCCAGGAGAAAGACATGTGGCACGCCGTGGGCCATGAAATCATGTCGCCCCTGCAGTCCCTGAAGGCCTTGCACGGCACGGCCCACGACCCCAGCAACCGCTACATCCAGCGCATGCAGCGGGCTATCCAGGTGCTATACGGCAGCGCTTCGCCCAGCGAAGCCTTTGAGGCCAGCCTGCTGGACACCGAACGGCTGGACGTGAATGCCTTCCTGACCCAGGTGGCCGACAACGCCGCCAGCGCAGGCATCAGCGGTGTGCAATTCACCCCCCTGCCCGCCCCGCTGTGGGCCAAGGCCGATGCCCATTCGCTGGAAGATGTGGTCACCCATGTACTCACCAACGCCCAGCGCCACCGCACGGCAGGCAGCCCCATCGTGCTGACGCTGGAGCGCGTGGGCCACGAAGTGCTGGTCGGTATCTTTAACCAGGGGCCGCCCATCCCGGCGGAGCTTCTGGGCAAAGTTTTTGAATATGGTGTGTCCAGCCAAGCCGATACCGCAGCCCTGGGCAGCCGCGGCCAGGGCCTGTTCGTCGCCAAGACCTACATGGCCAAAATGGGCGGGACCATTGCGGCGCAGAACACCGGTGACGGAGTACGGTTGGAACTGCGCTTGCAGGCGGGGTGACGGCCCCGCCCCAGGGGACCTATCGCAGCGTGGCCGCGATCCGCTCCGCGCAGGACTTGGCCATGGCCGCATCGCGGGCCTCGACCATCACGCGGACCAGGGGCTCGGTGCCGCTGGCGCGGATCAGCACGCGGCCGTTGTTGCCGAGTTCGGCTTCGGCGGCCTGGGTGGCCAGGGGCAACTGGGTGTTGGCTTTCCAGTCTTGGCCGGGCTGCAGGCGCACGTTGATCAGGGTTTGCGGGAACAGGGTCAGATCGGCCAGCAGCTCGGCCAGGGTCTGGCCGGTGCGTACGCAGGCCTGCAGCACCTGCAGGGCGCTGACCAGGCCGTCGCCGGTGGTGTGCTTGTCCAGGGCCAGCAGGTGGCCGGAGCCTTCGCCGCCCAGCAGCCAGCCGCGCTTTTCCAGCTCTTCCAGCACGTAGCGGTCGCCCACCTTGGCGCGGACCAGCTCCACGCCCTTGTCTTTCAGCGCCAGCTCGACGGCCATGTTGGTCATGAGCGTGCCGACCACGCCGGGCACGGCATCGGCTGCGCGCTTGCTGGCATTTTTGCCCCCGCGCGACAGGCGCTCCTTGACCATCAGGTACAGGATTTCATCACCGTTGAACAGGCGGCCATCGGCATCGACCATTTGCAGGCGGTCGGCATCGCCGTCCAGCGCCACACCGAAGTGGGCACCGTGGGCTTTGACGGCATCCACCAGGGCCTGGGGATGGGTGGCACCGACGTTTTCGTTGATGTTGATGCCGTCGGGTGCGCAGCCGATGGCAATGACTTCGGCACCCAGCTCGTGGAAGACCTTAGGGGCAATCTGGTAGGCCGCGCCGTGGGCACCATCGACCACGATGCGCACGCCCTTGAGCGTGAGGGCGTTGGGGAAGGTGCTTTTGCAAAACTCGATATAGCGGCCAGACGCATCTTCCAGGCGGCGGGTTTTGCCGAGCGAGGCAGAGTCGGCCCATACCGGCGGGGTGTCCAGCGCGGCTTCAACCGCCAGTTCCCAGGCATCGGGCAGCTTGGCCCCTTCGGCACTGAAAAACTTGATACCGTTGTCGGGGTATGGGTTGTGGCTGGCGCTGATGACCACGCCCAGGCTGGCGCGCTGTGCACGGGTCAGGTAGGCCACGCCGGGCGTGGGCAGGGGGCCGAGCAGCACCACATCCACACCGGCGGAGTTGAAACCGGATTCGAGTGCGCTTTCCAGCATGTAGCCGGAAATACGGGTGTCTTTGCCGATCAGCACGGTGGGGCGGGCTTCGGTTTGCTTGAGCACGCGGCCTACGGCATGGGCCAGGCGCAGCACAAAATCGGGGGTAATGGGGGCCTGGCCCACGGTGCCACGGATGCCATCGGTGCCGAAGTATTGACGGGACATTGTTTTCCTTTTTATGGGGACACGACCCGTACAGCGCACGCTGGTAAGGCCGACTACAGGTTACACCGCAGCTTGCGGCAACTTTGAAAAATGGTGAGCTTACCCGCCCGCTGCAGCCCACACCTTGAGGGCCTGCGCGGTGGCGGCCACGTCATGTACCCGCACGATGCGCGCACCCCGCTCCACGGCCAGCAGGGCCGCTGCCACGCTGGGCACCAGGCGCTCGGTGGGGCCAAGAGGAACATCGGCCATACCCGCCAGCGAAGATTTACGCGACCAGCCCACCAGCAGCGGGTAACCCAAAGCCAGCAGCGCCTGTTGCCGCGCCAGCAGGGCGAAGTTTTGGGCCACAGTTTTGCCAAAGCCAATGCCGGGGTCGAGCACGATGCGGGTCTTTTCTATGCCTTGTGCTGATAGCAGCTGTACATGCCGCTCTAAAAATAGTAGCACCTGTGCCACCACGTCGCCTTGCATGGGCTCGGCCTGCATGGTTTGCGGTTCGCGGTGCATGTGCATCAGGCACACCCCGCACGACGGGTGCCTTGCCACCACATCCGTGGCAGCCAGCGGATGGGCCGGGTCGGTCCAGCGTAGGGCCCAGATGTCGTTGAGGATGTCTGCACCAGCGTCCAAAGCGGCCTGCATGACCTGGGGCTTGTAGGTGTCTACCGAAATCGGCACGCCCAGTGTGGTGGCCGCCCGCAGCACGGGGAGCAGACGGGCCAGTTCCTCCTCCACCGGCACCGGTTGGGCACCGGGGCGGGTGGATTCCGCGCCGATGTCCAGAAGGTGGGCCCCGTCGCGCAGCAACTGTTCGCAGTGGGCCAGGACGGCGGCGGTGTTGGCGTGCTGGCCGCCATCGGAGAACGAGTCGGGGGTGGCATTGACGATGCCCATCACCCGAGGTTGGGCCAGATCAATCTGAAAGCGGGTGGTTTGCCAGAGCATGGGAGTTGCGGAATTATCAGAAATGAAAACGGGGCCTGAAAAGCCCCGTGATCGAGATCACCTATCAACGCGTTGACACGCGCAGTGGTTTACACCGTTGTTACGCCGCCGTAGGTGCGGGTTCTACCGCCGGCACGACCGGTGCACCGCCACTACCACCGTTGCTACCGCCGCCGGTAGGCGTGCGGGGTGTCCAGTCTTTCGGTGGACGGGGTTCGCGGCCTGCCATGATGTCGTCAATCTGCTCTACGTCGATGGTTTCCCATTCGAGCAGGGCCTTGGCCATGGCGTGCATTTTGTCGCTGTTGTCTTCGATCAGCTTGCGCGCCAGGGCGTACTGCTGGTCGATGATGCGGCGCACTTCGCTGTCGACCTTTTGCATGGTCTGCTCGCTCATGTTGGTGGTCTTGGTGACCGATCGGCCCAGGAACACTTCGCCTTCGTTCTCGGCATACACCATGGGGCCCAGCGCATCGGTCATGCCGTAGCGGGTGACCATGTCGCGGGCGATGGAGGTGGCGCGCTCGAAGTCGTTGCTGGCACCGGTGGTCATCTGGTTCATGAACACTTCTTCGGCGATACGGCCACCGAACAGCATGCTGATCTGGCTCAGCATGTATTCGCTGTCGTAGCTGTAACGGTCTTGGGCGGGCAGGCTCATGGTGACGCCCAGGGCACGGCCACGGGGAATCACGGTGACTTTGTGCACCGGGTCGCACTTGGGCAGCAGCTTGCCGATCAGGGCGTGGCCGGACTCGTGGTAGGCCGTGTTGCGGCGCTCTTCCTCGGGCATGACCATGCTCTTGCGCTCGGGACCCATCAGGATCTTGTCCTTGGCCTTCTCGAAGTCTTGCATTTCCACCACGCGGGCACTGCGGCGGGCGGCCATCAGCGCGGCCTCGTTGCACAGGTTGGCCAGATCGGCACCCGACATGCCGGGCGTGCCGCGGGCAATCACGTTGGGGTTCACGTCCTGGCTGACCGGGATCTTGCGCATGTGGACCACCAGAATCTGCTCGCGGCCCCGGATATCGGGCAACGTGACGTAGACCTGGCGGTCAAATCGGCCTGGGCGCAGCAGAGCCGCATCCAGGATGTCGGGGCGGTTGGTGGCAGCCACCACGATCACGCCCAGGTTGGTTTCAAAGCCGTCCATCTCGACCAGCATCTGGTTCAGGGTCTGTTCGCGCTCGTCGTTGCCACCACCCAGGCCGGCACCGCGTTGGCGGCCCACGGCATCGATTTCATCGATAAAGATGATGCAGGGTGCGTTCTTTTTGGCGTTCTCGAACATGTCGCGGACCCGGGCTGCGCCCACGCCAACGAACATTTCCACAAAGTCGGAGCCGCTGATGCTGAAGAAAGGCACTTTGGCCTCGCCTGCAATGCTCTTGGCCAGCAGGGTTTTACCGGTACCGGGGGGGCCGACCAGCAGCAAGCCGCGCGGAATGCGGCCACCGAGTTTTTGGAACTTGGCCGGGTCTTTCAGGAAATCGACGACTTCCTTGACCTCTTCCTTGGCTTCGTCACAACCGGCCACGTCGGCAAAGGTCACCACGTTGTTGTTTTCATCCATCATGCGGGCTTTACTCTTGCCGAAGCTGAACGCCCCGCCCTTGCCGCCGCCCTGCATCTGGCGCATGAAGTAGACCCACACGCCGATCAACAGCAGCATGGGGCCCCAGCTGACCAGCAAAGTCATGAGCAGGGAGCCTTCTTCGCGGGGTTTGACATCGAACTTGATGTTGTTGGCGATCAGGTCGCCCACCAAACCGCGGTCGAGGTAGGTGGCGTTGGTGCGGATGCGGCGGTCGTCATTGGTGATGGCGACGATCTCGGTACCGCCCTGGCCTTCCTGGATGGAGACGGATTTGATTTGTTTGTTGCGCACTTCGTCCAAAAAGTCCGAATAGCCCACATAACCAGAACTCACACCCGCGCGGGTGTCGAACTGTTTGAAAACCGTGAATAGCACCATCGCAATGACGAGCCAGACGGCAATTTTGGAAAACCACGGATTTTTCAAGCAAGGCTCCGGTAGGAAAGACTTCAACGTAAGTGCGTACTATTTTAGGCGTTTCAAGGGCCGACACGGCAATTCTTGACTATGGCGGCCATTGCAGCAACAAGGGTTTAGGGGTTTCCCTGGCCGTTTTCAGGCGCGATTTGTGCGGTTTTGGGTGCTATTTTCAAGCCCACGCCGACCAGAAAGGTTTCGGTCGACTTATCGCGCGAGGCTTTGGGTTTGATGGGCTTGACCATGTGGAAGGTCTGCTTGAACAGCTTCACCAGCGGATCGTAAGCCCCGCCGTGGAACAGCTTGACCACCAGGGCACCCTGCGGCTTCAAATGGCTTTGGCAAAAATCCACCGCCAGCTCGACCAGGCCCTCGATGCGTGCGGCATCGGCGGCGTGGATGCCCGACAGGTTGGGGGCCATGTCAGACAGGATCACGTCGGCCAGCCGCCCGTCCATGGCCTGGGTCAATTTGCCCAGCATCTCGTCTTCGCGGAAGTCGCCCTGGAAGAACACCACACCCTCCACCGGCTCCATGGGCAGCAGGTCGATGGCAATGATGCTGCCATTGAGCGCGCCCACCGCTGCACCGCCGCCCGCCGCCGTCTTGGGCGACAGCTTGCGGCGCACATACTGGCACCAGGCCCCGGGCGTGGAGCCCAGATCGACCACCAGATGGCCGGGCTTGATGAGGTGGAAAGTCTCGTCAATCTCCTTCAATTTATAGGCCGCGCGGGCCCGGTAGCCCTCGCGTTTGGCCAACACGACATAGGGGTCGTTGACGTGGTCGTTGAGCCACGCCTTGTTGACTTTTTTACTTTGTGTTTTAACTTTCATCTTGGCCTTGATAATACGCACATGTCTCAAATACAACTTACCCCTGCCCAGCGCAAGGTGCACCGCGCCGAAGCCCACCATTTAAACCCTGTGGTGATGGTGGGCAGCGACGGCCTGACCCCCGCTGTTACCAAAGAAATCAACCTCGCGTTGAACTCCCATGGCCTGATCAAGGTCCGCGTTTTCTCGGACGACCGCGTCGCCCGCGAAGCCATGTTCCTGGCCCTGGCCGACGAACTTGGCGCGGCTCCCATCCAGCACATCGGCAAACTGTTGGTGCTGTGGCGCCCGCAACCCGAAATCATCAAGGAGCGCCGCGTGGACGAAGACCGCATGGCCGGTCCACGCGACTTCAAGGTGCTCAAGCACAGCACCCGCGGTGGCCAACGCCCTGAAGTGAAAACTTTGCGCGTGCTGGGCAACCAGCGTTTGACGGCAGGCGGCACGGTGAAACGCGCCAAGCCAAAGCCAAAGACCAGCCTCAAGAAACGCAGCCAGACCTGATCTAGCTCCGCTGGGCCGACACTTTCCACAGTGTCGCGCCCGCTGCCAGCCATTGCAGCAAATACAGGGCACTGCCCAGACCGTGCCACAGCTTCAAATTCTCCCGCGCCACGATGTGCGGCGAGATGGCAAATTCCACCAGCACCGCCGCCAAAAAACCAAAAGCTATAAAAATAATAGCTGCTTGCGCTTGTCCGATAAGCACAGAGCCCTGTTTTGACCTGGAAAGCATCAACAGGATCAACGTGCAGGCCATGGACAACCAGGTCTGCGCCGTGAACAGCTTGGCGGCCATGCCACCGGCCATCGCCGGGGTGGGCAGTACCGCAAACAGCATCGGCACCACCATGAAGCCCAGCGTGCTCAGGCTACCCCACCAGAGGGCCGCCAAAAACACGGGCAGGCGTTCGCGCATCGCTATCAGATGTAGCTGACGGCCATCACTTCATAGCGCTTGATGCCACCGGGTGCGTTGACCTCGGCGGTGTCGCCCACTTCCTTGCCGATCAGGGCGCGGGCAATGGGGCTGGAGACGTTGACGCGGCCCAGCTTGAGGTCAGCCTCGTCCTCACCCACGATCTGGTACTGCACGGCCTGGCCGCTGTCTTCGTCTTCCAGATCGACCGTGGCACCAAAGACCACACGGCCACCGGCATCCAGCGTGGCGGGGTCGATGATCTGGGCTACCGACAACTTGCCTTCGACCTCCTGGATGCGGCCTTCGATGAAGCCCTGGCGGTCTTTGGCGGCTTCGTATTCGGCGTTTTCGCTCAAATCGCCCTGGGCACGGGCCTCGGAGATGGCGTTGATCACCCAGGGGCGCTCCACCGTCTTGAGCTTGTGCAGTTCGGCTTTGAGGGATTCCGCGCCGCGTTTGGTAATGGGTAGGGTAGACATGGTTACAACTCCAAATACGGCTTAAGCCAACAACTGCGCATGCATTTCCTGTACCGAGATGACATCCAGGTCGTCCAGGTACTGCATGCCTTCCACCGCCGCTTCGGCACCAAAAATGGTGGTGAAGGTGGTGACGCGGGCCAATAAAGCCGAAGTGCGGATGTGGCGCGAATCGGCAATCGCGTTGCGGCGCTCTTCCACGGTGTTGATGACCAGGGCAATCTCGTTGTTCTTGATCATGTCCACGATGTTCGGGCGGCCTTCGGTGACCTTGTTGACCGTGGTGCAGGCAATGCCCGCGGCCTGGAAAGCTGCCGACGTGCCCTTGGTGGCGATCAAATCAAAGCCCAATGCGCTCAACCCACGCGCCACTTCTACGGCACGCGCCTTGTCGTTGTTCTTCACCGACACAAAGGCCTTGCCCGAGCGCGGCAGCTTGGTACCCGCGCCAATTTGCGACTTCACAAAGGCTTCGCCAAAAGTCTTGCCCACGCCCATCACCTCGCCGGTGGACTTCATCTCGGGGCCGAGAATCGTGTCCACACCGGGGAACTTGACGAACGGGAACACGGCTTCCTTGACGCTGAAATACGGCGGGGTCACTTCCTTGAAGATGCCTTGGGCGTCCAGCGTCTGGCCGACCATGCAGCGTGCCGCCACCTTGGCCAGCTGGATGCCGGTGGCCTTGCTGACGAAGGGCACGGTGCGGGAGGCACGCGGGTTCACTTCCAGCACGTAGATCACGTCCCGTCCGTCCACGTTCTGGATGGCGAACTGCACGTTCATCAGGCCCACCACCTTCAAGGCATGCGCCATGGCGGTGGTCTGGCGTTTGATTTCGGTGACGGTTTCCGCCGACAGGTAGTACGGAGGCAACGAGCAGGCCGAGTCGCCGCTGTGCACGCCCGCTTGCTCGATGTGCTCCATCACGCCGCCGATGAACACGCGCTGGCCGTCGCAGATCGCGTCCACATCGCATTCAATCGCGTCGTTCAGGAAGCGGTCCAGCAGCACCGGCGAGTCGTGGCTGACCTTGACGGCCTCGCGCATGTAGCGCTCCAGGTCGCGCTGCTCGTGGACGATTTCCATGGCGCGGCCACCCAGCACGTAGCTGGGACGTACCACCAGGGGATAGCCCAGGGCGGCGGCCTTTTCCAGCGCTTCGGGCTCGGTACGGGCCGTGGCGTTGGGCGGCTGGCGCAGGCCGAGTTCGTGCAGCAGCTTCTGGAAGCGCTCACGGTCTTCGGCCGCGTCGATCATGTCGGGGCTGGTGCCGATGATGGGCACGCCATTGGCTTCCAGGTCCAGCGCCAGCTTCAACGGGGTTTGGCCGCCGTACTGCACGATCACGCCGAAAGGCTTTTCCTTGTCGACGATTTCCAGCACGTCTTCCAGCGTCAGCGGCTCGAAGTACAGGCGGTCGCTGGTGTCGTAGTCGGTGGACACGGTTTCGGGGTTGCAGTTGACCATGATGGTCTCATACCCGTCTTCGCGCATGGCCAGCGCGGCGTGCACGCAGCAGTAGTCGAACTCGATGCCCTGGCCGATGCGGTTCGGGCCACCGCCCAGCACCATGATCTTCTTTTTGTCGGTGGGCGCGGCTTCGCACTCGGCACCCTCGGCCTCGTAGGTCGAGTACAGGTAGGCGGTGTCGGTAGCGAACTCGGCCGCGCAGGTGTCCACGCGTTTGTACACAGGGCGCACGCCCAGGGCACGGCGGGCATTGCGCACGGCGGTGTCGGTGGTCTTGAGCTGCTTGGCCAGGCGGCGGTCGGAGAAGCCTTTTTGCTTCAGGGCGCGCAGGGTGGCCGCGTCGATGTCGGCCAGGCTCTTGGTTTCCAGCTCCAGCTCGATCTTCACGATCTGCTCGATCTGTACCAGGAACCAGGGGTCAATCTTGGTCAGGGCAAACACTTCGTCCACCGTCCAACCGGCGGCAAACGCGTCGCCCACGTACCAGATGCGGTCGGGGCCGGGCTCGCCGAGTTCTTTTTCCAGCAACTCGCGGTCCTGGGTTTTCTCGTTCATGCCGTCCACGCCCACTTCCAGGCCGCGCAGGGCTTTCTGGAAGGATTCCTGGAAGGTGCGGCCCATGGCCATGACTTCGCCAACCGACTTCATCTGCGTGGTCAGGCGCGAATCGGCGGTGGGGAACTTTTCGAACGCAAAACGCGGGATCTTGGTGACCACATAGTCGATGCTGGGCTCGAAGCTGGCCGGGGTGGCACCGTTGGTGATCTCGTTGCGCAGCTCGTCCAGCGTGTAGCCCACGGCCAGCTTGGCCGCCACCTTGGCAATCGGGAAACCCGTGGCCTTGGAAGCCAGTGCCGAGGAGCGCGACACGCGCGGGTTCATCTCGATCACCACCATGCGGCCATCGACCGGGTTGATCGAGAACTGCACGTTGGAGCCGCCGGTGTCCACGCCGATTTCGCGCAGCACGGCCAGGCTGGCGTTGCGCAGCAGCTGATATTCCTTGTCGGTCAGCGTCTGGGCGGGGGCCACGGTGATCGAGTCGCCGGTGTGCACGCCCATCGGGTCCAGGTTTTCGATGGAGCAGACGATGATGCAGTTGTCGGCGGTGTCGCGCACCACTTCCATCTCGTACTCTTTCCAGCCCAGCAACGACTCTTCGATCAGCAACTCGTTGGTGGGCGAGGCTTCCAGGCCGCGCTTGCAGATGGTTTCGAACTCTTCCGGGTTGTAGGCAATGCCGCCGCCGGTGCCGCCCAGGGTGAAGCTGGGGCGGATGACGGTGGGGAAACCCATCTGGCGTTGCACGACCCAGGCCTCTTCCATGCTGTGCGCAATGCCGGAACGGGCCGAGCCCAGGCCGATCTTGGTCATCGCGTCCTTGAACTTCAGGCGGTCTTCGGCCTTGTCGATGGCTTCGGGCTTGGCACCGATCAGCTCCACCGGCTTGCCGGTGGCCGCGCCGGTGTACTTGGCCAGCACGCCGTTGTGCCACAGGTCGAGTGCGCAGTTCAGCGCGGTCTGGCCGCCCATGGTGGGCAGGATGGCATCGGGGCGCTCTTTGGCAATGATTTTCTCGACCGTCTGCCAGGTGATGGGCTCGATGTAGGTCACGTCGGCCGTGGCCGGGTCGGTCATGATCGTGGCGGGGTTGCTGTTGATCAGAATGACGCGGTAGCCCTCCTCACGCAGCGCCTTGCAGGCCTGCACGCCGGAGTAGTCGAACTCACAGGCCTGGCCGATGATGATCGGGCCTGCGCCAATGATGAGGATGGATTGAAGGTCTAGGCGTTTAGGCATTAGTTTTTCTCCATCAGCACGATGAAGCGGTCAAACAGGTAGCTGATGTCGTGCGGGCCGGGCGAAGCCTCGGGGTGGCCCTGGAAGCAGAACGCGGGCTTGTCGGTACGGGCCAGGCCTTGCAGCGTGCCGTCGAACAGGCTGATATGGGTGGCGCGCAGGTTGGCGGGCAGCGTGGCTGCATCCACCGCAAAACCGTGGTTCTGGCTGGTGATGCTGACGCGGCCATCGTCCAGGTCTTTCACCGGGTGGTTGGCACCGTGGTGGCCGAACTTCATCTTGAAGGTCTTGGCACCGCTGGCCAGGGCCATGATCTGGTGTCCCAGGCAGATGCCGAAGGTGGGGATGCCGGACTCGATCAAAGCGGCCGCGGCGGCAATCGCGTAGTCGCAAGGCTGCGGATCACCGGGGCCGTTGGACAGGAACACGCCGTCGGGTTGCAGAGCCAGCACCTCGGCGGCGCTGGTTTGCGCGGGCACCACGGTGATGCGGCAGCCACGGCTGGCCAGCATGCGCAGGATGTTGAACTTGACCCCAAAGTCATAGGCCACCACGTGGAAGCGCGGCGCGTCTTGCTGGCCGTAACCGCCCAACAGGTTCCACTCGGTCTGGGTCCAGGCGTAGGACTCCTTGGCGGAGACCACCTTGGCCAGGTCCAGCCCGGCCATGCTGGGCGCAGCCTTAGCAGCGGCCACGGCTTGGGCGGTGTTCTCGGCATTCACGCTCTGGCCTGCGGGCAGCGCCAGGATGCAGCCGTTTTGCGCGCCATGGGTGCGCAGGTGGCGGGTCAGCTTGCGGGTGTCGAGGTTGGCGATGGCGACCGTGTTTTGCTGGACCAGGTAGTCCGACAAGGTGAGGTGGCTGCGGAAGTTGGAGGCGACCAACGGCAGGTCTTTGATGACCAAGCCAGCGGCATGGACGCGGGCGGCTTCCACGTCTTCCACATTGACACCGGTATTGCCGATGTGCGGGTACGTCAGGGTGACGATCTGCTGGCAGTAGCTGGGGTCGGTGAGGATTTCCTGGTAGCCGGTCATGGCGGTGTTAAACACCACCTCGCCCACGGTGGAGCCGGGGGCTCCAATGGAGTTGCCAACAAAGACCGTGCCGTCTGCGAGCGCCAGGATGGCGGATGGGAAGGTTCCCTTGAGAGACAAAAGCACTGGGTTCTCCGAAATAGTTACGGGTACGCCCAAGCGGTCCAAGAGTAAAACTCTTGCAAATGCTCTGGAAGGGGGTTCGGTAAGACCGGCGCTAGGCGTACGTGGATGCGGGAAAGCCCACGATTATAGCCGAGCACTGTTGCAGATCCTGGCCCAAACCACGGGCAAACCCTGGGCCGGGTATAGCGCTCTCAGCGCCCTACCGACGACGCGTGTAGGCAAATAGCAGCGGCGGCGGCCACGTTCAGCGACTCTTCGCCGCCCGGCTGGCCAATGCGTACCGACACTTTGGCGCGCGCCAGCAGGGCCGCGCCCACGCCCTGCCCTTCGTGGCCCATGGCCCAGGCGCAGGGGTACGGCAGCACCTGGTCTTGCAGCAGCGCACCCTGGTGGGAGCTGGTAACGACCAGCGGCACGGTCAGGGCATCCAGCGCATCCGGCTCTAGGCCTTCGATCAGGCGCAGGCCGAAATGCGCACCCATGCCTGCGCGCAATACCTTGGGACTCCACAGCGCTGCCGTGCCTTTGAGGGCGATAATCTGCTTGAACCCAAACGCCCCAGCGCTGCGCAGGATGGAGCCCACATTACCGGCATCCTGCACCCGGTCGAGGATGACGCTGGCCGCCGCCGGGTCCAGCGTAGCGGTGGCGGGCAAATCGACCACAAAGCCCATGGGCGCGGGCGACTCCAGGCTGCTGAGGTCGGCCAACAGCGCATCTTTGATGACTATGGTTTTAGTAGCTGCTCTCGCCCATTCCATGGGCGCTAGAAGCCAAAAAGACTCTGAAAAAATCGCCATGGCAGGCTTCCAGCCCCGGGCCAGCGCCGCCCGGCACAGGTGGTCGCCTTCCAGCCACACGCGGCCCTGCTTGCGGTAGGCAGTGCTGTCTTGCGACAGGCGGCGCAGCTCCTTGAGCAGCGGGTTGTCGCGCGACTGGATGTGGGTGATGGGGTCGGAGCTCATGCCAGCACCGCCGTCACAGGAGCGAAAGTTTTGCGGTGCAGCGGGCAAGCCCCATGCGCCTGCAGCGCCGCCAGGTGCGCTGCCGTGCCGTAGCCCTTGTGCCCGGCAAACCCATACTGCGGGTAGTCGGCATCCACCTGGGCGCACCAGCGGTCGCGGGTCACCTTGGCCAGGATGGACGCAGCGGAAATCGCCGGTACCAGGGCATCGCCCTGGACGATGGCCTCGCTGGTCATGGCCAGCACCGGCACGCGGTTGCCGTCCACCAGCACGTGGCCGGGCTTGAGGCGCAGGCCCAGCACGGCGCGCTGCATGGCCAGCATGGTGGCTTGCAGGATATTCAAACGTTCGATTTCTTCCACGCTGGCCTCGGCGATCGAGCAGCACAGGGCTTTGGCGAGGATTTCGTCATACAGCTGGGCGCGGCGCTTGGCGGTGAGCTTTTTGGAATCGGCCAGGCCCGCAATCGGCTGGCGCTCATCCAGGATCACGGCGGCGGCCACCACCGGCCCGGCCAGCGGGCCGCGCCCGGCCTCGTCCACCCCGGCCACCAGGCCCCGAATGGGCCAGGTCAACTCAGCTTGCACGGGTGGCGATAATTTTTTGGATGGCATCGGTGGCTAACTGGGCGGTGTCGCGCTGCAGGCTGTGGTGCAGCGCGGTGAATGTAGCTTCAAGGGCCGCGATTCTCGCAGACGCTGCAGGCGCCAACCACTGCAGGCAGGCATCGGCCAGGGCCTGGGGCGTGGCCGCGTCCTGCAGCAACTCGGGCACCACGAAGTCGCGGCACAGAATATTGGGCAGGCCCACCCAGGGCTGGAGCTGTTTGCGCTGCATCAGCCGCCACGAAAACCAGTGCATGTTGTAGGCAATCACCATGGGCCGCTTGAACAGCGCCGCCTCCAGCGTGGCCGTGCCGCTGGCGATCAGCGTCATATCGCAGGCGGCCAGCACGGTGTGCGACTGGCCCACCACGATCTGGATGCGCCCGGCCATGCCCGCCTCGACCGCCAGGGCCTCGATCTGCGTGCGCAGCGTGGGCACGGCGGGCACTACAAATTTAATAGCTAGTCGTGCTTGTTGAATAAGCGCTGCAGCCTGAAAGAACTTTAAAGCCAGGTATTTGATTTCCGACTGGCGGCTGCCGGGCAGGATGGCGACCACGGTGTCCTCCGCTGCCAGCCCCAGCGTCTGCCGTGCGGCGGCGCGGTCGGGCTGCAAGGGGATCACATTGGCCAGCGGATGGCCCACGTAGGTGGCGGCAATGCCGTGCTGGGCCAGCAGCTCAGGCTCGAACGGGAAGATGCACAGCACGTGGTCGGCGGCGCGGCGGATTTTTTCCACCCTGTCCGCGCGCCAGGCCCAGATGGACGGGCAGACAAAGTGCACGGTGGGGATGCCCTGCGCTTTCAGCGCCGCTTCCAGCCCCAGGTTGAAGTCGGGTGCGTCCACACCGATGAACACACTGGGCCGCTCGCGCAGCAGCCGTTCACGCAGTTGCTTGCGAATGTCCAACAGCTCCCACAGGCGGCGAAACACATCCATGTTGTAGCCATGCACCGCCAGCCGCTCGCTGGGCCAAAGCGCCTGGAAGCCGCGCCGGGCCATCTGCGGGCCGCCAATGCCGCTGGCCTGCAGTGCGGGCCAGCGGGCCCGCAGGCCGTCTAGCACCAGGCCTGCGAGCAAGTCGCCAGAGGCCTCTCCGGCCACCATGGCGACGCGGGGATCGGACATCAGCGGGCGATGCCGCTGACGGAAGTGGCGAGGAAGTCGTCCATCAAGGCAATATCGGCTGCCGCCTCAGGAGCATCCAAGGCCTGGATGGCGGTACGCGCCTCGTCCAGGGTCTTGCCCTGGCGGTAGAGCAGCTTGTGCATTTCGCGGATGGCCTTGAGGCGGGCATCCGAAAAATCGCGCCGCTTCAGGCCCACCAGATTCACGGCACGCACCGCCAGCGGGTTGCCGTCCACCACCATGAAGGGCGGCACGTCCTTGCCGATGTGGCTGGCAAAGCCCACCATGGAATGCGCGCCGATGCGCATGCGCTGCAGCACGCCGGTCAGGCCGCCCACGGTCGCCCAGTCGCCTACCTGCACGTGGCCCGCCAGGGTGACGCTGTTGGCCATGGTGATCTGGTCGCCCAGCAGGCAGTCGTGCGCAATGTGCACGTAGGCCATGATCCAGTTGTCGCTGCCGATGCGGGTTACGCCCGCGTCTTGCACCGTACCCAGGTTGAAAGTGCAAAACTCGCGGATGGTGTTGCGGTCGCCAATCACCAGCTCGGTGGGCTCGCCCGCGAACTTCTTGTCCTGCGGGTCGGCCCCGAGGGAGTTGAACTGGAAAATGCGGTTATCCCGGCCAATGGTGGTGTGGCCCTGGATGACGCAGTGCGGCCCCACGGTGGTGCCCGCGCCGATTTTCACGTGCGGGCCCACCACCGTGTAAGGGCCTATGCTGACCGATCCATCCAGCTGCGCGGACGGATCAACCAGGGCGGTGGCGTGGATGGTGGTCACAAGCGCAAACCTTAGGCAATGGTGCGCATGGCACAGGTCAGCTCGGCCTCCACCGCCAGCTCATCGCCCACGGTGCCCTTGCCCTTGAACTTGAAGATGCCGGACTTCATGCGCACCAGCTCCACGTCCAGCATCAGCTGGTCGCCGGGTTCGACCGGGCGCTTGAAACGGGCATTGTCGATGGCGGCAAAGTAGTACACGGTGTCGTCGCTGGGCGATTTGTCGAGTGCATCAAAGGCCAGCAAGGCAGCGGCCTGGGCCAGTGCTTCGAGCATCAGCACACCGGGCATGACCGGGCGGCGCGGAAAGTGGCCCTCGAAAAACGGCTCGTTGATGGTGACGTTCTTGAAGGCCCGGATGGACTTGGATTTTTCGATGCTCAGCACCCGGTCCACCATCAGGAAGGGATAGCGGTGCGGCAGTTGCTTGAGGATTTGGTGGATGTCCATCATGGTGTTTCAGGGCTCTGTTGGCGTTGTTCTAAAGTTTTCTCGACCGCTTTCAGACGGTCGCGCAGGCTGTGCAACTGCTTGAGGGAGGCGGCATTTTTTTCCCACTTGGCGTTGTCGTCAATCGGGAACATGCCGGTGTAGTGGCCGGGCTGGGTGATGGAGCGGGTGGCCACGGTGCCCGCCGAGATGTTGACGTGGTCGGCCAGGGTCAAATGCCCCAGCACAATCGCGCCACCACCCACGGTGCAGTGCGCGCCGATGTGGGCGCTGCCCGCCACGCCGACGCAGCCCGCCATGGCGGTATGGGCACCCACGAAGACGTTGTGGCCGATCTGGATCAGATTGTCGAGCTTTACGCCGTCGGAGATCACCGTGTCATCCAGTGCGCCCCGGTCGATGCAGGTATTGGCACCAATTTCCACATCGTTGCCGATGCGCACCGCGCCGAGTTGCTCGATTTTTTCCCAGGCCCCGGCGTTGGGCGCAAAGCCAAAGCCGTCGGCACCGATCACCACGCCCGCGTGCAGCAGGCAACGCGCACCGATGCGGCAGTCCTCGCCCACCGTGACACGCGACTTGAGTACCGTGTCGGCACCGATGTGCGCCCCACGTTCGACCACGCACAGCGGGCCAATACGGGCGCTGGGGGCTATCTGGGCACTGGGGTCTATCACGGCACTGGGGTGGATGGCTGGGCCGCCAGGTGCGGGCCGCTGGCGCTTCCAGAGCTGGGTGACTTTGGCAAAGTACAGGTAGGGCGCATCGGCCACGATGCAGGCACCGCGCGCCAGGGCCATCTCGGCCTGGGCCGGGCCCACGATCACGCAAGCGGCCTGGGAGTGGGCCAGTTGCTGCTGGTATTTAGGGTTGCTGAGAAAAGCCAGTTGCGACGGACCCGCCGACTCCAGCGGGGCGATGCCGTCGATCGACAGCTCCGCATCTCCGTGCAACACCCCCCCGAGGGCTTCCACTATCGCGCCTAGACGCAGCGCCATGCTGGAGTCCTCTGCTGGGTTTACTTGGCGGGAACGGCGTTCAAGGCCTTGATGACCTTGTCTGTGATGTCGTACTTGGGATTGATGTACACGGCTTCTTGCAGCACAGCATCGTACTTTTCAGTTTCAGCCACTTGCTTGATCACCTTGTTGGCTTTGTCCAGCACCTGCTGCAGCTCTTCGTTCTTGCGGGAATTCAGGTCTTCCTGGAATTCACGGCGCTTGCGCTGGAAGTCGCGGTCCTGGTCGACCAGCACCTTCTGGCGCGAGGTGCGCTGGCTTTCAGCCAGGGTGGAAGCTTCGCGTTCGAACTTGTCGGAGGCGGTTTTCAAAACCGTTCCGGCATCGCTGAGTTCTTTTTCACGCTTGGCAAATTCCTGCTCCAACTTGGCCTGGGCTGCCTTGGCAGCGGCAGACTCACGGAAGATACGGTCGGTATTGACGAACCCGACGCGGAACTCGTCCGCCTGCGCATGGGCAGACAGGAGCATGGCTCCGAACAAAATGCCGGACCCGAATTGGCGTAGAAAGTTCTTCATTAGAAAGACGTACCTATTTGGAATTGCAAGGATTGGATTCTATCGCCAGCAAACTTGCGGATGGGCTTGGCATAGGCCAAACGCAAGGGGCCGACGGGTGAAATCCAGCTCAGGCCCACACCGGCCGAGGCCCGCATTTCGCCGAAGCGGATTTTTTCATTTTCACCGTACACATTGCCTACGTCGGCGAAGGCAAACATACGCAGGGTTCGGTCGTTGCCCGCACCGGGGAATGGCGACTGGATTTCGGTGTTCAGGGTGAATTTCTTGGGGCCGCCAATCACCGAGCCGGTCACGTCGCGCGGGCCCAGGGTGCCCTGCTCAAAGCCACGCACCGAACCCAGACCACCGCCGTAGAAGTTCTTGAAAACCGGGAAAGGCCGACCGCCCAGGCCCTTGCCAAAACCCACTTCGCCGTTGAAGGCCAGCGTGAACTGCTTGGTCAGGGGAATGTACTGCTGGTACTGGTAGTTGGCGCGCAGGTAATGCGCATCGCCAAACAACCCGGCTTCGGTGTTGAGGCGCTGGTAGACACCCGTGCTCGGGGCCAGGGTGCTGTCGCGGTCGTCGCGCGACCAGCCGATGGTCAACGGAACCGCCAGGCTGGTGTAGCCAAACTCTTCGGCATAGGCCAGGTAGGCGGCCGGGATGTTGGTGCCCGGCTTGATGGTGGTGCGCTCCAGGCTGCCACCAAAATACACCGTGTCCAACTCGCTGAACGGCACGCCAAAGCGCAGACCTGCGCCCTGGGTCACCAGCTCGTAGTTGCCGCCCTGGTCGTTATAGGGCTTGGTGGCGCGGTGGAAGATGTCGATCGAGCGCGAAATACCGCCGTCGGTGAAGTACGGATCGACCGTGCTGACCACCACCACCTGGTTGAACTTGCTGGTGTTGACTTCCAGGCCCAGGTAATTGCCCGAACCAAAGGCGTTTTCCTGCTTGATGCTGAACGACAGCGAGAGCTTGTCGGCGCTGGAAAAACCGGCTCCTATCTGGATGCTGCCGCTGGATTTTTCTTCCACGTTCACCTGCACATCCACCTGGTCGGGCGAACCGGCCACGTCCTGCGTCTCCACGTTGACTTCCTTGAAGAAGCCCAGGCGGTCTACCCGGTCACGCGACAACTTGATCTTGTCACCGTCGTACCAGGACGATTCCAGTTGGCGGAATTCGCGGCGGATGACTTCGTCGCGGGTGCGGCTGTTGCCGGCCACGTTGACCTTGCGCACATAGGCGCGGCGCGAGGGCTCGGCCTGCATCACCAGGGCTACGCGGTTGGTGGTGCGGTCGATTTCGGGCTTGGCCTCGACCTGGGCAAAGGCAAAGCCGAAGCTGCCGAAGTTGTCTTTGAAGGCCTTGGTGGTCTTGGCCACCAGGTCGGCGTTGTAGGCCTCGCCGGGCTTGATGCTGACCAGCGACTTGAACTCGTCGTCCTTGCCCAGGTAATTGCCTTCCAGACGCACCGCCGACACCACGAAACGCTCGCCTTCGGTCACGTTGATGGTGACCGACATGCTTTGCTTGTCGGGCGAAATCGCCACCTGGGTGGAGTCCACCTTGAACTCCAGGTAGCCGCGCGACAGGTAGTAGGAGCGCAGGGTTTCGATGTCGGCGTTGAGCTTGGCGCGGGTGTAGCGGTCGGACTTGGTGTACCAGCTGAGCCAACCACCGGTGTCCAGCTCGAACTGGTTGCGCAGCGTGGATTCGCTGAAGGCCTTGGCACCGACGATGCGGATGTCCTGTATCTTGGCGGGCTCGCCCTCGGTGATTGTGAAGGTCAGGTTGACGCGGTTGCGCTCCACCGGGGTCACCGTGGTTTGCACTTCGGCGGCATACAGGCTCTTGTTGATGTACTGGCGCTTGAGTTCTTGCTCGGCACGGTCGGCCAGGGCTTTGTCGAACGGGCGGCCATCGGTGAGGCCCACGTCGCGCATGGACTTCTTCAGCGCGTCCTTGTCGAACTCTTTGGAGCCCACAAACTCGACATCGGCAATCGTGGGGCGCTCTTCCACCACCACCACCAGCACGTCGCCGCTGACTTCCAGGCGCACGTCCTTGAACAGGCCCAGGGCAAACAGGGTGCGGATGGCCGCAGAGCCCTGGTCGTCGTTGTAGGTATCGCCCACCCGGAACGGCAAGGACGCAAAGACAGTGCCCGGCTCCACGCGCTGCAAACCTTCGATACGGATGTCGCGCACAGCGAAAGGAGTGACGGCCCAGGCCGTGTTGGCAGCCAGCACCAGCGCCACAGCAGCCGACAAGGTACGCAGGCGAAAGCTATTAAAGTGATTTTTCATGGAATGTGGTGGGACTGGAACCGCGCCAGGCGGCAAGTCGGGTGAATATTAGCCAAACAGGCGGTGGACATCGTTAAACAGTGCAATGGACATCATCAACAACAGCACTGCACCGCCTCCGCGCTGCAAGCGTTCCATCCAGGCATCGGATACGCGTTTGCCTGTGACAGCCTCCCAAAGATAATACAACAGGTGCCCACCGTCCAAAATCGGGATCGGCAGCAGGTTCAAGACCCCAAGACTAACGCTGATCAGGGCCAAAAATACCAGGTACTGGGTAAAGCCCAGGCTGGCCGACTTGCCTGCGTACTCGGCCACCGACAGGGGGCCGCTCAAATTCTTGATGGAAGCCTCGCCCACCACCATGCGGCCGATCATGCGCAGGGTCAGGCCCGACACTTCCCAGGTGCGCTCCACGCCACGCCACAGGCCGTCCCACGGGCCGTAGCGCACGGTCAGCATCTCGGGCATGGCCCCCACAAAGGCGTTGATCCGGCCAATCGACTGCAGGCCGTCGGGCATGACATCCGGGGTGACGGTCAGGTCGAGCCGCTGGCCGCCGCGGTCGATCTGCCAGACCTGCGCCAGCGCCTGCCCGCCCGACAAGGAGCCGCGGATGGTGTCGCGCAGCTGCTGGCCGTCCACGATGGGCTTATTGCCTACCCGCAACACCAGGTCGCCGCTGCGCAGACCGGCACGGGCACCTGCGCCCTCAGGCTTGACCTCGCCCAGCTCCGGGCGCGTCCAGGGACCGAGCACACCGATGGTGCGAAACAGCTGGGCATCGGCTTCCTGGACGTTCAGCGGGGCCAGGGCCATGACCACTTCGCGCCGGGCTCCCTGGGCGGACGTTGCCAGCTCCAGGCGCACGTCGCGGTTGTCCAGCGCGCCCCGGGTCAGCAGCCAGCGCAATTCGTCAAACGAGGCCACATCTTCCAATGCTTCACCGTCCCAGCCCGCACGGGTCACGGTCTCGCCACCCTGGATACCGGCGACCTCGGCCACCGAGCCGATGGTGGGGCTGGCCAGAATGGCTTTGGGCTCCTCCACCCCGCTCCAGTTGACCAGCGCGTACAGCAGCACCGCCAGCAGCAGGTTCGCCGCCGGGCCGGCCGCTACGATGGCCGCGCGCTTGGGCAAAGACTGGGTGTTGAAGGCCAGATGGCGCTCTTCGGCTGCCACCGGCGCTTCGCGCTCGTCCAGCATCTTCACGAAGCCACCCAGCGGAAAGGCGCTGATGACAAATTCGGTCGGCGAGCCCTTGGGTTGCCAGCGCAATACCGTCTGGCCAAAGCCGATGGAGAACTTCAGCACCTTGACCCCGCAGGCCACGGCCACCCGGTAATGGCCGTACTCGTGCACCGCAATCAGCAAAGCCAGTGCAACGATGAAAGCGACGATGGTCAGCATGGCTGTCCTTGGTTCAAAGGGTCAGACGGGATGCGGTCTGCTGCGCCACGGCGCGGGATTCTGCATCCAACGCCAGCAAATCTTCCAGCGTCTGCGGCTTGGAGGGGCTGACGGCCGCCAAAGTTGCAAGATTGATCGCATGGATCTGGTCAAAACGGATA
The DNA here is from genome assembly GCF_056521425.1 of Rhodoferax sp. LS1P39. NCBI lineage: Bacteria > Pseudomonadati > Pseudomonadota > Betaproteobacteria > Burkholderiales > Comamonadaceae > Rhodoferax > Rhodoferax sp. LS1P39. The sequence continues at coordinate 316,756 of NZ_JBWMAV010000003.1, read as the reverse complement.
CGCCGGTCCAAAAAGGCCGCCACCGCCACCTCGTTGGCCGCGTTCAGCACCGCGCAGGTGCCCGAAGGCGCACGCAGGCTCTCCCAGGCCAGTTGCAGGCAGGGAAAGCGCTGGAAATCCGGCACCTCGAAGGTCATGGCCGCCATTTGGGAAAAATCCAGCCGCGCCGTGCCGCTCTCGATGCGCTCGGGCCAGGACAGGCCGTAGGCAATCGGCACCCGCATGTCGGGCGTGCCCAACTGGGCCATCACCGAGGCGTCGTGGAACTGCACCATGGAATGGATGATTTGCTGCGGATGGATCACCACCTCGATCTGCTCGGGGGCCACGCCAAACAGGTATTTGGCCTCGATCACTTCCAGCGCCTTGTTCATCATGGTGGCCGAATCCACCGAGATCTTGCGGCCCATGGCGAAGTTGGGGTGGGCGCAGGCCTGCTCGGGGGTCACGTCGCGCAGCGTGGCCGGGTCGCGGGTACGGAACGGGCCGCCCGACGAGGTCAGCATGATCTTCTCGATACGCCGGGGCCACACCGCCGGGTCTTCGGGCAGCGACTGGAATACCGCCGAATGCTCGCTGTCGATGGGTAACAGCAAGGCCCCGCCCTGCTTCACCGCCGCCAAAAACACCTCGCCACCCACCACCAACGCCTCTTTGTTGGCCAGCAGCAGGCGTTTGCCCGCACGGGCCGCGGCCAGGCACGGAGCCAGGCCCGCTGCGCCGACGATGGCCGCCATGACCGCATCGACCTCGGGATGCGACGCTACCATTTCAATAGCTTCTTGCGCCGATAGAACAAGCGTGGAAAGGCTATTTTGCTTAATTTTTTCGGCCAGCAGTTCGGCATGCTGCGGGCTGGCCATCACCGCGAAACGGGGCTTGAACTGCGCGCATTGCTGCAGCATCAGGTCTACCTGGGTGGCGGCGGTCAGGGCGAACACCGCAAACCGGTCCGGGTGGCGCGACACCACGTCCAGCGTGCTGGTGCCCACCGAGCCAGTGGATCCCAAAATCGTCAAATTCTGTTTCATGCTTGCAGCCTAGCCGACGATGGATACCAGCATCATGGCCAGCGGCAGGGTGGGCAACAGCGCATCCACCCGGTCCAGCACGCCACCATGGCCGGGCAGCAGGCCGCTGCTGTCTTTGACCCCGGCGCTGCGCTTGATCAGTGACTCCACCAAATCCCCCACCACACTCATGGCCGCCATGAACAGCGCGGCCACCAGCAGCAAAATACCGCTGTGCTGCGCCAGCCGGGTGTACAGGCTGGCGACAGGGGAGGCCCAGGCCGCATCGGCCCAGACCCACGCACCCGCCAGCACCAGCACGCCCAGCATGCCGCCGCACACACCTTCCCAGCTTTTACCGGGGCTGATGGCGGGGGCGAGCTTGTTTTTGAAGAACTTCGTGCCGAAAGCCCGGCCCGCGAAGTAGGCCCCGATGTCGGCCACCCACACCAGCAGCAGCACCGACAGCAAAAAGTTGGTGCCAATCACCCGAGCCTGGCAAATCGCCAACCACGCCAGCCACAAGGCGGCAAAGCCGACCAGTCCGCGCACGATCTTGTCGATGTTCGCCCAGCCGCTCACACCGTTGCGCAGCAGCCAGCCGCCGACCAGCACCCAGGCTGCACCGGCGATGGTCCACAGCGTGGGCGTGCGGGCCGTCAGCAGGCCCATGATCCACGACAACAGGCAGGCAAACACCATGGCCATGGCCAGCGCCACCGACTTGGGCTGCGACATGCCGTTCATGCGGCCCCACTCCCAGGTGGCGGCAGCAATCGCGATGATGGCCAGCAGGCACAGCGGCTCGGGGGCGGGATAGAACAACGCAGGCAAAAGTATGGCCAGCAAAACCAGGGCCGTGATAACGCGTTGCAGCAGCATGGATAAGCCTCAGGAGGACGGGTCGGCGGCGGCAGGTGCGACCTGGGCCGAGGTTTTGCCAAATCGGCGCTCGCGGCTGTTGTAGACGGCAATCGCCTCGTCCAGCGCGGCTTCGTCAAATTCGGGCCAGAGCTTGTCGCTGAACACCAGCTCGGAATAGGCCGTTTGCCAGAGCAGGAAGTTGCTGATGCGGAACTCGCCGCCGGTGCGGATCAGCAGGTCCGGGTCGGGCGAATGGGCCAGGGCCATGGCGCGGTCCATGCTTTTTTCGGTGATGGGCTCGCCGCTGGCCGCCAGTTTTTGCGCCGCCTGGGTGATGTCCCAGCGGCCACCGTAGTTGAAGCAGATGTTGAGCACCAGCTTGCGGTTACCCGAGGTTTCTTTTTCGGCTTCGAGCAGGCCGTTGCGCACCTTGTCGGACAGGGCCGACAGATTGCCCACGAAATGCAGTTGCGCGCCATTGGCCTTGAGCTTGACCACCTCTTTGGCCAACACGCTGACCATCAGCGACATCAGGCCCGAAACCTCGTCCGCCGGCCGGTCCCAGTTTTCGGACGAGAACGCAAACACGGTCAATACGCCTACATCCCGGTCCAGGCAGGCCTGCACGCAGCGGCGCAACGCATCCACGCCCTGGTGGTGCCCGGCCAGGCGCGGCATGAAGCGCCGGTTGGCCCAACGGCCATTGCCATCCATGACGATAGCGATGTGGTGCGGAACGGGGGTAGCCATCGGCGCAGACAGGCCTAGACGGCCATGATGTCGGCTTCTTTCGCGACGACCAGTTGATCGACTTCGGCGATGTGACGGTCGGTGATCTTTTGGACTTCGGCTTCGGCGCGCTTTTGGTCGTCTTCCGAAGCCAGTTTGTCTTTCACCAACTTTTTGATGGCTTCGTTGGCATCACGGCGCACGTTGCGCACGATGATCTTGGCGCTTTCGCCTTCGGTGCGGGCCAGCTTGGTGAGTTCCTTGCGGCGCTCTTCGCTCATGGCGGGCATGGGCACGCGGATCAGGTCGCCCATGGAGGCGGGGTTCAGGCCCAGGTGGCTGTCGCGGATGGCCTTTTCGACCTTGGCCGCCATGCTCTTTTCCCAGGGCTGCACGCCGATGGTGCGCGAGTCGATCAGCGACACGTTGGCCACCTGGCTGATGGGCACCATGGAGCCGTAGTAATCGACATGCACGGTGTCGAGCAAACCGGGATTGGCGCGGCCGGTGCGGATCTTGGACAGGTTGTTTTTGAAAGCCACGATGGACTGTTCCATCCGGGCCTGCAAATTGGTTTTAACGTCGGCGATAGTCATTTGGATGCTCCTCAGTAGTCCGTATCAAGCGTGGACCAGGGTACCTTCGTCTTCACCCATCACCACGCGTTTCAGCGCACCGTGTTTGAAGATCGAGAACACCTTGATCGGCAGCTTCTGGTCGCGGCACAGCGCAAAAGCGGTCGCGTCCATGATGCCCAGATTCTGCGACATCGCCTCATCGAACGTCAGCGTGGTGTAACGGGTCGCGCTGGGGTCTTTCTTGGGGTCGGCGGTGTAGACACCATCGACCTTGGTGGCCTTGAGCACGATCTCGGCACCGATCTCGGCACCGCGCAGGGCCGCAGCCGTGTCGGTGGTGAAAAACGGGTTGCCGGTACCGGCGGCAAACACCACCACCTTGCCCTCTTCCAGGTACTGCAAGGCCTTGGGGCGCACATAGGGCTCGACCACCTGGTCGATGGCAATGGCCGACATGACGCGGGCGGTCAGGCCGGCCTTGTTCATGGCATCGGCCAGGGCCAGCGCGTTCATCACCGTGGCCAGCATGCCCATGTAGTCAGCGGTGGCGCGGTCCATACCGACCGAGCCGCCCGCCACGCCGCGAAAAATATTGCCGCCGCCAATCACCACCGCCACCTGCACCCCCAAACGGGTGATCTCGGCAACCTCTTCGACCATGCGCACGATGGTGTCGCGGTTGATACCGAACTGGTCGTCACCCATCAACGCCTCCCCCGACAGCTTGAGCAAAATGCGCTTGTAGGCTGGTTGGGCTTGGGTCATGGGAGAGGTCCTCGTAATGGTGGAAAAGTGGCTAATGGTAGGGGCAAAATAGGTCAGTTAGGACTTACGCAAGTTCCCCCTGTAAGCCCAAAGGGCGATACAGGGGCGATGCGTAAGTCCTATCAGTACTGCGTCAGATGGATCAGGCCGTAGCCTTGGCAGCGGCCACTTGGGCAGCTACTTCGGCAGCGAAATCGTCGACCTTCTTCTCGATGCCTTCACCCACCACAAACATCGTGAATGCCTTCACGGTGGTGCTGGTGGCCTTGAGCATCTGCTCTACCGTTTGCTTGTCGTTCTTGACGAAAGACTGGTTGAACAAGGAGACTTCCTTCAGGTACTTTTGGACGCCGCCTTCGATGCGCTTGGCAACGATTTCGTCGGACTGCACCGGCTTGCCAGCGGCCACAGCCACGGCTGCGTCTTCGGCGGCCTTGGCGGTTGCCACCGAGCGCTCTTTGGCGATCAGGTCGGCAGGCACGTCGGCGCTGGACAAGGCCACGGGCTTCATGGCAGCAATATGCATGGCCACGTCTTTGGCAGCCACGTCGTCGCCTTCAAACTCGACCACCACGCCAATGCGCGTGCCGTGCAGGTAACCGGCCAGCTTGGCACCGCTGCTGAACTGCTTGAAGCGGCGGAAGGTCATGTTTTCGCCGATCTTGCCGATCAGGCCCTTGCGCACATCTTCCAGGGTGGGGCCGAAACCGTCCTGGGCATAAGCCAGGGCGCTCAGGGCGGCCACGTCGGCAGGGTTGTTCTTGGCGATCAGTTCAACCGCGCCCTGGGCCAGTGCCAGGAAGCTGTCGTTCTTGGTCACGAAGTCGGTTTCGCAGTTGACTTCGAGCAGAGCTCCGGTGGTGCCGTCAAAGTAGCTGGTGACCACGCCTTCGGCGGTGATGCGCGAAGCGGCCTTGCCCGCCTTGCTACCCAGCTTGACGCGCAGCAGCTCTTCGGCCTTGCCCATGTCGCCTTCGGCTTCGGTCAGTGCTTTTTTGCACTCCATCATGGGGGCGTCGGTCTTGCCACGCAGTTCAGCGACCATGCTTGCGGTAATTGCAGCCATATTTTTCTCCGTCTTAACGTCTTAAATTAGTAAAAAAAAGGGGGCTTGCGCCCCTCTTTGATCGCGGCAGTGCGCCGCGCCATGGGGAACGCTTAGGCTGCAGCAGCCTCGTTCACTTCCACGAATTCGTCGGCGCTTTCAGCAGCAGCCACAGCCTTGACCACGTCATTGCCAGCGCTGTTGCGGCCTTCGATGATCGCGTCGGCGATGCCACGGGCGTACAGAGCGACAGCCTTGGAGGAGTCGTCGTTGCCAGGGATCACGTAGTCGATGCCTTCTGGGGAATGGTTGGTGTCGACCACGCCGATCAGCGGGATGCCCAGCTTGCGGGCTTCGAGGATGGCGATCTTGTGGAAGCCCACGTCGATCACGAAGATCGCGTCAGGCAGGGTGACCATATCCTGGATGCCACCGATGTCTTTTTCCAGCTTGACCATTTCGCGGGCGAACATCAGCTGTTCTTTCTTGCTCATCGCGTCCAGACCGGCTTCTTGCTGGATCTTCATGTCTTTCAGACGCTTGATCGAGGTCTTGACGGTCTTGAAGTTGGTCAGCATACCGCCGAGCCAGCGCTGGTCGACGTACGGCACACCGGCGCGGGCAGCTTCACCGGCGACGATTTCGCGGGCTTGGCGCTTGGTGCCGACCATCAAAATAGTGCCACGGTTGGCGGTCAGTTGCTTGGCAAACTTGGCCGCTTCCTGGAACATCGGCAGCGATTTTTCCAGGTTGATGATGTGGATCTTGTTACGGTGACCGAAGATGAACGGGGCCATCTTGGGGTTCCAGAAACGGGTTTGGTGACCAAAATGGACACCGGCTTCGAGCATTTCGCGCATGTTGACGGACATGGTATTTTCCTTAAGGTTGCGTCTAAAATTCAGTCCGATTTGCCGCTGGTATGTAAAAAATACGACAGGGCAACACCTTGAATGGACTGGTTTGCGATTTGTTCTACCAGAGCAGTCAAAACGCCGTTTGACCGATCAGCAAAACCCAAGGAGTCTAGCACACTCCTACCCACCAGCATGCGCCCAGACCTGACCTCCACTCTCCAGTCCCTGCACGCCGGGCACACCACTTCGGCGGCAGAGATGGCCCGATCCATCGCCATCGCCCAGTCGTCCGCCTGCCGCAATGCCTTTTTGCAAACCCGATTCGACACGGCCCAAGCCCAGGCAACGCAGGCCAACCCGGCCAGCCCGCTGGGTGGCCTGGCGGTGTCGGTAAAAGACCTGTTCGACGTGGCCGGTGAAATAACTACCGCTGGCTCGCAGGTCCTGGCCAGCCATGCGCCCGCCGGGGCGGACAGCCCGGCCGTGTCCCGGTTGCGGGCGGCCGGTGGCGGCATCCTGGGCCGCACCAATATGACGGAGTTTGCCTTCTCGGGTGTGGGCGTGAACCCGCATTTCGGCACCCCTGCCGCCTGGGATGGGCGCTACGACCAGGCCGCCGGTGCGCGCATCTATGGCGCGGTGCCCCGGATTCCGGGCGGCTCGTCATCCGGCGCGGCGGTGTCGGTGGCCACCGGGGCAGCCTTCATAGCGCTGGGTTCGGACACGGGCGGCTCGATCCGCATCCCGGCGGCGCTGAACGGCATCGTCGGCTTCAAAAGCACCGCCCGCCTGGTGCCCACATCCGGCGCGGTGCCGCTGTCTACCACGCTGGACACGGCCTGCGCCCTGACCCGCAGCGTGCGCGACGCGGTGCTGGCGCATGAAATCCTGGCCCAGCGCCAGGTGGTGCGCAGCGCCGCGCCGCTGTCCAGCTACCGGCTGGCGGTGGCGCGCAGCGGCTTTCTGGACAGCATGGACCATACCGTGGCCCACGCCTTCGAGCGCAGCCTGCAGCGCCTGCGCGATGCGGGCGCAACCCTGGTGGATATCCCGCTGGAAGAAGTGCGCGAACTGCATGCCATCCAGGCCACCGGCGGCTTTTCGGCAGTCGAGGCCTACATCTGGCACCGTCCGCTGCTGGCGCGCGGCCCCCATGTGCGCGCCGCATACGATCCGCGCGTGCTGGCCCGCATCGATCGCGGTGCGCACATGCGCGCCTTTGAGTACGCCGAACTGGTTGCTGCCCGCGCCGCATGGGTCACCAAAATGGAAGCCGCGCTGCAAGGCTTTGATGCCGTGCTGTCCCCCACGGTGCCCACCGTTGCCGCGCCCATCGCCAATGTGGCGCCGGGCGTGGAGCGCGACGATGCCTTCTTCCACACCAACGGCCTGCTGTTGCGCAACCCCAGCGTCGTCAACATGCTGGACGGCTGCGCCATTTCCGTGCCCTGCCACACCGCCGATGAATTGCCTGTTGGCCTGATGCTCTGGCACGCTGCAATGCACGACGACACCCTGTTGAACCTGGCTTTGCACGCCGAGGCTACACTACAGTTTTAATAGCTGCTCACGCTCACTCCATGAGCACGGGCGGCATTTTTCTTATAAATCTAGGGTTTGCATGTTGTTTGAGAAGATGCGGGTGTTTGCCGCATGAAGGTCGCTGTCATTGGCGCAGGTGTGGTGGGTGTCAGCACCGCGTACGAGCTGGCCGCCGACGGCCACCAGGTCACCGTTTTTGAGCGCCGCAGCGCGGCCGCCGAAGAAGCCAGCTTTGCCAACGCGGGCCTGCTCACCCTGGGCACCGCCCTGCCCGGCCCGGCCTCCGGCATGCTCGGCACCCTGCTGCAAGGCCTGTTCAGCCGCAACGCCCCCATCCAACTCGGCTGGGGCCTGACCGGCAGCGAACTGGCGTGGCTGTGGAAGCAGCGGCGCGCGCAACAACCCGCCACCTACCAGGAGCACCACGCCCGGCTGCAGCGCCTGGCCGGGTACAGCGCAGAACGCCTGCAAGCCCTGACCCACCACCTGCACCTGGATTACGACCGCAGCGAGGGCAGCCTGCTGCTGCTGCGCACCGCCAAAGAGTTGGCCCAGGCCCAGCCCGGCCTGCAATGGCTGCGCGAAGCGGGTGTGGCCTGGCAGCAACTCGATGCCGAAGCCGCCCAGCGGCACGAGCCCGCCCTGAACGCCGACACCCCGCTGGCCGCCGCCATCCACCTGCCCGGCGATGCCGTGGGCAACTGCCGCCAGTTCACCATGCAGCTCAAAGCGGTGGCCCAGCAGCTCGGCGTGGCATTTGAGTTCAATCGCACGGTAGCGCTTATAGAACCAGCGCCAGCAGCTACGGTATCTATAGCAAATGAGTCCACGCCGCGCCGCTTTGACGCGGTGGTGGTCTGCGCTGGCGTCGCCTCGGCGGCGCTGCTGCGGCCGCTGGGCGTGCAGATTCCGCTTGCGGCGGTGGCGGGCTACTCGCTATCCGCCGCCATCCGTGAACCCCTGAACGCCCCGGTCAGCGCAGTAGTGGATGGCCAGCACCAGATCTCCATTGCCCGCATGGGCCAGCGCGTGCGCGTGGCGGGTGGCATGGCCATCGGCAGCCGCACCGACACCAAAGACCCTGCCACCATCGCCCGCCTCTACAAAGTGCTGTACGACTGGTTCCCCGGCGCAGCCCAGCTCGCCAGCAACGTACAGATCTGGAAAGGCACCCGCCCCACCCTGCCCGACGGCAGCCCGCTGATCGGCCCCAGCGGCCAGCCCGGTATCTGGCTGAACCTGGGCCATGGCGCGTACGGCTGGGCTCTGGCCAGCGGCAGCGCCCGCGCCACCGCCGACCTGGTGGCAGGCCGCGTGCCCGAGGTGGACATGGAAGGCCTGGGGCTGGAGCGCCTGCGGCACTAAAACCGCACAATCGGGCCATGCACCGCATCACTCCTGACCGCGCCCACCCCCTGTTCGACACCGCCGCCACGCGTCGCACCGAGCAGGCCGCCATGGCCAGCCTGCCGCCCCACACGCTGATGCAGCGCGCCGGGCTGGCCGTGGCCCGGCTGGCTATGGCACTGGCCCCGCATGCGCGTACCGTGTGGATCGCCTGCGGCCCCGGCAACAACGGCGGCGACGGGCTGGAGGCCGCCACCCAGCTGCATCTGCGCGGGAAATCTGTAGTAGTAACCTGGCTGGGCACAGAGGCCAGCGCCCCCACCGACAGCCTGGCCGCCCTGGCCCGCGCCCGGGCGGCAGGCGTGCCTTTCGCCGATGCGCCGCCCACCGGTCTGACTGCCCAGGACCTGTGCATCGACGCACTTCTGGGCATTGGCAGCAGCCGCGCCCCGGCGGGCACCATGGCCGCGTGGATCAGCACCATGAACGCCAGCTCCGCCCAGACGTTAGCCATCGACCTGCCCACCGGGCTGCAGGCCGATACAGGCAGTTTTGCTATTCAATCCGTAGCTGGTAGCGCCGATGGAATAAGCGCCAGCAGCATAATTGATGCCCAAAATACTTTATGCCTTCTTAGCCTGAAGCCCGGCCTGTTCACCGGCCATGGCCGCGACACCGCAGGCCAGGTGTGGTTGGACGACCTGGGCATCACCACGGCCCATGCACCCACCGCCCAGCTGGTCGGCGCACCGGTGTCGGCCAGCCGCACCCATGCCAGTCACAAAGGTAGCTATGGCGATGTGGCCATCCTCGGCGGCGCGCCGGGCATGGCCGGTGCCGCCCTGCTGGCCGCCAGCGCCGCACTGCACACGGGGGCCGGGCGCGTGTTTGTGGGCCTGCTGGACGGCGGCAGCCTGGGCGTACACCCGCAGCAGCCCGAGCTAATGTTCCGCGCCCCCAGCGCCCTGGCCTTGCACGCGCTGGCCGTCGTCTGCGGCTGTGGCGGCGGCGAAGCGGTGCGCGCCCTGCTGCCCCGGGTGCTGGCCGAGGCGGCCCGGCTGGTGCTGGATGCCGACGCGTTGAACGCCATCGCCGCCGACACCGCCCTGCAAGCCCAGTTGCGCACCCGCGCCGCCCAGGGCCTACCCACGGTGCTCACCCCGCATCCGCTGGAAGCCGCCCGCCTGCTGGGCTGCAGCACCACCCAGGTCCAGGCCGACCGGCTCACAGCCGCTCAGCAACTGGCCGACCGTTTCGCCTGCGTGGCGGTGCTGAAAGGTTCGGGCACGGTCATCGCCGCGCCTAGCCAGGTGCCTTGCATCAACCCGACGGGCAATGGACGGCTGGCAACCGCGGGAACGGGAGATGTGTTGGCCGGGATGGTCGGTGCCCGGCTGGCGATGGGCCAGTACGCGGTGGTGGCCGCCTGCGAGGCGGTGTTTGCACACGGCCAGGCGGCAGACGATTGGCCCGCGGGCCAGCCGCTGACGGCCAGCGCGCTGGCGCGAACCTAACCCCGACCGACGAAGGGCATCTTGGTGGCCATCACCGTGTGGAACAGCACGTTGGCCTCCGGCGGCAGGCTGTCCATATAGAGCACCGACTTGCCGACGATGGCCACGTCCATCACCGGCTCCACCACCAGTTCGCCATTGGGCTGCAGAACGCCGGTGCGCATGCGCTGGGTCATATCGGTGGCGGCGTTGCCAATGTCGATCTGGCCCACGGCGATGTTGTATTTGCGGCCATCCAGCGCCGCGGCCTTGGTCATGCCGCGAACGCCATGCTTGGTGGAGGTGTAGGCAATCGAATTGGGGCGCGGCGTGGTGCTGGAGATGGAGCCGTTATTGATGATGCGACCGCCCTGCGGGCTTTGCGCCTTCATCACCCGAAACGCCTGCTGGATGCACAAAAACATGCCGGTGAAGTTCACGTTCACCACGCTCTGCCACTGGGCCAAAGTCAGGTCTTCCAGCAGCACGGCGGGCGTGCCCGTGCCAGCGTTGTTGAACAGCAGATCGACCCGGCCAAACCGGGCCACCGCCGCTTCGAACAAGGCCTGTACGGCGGCGGGGTCGGTCACGTCGGTGGGCACGGCCAGCGCACGCTCGGCGGCACCGGACTCCAGCGCCACCGCTTGCAAGGCTTCGGCACGGCGGCCCGCCAATGCAACGCGGTAGCCATCGGCCAGCAGCGCCAGGGCGACGGCGCGGCCAATACCGCTGCCTGCGCCAGTGACGATGGCGACTTTGGAAGGGGTCTGCATGGTCTGGCTTCCTTTAGCGGCGGGTACGGGTTTTCTTCTTGGCCGCGCCGCCCTTGGTGGGAGGCTTGCCTGCGGCGGGGGCCTGGATGGGGCCGCGCTCGGCGTGGTCGCGGTCGCGCGGGGCACCACCACCACCGGCCTTGCGGCCAGAACGCTTGGCCGGGGCGGGCTCGGAGCGGCCAGGGCCTTCGCGCTGCAAGCCCTTGTCTTTCATGGCGCGGTTGACCAGCTCTTCGCCTTCGCGGATCAAGCGGAAGTCGATCTTGCGGCCATCCAGGTCCACGCGGCTCACCTGGACCTGCACGCGGGTGCCGATGGCGTAGCGGATGCCGGTGCGCTCGCCGCGCAGCTCCTGGCGGGCTTCGTCGAACTTGAAGTACTCGCCACCCAGCTCGGTGATGTGCACCAGGCCTTCAACGTACATCGCGTCCAAGGTAACGAAGATGCCGAAGCCAGTGGCGGCGGTGACCGTGCCACCGAACTCCTCGCCCAGGTGCTCGCGCATGTATTTGCACTTCAGCCAGGCTTCCACGTCGCGGCTGGCCTCGTCGGCACGGCGCTCGTTGGCACTGCAGTGCAGGCCCGCCGCCTGCCAGGCCAGCGTTTCGGGGCTGACCTTCTTGATCTTCATGTCGGGCTCGCCGACCTTGCCTTGCAGCTTGGAGGCCGCGCCCTTGCTCAAGCGTTTGGCCAGCTTGGCATGTGCCTCGCCGGGGGTCGGCAAGGTGGGCAACTGGTACTTGCGGTGCGCCAGAATGGCCTTGATGACGCGGTGCACCAGCAAGTCGGGGTAGCGCCGGATCGGGCTGGTGAAGTGGGTGTAGGCATCAAACGCCAGCCCGAAATGCCCGCCATTCGTGGGCGTGTAAATCGCCTGCTGCATGGAGCGCAGCAGCATGGAGTGGATTTGCTGCGCGTCGGGCCGGTCTTTGGTGGCGTTGGCAATGGCCTGGAATTCGCCGGTTTTAGGGTCGTCGCTGATCGACATACCCACGCCGGTGGCCTTCAGGTAGTTGCGCAGCATTTCGATTTTTTCGGGCGTGGGGCCTTCGTGCACGCGGAACAGGCCAGGGTGCTTGCCTTGGGCGATGAAGTCGGCGCTGCAGACGTTGGCGGCCAGCATGGCCTCTTCGATCAGCTTGTGGGCCTCGTTGCGGGTGCGAGGCACGATTTTCTCGATGCGGCCACCTTCATCGCAGACGATTTGCGTCTCCACGGTTTCAAAGTCCACCGCGCCGCGCACCTTGCGGGCCACCAGCAAGGCGTGGTAGACATCTTGCAGGTTCAGCAGGTCGTTCACGCGGTCTTTGCGGCGCGTGGCTTCCGGGCCGCGGGTGTTGCCCAGAATCGCCGCCACTTCGGTGTAGGTGAAGCGCGCGTGGCTGAACATCACCGCCGGGTAGAACTGGTAGGCGTGCACATCGCCCTTGGCGGTGACCAGCATGTCGCAGACCATGCACAGACGTTCCACATCGGGGTTCAGCGAGCACAGGCCGTTGGACAGCTTCTCGGGCAGCATGGGAATCACGCGGCGCGGAAAGTACACGCTGGTGGCGCGGTCGTAGGCATCCACGTCGATAGCCGAGCCGGTGTCTACATAGTTGCTCACGTCGGCAATGGCCACCAACAGGCGCCAGCCCTTGCCGCGGCCCACCTTGGCGGGTTCGCAGTAAACGGCATCGTCAAAGTCGCGGGCATCTTCGCCGTCGATGGTGACCAGGGGCACGTCGGTCAGATCGACGCGGTTCTTTTTGTCCTGGGGGCGCACCTTGTCGGGCAGACTGCGGGCCAGGGCGATGCAGGCATCGGAGAAGATATGCGGCACATCGTATTTGCGCACCGCGATTTCGATTTCCATGCCGGGGTCGTCCACCTCGCCCAGCACCTCTTTGACGCGGCCCACGGGCTGGCCAAACAGCGCGGGCGGCTCGGTCAACTCGACCACCACCACCTGCCCGGCCTTGGCGCTGCCGATACCCGCCTTGGGAATCAACACATCCTGGCCGTAGCGCTTGTCTTCCGGGGCGACCAGCCAGATGCCACTTTCTTGTAGCAGGCGGCCAATGATGGGCTGGGGGGGCCGTTCGACAATTTCCAGAACCCGGCCTTCGGGGCGGCCTTTGCGGTCGCTGCGCACAATGTTGACCTTGACCCGGTCTTTATGCAGCACAGCACGCATTTCGTTAGAAGGCAGGTAAATGTCAGACTCGCCGTCGTCGCGCAGTACAAACCCGTGTCCATCGCGGTGACCCTGGATGGTGCCTTCGATCTCGTCCAGCAGGCCGCTGGTGTGGCTGGTCGTTTTGATAAGGTTTCTCTCTTTACAGACTGGAATGCCCAAAGGGTAGCAGAGCCGCAGCGTAGCCCAGAAAAATCCGATGATTTAGCAAGCCTTCGGCCTGCGGTTCAAAACCACCGTTTTTCCCATGTTATACTTTAACTCGTGGGCCCAGATGGCGAAATTGGTAGACGCACTGTGTTCAGGTCGCAGCGCCGCAAGGCGTGCTGGTTCGAGTCCAGTTCTGGGCACCACACCTTATCTTGAAAAAACCGCTGGTTATTTGGCGGTTTTTTTATGGTTAAAAATCTGCAAAATACCAATTGCAGACCGTGAGAGTTTCGTGGGCCCAGATGGCGAAATTGGTAGACGCACTGTGTTCAGGTCGCAGCGCCGCAAGGCGTGCTGGTTCGAGTCCAGTTCTGGGCACCACACCTTTCAAAGAAAAAGCCGCTAAGAAGTTAGCGGCTTTTTTTTGCCCGTTTTTTGGCTTGCCCGATGCGCATCGGGCAAGCCAGGCACAACCTAGATCGGCAGCGCCACCAGATCGTGGCCTTGCGTACCCACAATGCGGGCCTTGGTGAACTCACCCACCTTCAAGGTTTTGCTGATTTTCTCGGGCGGCAGCAGGCGCACGATGCCATCGATCTCGGGCGCGTCGGCGTAGCTGCGGCCAATACCACCCTTCTTGCCCATGCCGGGCGCGGAATCCACCAGCACCTGCATGGTCGCACCCACGCGCTTGAGCAACTTGGCCGCTGAAACTTCTTCGGCCACGGCCATGAAGCGGGCGCGGCGCTCTTCGCGCAGTTCGAACGGCAGCATGCCGGGAATGTCGTTGGCGGCCGCGCCGTCCACCGGGCTGTAGGCAAAGCAGCCTGCGCGGTCGATCTGGGCTTCGCGCATGAAATCCAGCAAATGCGCGAATTCTTCTTCGGTTTCGCCGGGAAAACCGGCGATGAAGGTACTGCGGATCACCAGCGAGGGGCAGGCTTCGCGCCAGCGCTGGATGCGCTCCAGGTTTTTCTCGCCGCTGGCCGGGCGCTTCATGCGCTTGAGTACATCGGGGTGGCTGTGCTGCAAAGGCACGTCCAGATATGGCAGCACGCGGCCCGTGGCCATCAGCGGGATGATCTCGTCCACGCTGGGGTACGGGTACACATAGTGCAGGCGCACCCAGGCACCGTAGGGCTCGGCGATATCGGCCAGGGTTTGCACCAGCTCCAGCATGCGGGTTTTGACAGGCTTGCCATCCCAGAAGCCGGTGCGGTACTTCACATCCACGCCATAGGCCGAGGTGTCCTGGCTGATCACCAGCAGCTCTTTCACGCCGCCTTCGAACAAGGCCTTGGCATCGCTGAGCACGTCGCCGATATTGCGCGACACCAAATCGCCGCGCATCGACGGGATGATGCAGAAGGTGCAACGGTGGTTGCAGCCTTCGCTGATCTTCAAATACGCGTAGTGCCGGGGCGTAAGCTTGATACCAGCGGTGCCAAATGCGTTGGGCACCAGATCCAGAAACGGATCGTGCGGCTTGGGCAGGTTGGCGTGGACGGCATCCATCACTTCTTGGGTGGCATGCGGGCCGGTCACGGCCAGCACGCTGGGGTGCATTTGCCGCACCAGGTTGCCGCCCGCATCGCCTGCCTTGGCACCCAGGCAGCCGGTGACGATGACACGGCCATTGGTGGCCAGGGCTTCGCCGATGGTGTCCAGGCTTTCCTTGACGGCATCGTCGATGAAACCGCAGGTATTGACGATCACCAGGTCAGCACCTTCAAAGGTCTTGGAGGTTTGGTAGCCTTCGGCGCTGAGCTGGGTGAGGATCAGCTCGGAGTCGGTCAAGGCCTTGGGGCAACCCAGGCTGACGAACCCGACTTTGGGTATTTTGGTAGGGGAAATTGCTTCGATCATCCCCGTATTGTCGCCGCCCTCGAAAATTTCAGGGTTTCAGGCCAAAGCTGCCCAGCATTTGGGCGGTTTGTTTCTGCATTTGCTCCTGCATTTGCACAAAAACATTCCGGGACTGCTCAACGTAGGTGCCCAGCATGCCTTGCATGGCGGGCGATTGCAGTTTGAGCATTTGCGCCCAGGCCTCGGGGGTCATGCCCTTGGCCTGCTCGCCCATGGTGGACTGCAGATCGACAAAGGTTTGTACGTTCTTTTCCAGGTACGGGCCCAGAAAGCTTTGCATGGTGTTGCCGTAGAAGCGGATCATGTTGGCCAGCGCCTGCTCGGTGAACATGGGTGCGCCACCGGCCTCTTCTTCCAGGATGATTTGCAGCAGGATGGCACGGGTGAGGTCGTCACCGGTTTTGGCATCCAGCACCCGGACCGGCTCGCGCTCCATGACGAGCTTCTTGACTTCGGCCAGGGTGATGTAGGTCGAGGTATCCGTGTCGTAGAGCCGACGGTTCGGGTACTTCTTGATGACGCGGTGGGTGTCGTCAGGCGCGCTGTTCGGAGAATGGCTGGGCACTACTTGTCTTTCGGGGTGTTCGTGGCTTTGGCGGTGTGAGTGAACACTTTACTGCACTGCAACATATTTTAGAAATCCATTGCGCAGAAGCCTTCAAGGATTACCCTAAAAGTAGCGGCCACAAAACCAAAAGCCCTGTACATCACCGATGTACAGGGCTTGAATTTGGTAGGCGCGAATGGACTCGAACCATCGACCCCCACCATGTCAAGGTGGTGCTCTAACCAGCTGAGCTACGCGCCTAAAGCTAAACTACTTTAGAGCGCTAGTATAGCATGGTTTTTTAGCCCTTTTTACCGCCGCCGGGCTGAACGCACGCCCGCCACATCCGACACGATGCCCAGCACCTTGGTGAGGCGGGCCGCATCGGCCACTTCCACGGTGAAAGTCATCCAGGCTGTGCCTTTGACCGACTGGGTCTGCACGCCGATGACGTTCATTTTTTCCTTGGTAAAGACTTCGGAAATGTCGCGCAGCAGGCCCTGGCGGTCAGCGGCCTGCACCGACACGTCCACCGGGTAGACCGAAGCCCCTTCTTTTTTGCCGCTACCCCATTCCACCTCGATCACGCGCTCGCCATTGCGCACCGACATTTCGCGGAAATTGCTGCAGTCGGCGCGGTGGATGCTGACCCCCTTACCCCGGGTGATGAAGCCCAGAATCGCATCCGGTGGCGCGGGCTTGCAACATTTGGCCAGTTGCGTCATCAGCGACTCCACGCCCACCACCAGCACACCGCCCTTGGGTGAACTCTCGGGCGCGCGGGCTTTTTTGAGCAGCAGATAGTCGTCGGGGGCCAGCACCGGCTCGGGCGGGCGCAGCAGATTTTCGATGGTGCGCAGCGAGAACTCGTCCTTGCCCACCACCTCGAACAAGTCGTCGGCTGACTTGAAGCCCAGCCGGGCGGCCAGGTCGTCGAGTTTGATGGCGGTTTTGCCCTCACGTTGCAGCAGCTTTTCGACCGCCTCGCGGCCACGCGCCACCGTGGTGTGCATGGCGGCGGCGTTGAACCAGGCGCGGGCTTTGGCCCGGGCGCGGTGGCTGACCAGGTAGCCCAGCTCGGTGTTGAGCCAGTCGCGCGACGGGCCGCCCTCTTTGGCGGCGGTGATCTCCACCGTCTGGCCGTTTTGCAGCGGGGTGTTCAGCGGCACCTGTACGCCGTCTACCTTGGCACCCCGGCAGCGGTGGCCCAGGTTGGTGTGCACGCTGTAGGCAAAGTCCACGGCCGTAGCACCGGCGGGCAGTTCGACCACGGCGGCATCGGGAGTCAGCACGTAAATGCGGTCGCTGAGCAAATCCACACCGCCGCTTTGGGGCGCAGCCCCCGACAGGTCACGCTCCCAAGCCAGCAACTGGCGCAGCACGGCAATTTTTGCGTCGTATTCGCCGCTGGCCGAGACACCGGCGTAGCCCTTGGTGCCTGCCTCTTTGTAGGCCCAGTGGGCGGCCACGCCGTGCTCGGCATGGTCGTGCATGGCCTGGGTACGGATCTGGATCTCGATCGGCAGGCAGGCCACGCCATCCACCAGTTGCTGCACCACGGTGTGCAGCGACTGGTAGCCGTTGCCTTTGGGCTTGGCGATGTAGTCGTCGAACTCTTCGGCCATGGGCACGAAGCGCGAATGTACCCAGCCCAAAGCGGCGTAACAGTCGGGCACGCTGGGTACGATCACGCGCAGGGCGCGGATGTCGAACAACTGCTCGAAGCCCAGAGACTTGCCACGCATCTTTTTGACGATGCTGTAGATGTGCTTGGGCCGTCCCTGCACGGTGGCCTTGATGCCCTGGCTGGCCAGCTCGGCCTCCAGGCTGGCGCGCAGATGCTCCATATTGGCTTCGCGCTCGACCCGTTTTTCGTCCAGCAGGCGGGCCACCTGTTTGTAGGTGTCGGGCTCGGTGAAGCGAAACGACAGGTCTTCCATCTCCCACTTGATCTGCCAGATGCCCAGGCGGTTGGCCAGCGGCGCAAACACCTGCAGCGATTCGCGCGCCAGGCCGGGCGATACCGGGGTTTTGCTGGCGGCGCAATAGCGCAGGGTTTGCAGGCGCGAGGCCAGGCGCAGCATCACCACCCGCAGGTCGCGCGAGAAGGCCAACAGCATCTTGCGCACGTTTTCGGTCTGCACCGCGGGGTCGTCCACCAGGTGGGCCGAGGTTTCCGCCCCGCGCGACAGGCGCTGCACCCGCATCAACTGGGTGGTTTCTACCGCCAGGGCGGCAAAATTGGCCCCGAAGGCCTTGGCAATCACTTCCTGCGGCTTGTTCAGGTGCACGCAGGCGTGGACCAGGTAGCTGGCGGCCTGCATGGCCTCGGAGCCGCCCACGGCGCGCAGGATGGCGGCCACGGCATCGGCGTGGGCCAGGGTGTTTTCGCCGGTGTCCAGCACTTCGTTGGCGATCAGCGGCTCGGCGAAATTACGCGCACGGGCCAGGGCGTTGACCTGCTCGGGCAGGGTCTGGGCGGTAGCGGCCACCAGGTCGGGGACACGTTCCTCCAGCGTTGCCGCGACGGGATGCGCGGTCTGCAAACTTTTCATCCAGCGAACCTTCTCAAGGCTGTAAAAAATCGACCACGACGGCCACCTGGTCATCCACCACAAAGGTCGGCGCATGGCCTACACCTGCAAATTCCACCAGCCGGGCTTTCGGGCCGCGCTGGGCCATGGCCTGGGCGGTGGCGGCCGACAGCAAATCGGACTCGGCCCCGCGCAGCAGCAAGGTCTGGGCCCGGATCTGCTCGTACAGCGACCACAGCCCGGCCTCGCCTGCAGCCGCAGACTCGGCGGTGAAACTGCCAAAGGCCAGCGCCAGCGCCGGGTCGTAATGCAGGGTCAGCGCAGGCTCACCGGCCACCAGCGGGCGCACCATGTGCGCCGAGAGCGCCAGCCACTGGGCGGGTGTATGCGGGCCAAAGCTGCTGGAAATGGACCACATCGCGTCGGCGGCCTGCTGCAGCGTATCGAAGCGGCCGGTCTTACCCAGGTAGCTGGCGATGCGCTGCAGAGCGACCAGGTCCAAGCTGGGGCCAATGTCGTTCAACACCAGGCGGCGCACCGGCACGGGCAGCGGCAGGTCGGGCGCGCCCAGCAGCACCATGCCGATCAGCCCGCCCATGCTGGTGCCCAGCCAGTCCAGCGTGGTGATGGGGGATTCCGCGTGCACCTGGGCCAGCAGGGCCAGCATGTCCACGGCGTAGGTGGACAACTGGTAGGCCTGGGGGTCTTGCAGCCAGTCGCTCTGGCCCCGGCCCACCACGTCGGGGCAGATGACGCGGGCAAATCGGCTCAGCGACCGGGCCAGCACGTCGAAGTCACGGCCCTGGCGGGTCAGGCCGTGTACGCAAACCACCACGTGCGGGTTCGCCGGGTCGCCCCACTGCCAATAGGCCATGCGGTGACCGGTCTGGTCGGGGGTATGGGTGTTGGCGGCGGCACCGGGGCAGGGAACATAGCAGAGGCGGGGTTCGGTCATGGCGGAGGGCGTTCCAGGCAAGAGGATGGGTCCATCCTAATCCAAACTGCGGCCACAACTGCCCACAAGGCCTTCTCTGAAAATTTAAGTAAAAAGTGCCTCCAGCGCTTATTCCATAAGCGTGACAAGCTACTTTTTATGTAGCATCACAGTGCACACGAACGAAAGCCCACGAAGCGCACGTCATCGCCGGGCAAGGCAAAGCCACGGAACCTGGGGTGTTTCATGCGGGCGCGGGTGGCAAATGCCGCGCCGCGCAGCGCCTTGGCCTGGCCGAACCAGGGCACGGAATAGGCCATCCACGGATCGGCACTGAAGCCGGGCCAGGGGCGGAAGGTGTTGGCCGTCCACTCGTGCACGTCGCCCCAGCGAAAGCCCTGGCCTGCAGCCCCCATGGCGGCGCGCTCCCATTCCACCTCGCTGGGCAAACGCCGCCCGGCCCAGCGGCACCAGGCATCGGCTTCCCACCAGCTCACGTGCATGGCGGGCTGGGTACCGGCCACGCGCAGGCGCTGGCCAAAGCGGGTTTGCAGCACCGCGCCACTGGCCACGCCGATCTGGTCCACATAGCGCGGGCCGCGCCGCCCCTCCCCCTCGGCCAGGGCCTGCAGCCAGGCCCAGCCTTCGGGCAACCACCAGGCGGCGTTGTCGTAGCCGCCGTCTATTACAAACTCGACGAACTGGGCCCAGGTGACGGGCTGCGCATCGATCTCAAAAGCCGGTACGGCTACCGGGTGGGCCCATTTTTCGTTGTCAAACACAAAGCCTCCGGGGGGCGAGCCCAGGGTCCACTCCATGGCGGGCAGGGCCAGCGGGTCGCGCGGCTGCGGGCTGCCCGGCGAGGGCACCTGCAAGGGCACGCCATGCACCTGGGCCAAGGTGATGAGCTGCTCGCTGCGCAGGTCTTCGTGGAACAGGGCCAGGCGGTAGAAATACAGCGCGTCGTCGCTCTCGGCGGTTTTCTCCAGTAGCTCCAGCGTGCTCTCCAGGGTGTTGAGCAAAAAGTTTTTGGTGGTGGCCAGGCCAGGCAAGGCCGGGGGCGCGCGGCGGTCCATCTGCTCGGGGTTCCACCAGCGGTCGGCCTCGGGCTCGATGGAGGCCAGCCGGGTGGGCTGGAACGGGCAGGCCGTGCCGCGCCCGCGCTGGGTGTTGCGGCCCAGCCAGGCCTCGGCCATCCAGCCGATGTGGCCGGCTAGCCAGCGCGGCTGCAGGCTGCTGGCATCGATGGCGGGGGCCGACTCAAACTGGTCGAGCAGGTGCAGGGTGTGGTTGCGCGCGTCCATCAGCGCCAGCGACAGCAGGTCGCGCCCCGCCTGGCGCATGGTGGGCGAATCCAGGTGCTGGGGCAGCACATGTGGTGTGCGGGTAGACATGGGCCATTATTGCCTGGGATGTGGCGAATCCCAACCCCAGGTCAGGCCAGCAAACGCGCGCAGTGTTCGCGCGAATTCACCGCGTACTCCAGCGGGCCGGGTTCCCAGTGCGCCATGTTGGGCGAACCGCTGAGGATGTTGCCCCAGGTCTCGCGCATGGTGTCGCAGTCTTGCTCGGTTTCAGCCATTTGGTGCAGATGGCGGATCTTGCACATGTCGGCATCGCAGGTCGGGTACTGCTCGATGCGCTCGACCAACATCGCCAGCCACTGTCGGGCCGGCATCCATTCGCCTACCGCCGGGTTGAACAGCCGGGCATGCATGCCGTCGCGGCAGGCCATGAAACGGCTCACGCGCTCGGTGTTGAAAGGGATCGCCACCGGGGCGTAGCCCAGTTGCCCGCGCAGGGCCAGGGCCGCGCAGGCCCGGGTGAAGGCGGCCAGGGCCACGGCCTTGCGCACGCTCAGGGGCGTATCGAACACCCGCACTTCGACGGTACCGAATTCGGGCTTGGGCCGCACGTCCCAGTAGATGTCTTTCAGGCTTTTGGCCAGGCCCAGGTCGAACACTTCCTGGGCGAGGGCCTCGAATTCGGCCCAGCTGGTGGTGCGCGGCATGGGGCCGCCGTAGGGGTACACCAGGGGCTCCAGGGGCCGCGCGGCGCAAAAGCCGGTGTCCACCCCTTGCTGGAACGGCGACGCGGCCGACAGGGCGATAAACAGCGGCCCCAGACTTTGCAGCACATTGCCCAGCTGGATGGCTTCTTCCTTGCCGGGCACGCCGATGTGGACGTGCATGCCATAGGTGGAAAAGCGCTTGGGCAAGAAGCCGTATTTGGCCTGTAGCTCGGCGGCACGGTCGGTTTCGGTGAATTCGCGCTCGTTCCAGAACTGCAGGATGTGGGTGCCGCCGCCGCGCACATCGGCCCCCTGGCGGCGGGCGATTTTTTTCAGGGTCAGCACGTTCTCGCGGGTTTCGGCCTCCAGCGCATCGGCATCTTCGTGGATGGAGCTGGTGACCTCCATGGTGGAGCGGGTGGCTTCCAGCGAAAAGCGCTCGTGCTCGGGTAGCACCTCCAGCTCGGTCCAGAGTTCGGCGCTGCAGGGCGAGAGCTGGCCGGTATCTTCGTCTACCAGTTGCAGTTCCAGCTCCATGCCGAATGTGAGTGCTTTTGATTGTTTGAAATCCATGCCTTGTCTCCTTGGATGCAATGGGATTGAGGGGCTTCTCCGCCGGGATGGGAGAGCCGCCCATGGGCGGTGGGAATGCAACAGGATGCCGCGTTACGGCCCCTTTGCTCCACCGATGACGTGCCGTCCGGATGTAGGACCGGACCTGCGCAGCGCGCACAGGGCACGCACAACCTGTGGGTGGGTAGGACCCAGGTTTGCGCGCCGTACCGTACCCTAAAACCGCTCAACCGCAAACCATGGCCCCTAAAACCGCCCGCCAAACGTGGGGATTGCGGCGCAGCCGTACGCGTAATCACTAGCCTGTCAGGCCGCTGAACACAGGTGTGCAAAGGTATCATCGGGCGCTTTCAACGCCCCGACCAGGGTCTTGCGTCCATCCTGGCACTACCGGAGACACCCTTGTCCGTACTCCTCAAACTCGCTCTCGGCATGGATTGGATCAGCCAGCAATTGGGCCGCATCGCCGCCTGGGCCGTGCTGGCCGCTGCCCTGATCTCGGCGGGCAATGCCTTTGTGCGCTATGGCCTGGACATCAGCTCCAACGGCTGGCTCGAAATCCAGTGGTACATGTTTGCCACCACGGTGATGTTGGGCGCGCCCCTCGTGCTCAAGCTCAACGAACATGTGCGGGTGGACATTTTTTATGGCCGCCTCAAGGGCAATGGCCCGGTGTATGTGGACCTGTTCGGCCTGCTGGTGTTTTTGCTGCCGGTCATGGCCACCATTGCCTGGCTGAGCTGGCCGCTGTTCATCGGCATGTTCCGCTCGGGCGAGATGTCCAACAACGCCGGTGGCCTGATCCGCTGGCCCGCCATGATGCTGCTGCCCCTGGGCTTTGCACTGATGTTCCTGCAAGGCCTGGCCGAAGTCATCAAGCGCATCGCCTACCTGCAAGGCAAGTTCCAGATGGACATGCACTACGAGAAGCCCGTGCAATGAACCCGCTCCAGCCACCACGATTTAACGCTTTTCGGGATACAACATGCTGATGGAAAATTTTGCGCCGATGATGTTCGGCGGGCTGGTGCTGATCATGCTGATCGGCTTTCCGGTGGCCTTCTCGCTGTCGGCGCTGGGCATGGCTTCGGGCCTGTTTGCGATCCACATGGGCTGGTTTCCGGCGGTGTTCATGGAGAACCTGCCGATCAACATCTTCGGCATCTTGTCGAACGATTTGCTGCTGGCAATTCCGTTCTTCACCTTCATGGGCGCAATCCTGGAGAAATGCGGCCTGGCCGAAGACATGCTGGATTCGATGGGCCAGTTGTTTGGCACCGTCAAGGGCGGCCTGGGCTATTCGGTGATCATCGTCGGCTTCATCCTGGGCGCGATTACCGGCACGGTGGCGGGCCAGGTGATTGCCATGGCCATGATTTCGCTGCCGGTAATGATCCGCTACGGCTACAACATGCGCTACGCCACCGGCGTATTGGCGGCCTCGGGCACCATCACCCAGCTGGTACCGCCCTCGCTGGTGCTGATCGTGATGGCCGACCAGCTGGGCCGCTCGGTGGGCGACATGTACCGGGGGGCCTGGGGCCCGTCGATCCTGCAGGTGCTGATCTTTGCCGCCTACACCTTCATGCTGGGGGTTTTCAAGCCGCACCATGTGCCGGGCATTCCCAAAACCGCCCGCACGCTCAGCGGTACCAAGCTGTGGGCGAAGTGCCTGCGCGGCATCATCCCGTCGGCGATTCTGATCTTTGCGGTGCTGGGTTCGATGGGCGGCCTGCCGGGCATCGACACCGCCATTGCCACCCCCACCGAGGCCGGTGCCATGGGCGTGGTGGGCGCGCTGATTCTGGCGGGCATCCACAAGCGGCTGACCATGGCCCTGGTCTGGGAGGCCATGGTGGGCACCATGCGGCTCACCGCCATGGTGGTGTTCATTTTGATTGGCGCGCGGGTGTTCTCCATGGTGTTCCAGGGCGTGGACGGAGCCAAGTGGGTGGAGCATCTGCTGACCGGCCTGCCCGGCGGCCAGATCGGCTTTCTGATCGTGGTCAACCTGTTCATCTTCTTCCTGGCCTTCTTCCTGGACTTCTTCGAGATCGCCTTCATCATCTTGCCCATGCTGGGGCCGGTGGCGGCCACGCTGGGCATCGACCTGGTGTGGTTTGGCGTGCTGCTGTGCGTAAACATGCAAACCAGCTTCATGCACCCGCCATTCGGCTTTGCGCTGTTTTACCTGCGCGGCATTGCCGACACGCTGTTCAAGGAAAAGCGGATTGAAAAGCCCATTCTGTCCAGCGACATCTACATGGGTGCCATCCCATGGGTGGTGATGCAGGTGCTGTTGGTGGCCATCGTGATCTTTGTGCCGCAAACCGTCACCATGTTCCTGCCCAAAGAGGTGGTGGTGGATACCTCCACCATCCAGATCGATGTGCCCGACAACGACATGCAACCGTCTGGCGAGGCCAGCGGCGAGAACCCGTTTGGCGATGCACCGGCGGACGCACCGGCCGATGCCCCGCCGGACGCACCCGCGCCCGAAGCGGCGAAGCCCTGATCGTGGGCCCCGCTCCTTTTCGCTTTGTACCGGGCGGCGGCGGCCCGGTGGAAGGCGCTGCGTACTCGCCGCTGTTCAAGCTGCTGGGCACGGCCATCGTCGGCAGTTGCGCCGTCTGGCTGGCGCAGTTGCTGACCAGCGGCGTGCTGGCCAGCAGCCGCACCACCGGCGTGGTGTGGTTTGCCGCCGGGCTGGCGATGATGGCCTGGACCTGGTGGCACATCCTGCGCAGCCGCACCCGCGTCAGCACCGAGGGCCTGTACCAGGCCTGGATCTGGGACAAGCAGATGCCGTTTGACGACCTGGCCTACGCCAAGCTGATCCGTATCCCCGGCCTGGACTGGCTGATCGCGCCCCGCCTGTATGTGCGCACGCTAATGGGCAAGTTCACGGTGTTCTACGGTGCCACGCCCGCGCTGGTGGCCGAGTTCGAGCGCATCGTCAAAGAACTGAAAGCCTTTCGCCAGCTTTGAACTTTTGAATCTGTAAACGAAAAAACCGCGCCAAGGCGCGGTTTTTTGTGGGTGGCGTGGCTTACAGCTTGACGCTTTGCATGTAGCTGTCAAACCGGCCTTCGGCCACGCGGAACCAGGCCACCTGGTCGCGCTGGAAGGTGCGGAAGTCGGCGAAGATCTTCTTCCACTCTGGGCTCTTGGCATCGTTTTCGGCGTACACCGCCTGCGCCGCCTTGAAGGATGCGTCCAGAATTTCCTTGGAGAACGGCAACAGCTTGACCTTGGCACCGATCAACTGCTTCAGCGCCGTGGGGTTGCGGGCATCGTACTTGGCCAGCATGTCCACCGCAGCCACGGTGGTGGCGGCTTCCACAATCGCCTTGTTCTCGGGCGACAGGGCATCCATGGCCTTGCGGTTGATGAAGAAATCCACCTCGGGGCCGCCCTCCCACCAGCCAGGGTAGTAGTAGTGCGGTGCCACTTTGGCAAAACCGAGCTTCTGGTCGTCGTAGGGGCCCACCCATTCGGCGGCATCGATCGTGCCCTTTTCCAGCGCCTGGTAGATTTCGCCACCGGGAATGCTCTGCGGCACCACGCCCATCTTGGCCATCACCTCGCCCACCAGACCGCCGCCCAGGCGCATCTTCAGGCCCTTCAGGTCGGCCACGGTCTTGACTTCCTTGCGGAACCAGCCGCCCATCTGCGTACCGGTGTTGCCACCTGCGTAGCTGACCATGCCGTAGTTGCCGTAAAACTCATTCATCAGCTTGCGGCCATTGCCGTGCAGCATCCAGGCGTTCATCTGGCGCGCGTTCATGCCAAACGGAATGGCGGCACCGATGGCGAACGCGGGGTTCTTGCCGTAGAAGTAGTACGGCACGGTGTGGCACATCTCGACCGAGCCTTGCTGCACGCCGTCGACCACACCGAAGGGGGGCATGAGCTCGCCGCCTGCGTGCACCGAAATTTCAAACTTGCCACCCGACATGGCCTTGACCGCATTGGCAAACACCTCGGCAGCGCCGTAGATCGTGTCCAGCGGCTTGGGAAAGCTGGAGGCCAAACGCCAGCGGATCGCGGCCTGGGCGTGCACTGCGGGTGCCATACCCGCGGCGAGCACACCAGCGATGCCCGAGTGTTTGATAAGGGAACGACGGTCCATTTGAAATAACTCCCGTAATAGATTGAAATCCACCATTCGGAAAGAACGGCGGAGACTGCAAGTCAGGGCCGATTGTATGAAGTCGCAATTGCCGAATTCGTGCGGGTTTTCCCCTGCGCACAAGCCAGTCTATTGCTACTTTTTTAGTAGCTTGTTGCGCTTATGCCTTCTGCGTAAAACGGCTTTTTCTTCTAAACCACACGGCGTATTTCCGGCACCGCGTTGCCGCTTCATATTTGTTCGTAGTTAACAAACTCCGAATCCATCGTTCCCTTTGCGCCCCACCCCCACTACATTGACCGACCTCCCAAGAAAGTGAAACGATGGCAACTTTGATGGATGTAGACACACCCCGAGCGGTGCAAGCCCTGGAAATCCGCCCCTTCGATGCCCCGCTGGGTGCCGAAGTGCGGGGCCTGGACCTGTCGCGCCCGCTGGCTGCAGACGACTTTGCGCGTATCCACCGCGCCCACCTGGCGCACCACGTGCTGGTGTTCCGCGACCAGCGCATCACGCCCCGGCAGCAGGTGGACTTCAGCGCACGTTTCGGCCCGCTGCAGATCCATGTGTTGAAGAGCTTTCAGCTGCAACACCACCCAGAAATACTGGTTGTTTCCAACATCAAGGAAAACGGCGAACCCATCGGCCTGGGCGACGCTGGTGCCTACTGGCACTCCGATCTGTCGTACAAGGAAAAGCCCAGCCTGGGCTCGATGCTGCATGCGCAGGAGCTGCCCAGCGAAGGCGGCGACACCTTGTTTGCCAACCAGCACCGCGCCTGGGACACCCTGCCCGCCGCACTGCAAATCGCCGTGGCCAGCCTGCGCGCCGAACACTCTTACCTGGCCAAATACGAAGAGCTGCGCGCCCGCAACCCCTGGCGCCCCAAGCTCACGCAGGCCCAGCTAGACGAGGTACAGCCTGCCGTGCACCCCGTCGTGCGCACCCACCCCGAGAACGGCCGCAAGGCGCTGTTTGTCAGCGAGCATTTCACCACCCGCATCGTCGGCATTCCCGAGGACGAAAGCCGCGCTTTGCTGGACGAGCTGTTTGCCCACACCTCGCGCGCCGAGCTGGTGTACCGCCACGCCTGGCAGCCGCACGACATGGTGTTCTGGGACAACCGCTCGGTGACCCACCTGGCAGCCGGTACCCCCGACCACCTGCGCCGCAAGCTCTACCGCACCACCATCGAAGGTGACGCGCCGTTTTAGGAGCCCCATGCCATTCAATGGCGCAGCCACCCTGGCGGCCTCAAGACGCTTCTTCGATCAGTTCCGCAATACGCCCACGCCCCAGCCGCCGCGCATGCGCCAGGGCGGTCGAACCACTGCGGTCTACCAGCGTGACATCGGCGCCAGCGGCCAGCAGGCGCTGCACCATCTCCGGGTGGTTGTGGATCGTGGCCAGCATCAGCGGCGTACGGCCTTCGGAATCTGCTGCGTCGAGGGGTGCGCCACGCGCCAGCAGGTCGTTCAGCTGCGATGTACGGCCTTTGCGCGCGGCCTCCTGCAAAGCACGGGCCGAGGGCAGGGTCGCGGTGGCGTTGGCCCCGCCCTCTTCGGCACGGCGCATCTCTGCCGCGGGCGGCGTGGGCGTTGCAGGCGAATCCATCTCTTGTGCCGGGCTGGACGATGCTGGTGCTGGCGGTTGGCTATTCTCAAAGGCCACCGATTTGTCTTTGGACTGTGTCGGCGCATTACTCTGCGTCCGTTTTGCGGGTACAGCCATGGCAGGCGCTGCAGGTGCCGCTTTCTCCTGCCCTCCAGGATCAGTGGCATCGGTGGCCGCTTTGGCGGGTGGCGCAGCGTCGCCCAATACCCGTTCCCGTTCATCTGCGGGTCCGCGGTCGAACTGCAGCACCAGCAAGCTGGTCAGACTGGCCAGCGCCACGCTGGCCAGCAACGACAGTTTCCAGCGCGGCTGGTTGGCCGCAGGCACAGCGGGCACAGCCGAAACCGTCTGCCGGGCCGCCAGCACCGATTGGGCATGGGCACGCACGGCCTCGCCGACCCGGCTGGCGGGTCGGCGGGTGTCGGCGTCACTGGCCTGGCGGTAACGCAGCAGCAACTCATCGACGGGGCGCTCGGGCTCCGGCCCAGGCTCTTGGGGGGGGCGGGTCTCGGTCATGCGAACTCCTGTAGCTGCTGGCGCAGGCTGTTGCGGGCGTAACGCAAGCGGCTCTTGGCGGTCTCGAAACTCACGCCGGTCGCACTGGCAATTTCTTCCACACGCAACCCACCCTCGGCCTGGAGCAAAAAAGCTTCGCGTTGTTCGCCGGGCAATTGCTCCACCGCTTCGATCAGGGCGGCGGCTTGCTGGCGCGACTGCAGCTGCCGCACCGGGCCGAAACCCGAGTCCGCCGCCAGGGTATCGGCCAGCCGGTCGTGGCCATCGCTGCCTGCATCGTCCAGCCGGACATGGTTTTTGACGCTGCGGAAATGGTCCACCAGCCGGTGGTGCGCGATGGTGAACAACCATGTCTTGAAACGCGCACTGGGCTGGTAAGCGGTGCCGGGCGTGTCCTGCATGGCACCGCCCTGGCGTGCCACGGAGAACCACACGTCCTGCAGCAAGTCGTCGGCCAGCGCCGCCACCCTGACGCTGCGCAACAGATAGCGCCACACGCCCAAGACGTGGCGGGTGTACAGCAGGTCGAAGGCGGCGATGTCGCCCGCCGCATAACGCAGCATGAGCGCTTCATCGGGCTCTTCTGCGGGTGGGGTCGGTGGGGACGCGCCGGGCATGCGCTGGATTATCCGATGCGGTGCACCTCGGTAAAACGCTAGCGGTGTGCAGGCGGATCGGGCACATACGCCGTGTCCACCGAGCCCGGAAACGGATTGGGCAATGGATTGGGCACCGGCGCGCGTGCCAGCGGCTGGGGAATCACGCCGCTGGCCAGCAGGTTTTCGCGGCTGTCATACCGGATACGCACAATTTCGTCCGGCCGCGCTTGCTGGCGCTCGAACGTGGTGTGCGACACCACCGAGCTTTCACGCGCGCCATGGGCCGTGCCCAACTTGGCGGCGGCGGCGGGGGCGGCTGCGCGTTTTTCAGCGGCTCCCGCAGTGGTGCTGTCCGCGTTTTCATCCTTGGATTCGGCGTTGCGGCGCGTCTGGGGAACAGCGACCTGCTCGGGCACCTGTTCACGGAACAGCGCCACGCCGATGACGCCGACCTGGCCCGGCCGACCGGTGCGCCCGGCATACGAGTCGCGGGCATCGGCAAACTCGAAGGCCGCCACTTCCTGGTCGCTCTTGCGCCAGCCGGTGATTTGGTAGTTTTGGCGTGCCGAAAAAACATAGCCGGTCTGCTCCCAGGAGGCGGTTTCGTCGCTGAGAACGTTCACGCCATCGACCGACGCCACGGCCAGCACGCGCCCCGCCAGCCGGTTGCGCACCGACACCGCGTAACGCGCACCCGGCCTGCCCGCCACCCAGTATTCACCGCGATGCGCGTACACCGGCAGCCTGGCGCCGGAGTCACGGTCCACGATGGTGATGTCGGCGAGACGGCCTACTGCTTGCGCGTGCAGGCTGGCGCAGGCCAGCAGGACGGAAAGACCCAGCGATGTGAGTTTCATTGGTCAGCTCCAGAAATAAGTGTTGGAGCTGACTGAAACGTTGCCGACGCGGCGATGGGGTTAAAGCAGGCTAAAAATAGGGAGCCTGCAACCGCCTTATGCTACTAATTTAAGAGCTGCTTGTGCTTGATGTACAAGCGCGGGGAAGCGTTTTTCTATAGATTTTTCGATACCCGCCGCGTCCAGCCCTTGCTGGGCCATCAGCACCGCCGGGTCGCCGTGTTCGATAAACACATCGGACAGGCCCAGCGTCAGCACCGGCAGGGTAATGCCCGCGGCCTGCAAGGCCTCTTGCACCGCGCTGCCCGCACCGCCCAGGGCGGCACCGTCTTCTACCGTGACCAGAGCGGAATGCGTGGCGGCGATTTTCAGCAGCAGCTCCACATCCAGCGGCTTAGCCCAGCGCATATTGGCCACGGTGGCATCCAGCTTGTTGGCCACGGCCAGCGCGGGGTACAGCAGGGTACCGAAGGCCAGAATCGCGATGCCCGAAGCCTGGCTGGAGCTGCGGCGGATTTCGCCCTTGCCGTAGGACAGCGGCTGCAGGCCTAGCTCCATCGCCGCACCGGCCCCAGCACCGCGCGGGTAGCGCACGGCCACCGGGTTGTCTTGGGCAAAGGCGCTGCTCAGCAGGCGGCGGCATTCGTTCTCGTCGGCCGGGCAGGCCACGCCCATATTGGGGATGCAGCGCAGGAAAGGAATGTCGTAGGCCCCGGCGTGGGTGGCACCGTCGGCCCCCACCAGCCCGGCGCGGTCCAGGGCAAACACGACGGGCAGGTTTTGCAGGGCCACGTCGTGGATCAATTGGTCGTAGGCGCGCTGCAAAAAGGTGGAATAGATGGCGACCACCGGCTTCAGGCCTTCGCAGGCCATGCCGGCGGCGAAGGTCACCGCGTGCTGCTCGGCAATGCCCACATCAAAGTAGCGCTGGGGAAAGCGCTTTTCAAACTCCACCAGGCCCGAACCTTCGCGCATGGCGGGCGTGATGCCGACCAGGCGGTTGTCTTGCGCGGCCATGTCGCACAGCCAGGTGCCAAACACCTGGGTGAAGGTGGCTTTGCCCGGCGCAGCGGCTTTTTGCAGGCCCACGGCAGGGTCGAACTTGCCCGGGCCGTGGTATGCCACGGGGTCGGCCTCGGCCAACTGGTAGCCCTGGCCTTTTTTGGTGACCACATGCAAGAACTGTGGGCCGGTGAGGTGCTTGATGTTTTCCAGCGTGGGGATCAGCGATTCGAGGTCGTGGCCGTCGATGGGGCCGATGTAGTTGAAGCCAAACTGCTCGAACAGCGTGGCGGGCACCACCATGCCCTTGGCGTGCTGTTCCAGGCGGCGGGCCAGCTCGAACAGCGGCGGCGCGCCCTTGAGCACCTGTTTGCCCACGTTTTTGGCCGCGGCGTAGAACTGGCCGCTCATCAGCTGCGCCAGGTAGCGGTTCAGCGCGCCCACGGGCGGGCTGATGCTCATGTCGTTGTCGTTCAGGATGACCAGCAGGTTGCAGTCGCACACACCGGCGTTGTTCAGCGCCTCAAACGCCATGCCTGCGCTCATGGCACCGTCGCCGATGATGGCCACGCTGTGCCGCTTGTCACCCTTTTGCTTGGCGGCCATGGCCATGCCCAGGGCGGCCGAGATGGAGGTGCTGGAGTGCGCCGTGCCAAACGCGTCAAATTTGCTCTCGGCCCGCGTGGGAAAGCCCGACAGGCCGCCCAACTGGCGCAGGCTGGCCATGCGGTCGCGCCGCCCGGTGAGGATTTTGTGCGGATAGGTCTGGTGGCCCACGTCCCACACCAGCCGGTCTTCGGGGGTGTTGAACACGTAATGCAGCGCCACGGTCAACTCCACCGTACCCAGGTTGGAGCTCAGGTGGCCGCCGGTTCTGGACACGCTGTCGATCACGAAGGCGCGCAGCTCGTCGGCCAGCGGCTTCAGATCGGCCCGCGGCAAACGGCGCAGGTCGGCCGGGTCGTTGATGGTTTCCAGCAGTGGGTAGGACGCAGGGTTCATAATTTTTTTCTGGGGCGGGCGCGGTCTCAGCTGGAGCGGTTCACAACCATATCCGCCAAAGCGCGCAGGGCCCGGGTGTTGGGCAAGTCGCTGGCATCCAGCGCGGTCAGGGCCTGGGCCAGCAGTTCCTGGGCATAGGCCAGGGAGCGGTCCAGCCCCAGCAAGGAGACGTAAGTGGGTTTGTCCTGGGCGGCATCCTTGCCCGCCGTTTTGCCCAGCGTGGCCGAGTCGGCGGTCACGTCCAGGATGTCGTCTACCACCTGGAAGGCCAGGCCCAGGGCCGCGCCGTAGGTGTTCAAGGCGTTGCGGGTGGCCGGGGGCAGCGGGCGGGCGCTGCAGGCCGCGCCCATCATCACGCTGCCTTGCAGCAGGGCACCGGTTTTCAGGCGGTGCATGCAGCGCAATTCTTCTTCCGTCAAGGCCATGCCGATGCTGGCCAGATCAATCGCCTGCCCGCCCGCCATGCCCTGGTAGCCCGCAGCCTGGGCCAGCAGGCGGCACAGCGTGGCCTGCACGCTGGCCGGGGCCTCGGCCGCTTCAGGGGTGAGTATTTCAAAGGCCAGCGCCTGCAGGGCATCGCCCGCCAGCAGGGCCTGGGCTTCGCCAAACTGCACATGCACCGTGGGCTTGCCGCGGCGCAAGATGTCGTTGTCCATGCACGGCATGTCGTCGTGCACCAGGGAGTAGGCGTGGATCAGCTCGGCGGCACAGGCGGCGCGCAAGGCGGCGTCATCCAGCCCGGCGGCCACACCCGCAGGATCAAAGCTGGCCACGGCTTCGCGGGCAGCCAGCACCAGCAGCGGGCGCAGGCGTTTGCCACCGTCCAGCACGGCGTAGCGCATGCCTTCGCGCAAGGCGGCGGGGGCGGGATGCTCGGCATCGACCACGCCACCGGCGGCCACCCAGTCGCTCAGCGCCTGCTCCACCACCGCCAGCGCCTGGGTGCTCCAGGCCTGCAAATCAAAAGCCGCCGCGCTCATTCCAGGGCCCAGGGTTTGAGTACACCCTGGTCCAGCACCTTGATCTGCTGCTCCACCGCATCGAGCTTGTCGCGGCAAAACTGTAACAACTGGGCACCGCGCTGGTAACCGCCCAGCAGCTGCTCCAACGGCATCTGGCCCGATTCGAGTTGGCCGACCAGTTGCTCCAGCTCCGTCTGCGCAGCCTCGTAGCTGGCAGGCAGGGCCTGGGAAGGTGCGTTTTTATCGGTTGGGGCAGCGGCCTTGGGCATGGAGGGGCAGAAGGATGGATAGGTAAAGAAGGGCCGATTTTACGGGCAGGCACGGCACGGCGGCGTGGCCCGGCAAAAACCACCCCGCCGGTTACAATCGCCCCTCTTTTCGCCAACGGCTGGAGCCCCTCCAACCCTGCCGGAGCCTCTTCCGCGCGAGTTTCTCGCGCCTACCCTGCCCCTTCATAGGGGGAGTCTTGTCAGGACAACCCATGTCTGATTTAAGTCTTCAACTGCAGCAGGCCGCAAGCCAACTACCAGTTTCAAGCTACTTTGACGAAGCGCTGTTCCAGCGCGAAGTCGCCACCCTGTTCCAGCGGGGGCCACGCTATGTCGGCCACACACTGGCCGTGCCCGAAGTGGGCGACTACTACGCCCTGCCACAGGAGGGCGAGGGCCGCGTGCTCACCCGCACGCCGCGCGGCGTGGAGCTGGTGTCCAACGTCTGCCGCCACCGCCAGGCGGTGATGCTCAAGGGCCGGGGTTCGCTGAACACCACCCAGCAGGGCAGCGCGGGCGGCAATATCGTCTGCCCGCTGCACCGCTGGACCTATAGCGGCGGTGCGCATGCCCCCACCGGCACCTTGCTGGGCGCGCCGCATTTCGCCCAGGACCCTTGCCTGAACCTGAACCAGTACCCGCTGCAAGAGTGGAATGGGCTGCTGTTTGAAGGCAGCCGCGATGTCAAAGCCGACCTGGCCCACATGGGCCCGCTGGCCGACCTGGACTTCAGCGGCCACGTGCTCGACCACGTGGAGATGCACGTGTGCGACTACAACTGGAAGACCTTCATCGAGGTCTATCTGGAGGACTACCACGTCGGCCCCTTCCACCCCGGACTGGGCGGCTTTGTCACCTGCGACGACCTGCAATGGGAGTTCAAGGAACAGTATTCGGTGCAAACCGTAGGCCTGGCGCAGCGCCTGGGCGTGGCAGGCAGCCCGGCCTACCAGCGTTGGCAGGATGCGCTCAAAACCTACAACCAGGGCACGCCGCCCAAGCACGGTGCGATCTGGCTCACCTACTACCCCAACGTGATGGTCGAGTGGTATCCGCACGTGCTCACCGTGTCCACCCTGCACCCGATCGGCCCGAACAAGACGCTGAACATGGTGGAGTTCTTCTACCCCGAAGAAATCGCCTGCTTCGAGCGCGACTTCGTCGAGGCCCAGCAGGCCGCCTACATGGAAACCTGTGTGGAAGACGACGAAATCGCCCTGCGCATGGACGCGGGCCGCAAGGCCCTGCTGCAGCGCGGCGACAACGAAGTCGGCCCCTACCAAAGCCCCATGGAAGACGGCATGCAGCACTTCCACGAGTGGTACCGCAAGGCAATGACCGGCGAAACACTATAAAAATAGTAGCTGCTTGCGCTCATGGAATGGGCGCTAGTGGCATTTTTCCTATAAATTTCTAGAAAGCAGCCCATGCAGGCACTTTGGATGGTGTTGGCGGCGTTTGTATTTGCCAGCATGGGGGTCTGCGTGAAGATTGCCTCGGCCCACTTCAACTCGGCCGAGCTGGTGTTCTACCGGGGGCTGATCGGCATGGCGCTGCTGGCCGTGCTGGCCCGGGCCCAGGGCGTGGCCCTGAAAACCGCCTACCCCGGCATGCACGCCTGGCGCAGCACCATCGGCGTGGCCTCGCTGGGCGCGTGGTTCTATGCCATCGCCCACCTGCCGCTGGCCACCGCCATGACGCTGAACTACATGAGCAGCGTGTGGATTGCCGCCTTTCTGGTGGGCGGCGCGCTGCTGGCCTGGCGGCCCGGCCAGGGCGCAGGCCCGCTGCAGCAAGGCCCGCTGGTGCTCACCGTGATGGCCGGGTTTGTGGGCGTGGTGATGGTGCTGCGCCCCAGCCTGGACCAGAACGAGATGTTTGCCGGGCTGATCGGCCTGCTCTCCGGCCTGGGCGCGGCCTTTGCCTATATGCAGGTGATGGCCTTGTCACGCATTGGCGAGCCCGAGGCCCGCACCGTGTTTTACTTTGCCATGGGCTCGGCCATTGCGGGCGGCATCGGCATGCTGCTGGTGGGCCAGCAGTCCACCTGGGACTGGATGGCCGCCCTGTGGCTGCTGCCCATCGGCCTGCTGGCGGCCCTGGGCCAGTTGTTCATGACCCGCGCCTACTCGGGTGCCAAGACCGAGGGCGCGATGCTCACCGTGGCCAGCCTGCAGTATTCGGGCATTGTGTTTGCGGCCATCTACAGCCTGGTGCTGTTTGGCGACCGCATTACCACCATGGGCTGGGCGGGCATGGCGCTGATCACCGCCAGCGGCATTGCCGCCACGGTATTGCGCGCCCGCGCGGCACCCAACGCCCCGGCCGAAGAACACTAGGATGACCATGTACACACCCCTCATTTCCGTAGAGCAACTCCAGTCGCTGGCCACGCCGCACATGGTGTTCGACTGCACTTTCGATCTGATGCAGCCCGACGCAGGCCAGCAGGCCTATCGGGCCGCCCACATCCCCGGCGCGGTGTACGCGCACCTGGACACGGCCTTGAGCGCCAAAACCGGCCCGGCGATGTCCGGCGGCCGCCACCCGCTGCCCACACAGGAAGCCTTTGCCGCCTGGCTGGGCAGCGTGGGCTTTGCCAACGGCATGCAGGCCGTGGTGTACGACCGCAACGGTGTCAACTACGCGGGCCGCCTGTGGTGGATGCTGCGCTGGGTGGGCGTGGAGGCCGTGGCCGTGCTGGACGGTGGCCTGCAGGCCTGGCAGGCGGCGGGCGGTGCGGTGAGCGCTGGGGCCGAGCCCACAAAAACCCCAACAAATTTCATGCTAGCGCCCACGCTGTCTAGCTTGGTAGCTACAGAAACCGTAGTAAACCAGTTGGGCCGCGCCAGCCAGACCATCGTCGATGCCCGGGCCACGCCGCGCTTCAAGGGCGAGGTCGAGCCGCTAGACCCGGTGGCGGGCCACATCCCCGGTGCACTCAACCGCCCGTTCAGCCACAACCTGGGGCCAGACGGCAAGTTCAAGCCTGCCGAAGTGCTGCACGCCGAATTCACCGCCCTGCTGGGCAGCCGCGACCCGGCCAGCGTGGTACACCACTGCGGCAGCGGTGTCAGCGCCAACCCCAACCTGATCGCCATGGAAATCGCCGGACTGGGCCGCACCGGCCTGTACGCCGGGAGCTGGAGCGACTGGTGCAGCGACCCCACACGCCCCTTTGCCCAAGGTTAGGCTCAAGGCTAGCCCTCTACAATCCGTTTATGCGCGCTTACCACATCCTCCCCTTTTTCCTGCTCGGTCTATCCCCAGCCTGGGCCGCCACCCCTGCGGCCCCCACACCACCGATCGACCAGCGCATCCAGCACATTGAAGTGCAGGACGCGGGTGCCCGCATCAACGAGCTGCGCGTGGGCGGCGAGACGCAAACCATCACCGTCAAACCCAGCAACGGCCTGCCCGCGTATGAAGTGGTGCCCGCCAATGCGGCCCGCAACCGCACCATCGACGGGCGCGACGGCGGCCAGGGCAGCGTGGGCACGCGGGTCTGGAAACTGATCAACTTCTGAGCATGGCGGTTTATACAAATGTCTCTTTGAAAGAGGCCACAGCGCTGCTGCGCCAGCTGGATTTAGGGGATGTCACCGCGCTGCGCGGCATCCAGGGCGGCATCGAGAACACCAACTACTTCGCCACCACCGACAGCGGCGAGTACGTGCTCACCCTGTTCGAGCGCCTGGGCTTCGAGCAGTTGCCCTACTACCTGCATCTGATGAAGCACCTGGCCCAGCGCGGCATTCCGGTGCCCGACCCCATGGGCAACAAGGCGGGCAACATCCTGCACACGGTCAAGAAAAAGCCTGCCTCGGTGGTCACCAAGCTGCGCGGCAAAAGCGAGCTGGCCCCCGGTGTGCCGCATTGCGCCTCCGTGGGCGACATGCTGGCGCGCATGCACCTCGCCGGGCGCGACTTCGCCATGGACCAACCCAATCTGCGCAGCCTGGCCTGGTGGGTTGATACCACCCCCGTGGTGCTGCCGTTTCTGGAGCCCGCCCAGGCCCAGTTGCTGCAGAGTGAGTTGGCCTACCAGAACCACATCGCCGCCTCCAGCGCCTACGCCGCCCTGCCCCAGGGAGCCATCCACGCCGACCTGTTCCGCGACAACGTGATGTTCGACACGGTAGACGGCAAGCCCCAGCTAAGCGGCTTTTTCGACTTTTACTTTGCGGGCACGGATGCCTGGCTGTTCGACATCGCCGTGTGCCTGAACGACTGGTGCATAGCCCTGCCCAGCGGGGCCCACGACGCGGCCCGCTACGATGCCTTTTTGGCCGCCTACCAGGCAGTGCGCCCGCTGGCCGCCGCCGAGCGCCAGTTGCTGCCCGCCCTGCTACGCGCCGGGGCCTTGCGCTTCTGGATTTCACGCCTGTGGGACTTCCACCTGCCCCGCGAAGCCGCGCTGCTGCAGGCCCACGACCCGACGCACTTTGAGCGTGTGCTGCGCCAACGCATAGCCCACCCCGTCACCCTATCGTGAATCTTTAAACCCCCATGAAACTCCAAATCGTCCCCGCGCGCACAGGCACCCTGTGGGTGCGGCTGGGCATCCAGACCTTCTTCCAGCAGCCGCTGGCGCTGACCGGGCTGTTCTTCATGTGCATGGCCACACTCAGCATCATCAGCCTGGTGCCCATTTTGGGCAGCATCGCCGCCATGGTGCTCCTGCCCACCATGGCGCTGGCCATGATGGCCGCCAGCCAAGAGGCCGCCAAGGGCAAGTTCCCCACCCCCAGCATCCTGCTCAGCGCCCTGCGCGCCGGACAACAAGGCATCCGCCCGATGCTGGTGCTGGGCGCGATGTACGCGGCGGGTTTCATGGCTGTGCTGGCCATCTCGGCGCTGACCGATGGCGGCGAATTCGCCCGCGTCTTCCTGGGCAACCGCGGGGCCGACGATGCCGCTGACGAACCCCTGCAGGTGCAGGCGGGCATGCTGGCCTTCATGGTTTTGCACCTGCCGCTGTCGCTGGCCTTCTGGCATGCGCCTGCGCTGGTGCACTGGCACGGCATCAGCCCGGGCAAAAGCCTGTTCTTCAGCCTGGTGGCCTGCTGGCGCAACAAGGGCGCCTACCTGTTGTTTGGCCTGAGCTGGTTTGGCGTGCTGGTGGTGGTGGGCATGGTGGTGCAGGTGCTGGCCGCGCTGCTGGGCCAGCCCGCCTTTGTGGGCGTGGGTGCGTTTGTGGTCACCCTGCTGACCACCTGCATGTTCCTGACCTCGATTTACTTCACCTTCCGCGACAGCTTCAGCGCTGACGAGGTCGAAGAGAAAGCCCCCGACGCTATTGAATAAATAGCTGCTTGCGCTGATTGAATAAGCGCTGGAGGCCGATTTCTTATAAATTATCGGCCACTGCACGGGGGCCGAGATAGGTGTCGATCTCCAGCGCCGTGCTGCGTGCGCTGCGCATCACGCCCACCAGCGTGGCCGAGGCCATGCCCGTCCATTCGCCGTAGCCCACCAGCCACAGGCCGGGCTGTTCCACCGCCTGGGTGCCCTGCACCGCCACCCGCCCATCGTGCACCAGCCCCAGGCCGTCGAGGTGGTCCAGCGCGGGCGCAAAGCCGGTGCACCACAGCACCCCATCCACCTCGGATGCCGTGCCATCGGGCCAGACCACGCCGTGCGCCGCCATGCGGGTGAAGGGCCGCCGCGCCTGCAAGACCCCACGCGCCCGGGCTTCGGCCACCGAGGCAATCACCACGATGTCGCCCAGGCCGCCTAGTTCGCCGCTTTGCTGTTCCAGCGTGCGCCCCTCCTGCGCCGCCTTCCAGCGCGCAGTGGCCCGCTCGAACAGCACCCGGCCATCCACCGCATCGGGCAAAAACACCGGCGGCTGGGGCGTGACCCACTGCGTGTGCGCCACCTGCGACAGCTCGGCCACGATCTGCGCGCCTGAGTTGCCGCCGCCCACCACCAGCACCCGCTTGCCCGCCCAGGCAGCCGGGCCCGCGTAGTGCGCCGAGTGCAGTTGCACGCCCTGGAACAAGTCCTGCCCCGGGTACGACGGTATATGCGGTTTGCGCCAGGTGCCGGTGGCGCTGACCACGGCCTGGCAGGGCCAGGTGCGCGCCCCGGCCCGCACCACAAAACCATGCCCGGCCCGCTCTATGCCTGATACCCAGACCGGACGCTCCACCGGCAGGGAATAGCGCGCCTCGTACTGCTGCAGGTAGGCGATCACCTCGGCGCGCGTGGGGTAGGCCCCCTGCACCGGCGGCATGGGCCACCCTGCGATGGAGCTCCAGGCCGCCGGGGAAAACAGCTGCAGCGACGGCCAGGCGTGCTGCCAGGCACCGCCCGCCGCGGCTTCGGCATCCAGAATCACAAAGCTGCGCTGGGCACGGCGCAGAAAGTAGGCCACCGACAGGGCCGCCTGCCCGCCTCCCACAATGGCAACTTCCGGGTGTGCAGTGGACATGCGGGGCTTTCGGTTCTAAAGGGTTTTTTGGTTCACGCGCTGGGACAGCGCTTCGGCACTTTCCTTGCGCTCGCTGTAGCGGTCGACCAGGTAGGCCGACGCGTCGCGGGTCAGCAAGGTGAACTTGAGCAGTTCTTCCACCACGTCCACCACCCGGTCATAGTAGGCCGAGGGTTTCATGCGCCCGGCCTCGTCAAATTCCAGAAACGCCTTGGCCACCGACGACTGGTTGGGGATGGTCAGCATGCGCATCCAGCGGCCCAGCACACGCAGCTGGTTCACCGCGTTAAACGACTGCGAGCCGCCACTAACCTGCATCACCGCCAGCGTTTTGCCCTGGGTGGGCCGCACCGCGCCCTGGGTGAGCGGAATCCAGTCGATCTGGGTTTTCATGGTGCCGGTCATCGCGCCGTGGCGTTCGGGCGATGTCCAGACCATGCCCTCGCTCCACAGCACCAGCTCGCGCAGCTCCTGCACCTTGGGGTGGGTGTCGGGCGCGCCGTCGGCCAACGGCAGGCCGTGCGGGTCGAAGGTGCGGGTTTCCGCGCCCATGGCCGTCAGCAGCCGGGCGGCCTCTTCGCTCAGCAGGCGGCTGAACGAGCGCTCGCGCAGCGAGCCGTACAGCAGCAGGATGCGCGGCGGGTGGGTGCTGGGCGGCGCGCTGTGCAGGGCGGCCTGGGTGGGCACCTGGAACAGCGCGGGGGCGATATTAGGTAACACATTAGGGGACAAGGCGTTCCCCCTGGGCGTTGACGACCTGTTCGCCGTCTTCCTTGGCAAACGCGCCCAATTGCGGCGCGGGCAGGATGTCGAGCACCGCCTCGGACGGGCGGCACAGCTTGCTGCCCAGCGCCGTAGTGACGATGGGCCGCTCCAGCAGGATGGGGTGGGCCAGGATGGCGTCAAGCAGCGTGTCGTCGCTGAGCTCGGGGTTAGCCAAACCCAGTTCTTCGTAGGGCGTGCCCTTTTTGCGCAGCACGGCACGCACCGGCAGGCCCAGCTGGGCGAGCAAGGCCAGCAACTGGGCGCGGCTGGGCGGGGTTTTCAGGTATTCGACGATGGTGGGCTCTATGCCCGCATTGCGGATCAGCGCCAGCACGTTGCGAGAGGTGCCGCAGGCCGGGTTGTGGAAGATGGTGGTGGTCATGGTTTTTCTTTCGTT
Organism: Rhodoferax sp. LS1P39; assembly: GCF_056521425.1. NCBI lineage: Bacteria > Pseudomonadati > Pseudomonadota > Betaproteobacteria > Burkholderiales > Comamonadaceae > Rhodoferax > Rhodoferax sp. LS1P39. Next base: position 276,408 of record NZ_JBWMAV010000003.1, on the reverse strand, counting down.
TCAAACAGGGTGGCCAGGCCCAGGCCGATGAGCGCGCCTGCGCACTGCGCCAGCACAAAGCCGGGCGCGCTAACTGGGGCGATGCCCGCAAAACTGTCGCTTAAGCTTCGGCCCAGCACGGCGGCGGGGTTGGCGAAACTGGTGCTGGCCATACACCAGTAGGCCGCGCCGATGTAGCTGGCCACCAGCAGGCTGGCCTTGCCCGCCGGGGCGCGCAGGATGGTGAAAATCAGCCCGGCGGTAGCCACCGCCTCGGCGATCCACTGGCCGCTGCCGGTGCGCAGCTTGGCGCTGGTTTGCAGAAGGGGCAGGTCGAACATGGCGTGCGCCAGCCAGGCCCCCAGCACCGCACCCAGCAGTTGAAACACTATAAAAAGCAGAGCTGCTTGCGCCCTATCCATGGGCGCTAGCTGCTTTTTTGACCACATAACCAAGGTCACCAGCGGGTTGAAGTGCGCGCCGCTCACCGGCCCCAGGGTTTCGATCAGCACATACAGCGCCCACACCGTCACCAGCGTGTTGGCCAGCAGCGCCACCGCCACATTGCCGCCCGCCAGCCGCTCGGCCATGATGCCGGAGCCAATCACTGCGCACAGCAGCGCCGCCGTGCCCAGGCACTCGGCCAGCAGTTGCTGGGGCAGGCTGTGGGGGTGGACAGCGCGGCTCACGATGTGGACAGCGAGCGCACGGCGGTCTGCAGCATCAGCTTGTCTATGCTGGCGGCGGGCAAGTTGACCAGCAGCTCCAGGCGGCGGCGGATAGCGTGCAGGGTTTGGCGGAAGGCTTCCAGTCGCTGGGCATCGGTGCCCGGCACTTCGGACGGGTCGGGGTAGCCCCAATGCGCGGTGGCGGGCTGGCCGGGCCAGTAGGGGCAGGCTTCACCGGCGGCGTTGTCGCACACGGTGATGACCAGGTCCATATGCGGCGCGTTCAAGCCGCCAAACTGGTCCCAGTTCTTGCTGTGCAGGCCCTCGGTGCTGACCCCGGCGGTTTGCAGCACCTGCAAAGCCAGGGGGTTGGGCTGCTGGTTCTCACGCGGGCTGCTGCCTGCGGAATAGGCCTTGAACCGACCCCGCGCAATGTGGTTCAGCATGGCTTCGGCCAGGATGCTGCGGGCCGAGTTGTGGGTGCACAGGAACAGGACGTTGATGGCTTGGGTTTCCATGGGAATCTCCAGTGGTGAAAGGAAAATGCTATTAAATAAAGAGCTTGTTGCGCTTATGGATAGGGCGCTAGAGCCCTATTTCTTATAAATTTCGACCTAGCAGTCCACACAGCCCGCATCGGTCACCGCACAGGCCGCGCCCTGGCAGCAGTGCTCGGTCAGGTAGGCCAGTAGCGCATTCATCTGGTCGAACTGGGCGCGGTACACCAGGTTGCGGCCACGTGGCTCGCTGGCTACCATGCCCGCGTGGGTGAGCTCCTTGAGGTGGAACGACAGTGCGCTGGGGGCCACGCCGAGTTGCTCGGCCATGGCACCGGGGGTCAGGCCTTCGGCCCCGGCCACCACCAGGGCGCGAAAGGCGCGCAGGCGCTGGGCCTGGGCCAGGGCTGCCAGGGCGCGGACGGCAGCGGTTTCATCGAGCGGAATCGTTTTCATATTTCAAGTTTAATTGAATTATTGAAATAAAAACCCAGCATCCCAGCCTGTCATTCAAGTTTCACGGCGTTGTCATATCGGGCAAGGATGATCACGGGGTTACCCCCATTCCTCCTACACCCCCCCCCACGCATATGAACTCCCCTTTCAACGAAGAAGACTCCAACCGCTCGGCCAACCCGCACTTTGATGCCGTACTAGACACACGTTTGAGCCGCCGCAACCTGCTGGTCAGCGGTGCAGGCACGGCAGCCACCACGCTGCTGGGCGCAGCAGCTATCACTGGCTGCGCCACCGACAGCGCGATGCAGTCCGCCAGCAATGAGCGCCTGCTGGCCTTCAACGCCGTGCCCAAGAGCCTGGCCGATGCGGTAAGCGTGCCTGCGGGCTACAAGGTGGAAATCATTTACGCCCTGGGCGACCCGATCCTGGGCGGTGCCACACCCTTCAAAAACGACGGCAGCGATGCCGACATGGACAAGCGCGCGGGCGACCACCACGACGGCATGGAATGGTTTGGTCTGGATGCCAACGGCAAACCATCGCTCAGCTCGACGAACCGCGGCCTGTTGGCCATGAACCACGAAGCCACCACGGACGAAAAGCTGTCGTCCTTCTTTATCCACGCCAACGGCGGCAAATCCGCCCTGCCCCGCCCTGCGGCCGAGGTGGACAAAGAGCTGGCCATCCACGGCCTGTCGGTGGTGGAAGTCAGCACCGCCGGCGGTGCCTGGAAGTACCAGCCCGGCTCGGCCTTGAACCGCCGCGTCACCAGCATGACCGAAGCCGTGCTGCGCGGCCCGGCCATGGGTACGGCCCACATGGTCACCAAGTACAGCGCCGACGGCACCCGCTGCCGTGGCACGCTGAACAACTGCGGCACCGGCAAAACGCCTTGGGGCACCTTTGTGTCGGGCGAAGAAAACTGGTTTGGCTACTTCACCCGCGATGCCAAAGACGACGACAAGCGCGGCAAAAAAGACCCGTCGGTAGCCGGTCTGGTGCGCTATGGCCGCCCCGCCGGTGCCGCCAGCCGCCACGGCTGGGAAACCGGTGGCACCGCCGACCAGTACGTGCGCTGGAACAACAGCGCCATCGCGGCCAACGCCCAGGGCGACTACCGCAACGAGATGAACACCTTCGGCTTTGTGGTCGAAATGGATGCCTACACCCAGCAACCCCTGCGCAAACGCACTGGCCTGGGCCGCTTTGCCCACGAGAGCGTGAGCTTCTCCAAGCCGGTGGTCGGCCAGCCCGTGGTGGCCTACATGGGCGACGATGCACGCGGCGAATACATGTACAAGTTTGTCTCGGCTGCCAAGTGGGATGCCGCCGATGCCAACCCCGCCGACCGCCTGGCCGTGGGCGACAAGTACATGGACCAGGGCACACTGTTTGCCGCCAAGTTCAAGGCCGACGGCACCGGTGAGTGGCTGGAGTTGTCGATGAACAACCCCTTCATCGCCGCCTACCCCGACTTCGAGTTCAAGACCGCTGCCGACATCGCCGTGTTCACCCGCCTGGCCGCCGACGCTGCCGGTGCCACCAAGATGGACCGCCCCGAGTGGGGTGGCATCAACCCGCGCACCGGCGAGTTCTACATGAGCCTGACCAACAACTCCAACCGCACCGTGGATGGCGAAGTGTCTACCGATGCCGCCAACCCGCGCAGCTACAGCGACATGAAGGACGGCAAGGAGAGCAAAGGCAACGTCAACGGCCACATCATCCGTGCCGCCCAGGCCACGCCCACCGCCACCGCGTTTACCTGGGACGTGTACCTGTTTGCCGCCGAAGCCGATGCCGACAAGAGCCTGGTCAACCTGTCCGGCCTGACCGACGACAACGACATGTCCGCCCCCGACGGCCTGGCCTTCAGCGAGGCCACCGGCCTGTGCTGGATCCAGACCGACGACGGTGCCTATACCGACAAGACCAACTGCATGCTGCTGGCCGGTATGCCAGGCCGCGTGGGCGACGGTGGCAAGAAGACGCTGAGCTTCCCGCGTGCCGACGGCAGCGTGAAAAAGGTGGACACCTACGTGGGCAAAGCCCCTACCCCGGCTACGCTGAAGCGTTTTCTGGTGGGCCCCAAGGACTGCGAAATCACCGGCCTGTGCGAAACCCCCGATGGCCGCGCGTTGTTCATCAACATCCAGCACCCCGGCGAAGGCACCAAGATGGCCGACGTGAACACCCCCGCCAAGTACACCAGCCAGTGGCCCGCCAACGCAGGATACGGCGCAGGCCAGCGCCCCCGCTCGGCCACCATCGTGATCACCAAGATCGACGGTGGGCGTATCGGAACGTAATTCACAGCCTGCCTCGCCAAAAGCCCGCTGGCATTCAACCAGCGGGCTTTTTTGATGGCCAACAACGCTACTTTTTGTATAGCTCTCTGTGCTTAAGGAATGGGCGGTAGAGGCCGATTTGGCATGAAAGTACGATGCGGTGGGTGACCACCACGGACATCCCTGGCCGGGTCTCGCCCCGGCGGGCGACTAACTTCTTTTGCTTCGCCAAAAGAAGTCAGCAAGAAAAGGCGAGCCGAAGTCGTCGCCCGGCTGCGCCGGTACGCTGCGTTGCTCGGTCTGGGCGGGGTCTGGCTAAACTCGCTGCGCTCAAACAACGCCAGCCCTGATCCGCCCAGCCCTGCGCTACTCGCCGACGCCACACGGCGTGGACACGGGAGCGGACACCCAGCCCGGCCTTGCCGGGCTCGCGCCCTAGGCGCGATGTAGCGCAAAGCGCCACCGATCCCCGGGGTCCCCATCTGTATGCGCCGAGGAGCACAGCTTTGGGCGGAAAAGGGCTGGCGTCTGTTTGAGCCGCAGGCGAGTTTAGCCAGACCCCGCCCAAAGCGAGCACCGCAGGTTCCCCGTAGCGCCAGCGCAGGGGCGCAGACAGTTGGGGCGCCTTTCTTTTGGTGACTTTTCTTTTGCGCAAAAGAAAAGTCACTGCGCCGCCGGGCGCAACTCCCGGCCAGGGATGCCGATTGACGCCATCCGACCGTAAGGACTGAGCCCCCCATCCCAACCTTCCCCCGGCGGGGGAAGGAGCCATACCCATCCAGCCGCAAATTACGCCATCTGCAAAAACGCCACCGGGTCGCGCGCAATGCGCAGGCCCTGCTCGCGGGCGTGGGCCAGGGCGGAGTCTTCCGACACAAACGGGTTGTCGAAGCTGAAGGTGCGCTGGCTGGGGATGGGCATGCCGTAGTGCTGCGCAATGCCCACGCGGGCCAGCCAGGTGCCGTCCACCAGCGGCTTGGCAAACAGCGAGACGACACAGTCGCCGACGTGGAATTCTTTCAGGTCTGTCATGGCGGGCTCCTTGGATTAGGTGCCCGCCATGCTGCGCGCCTTGTGTGACGCTATGAAGACAAGCGCTTCAGGGCACAGGCGTGAGCTTGGCCACGCTCAAAGCCAGCCACTTCACGCCGTGGCGCGGGAAGTTGATTTGGGCGCGGGCATCGTCGCCGCTGCCTTCCAGCAGATTGACCTTGCCCTCGCCAAACTTGGTGTGGAACACCTGCATGCCCACCCGCAGGCCGTGGCTGGGAGCGGTTTTTTGCGGTGGCACGGGGGGGCTGGCGAAAGGCGCATTCTCTTTATTAAAAGTGCCCCCAGCGCTGTATCCATAAGCGTGAGAAGCTCCTGATTTAGGAGCAAATCCGTAACCCGAGGGTTTGGAGGTGATCCACTTCAGCGCCGATTCAGGCAACTCGTCAAAGAAGCGGCTGCGCGGGTTGTAGCGGGTCTGGCCGTGCAGCAGGCGGCTTTGCGAGAAGCTGAGGTACAGGCGCTGGCGGGCGCGGGTGATGGCCACATACATCAGGCGGCGCTCTTCTTCCAGGCCCTGGCGGTCGCTGAGCGAGTTTTCGTGCGGGAACAGGCCTTCTTCCATGCCGCCGACAAAGACGGCGTCAAATTCCAGACCCTTGGCGGAGTGCACGGTCATGAGCTGCACCGCGTCTTGCCCGGCCTTGGCCTGGTTGTCGCCCGCTTCCAGGGCGGCGTGGGTCAGGAAGGCGGCCAGGGGCGACAGGGTTTCGCCGCTGTCCTGGTCGATGAAGCCGTCGGCGGCGGGCAAGCTGGCATCCAGGCCCTGGCTGGCGGGGGACTGGCTGAGCTCGTCCAGCGGCAGGGCCACGGCATCGCGGCCAAAGCCCTGCTGCGAAACAAAGCTTTCTGCCGCGTTGACCAGCTCCTCCAAATTTTCCACCCGGTCTTCGCCCTCGCGGTCGGCCTTGAAGTGGGCCAGCAGCCCGCTGTGGTCCAGCACCAGGTCGATGATTTCACGCAAAGACAGGCCTGCAGTCTGCTCACGCAGCACGTCCAGCTTGGCCACGAAGGCACCGAAGTTGGCCCCCGCCTTGCCGGGGATGATGCTGACCGCGTCATGCAGCGAGCAGCCGCTGCTACGGGCGGCATCTTGCAAAATTTCCAGGCTGCGCGCACCGATGCCGCGCGGAGGAAAGTTGACCACGCGCAGAAAGCTGGTGTCGTCGTTGGCGTTCTCCAGCAGGCGCAGATAGGCCAGCGCGTGCTTGATTTCGGCCCGCTCGAAGAAGCGCAGGCCGCCAAACACGCGGTAGGGAATGGCGGCGTTGAACAGCGCGGTTTCGATCACCCGGCTTTGGGCGTTGCTGCGGTAGAGCACGGCGATTTCCTGGCGCGGCATGCCGTCGCGGACCAGTTGCTTGACCTCATCCACGATCCACTGGGCTTCGTCCAGGTCGCGCGGGTTCTCCACCACCCGCACCGGCTCGCCAGGGCCCTGGGTGGTGCGCAGGTCTTTGCCCAGGCGGTTGCTGTTGTGGCTGATGAGCTGGTTGGCCGAGTCCAGGATGTTGCTGAAGCTGCGGTAGTTTTGCTCCAGCTTGATCTGCTGGGTCACGCCAAATTCGCGTACAAAGTCGGCCATGTTGCCCACCCGCGCACCCCGGAAGGCGTAGATGCTCTGGTCGTCGTCGCCCACCGCCAGCACGCTGCCGCCGGGCAGGGCCGTACCGCTGGCCAAATCTTTGGGGCCGTGGCCGCTGAGCATCTTGATCCAGGCGTACTGCAGCTTGTTGGTGTCCTGGAACTCGTCGATCAGGATGTGGCGGAAGCGGCGCTGGTAGTGCTCGCGGATGGCATCCTGGTCGCGCAGCAACTCGTAACTGCGCAGCATCAGCTCGCCAAAATCGACCACGCCTTCGCGCTGGCACTGCTCTTCATAGAGCGCGTAGATCTCGATTTTCTTGCGAGTTTGCGGGTCGTGGCTTTCCACATCGCCGGGGCGCAGGCCTTCTTCCTTGCAGTTGCCGATGAACCATTGGGTTTGTTTGGCAGGGTACTGCTGGTCGTCTATATTGAATTGCTTCATCAAACGTTTGATGGCGCTGAGCTGGTCCTGGGTGTCCAGGATCTGGAAGCTCTGCGGCAGGTTGGCCAGCTTGTAATGCGCGCGCAGCAGGCGGTTGCACAGGCCGTGGAAGGTGCCGATCCACATGCCGCGCACGTTGATGGGCAGCATGGTGCCCAGGCGCAGCACCATTTCCTTGGCGGCCTTGTTGGTGAAGGTGACCGCCAGGATGCCGCCGGGGGTGACGCGCCCGGTTTGCAGCAGCCAGGCGATGCGGGTGGTGAGCACCCGGGTCTTGCCGGAACCCGCCCCGGCCAGAATCAGCGCATGGCCGGTGGGCAGGGTGACCGCCGCCAACTGCTCAGGGTTAAGGTTGTGCAGGAGCGGCGCGTTGTCGGCGGGCAAGTTAGTATTTACAGAGAACATCTTCCGATTGTAGGAACCCCATGAAACCATCCCTCGCCCTTGCAGCCGCCGCCCTGCTGCTGGCGCTGCACCAGGTGGCCCTGGCCCAGGCATCCTGCTCCAGCGAAGGGCAACCGGCACCCACGGCTTTGCTGGAGCGCTTCATCAGCGCCGACTGCGAGGCCTGCTGGAGCGATGCGCACGCCGCCCTGCCCCGCCTCGGCGCGGTAGCCCTGGACTGGATCCTGCCCGGTGCGCAGGGCGACGACGCACCTTTGTCGGCTGCGGCCCGCCAGGACGGCCTGGACCGGCTGCAAGCCCTGGGGCTGGCCGCAGACCCCGCCGCCCCCCTGCCACCGCCTTTGGCACTGCGTGTGGCCCGTGGTCCGGCGCTGGGCGGCTACATTGGCACCTCCATCGCCTTGCAAACGGAGCCCACCACGGCCCACGGCCCGCTCACGGCCTGGCTGGTACTGGTGGAAACCATTCCGGCCGGGGTCGATGGCACGGCGGTGGAACGCAATCTGGTGCGCAACAGCCTGGTACTGGACTGGAGCGCACCCGGTGCACACGCAGAAATCCGCCCCCTGGGCGTTCCCGAAGGCGCGCAAGCCGCCCGCCTGCGGGTCATAGGCTGGGTAGAGGATGCCAGTGCACGGGTGGTGGCGGTAGCGCAGTCGGTGTGCGCGGACGCAGACGAATAACACGGAATGTGTTAGTTTGTATACCGCAGGAGGGTACAAGCCATGTTTTCAGTCTATGGGGTCACGGGGCGTGTGTTCACCGGAACGGTGGAGCAACTGCGCCATATCGACAAGGTGAATGCCGTGGCGCGCCTGCACCCCATCGAAGCCAACGACCTGGTGCTGGAGCCCGAGCTGTCCGTGACACCGTTCGAGGCCGAAACACCCCACCCCAAAGCCTTGCTGCCCGCCACGGCGGTGGCCGCCTACGCCCAGGTGAGCGAGCACTACACGCCGCGCCAACCGCTGGACCGGGTCAGCCTGCTGATGACCCAGCCCGCCATGACCGTGCGCACCGATACGCCGCTGGCCATGGCCGCCGCCCTGCTGGCCCGCCACCGCGTCGGCCAGATGCCGGTGGTGGACGCACAAGGCCAGTTGGTCGGGCTGCTACTGCGGGCCGACATCTACCCCACGCTGGAGACCCCCAACGCAACCGATTGGGCGGATCGCATGGCCCTGCCCGTGGCCAGTGTGATGTGGACCCCGGTGACCAGCGTGACGGCAGATACCGACATTCGCCGCGTTGCCCAGGTGCTGCTGGACACCCATCTGCCCGGCCTGCCGGTGGTGGACGACAACGGCACGCTCACGGGTTTTGTCTCGCGCACCGACATCCTGCGGGCCGTGGCCAACGATCCGCCGCTGGACGTGTGGGGATAGCCCACACAGCAAAAAGCCCGCGTTAGCGGGCTTTTTGCTGTTTGTCCAGAAACACCGCAGAACTGGCTTTGCCAGGCTGCTGGTGTTGCCCCCTGCAAGGGGGGTGGCGCTGCGACACAAAGTGCGCAAGCCTGGGGGTGTTCACGCAATATGGGCGGCGCGCAGTTTCATGGAGAAGTCTTGCAAGGCCTTGATACCGCTGCTTTCGGCGCGGTGGCACCAGGCTTGCAGGTCCATGGTGAGCTGTTCACGTGACTGCGAGGTGTTGAGCCACATCTGGCGCAGCTCTTCGCGCATCACCACCATCTTGTCGAGCACGGGGTGGGCGGCACGGGCCTGGTCCAGGTGCGGCTTGGCGGACGCGGGTACTTTTTCGGCATCGCGGTGCATCCAGCGCCGGGCGGCTTGCAGAGCCGACACATCGCCCTTGCGGGCCTTGATGGCTTCCAGCTCGGCCGTGCAGGCCTGGCGCATTTCGCGGGCAAAACCGGCCATGACTTCGTAGCGGTTGGTGATCAGCGCTTCCAGCGTCTTCTCGTCGGCTACGGGCTTGACGGCACCCAGTTGCAGCTTGGGCGGGGTCTTTTTGACCTTGGCCAGACCGACTTTTTCCAGCGCACAGATGTACATCCAGCCAATATCGAACTCGTAAGGCTTAACCGAGAACTTAGCCGACGTGGGATAGGTATGGTGGTTGTTGTGCAACTCTTCACCACCAATGATGATGCCCCAGGGCGAAATGTTGGTGCTGGCATCGGGCGCTTCAAAGTTGCGGTAGCCAAAGTAGTGGCCAATGCCGTTGATGACACCAGCAGCCCAGAAAGGCGTCCACACCATCTGGATAGCCCAAACCGTCAAACCGGCGACACCAAACAGGGCCAGGTTCAAGATCAGCATCAGGCCCACGCCTTGCCAGCTGAAACGGCTGTACAGGTTGCGCTCGATCCAGTCGGTGGGGCAGCCGTGGCTGAACTTGGCGATGGTTTCCAGGTTCTTGGATTCCTTGCGGTACAGCTCGGCACCGGTCCAAAACACGGTTTTGATGCCGTGGGCCACGGGGCTGTGCGGATCGTCCTTGGTTTCGCACTTGGCGTGGTGCTTGCGGTGGATGGATACCCATTCCTTGGTGACTTGGCCGGTGGCCAGCCAGAGCCAGAAACGGAAGAAGTGGGCTGGCAGCGCGTGCAGGTCCATCGCCCGGTGCGCCTGGTGGCGGTGCAGGTAAATGGTGATGCTGGCAATGGTGATGTGGGTGGTGGCCAGCGTGTACAACACGATCTGCCACCAGGACAGGTTCAACAGTCCGTTCGCAAGCCAGTCAACAGCTGCGTTCAACACAGCCCAATCGGGTAACAACATAAGGTAAGAGCCTTGGTCTTTAATATGGGCGAGCGATCAGGAGTGTGCTGGCCAGCCTTCTATTGTATGCAGGAGCCCCAAAAACTCCTAGGGCTCCGTCTCTAGCCGCATACAGTTTGGGCCTTATTTCTTCTGCCAGACCGCCGCAAAGAAGCCATCTGTGCCGTGCCGGTGCGGCCACAGGCGCAAAAATTCGCCGCCGCTGACCGGGCCGCTACACAGGCTGGCCGCGTTCTCCACCTTCAGATGGGTCAGGATGTCGGCGGTTTCAAGGGGGGTGAAGTCAGGATTCGCTGCCGAGAACGCCAACGCGATTTCTTCGTTCTCTGCGGGCAAGATGCTGCAGGTGGCGTACACCAGGCGGCCACCGGGTTTCAGCAGGCGTGCAGCGCTTTGCAAAATCGCGGTTTGCTTGACCACCAGCTCTTCCACCGCCTTGGGGGTTTGCCGCCATTTCATGTCGGGGTTGCGGCGCAGGGTGCCCAGGCCGGAGCACGGGGCATCGACCAGCACCCGGTCGATCTTGCCGGTCAGGCGTTTGATGCGGTCGTCGCGCTCGTGGGCGATGGCTGCGGGGTGCACATTGGACAAACCGCTGCGCGCCAGCCGGGGCTTGAGCGCGTCCAGGCGGTGGCCCGAGGTGTCAAACGCATACAGGCGACCGGTGCTGCGCATGCCCGCACCGATGGCCAGGGTCTTGCCACCGGCACCGGCGCAGAAGTCCACCACCATTTCGCCACGCTTGGCATCCAGCAGCAGGGCCAGCAGTTGCGAGCCTTCGTCTTGCACCTCGATGGCACCACGGGTGAAGGCATCGAGCTTGGTCAACGCAGGCTTGTCGGCCAGGCGCAAGCCGTAGGGCGAATACGGGGTGGCGACGGATTTGATGCCGACCTTGGCCAGCTCTTTTTGCACGTCGTCGCGCTTGGCGGTCATGGCGTTGACGCGCAAATCCAGGCCTGCGCCGTGGACCAGGCTTTCCACCAGCGGCCAGAATTCGTCTTTGAGCTGCTCTTTCAGCGGCTGCACCAGCCACTCGGGCAGGTTGTGGCGGTGGCGGTCCAGCAGGTCTTCGGTTTTGACCTTGTCGCAGTTTTCCAGCCAGGTTTTTTCCTGGTCGGTCAGTGCGCCATACAGAAAGTCGCGTGGGCCGTGAAAGCCCAGAATGGCCAGACGGCGCTGCTTGGAGCCGCTGCCTGAAGGAGCCAGGTGGTCAAACAGCAGTTTTTTGCGCAAAACCGTGTAGACGGTTTCGGCCAGGGTGGCGCGCTCGCGTGGGCCCAGCGACCGGTTGTCGCGGAAAAACCGCGAAACCACCGAGTCGGCAGGGTGTTCAAATTGGAGGGCTTGGCGTACGAGTTCAGAACACTCGTCGAGGAAATCTTTAGGATGCATAACCCCGATTGTCCCACGCCGCTTTTTTACCCCCGATATTTCCATGTCCGAACCCACCCTGCCCCCGCTCATCACCACCCCGCCAGGCCGTTACCGCCACTACAAAGGCATGCTGTACGACGTGGTCGGCACGGTGCGGCACAGCGAAACCCTGGAGCCCCTGACCCTGTACCGCGCCCTTTATGGCGAACACGGGCTGTGGGTGCGCCCGGCGGCCATGTTTGAAGAAGAGGTGGTGATCGATGGCGTACGCCAGCCGCGCTTTACGCTGATCGCGGCAGCCGCAGCGTAGCCACGAGCCCGCCCGCGTCGCCATTGCGCAACTGCAAGCTGCCCCGGTGTTTGCGGGCGATGTCATGGCTAATGGACAGGCCCAGACCCACCCCGCCGTGGTGGCGGTTGCGCGAGGCTTCGACCCGGTAAAACGGGGCCAGCACCTGCTCCAGCTCGGATTCCGGCAGGCCGAGGCCGGGATCCATGATTTCAACCAGCAGGCAATCGACCCCGTCCGTGAGCTGAATATGCGCCGCGCCGCCGTAGCGGATGGCGTTGTCTACCAGGTTGCCAATGCAGCGCCGCAGGGCCGAGGCCTGGGCCCGCAGCGGGGCGGCGCTGCCGGTGATGCGCACCGTGTGCCCGCAGGCGAGTTGGTCGTCGGCCATGCTGTGCACCAGCGACTCCAGATCCAGCCGCACAAAGGGCTCTTCATCGGCTGCGCCACGCAGATAGTCCAGCGTGGCGGTGATCATCGCGTCCATCTCGACCACATCGTTCTGAAAGGCGCGCTTTTGCGCCGGGTCGGCCAGGCCTTCGGCGCGCAGCCGCAGCCGCGTCAACGGGGTGCGCAGATCGTGCGACACCGCGGCCACAAAGCGGTCGCGGTCACGCAGTTGCTGGCGGATCTGCGCCTGCATCTGGTTGAACACCTGGCTGGCCTCGCGGCACTCCAGCGGGCCGTCTTCGGCCAGCGGCGGGTGGTCGATGTCCTGGCCCAGGGCCTTGGCGGCGCGGGCCAGGCGGCGGATGGGTTCGGACAGCCAGCGGGCCCCAATCCAGGCCGCCAGCACCAGGGCGCTCAGGCGCACGCCGATGTCCATCCACAGGCCGGGCATGGACCAGACCGACATGTCTGGCGGTGGGGGCGGATGGTGCGGCGGGCCACCCGGCTCCATGGGAGGGCCAAGTTGGAACATCATGGTCAACGCCAGCACATGGCTGGCCAGCACCGCCACGCACAGCAGCAAGGCCAGGCGGCCAAACAGGGTGGCGGGCAGCAGGCGCGTCAGTGCGGCCACGCGGGCTGGCCCTGCACCGACTGGGCGGTGAACATATAGCCCGAGCCGCGCACGGTCTTGATCATCGACGGCGCGTCACCCGGCTGGGTGGCGTCGCTCAGCTTGATGCGCAGCCTCGACACCAGCAGGTCGATGCTGCGCTCGAACGCGTCCATGGCGCGGCCCCGGGCCTGCTCCATCAACTGGTCGCGGCTCAACAGGCGGCGCGGCGCGGCCAGAAAGCTCGACAGCAGGCGAAATTCGGCGTTGGACAGCGGCACCACCAGGCCCGAGGGGGCAGTCAGCCGCCGCTCGTGGCGGTGCAAGGCCCAGCCGTCGAAATACACCACATCGCTGCCCACCTCCTGCAGGATGCGGTCGTGCACCGACGCGGCCCGGCGCAGCACAGTGTGGATGCGGGCCACCAGCTCGCGCGGCTCGAAGGGCTTGCCCATGTAGTCGTCGGCCCCCATCTCCAGGCCCAGCACCCTGTCAAAGTGGCTGGTGCGGGCGGTCAGCATAATGATGGGAATGGCCGAGCGCTGGCGCAGCTCCCGCGCCAGGCTGAGCCCATCCATGCCGGGCAGCATCACGTCCAGCACCACCAGGTCGATGGGCAAGGCGGCCAGCTGCCGGTGCATGCTGGGGCCGTCGCTGGCCGTGTGGGCACAAAACGCAAAGCCCGACAGGTAGTCGCGCAGCAGCGAGGTGATGCCTTCGTCGTCGTCCACGACCAGAATTTGCCGACAGGGGTTCATAAGGTACTCATTTCGCCAAAAAGTGTAGGCAGGCCCCAGGCCCCCTAAGCGCAGAACTGGCGGCTCTTTACCCGTCTTTTCCAAGGCTCAAACCGGCTTTTGTACCAAGCCCGATACAAACCGGACAAGCCTGCTTTACCCAGCGACACAAGAATCAGGCGAACGACTTCAAAGAGCAAAGGACTCCCATGGCCTCCATCAGCAGCATCAGTAACAGCGGCAACGCCTGGGCCGCGCAGGCCGCCGAGCGCAAGGCCAAGCTGTTCGCCAAGACCGACACCGACGGCAGCGGTGGCGTGGACAGCACCGAGCTGCAAACCCTGATGGACAAGGTGTCCGAGCGCACCGGTGTCACCAACACCCGCACCGCCGCCGACCTGGTGACCGAGCTCGACACCGACAGCAATGGCAGCCTGGATGCCGATGAGCTGAAAAGCGGCATCGCCAGCATCGTGCCCCTGCCCAGCACCGTGGAGTTTTCGCAAACGCGCGGCGCGGGCGGCCCGCCCCTCGGTGGCCCACCGCCTGCCAGCGACAGCACAACGTTCGACCCGCTGGACACCAACCAGGACGGCATCGTCTCGGCCGCCGAGGCCGCCGCCGGGGCCGCCAGTGGCACGACCAGTACCACGGACACGCTGCAAGCCCTGCTCCAAGCCATCGATACCGACCAGGACGGCAGGCTCAGCCACACCGAAGCCGATGCCTTTGCCAAGCAGGTGGGCACGGCAGTCGAGACTTTGCAAAAGTCTTCCTCTACCAGCACCGACCGCATCGATATCAACCAGTTGGCCCAGCAGGTGCTCAAGCAGTACACCGAGATGGCGGCTGGGCTGGCCAAGTCCACCGGCACCACGCTCAGCGTTTCGGCATGAAATAAGGCCTCTGCGCTTATCGAATAAGCACGAGCAGCTACATTTTCTGTAGTAAATCCGCAATCACGCGTGGATACAGCAGGTGCTCCTGGGTCAGCACCCGCGCCGCCAGCACCTGCGCGGTGTCACCCGGCAGTACCGGCACCACGGCCTGGCCCAGGATGGGGCCGTGGTCCAGCTCGGCGGTCACCTGGTGCACGGTGGCCCCGGCGAAGCAGCAGCCTGCGTCCAGCGCCCGCTGGTAGGTGTTCAACCCCGTAAAAGCCGGTAAGAGCGAGGGGTGGATGTTGACCATGCGCCCCGCGTAGCGCTCCACAAAGCCAGGGGTCAGGATGCGCATGAAGCCCGCCAGCACCACCAGCGCGGGCGCATAGCGGTCAATCACCTGCGCCAGTTGGGCATCGAAAGCCGCGCGCGGATCGGGCGCACCGGCAAAGGCCTTGTGCTCCACCACTTCGGTCGCCAGGCCCTGTGCACGGGCCAGCTCCAGCCCCCCGGCAGCCGCCTTGTTGCTCACCACCGCCACCACTTTGGCACCCAAACGCCCGGCCCAGTCGTCGCGAAGAGAGGTGCGCACGATGGCCGCCATGTTGGAGCCGCCGCCAGAGATCAAAATAACAATGTTCTTCATATTGACCGGAATTATCCCAGTGCCCACCACCCCCCTCCTCCTGACCCCCACCGAAGCCCGCGTTCTGGCCACTTTGATGGAAAAAGCCCGCACCGTTCCCGACAGCTACCCCATGTCCATGGTGGCGCTGCTCAGCGGCTGCAACCAGAAGACCAGCCGCGAACCCACCATGAACCTGACCGAGGCCGAAATCGCCGAGGCCCTGGGCAATTTGAAAGACCTGACCCTGGTGCGCGAATCCAGCGGCAGCCGGGTCACCCGCTTTGAACACAATTTCCAGCGCGGCGTGGGCGTGCCCGAGCAGTCCGCGGTGGTGCTGGGCTTGCTGATGCTGCGCGGCCCGCAAACCGCGGGCGAGCTGCGGCTGAACACCGAGCGCTGGTACAAATTTGCCGACATCTCCTCGGTGGAAGGCTTTTTGGACGAAATGCTGGAGCGCAGCGAAGAAAAAGGCGGCCCGCTGGTGGTCAAGCTGCCGCGCAGCGCGGGCGAGCGCGAGCAGCGCTGGGCGCACCTGCTGTGCGGCCCGGTGGATGCCAACGCCATGGGCACCAAAGCAGCCCCCGAGGGCGGCAACAGCACCCGGCTGGAGGCGCGGATTGAAACTTTGGAAGAAGAAATGGCCCAGTTACGGGCAACGGTGCAGAAGCTGTGCTCCGAGCTGGGATTGTGATGCGGAATGTACCGTTACAAATCCATCGAACGGTGTAACACCGACATCTTCAAAACGTCGAATTTCTTTACATTTCTGCATTCCGCAAGACTGATTCAGTCTATATAAGCACACATGCTGTTGATTTCATTGGTTTTTTTATTATTTTACAAACTGGCTCACATTTTGCTAATTATTGTATACGGCAATTTTGTCGTATACAAAATAAGCAGATTACATGCAAATAAAATCTATAACACTTGCTCTCGCAGCCGCCATGGCACTGGGCCTTGGTGCATCCGCCCAGGCGACCGTGTACACCAGCGCCAACGTGCCCGTAACCATTTGCGATTTGTGCGATGTGTCGTCCACATTGACGGTTAACAGCCATACCAGCATCACGGACCTGAACGTCTTGCTGAACAATCTGACGCACACTTGGGATGGCGACATGCGAATCAGCCTCATCGCCCCCAACGCGACGGCAGTCGTCTTATCTGAAAACCGTGGTAGCAATGGCGACAACTTCATCAACACGGTATTTGATGACGAAGCCAGCCTTGCCATCCGCTTTAGCGCGGCCCCCTTCACCGGCTCATATACCGCAGATGGGCTACTGTCCATATTTGACGGCATGGACGCATTCGGCACCTGGACCTTGCGCGTGCAAGACCTGGCAGGCGGAGATGTTGGCAGCATCAATAGCTGGGGCTTGGATATCAATGGCACCACCCAAAACGTGCCCGAACCAAGCTCCGTGGCATTGCTGGGCTTGGGCCTGGCCGGCTTAGCCGCTGCCCGCCGCCGCAAGTCGGTTTAAACCGATCCCACCCATAAAAAAAGCAGCTTGGGCTGCTTTTTTTATGGGCAAACCACTACCGCGCTAAATTAACAGCCGCGACGACTTGGGCACGTGGGCGATCAGAAAATCCATCTGGTCGGCCAGGATGCGGCGGTTGCGCAGAATAAAGTCTTCCCACAGGCTGGGCACGTAGGGCGTGTACAGCAGCGGCATGTGGGCCTGCTCGGGCGTGCGGTTGCTCTTGCGGTGGTTGCAGGCACGGCACGCGGTGACCACGTTCATCCAGGTGTCGGCACCCTTCTGGCCCAGCGGCTTGATGTGTTCGCGGGTCAGATCATCCTCATGGAAATGGTTGCCGCAGTAAGCGCAGACATTGCGGTCGCGCACAAACAGCTTGGTGTTGGTCAGGCTGGGGCGCAGGTCGAACGGGTTGATATTGGGCACGCCGCGCGTGCCGATGATGCTGTTGACGGTGATGATGGACTGCTCGCCCGTGATGGCGTTGTGCCCGCCATGGAACACCGCCACCTGCGCGCCCATCTCCCAGCGCACCTCTTCGGCAGCGTAGTGGACAACGGCCTGCTCCAGCGATATCCACGACTGGGGCAGCCCTTGGGCTGAGAGCTTCAAGACCTTCAAAACACGCCTCCTGGATCAGTTGAACGACCGCTTACCGGAAATGCTATTTGCCTACTAAGTCACAATATACCTTGTTCCATGCGTTATTACGTGACAGCGCTTATTCGACGGGCGCAATCCGCTATCAAAAAGATACCACTCCATGCAGGTTTTCCGTGGCTTCCAACACCCTGGCATTGCGCCCCACTGTGCGCTCACCATCGGCAACTTTGACGGTGTGCACCGTGGCCACCAGGCCATGCTGGCGTTGCTGATCAACGAAGCCCGCCACCGCGGCGTGCCCAGCTCGGTGATGACCTTCGAGCCGCACCCGCGCGACTACTTTGCCCAGGCCCACGGCCAGCCCAACCTGGCCCCGGCCCGCATCGCCACCCTGCGCGACAAACTCACCGAACTGCAGCGCTGCGGCGTGGACCAGACCGTGGTGCTGCCCTTCGATGCCCCGTTTGCCGCCCAATCGCCCCAGGCCTTCATCGACGACGTGCTGGTGCGCGGCATGGGCGTGCGCTATGTGCTGGTGGGCGATGACTTCTGCTTTGGCGCCAAGCGCGCGGGCGACTACGCCATGCTGGATGCCGCGGGCGAGACCCGGGGCTTTGATGTGGCCCGCATGAACAGCTACGAGGTGCACGGCACCCGCGTGTCCAGCTCTGCCGTGCGTACCGCCCTGCAGGAAGGCCGCATGGAGGACGTGGCCCGCCTGCTGGGCCGCCCGTTCAGCATCAGCGGCCACGTGGTGCACGGGCGCAAGCTGGGGCGGCAACTGGGTGAATCGGCCCCGGGCCGCCAGGACGGCTTTCGCACCCTGAATTTGCGCTTTGCCCACTGGAAGCCTGCCGCCAGCGGCATCTTTGCCGTCAAGGTGCACGGCCTGGGTGAAACCGCCCTGGTGGGCGTGGCCAACCTGGGCATCCGCCCCTCGCTGGACCCGAACGACATCAACGGCGGCCGCGTGCTGCTGGAAACCCATTGCCTGGACTGGCCCGCCAGCCTGGATGCCGAGGGGGCCTACGGTAAAATCATCCGCGTGGAACTGCTGCACAAACTGCATGACGAATTGAAATACGACAGTCTGGATGCCCTGCAAATCGGCATCGCCAAAGACTGCGACGACGCACGCGCGTACTTCGCCAGCCAACACTTCGACCCCAGCCGCCAGACAACGCGCGACCGAATTTAGACGATCTCTGGGCCCCTGCGGCCATTAGATCCTGCAGCCTGCGCCTGTCGGCTGCCTCTCCAACGTGTTCCCAAGAAATCCCATGACCGAATCAACCGCCACCGATTACCGCAGCACCCTGAACCTGCCCGACACCCCCTTCCCCATGCGCGGCGACCTGCCCAAGCGCGAGCCGGGCTGGGTCAAGGAATGGGAAGACCAGGGTTTGTACAAGCGCCTGCGCGATGCCCGCCTGGGCGCGCCCAAGTTTGTGCTGCACGATGGCCCGCCCTACGCCAACGGCAACATCCACATCGGCCACGCCGTCAACAAGATCCTGAAGGACATGATCGTCAAGGCGCGCCAGCTCAAGGGCATGGACGCGACCTACGTGCCCGGCTGGGACTGCCACGGCCTGCCCATCGAAAACGCCATCGAAAAGCTGCATGGCCGCAACCTGAGCCGCGACGAGGTGCAGGCCAAGAGCCGCGCCTTCGCCGCCGAGCAGATTGCAGGGCAGATGAGCGACTTCAAGCGCCTGGGCGTGCTGGGCGAGTGGGACAACCCCTACCGCACCATGGACTACGCCAACGAGGCCAACGAAATCCGCGCCTTGAAACGCATCATGGAACGCGGCTTTGTGTACCGGGGCCTCAAGCCCGTGTACTGGTGCTTCGACTGCGGCAGCTCGCTGGCCGAATTCGAGATCGAATACGCCGACAAGAAGTCGCAAACGCTGGACGTGGCCTTTGAATGCGCCGAGCCCGAAAAGCTGGCCGCCGCCTTTGGCCTGGACAGCCTGGCAGGCCCGGCTTTCGCCGTGATCTGGACCACTACCGCCTGGACCATCCCCGCCAACCAGGCCCTGAACCTGAACCCGGCCCTCACCTACGCCCTGGTGCAAACCGAGCGCGGTATCCTGCTGCTGGCCGAGGACCTGGTCGAAAAAGCCACGGCCCGCTTCGGCCTGACCGGCACCGTGCTGGCCACCGCCCTGGGCGAAAATCTGGCCCTCATCAATTTCAAACACCCGCTGTATGACGTGGACCCTGGCTACCAGCGCCTGAGCCCCATCTTCCTGGCTGACTACGCCACGGCCGACGACGGCACCGGTATCGTCCACTCCTCGCCCGCCTACGGCGTAGAGGATTTCAACTCCTGCGTGGCCAATGGCATCAAGACGGACGACATCCTCAACCCCGTGCAAGGCAATGGCCGCTACGTGGACGACTTGCCGCTGTTTGGCGGGCTGAACATCTGGAAAGCCGCGCCGCTGGTCATCGAGAAGCTGCGCGAACACAACCGCCTGTTTGCCACCGAGACCATCACCCACAGCTACCCGCACTGCTGGCGGCACAAAACCCCGGTGATCTACCGGGCCGCCGCCCAGTGGTTCATCCGCATGGACGAGGGCGAGGGCGTATTCACCGTGGACAAAGCCCCGCAAACCCTGCGCAAGCTGGCCCTGGCCGCCATCGAGGAAACCAGCTTCTACCCGGAAAACGGCAAAACCCGGCTGCGCGACATGATCGCGGGCCGGCCCGACTGGTGCATCAGCCGCCAGCGCAACTGGGGCGTGCCCCTGCCCTTCTTTATCCACACCGCCACGGGCGAGCTGCACCCGCGCACCATGGAAATCATGGACCAAGCTGCGGCCATGGTGCAGACCGGCGGCGTGGAGGCCTGGAGCAAGGCCACGGCCGAGTCCATCATCGGCACCGATGCTGCCGAATACAGCAAGGTCAACGACATCCTGGACGTGTGGTTCGACTCCGGCACCACCCACGAGCACGTGCTGCGCGCCAGCCACAAAGAGCAATCGCAGTGGCCCGCCGACCTGTACCTGGAAGGCCACGACCAGCACCGCGGCTGGTTCCACAGCTCGCTGCTCACCTCCTGCGCCATGTACGACCACGCGCCGTACAAAGGCCTGCTGACCCACGGCTTCACGGTGGACGGCAAAGGCCGCAAGATGAGCAAGAGCGAAGGCAATGTGGTGGCCCCGCAAGAAGTCAGCGACAAGATGGGCGCGGAAATCATCCGCCTGTGGTGCGCGTCTACCGACTACTCGGGCGACCTGGCCATCGACGCGAAGATTTTGGCCCGCGTGGTGGACACCTACCGCCGGGTGCGCAACACGCTGAAGTTCCTGATGGCCAACGTCAGCGACTTCAACCCCGCCACCGACGCTGTGCCGTTTGACCAGTTGCTGGAAATCGACCGCTACGCCCTGGGCCGCGCCGCCCAGTTGCAGGCCGACATCCTGGCGCACTACGAGGTGTACGAATTCCACCCCGTGGTGGCCAAGCTGCAGGTGTATTGCAGCGAAGACCTGGGCGCGTTTTACCTGGACGTGCTCAAAGACCGGCTCTATACCACCGCGCCGAAGTCGCTGGCCCGCCGCAGTGCCCAAACCGCGCTCTGGCAGATCACCCACGCCATGCTGCGTTGGATGGCACCGTTCCTCAGCTTCACGGCCGAAGAAGCCTGGAAGATCTTTGGCAGCAGCGACTCCATCTTTTTGGAGACCTACGCCGAGCTGCCCGCGCCCGATGCCGACCTGCTGGCCAAGTGGAGCCGCATCCGCGAGATCCGCGACGCGGTCAACAAGGACATCGAAGTGCTGCGCGCCGACGGCAAGGTGGGTGCATCGCTGCAGGCGAATGTGGACCTGGCCGTGCCTGCCGACGACTTTGCGCTGCTCTCCAGCCTGGGTGCGGACCTGAAGTTTGTGTTCATCACATCCGCTATTACTTTGGTAGCTGCTCCCGCCCTATCCATAAGCGCCAAGGCCAGTTCGGACACCAAATGCGAACGCTGCTGGCACTACACGCCCGATGTGGGCGTGGACGCGGCCCACCCCACCCTGTGTGGCCGCTGCAGCAGCAATTTGTATGGAGCCGGTGAAACCCGGACGTTTGCGTAATGGCGACCAAAAGCAAATCCACCTTTGGCAAGTCCAACGCCAGCCTGGTCCCCTGGCTGGGCCTGGCGCTGATCATTTTGATCGCCGACCAATTCACCAAAGTGCTGATCATGGGCTACTACCAGCTCGGCGACAGCACCTATGTCACCAGCTTCTTCAACATCGTGCGGGCCCACAACACCGGCGCGGCGTTCTCGTTTCTGGCGGGTGCGGGCGGCTGGCAGCGCTGGTTCTTTACCGGCATCGGGGTAGTGGCGGCGGTGTTCATCATTTACATGCTGCGCGCACACGCCGGGCAAAAGCTGTTCTCGTTTGCCATGGCCAGCATTCTGGGTGGCGCGATCGGCAACGTGGTGGACCGGATGCTGCACGGCTACGTGGTGGACTTTCTGGACTTCCACTGGCGCGGCATGCACTTTGCCGCCTTTAACGTGGCCGACGCGGCCATCACCATCGGCGCGATCAGCCTGATTCTGGACGAGCTGCTGCGGGTCAAGCGCGGCAAGTAGACCAAGGGTATCGGAGGGGTGCCTTTAGTCACTTCCCTCCCGCACGGTGCCGGCCTAAGATGCCTGCACCATGGAAGCCGCCACCGCATCCAACCGCCCCACCGGCATGCTGGTGGTGGACGACCATGGCCTGGTGCGGCTGGGCTTGCGCAGCCTGATCCAGTCGTTTGCCGCCGCCGGGGGCCGCAGCGTGGCGGTGTTCGAGGCCGCCAGCCTGGCCGAGGCTCTGGCGCTGTATGCGGCGCAGCAGGCGCTGATCGGCCTGGTGCTGATGGACCTGCACCTACCCGACGCGCATGGCCTGTCGGGTCTGCGCAGCTTTAGGGAGCGCTTCCCTACCGCGCGGGTGGTGGTGGTGTCGGGCGACAGCGATCCGGCGCTGCAGCGCGAGGCGCTGGCCCAGGGTGCCAGTGCCTACCTGACCAAATCCGGCGACTTGCACCACGTGGTGCAGTACCTGCGCAGCCTGGAGCACGCCAACGACACCCGCGCGCCCTCCAGCTTGCCCGGCACGGCCACCCGCGTGGTCTGCAAAGCGGGCGGCGAACCACTGCAGTTGAGCGTGCGCCAGGCCCAGATACTCGACTGGGTGCTGGCCGGCCTGTCCAACCAGCAAATCGCAGAGCAGGCGCGCCTGGGCGAGGGCACGGTGAAAAACCACGTCTCGGCCCTGTTGCTGCTGTTTGAGGTGCGCTCCCGGGCCCAGCTGATCAGCCAGTTGCGATGACCCCGGCCCAGCCCGCCCCGGACATCGCCCAGCGCGTGCTGCGCGAACAGGTGGCCCTGCTGTACGCCAACACCGGAATGGCCTTTTCGACCGACATCGTGCTGGCCTGGGCCACCGGGGCCGTTTTTTACTGGCAACTGCGCAACCCACTGGTGTGGGCCTGGCTGGGGCTGCACTTGCTGCAAAACCTGCGCTATCCGCTGCTGTGGGCCTACCACCGCGACCCGCAGGCGCGCCAACGCAGCGCTTTCTGGGCCCGGCGGCAGTGCCTGGGGCTGCTGCTCTACGGCAGCGTATGGGGCCTGGCACCCTGGCTGCTGCTGCCCGCCGACAACCTGCCCATGACGGTCTTGCTGATGCTGCTGATGATGGGCTTGACGAACTCCTGCATCGCCGCCGTGGCCCCGCTGTGGGCCAGCATGCCCTGTTTGCTGCTGCCCATGGCGCTGGGCCTGGTGTCGGCACTGGCCTGGCGGGGCACGGCCATCTACAGCTTTCTGGCGGGCTGCACCTGCATGTACCTGCTGACCTGCCTGTACTTTGCGCGCCAACAGCACCTGCTGCTCACCCGCGCCTTGCTGGCCCGCTTTGAAAAAGAAGCCCTGGCCGAGCAACTGGCACGGCAGATCGAGGTGGGCGAACGCCTGAGCGCCGAGAAATCCCGCTTCCTGGCGGCCGCCAGCCACGACCTGCGCCAGCCGCTGCACGCCATTGCCCTGTTTGGCGCAGTGCTGGAAAAAGAACTGCAGGGCCAGCCCGGCCAGCCCCACGCCCAGCGGCTGATGCATGCCGTCACCCTGCTGGGCAGCTCGCTGGACGGCATGCTCGACATCTCACGCCTGGATGCCGGGGTGGTGGCACCGGTGCTGCAAGACACCCCGCTGACCCCCCTGCTGCAGGCCCTGCAGCCGCAGGTGGCCGCATTGGCCGACGACAAGGGGCTGCAGTTGCGGCTGCGCGCCAGCCCGCTGTGGGTGCACACCGACCCCGCCCTGCTGCAGCGCCTGCTGGGCAACCTGCTGGACAACGCCCTCAAATACACCCACCAGGGCGGGGTACTGCTGCGCGCCCGCAGCCAGGGTGCGCAGGTGTGGATCGAGGTGATCGACACCGGCATCGGCATCGCGCCCGCGCAGCAGGAACACATCTTTGAAGAGTTCTACCAGGTCAACAATCCGGGCCGCGACCGCAGCCAGGGCCTGGGGCTGGGCCTGTCCATCGTGCGCCGCCTGTCTGCGCTGCTGCAGCACCCGGTGCACCTGCATTCGCGCCCAGGCCATGGCAGCCGCTTTCGGGTGGTGCTGCCCCAGGTGCAGCCCCCCAGGTTTGCGCCCACGCCTCGCAAGCTGCCCATCGCGCGGGCCTTGCCGCAGCAGGTGCTGCTGGTGGACGACGAGGCCGACATCGGCGAAGCCATGGCCGCGCTGCTGGCCAGCCACGGCGTGGCGCTGCGGGTGGCGCGCAATGAAGCCCAGGCGCAGGCCGCGCTGGCGCTGCAGCCGGTACAGGTGCTGGTATGCGATTACCGCCTGGCCGATGGGGTGGATGGGCTGGCCGTAGGGCTGCGCCTGCGCCAGCGCTTCGACGCCCAACTCCCACTGCTGATGGTGACCGGCGAAACCGCCCCCGACCGGCTCCAGCGCGTGGCCGACTCGGGCCTGCCAGTGCTGTTCAAACCGGTATCCGCCGAGGTGCTTTTACAAAATTTGGCCGACCTCGCCTATCCCCAAAACAGAGGATGAAACAGGCCCCCGGGCATGACTTTTGGCACTGTTGACAGAGGTGCGGCATTCCTATCCTTGGCTCTACGTACCACCCACGGAGATCGCCATGTCCCACCCTTCACCGGCTCGCCCGCACCACCACCCACGCGGATTCTGGAATTTTTGGGCCGCACTGCTGGCCGCCTGCGCCTTGCTGGTGGCCTGCGGTGGTGGTGGCGGTGAGACCAGCAGCGCGCCCGACCCCAGCGGCGCAGTCACCCAAATTGTCGGTGCCGAGGGCGGCACCGTCACCGGGCCAGACGGGGCGCAGGTCGTCATTCCCCCCGGGGCGCTGGATGCCAACACGGCCATCGGCATAGCCCGCAGCAGCGCCGGAGCCCCGCCCGCGCTGGAAGGCTACCCGCCCCTGGGGCCGGTGTATGCGTTCACCCCGCACGGCATCCACTTCAACACGCCCATCACCATCCGCCTGCCCATGGGTTCTGCCGACCACAAGCTCTTCATGGCCAGCGCAGACGACAACTGGAACGACACCGCCTTTACCTACAGCGGCGGCATGGCCGAGTTTGTGCGCAGGGGCTTTTCATGGGCATACCCAAGTACAAACTGTGGCACCAACCCGAATGACCCGAGCCATGACCCGATCCGGTTCCCATCCCGCTGCGTCTCGCCGAATATCAACCCCACTGTCAGCGCCACCCCGACGGCGGCCCTGGTGTCTGCAGGCGGCATCTACGGCGACAGCAACTACACCCTGAACCAGGCCGCGCTGCTGCGCTTTAGGCTGGGCTTGTATGTACCAGCAGACTGCACCAACGCCAGCTTCATTTTGACGCGGAGCGACCACCTCTACGGCCAGTGGGGCAACCCCGTCACCATTGCCCAGCAGAGTGTGGGCCTGGTTACCGGTGGCAAAGCACCGACCCTAAGCGCCACCGGCAGCGCCAGTATCGACTTGGCCATGACCGCCCTGGACAACGGCAGGCAGATCTTCGGCCTACGGGGCGAGTGCACCCGCAATGGCCGCACCGTGCGTATGAACCGGGAAATCTTCATCACCACCCAGATCGCCTCCAGCCCTCCCCCACCCACCAGCCTGGCCATCGGCGGCACGCTGAGCGGGCTGTCCGGCAGCGGCCTGGTACTGCAAAACAACGGGGGCGACAACCTGGCCCTGGCCACCAACGGCAGCTTCCGGTTCGCCACCCTGCTGGCCACCGGCCAACCGTACAGCGTGACGGTGCTCACCCAGCCCAGCGGGCAGAGTTGCAGCGTGCAAAACGGCAGCGGCAGCGCGCAGGCGGGGGTGACGACGACGGTGGTGATCTGCGCCGATGTCATCAACGGTACAAGGAACTGGCAGGGGGTGTTGCCGGTGGTCACCAACAGCTTCACCGCCATCGGACCGCGGGTGGCCATGGATGCCAGCGGACATGGAATGGCAGTGTGGATGCAGCAACAAACGAGCGGCGGGAACTACCACCTTTGGGCCATTCGCTACAACCCGCTCAGTGGCTGGGGCATAGCATTTCAAATCGACACCGGCAGCGGCACAACCCAAAGGCAGCAGATCGCCATGGACGGCAGTGGCAACGCTCTGGTGGTCTGGGAACAGAGCGACACCATCACTGTGAACGGCCAATCTTCCAACGTCAAACGCATCTTCAGCAACTACTACAGCGCAGGCAGTGGCTGGGGCACAGCGACCGAGGTAGGTAGCAACCGCACTGACTCCCCCCACAGCCCCCGCGTTGCTTTTGATGCCAGCGGCCATGCCACGGCACTATGGACCAGCACCGGAGGTCGCATCTGGAGCAATGGGTTTACCGCCAGCACCGGCTGGGGCAACGCCACGGCGATTGCCGACACGCACCAAAGCGCGAACCTGGCCGTGAGCGCCAATGGCGATGCCTACGCGGTGTGGGTGTCCGATGACAACATCCCCTGGAGCCGCTACTACAGTGCCAGCAGCGGCTGGGGCACCGCCACCCCCATCAGCAACAGCATCAGCACGACCTATGGTGGCATACCAAAGATCGCGGCCGATGCCCACGGCAACGCCATGGCGGTGTGGACGCAGACTACCAACAACATCAGCACCCTGTACGCCAACCACAGCCATGGCGGCAGTTGGGGCACGGCAGAACAAATCGAAAGCAGCTACGACGCCCAACTGGTCATTCCCCAGATCGCCATGCAAACCAATGGCGATGCCATGGTGGTGTGGCTGAGTGACCTCAACAATGTGCTGGCGTTATGGACCCGCGCCTACGCCGCCGGTATCTGGGGCACCGCGCAGTTGCTGGATCCTGAAACATCGGACATCGGTATCGGCGAACCGCAGTTATCCCTGGACAGCCAGGGCAACGCCTTGCTGCTACTGGCAACAGGCCCCTACCAGAACATCCGGGCCCAACGTTACGGGGTGGCTACCGGCTGGGAAACTGCCACCTGGCTTACCGATCTGACCACGCCCTCCGGGCCGGGCCGGGGCCAGGCCCAGCTAGCCATGAGCCCCCAAGGCAACGCCATGGCGGCGTGGACAGCGGACACCGACAACGGCTTAGAAATTTATCTAAATCTGTACCGCGCACCGGCAGCACCGTGACGGCACCCATGGGCAGTCCCAGGCAACATTTTAGGTTTTCAGGCCATTTTTTAAGTGCCAAAATGGCCTCCCGTGCTTATTAGATAGGCACGAGGCGCTCCTGTTTTTTACTATTAATTTGATGGATGCCCCATGCCCCACGCCTACTTGCAGGAAGCCCCCACCCGCGCCGCCATCGACTCCACCCCTGGCCCGCTGGTGCTGGAGTTTGGCGATGACTACTGCGGCATCTGTGCGGCGGCCCGTCCGGGCATTGAGCAGGCGCTGGCCGCGCGGCCCGAGGCGCGGCACCTGAAGATCGCCGATGGCCCGGGCCGCCCGCTGGGCCGGTCGTTCCGCGTGAAGCTGTGGCCGACGCTGGTGTTTTTGCAGGACGGGCGCGAAGTGGCGCGGCTGGTGCGGCCCATGCAGGCGCAGCCGATTGCCGAGGCGCTGCAGGCACTCCCCCATTCGCTATCTAAATAAGAGCTGCTCACGCTTATCCGAGTAGCGCTAGCGGCCTAAAACACCTATATTTTTGGGGCAGGAGAAAAACCATGTCCATCCAGCTCGACCACACCATTGTTCCCAGCCGCGACAAGGTCGCCGCCGCCCGGTTGCTGGCGGAACTGCTGGACGTGCCCTGGGCCCCCAGCGGCATGGGGCCGTTTGCGCCGCTCTACCTGAACGATGGGCTGACGCTGGACTTCATCGACACCGACGAAGCATTCCCCATCTACCACTTCTGCTTTCGCGTCACCGAGGCTGATTTCGACACCATCCTGGCGCGCATCCAGGCCAAGGGCCTGGCCTACCGCAGCACGGTGCGCGGCAGCATGGACATGCAGGTCAACCACCAGTTTGGGGGTCGCAACGTGTACTGGAACCAGCCCGACGGGCACCAGTGGGAGATGCTGACCGCCAGCTACGCGCGCCAGCCATAGAACGCGTTTTTAGAGCTCTATTTGCGTGCCCGGTGCCGGTGCCTCCGTGGTCCAGCCCCGGGTGGTGGCGATGAGGTCGGCAAATCCGCGGGCCGTCTTGGCCTCGCCATGGACCACGAAAGTGCGCCGGGGTGGGCGCTTGAAGCCGCGCAGCCAGCCCAGCAGGGCCGCCTGGTCGGCATGGGCCGACAGCCCGCCGATGGTGTGGATCTGCGCCCGCACCACATGCTCCTCACCGAAGATGCGCACCCGCTTGATGCCGTCCACCAGCTTGCGGCCCAGCGTGCCCGCGGCCTGGAAGCCGATGATGACGATGGCGCATTCGGGCCGCCCGAGGTTGTGGCTCAGGTGGTGTTTGATGCGGCCTGCATCGCACATGCCGCTGGCCGAAATGATGACGGCCCCAGAGCGTATCTGGTTCAGCGCCACCGACTCTTCCACGGTAGGGGTGAAGTGCAGGTCTATCCATTGGCGCAAGGTGTCGTGGGGCAGCAGGTAGGCGCGGGTTTCGTCGTCCAGCAGCTCCTTGTGCCGCCAGGTGATTTCGGTGGCCTTGGTGGCCATGGGGGAATCGACGTACACGGTCAGCCGGGGCAGTCGGCCTTGTCGGCACAGGTCGGCCAGCAGCCACAGCACTTCCTGGGTGCGCCCCAGGGCGAAGGCCGGAATGATGATGTTGCCCTTGCGTCGGTCGACGGTGCCCTCGATGACCTCCACCAGCTCGTCCACCGTGTCGTGCATCTGCCGGTGCAGGCGGTCGCCGTAGGTGGACTCGACCACCAAGACGTCGGCGCTGGCGATGGGCGTGGCATCGCGCACGATGGGCCGACCCGGCTGCCCCAGGTCGCCCGAGAAAACCAGCTTGGTGGTTTTCTTGCCTCCGCCTTCGGTCACCCAGACTTCCAGGCTGGCCGATCCCAGAATGTGGCCGGCATCGCGAAAGCGGCAGCGCAGGCTGGAACACGGCCGGATGTCTTTGTCGTAGTCCACAGCTTCCAGCTGCTCCAGACAGGCCTGCGCCTGCGCCACGGTGTACAGCGGCGCGGGTGCGCCGGCCCGCTTGCGCTGCCGGTGGTTCTTGCGCTGTGCTCGCGCCCAGTCGGTTTCCTGGATATGCGCGCTGTCGAGCAGCATCACCGACAGCAAATCTGCGGTGGCGGCGGTGGTGACGATGGGCCCCCGGAAGCCCAGCGCGCACAGCCGGGGCAGCAGCCCGCTGTGGTCGATGTGGGCATGGGTGAGCAGCACAAAGTCAATCTGGCGCGGGTCGAAAGTCCAGGCCTGGAGGTTGCGCGCGCGGGCTTCGCTGCCGCCCTGGAACATGCCGCAGTCGACCAGAAAACGCAGCGTGTCGGTCTCCACCAGAAAGCAGGAACCGGTGACTTCTTGCGCGGCACCGATGAATGTGAGCTTCATACGCGTCTCCTAGAGTGGCACCCAGTATGGACCCACCCTCGGCAGCCGACTTGACCTTGGTCAAACAAGCTAACGCTATGTAAAACGTAGCTTCTCACGCTGATGGAATAAGCACGAGAAGCCTATTTTTTATAAATCTCCGGGCCCGCCCCGCCCTCAATTCGCCAGGATGGTGTGCGGCACCCGCCCCACCGCCACCGTCTTCAGGGCCTTGCCGTTCTCGGTGTTGATGATGGTCATGTCGTCCGACAGGCCGTTGGCCACATACAGGCGCGCGTTGTCCTTGCTCAAGGCCACGCCCCAGGCCCGCTTGCCCACCAGCACCACACGGCGCACGGTGCGGGTGGCCACATCCACCTCGGCCACGTGGTTGGCGCGCCCCAGGGCCACCCACGCGGTTTTGCCATCGGCCGTCATCAGCAGGCCGACGGGGGTGATGTCGGCTGCGCGCATGCCTGGTATCGCAAAGGACAAGGTCTGTTTGACCTTCATGGCGCGCGTATCGATGATGCTGACGCTGGCTCCCAGCTCGTTGGTCACCCACAGCTCGCTGCCATCGGGATTCAGCGCAAAGCGCCGGGGCCGCATGCCCACCTTCACCTGGCCTGCAATCTTGCGCGTGGCCACGTCGATGGCGTAGACGGTGTTGGCCCCTTCCGAGGTGACGTAGACAAACTTGCCGTCGGCAGACGCCAGCACGCCCTCGGGCTCGGTGCCGGTCTTGACGGTGAACAGCGGCTTCTTGCTGGCCGTGTCGTAGGCGGCCATCAGGTTGTCGTCTTCGATGGAAACGTAGGCTGTTTTGCCGTCGGGCGACAGGGAGAATATTTCCGGGCTATCGCCCGTGGGGATGGTGTCGATCTGCTTGCCCGCCTGCACATCGACCACGCCGATCTGGTTGCTGTCGCCACACACCACCATGATCAGCAGCCCGCCCTGCGCCCAGGCCATGTGCCGGGGCCGCAGGCAGGTGCCGATGGTGCGCATGGGCTTGCCCTCCGGGTCCATTTGCAGGATCTGGTTGTCTTTTTCGCTGCTGACAAAAATATCGGCGGCGGCCTGCAGGCTCAGGCTGGACAGGCAGGCCGCCAGGCACAGGGACCAGCCGGTTTTCAATAGTGTTTTCATTTGCTCATCTCCATATCTTTTTTTTCTAGAAAGCCCGGTTGTCACTTTTTGGCGCAGCCCGGCCAACGCCGGTGCGGTGTGCTCCAGGCTGCAACAGTGGCAGTGCAGAGGTGTTCAGGGTGCCGCCAGGGTCAGGCCGCGCGACTGGAACAGTGCCAGCAGTTCACCCTGTTTGCGCAGCGCATCCAGCGCCTCGTCCAGCGCCACGGCCAGCTCTTTGTTGCCCGCCTTGACGGCCATGCCCAGCGGCCAGCCGTTGGGGGGAATACCCGGCAGCACCAGCTTGGAGAAAGCCCAGTCCTGCCGCTCCCGTTTGGCAGCAAAAATGGCGGCCTCGGCCTGCGCCAGCGACACAAATGCCACGTCTGATTGCTGCTCCAGCACCGCCTGCGCCGCGACCAGCCCGGTCTTGTAGAGCGATGCCTGCTTGCGCAGCAAGCCGCCCTTGTAGCCCATCAGGGCGCTGGCGGCACCACTGCCCTGCTCCACCGCGATCTTCTGGCCGACCAGGTCTTCCGGGTTGTACACCTGGGGCAGCCGCTGGGGGTTGTGCAGCACCACCAGGTGTTCGCGCGCATAGGGTCCGAAGATGAAGGCCTGCCGGTTCTCTGACATGAAGTGTTTGTCCACCGGCACATGCAGCATCACATCGGCCGGGCCGTAGCCCAGGTAGTGGCCGCGCCAGACCATGTTGCGCAGGTCGTCGTTCATGTTTTCGCCGGAGTCGAAAGGCAGCAGCGCGGCGTTGAGCTGCATCTGCCGGGCCAGGGCCTGGGCCAGGCCCACGTCCAGCCCGGACATGCCCGAGGCGGCTCCGTCGGAGTAGGGCGCGTTGTCTTTGTAGAGGGCGACCTTCAAGCTGCCACGGGCCCTGATTTTCTCCATGGCCGTGGGTTCCTGCGACCAGGCCTGGGGCGCAGCCCCCAGCAGCAGGGGCAGGGTACACAGCATTTTTCTTCGCGACAGCAGAGGGCCGGGTGCGAGCGTGGGCAGATGTGTCAAGGGTGTCTCCGGTTGTTTTATCGATCTGCAGATGCGCCGGTGTCAGGGCTCGCGGCGGGTTTCCAGATAGGTCTTGATGGCCCAGATGGCTTCCTGCGTCAGGATGCCCTCGAACGGCGGCATGTAGACCCGCCCGTCGCGGGTGCGGCCCCGGCGAACCGTGGAGACATAGAAGTCGTCCATCTCCTTGAAACAGGCTTGCTTCTTGGCCGCATCGGCCAGGCCCATGCAGTCCGCATCGATCTTGCGCAGGTCGGGCGAGATGCCCCCGGAGATGGCCTCCAGTCCGTGGCAGCGCGCACAGTTCTGGTTGTAGGCGGAAGAGCCAATGCGCAGCGCCTCTTTGTGGCCGTCGCCGGTGGAGTACGGGTTGCTTTCCCGCCATTGGCTACCCAGTTGCGGCAGAGTGCTGGTATCGACCGATTGCGGCACTACGTCACCGTGCGCCATGGCCGGCACACTCCCCAATGACAAGCACAGGGCCAGGCTGGCGGCCGCCCAGGTTCCACCACGTTGCAGGAAAGATTTCATTTGCTGTTTGCCTCGATATTGTGTTGACGATGGTGTGCCAGTCAGCAAATACCGCGCCAGTGCCAAGCGGGCCCTATTTGCGGCATCTGTGCCAATTTGCAGCACCGCGGTGTTCTGTGGCTGGCGGGCATCTTGCGTTGCTATGGGCGCTGTAACAAAACGGAGCAAAATACATGGCTGACAACCCCCACAGCGGCGCCGCCGATGCCAGGTTCACGGTGATATGCAACACAGATTGCCCCGAGAACGACAACTGGCGTTGGCAAGAAGAGCCACCCGGAGACAACATGATCGAAAAAAGTTTTTCAGCGGAACCCGATGCCGCAGGCGGTGTCCATGGGGACAGCCCGCCGTATTCCGAGTTGATCGGTTCGTCCCGGCAGCGCTCACGAGACTATGGCCTGGAAGAGCATGACCGCCCCGATCTTTCGCGGGCGGCACGCGGCCTGATGAACCAGGCGCTGGAAGAGAACCGCTTTCTCTACCAGCATGCGGCACCGGTGATGGAAACGCTCTACGAGCAAATCGCCAACACCCACAGCATGGTGCTGCTCACCGCGCGCAGCGGCATGATTCTGCATTCGCTGGGCGATGCAGACTTTCTGGAAAAAGCCTCGCAAATCGCCTTGCAGCCGGGCGTGGACTGGTCTGAAAAAGGCAAGGGCACCAATGCCATCGGCACCGCACTGGCCGAGGAAAAACCCATCGTGGTCCACGGCAGCCAGCACTATCTGGAGGCCAACCGTTTCCTGACCTGCTCGTGCACACCGATATTCGATCCCTACGGCAAAGTGATTGGTGCACTCGACGTGACCGGCGACCACCGCAGCTACCACCAGCACACCATGGCTCTGGCGCGCATGTCCGCGCAGATGATCGAGAACCACATGTTCGCGGATGTGTTCCACACCGAGATCATGGTGCGTTTCCATACCCGTGCCGAGTTCCTGGGCACGCTGATGGAAGGCATTGCGGTGTTTGCACCGGACGGGCGTTTCATCACCGCCAACCGCAGCGCGCAGTTCCAGTTTGGTATGTCCAGCGGGGCCCTGGCGGCGCACACTTTCTACTCGCTGTTTCGCATCTCCACCTCGCAGTTCCACGACCGCGTGCGCACCGCCAAAGGCAATGTGATTTCGCTGTGCCTGCACAACGGGGTGACCATCTGCTGCCGCGCAGAACACAAGGCATCTCGGGCGTTTGAAACCGTCAATTTCTCGGGTGCAGACATCGTGCGTTCCGATGCCGCGCCCAAAGCGGATAGCAAGACGTCCAACAGCGATTTGCGGGCGCAGCAAAAGGCTTCGCTGTCCAGCCTGCGCTACCTGGACACGGGCGACACGCAGATTGCAGCGGTGATCGAGAAGCTGCAGCTGGTGCGCGGGCGCGACATCCCGATCATGATTCTGGGCGAAACCGGCACCGGCAAGGACCTGCTGGCCCAGGCCATCCACAACGACTCGCCCCGGGCCAACCACCACTTTGTGTCGGTCAACTGCGCCTCGATTCCCGAGACCCTGATCGAGTCCGAACTGTTTGGCTACGAAGAAGGCGCGTTCACCGGGGCCAAGCGCAAGGGTGCCATCGGCAAGGTGCAGTTTGCCCATGAAGGCACCTTGTTCCTGGATGAAATTGGCGATATGCCCAAGCACCTCCAGGCCCGGCTGCTGCGGGTGCTGCAAGAGCGCAAAGTCAGCCCCCTGGGTGCAGGCAAAGAGGTGGAGGTGGACGTGGCCGTCATCTGCGCCACCAATAAGAACCTCAAGGAAATGATTGCCCGCGGTGAGTTCCGCGAAGACCTGTACTACCGCCTCAACGGCCTGGTGGTGCGCTTACCGGCCTTGCGCGAACGGCAAGACCTGGAGGTGGTGGCGCGCAAAATTCTGGCCAGCGTGAGCCAGGCTCCGGTACCCATGGGCATCTCCAAGGAAGTGATGTCCATGCTGCGCCAGTACGCCTGGCCGGGCAACTTCCGCCAGCTGTTCAACGTGCTGCGCACGGCGGTGGTCATGGCGGGCGACTCGGAGGAGCTGCTGGTGGGCCACCTGCCCGAGGAGTTTCTGGACGAGTTGAACTACGTGGGTTCTCGACCGACCGAAGCGGCGCAGCCCCCCGTCGAGATCCGGGTGGAAACCCCGGCGGGCTCGGTGCCCACACCCGCCCCGGCCCGGGAGAACCACAACCTGGAGAGCGTGGCGCTGGAAGCCATGGCCCAGGCACTGCGCTCGACCCGGGGCAATGTGTCGGTGGCGGCCAAATTGCTGGGTGTGTCTCGCAACACGATCTACCGCAAGAAAGCGCTCTTGCCGGACGACATCTGGGATTGACGTGAAGTAACTTCCATGGCTCGGTGTGCTCTGCATCCGAGTCCATGAAAGTTAGGGCAAGAGCCGGGCTCCAGCCCGGCCTATTTGCCCCCAGTGAGAACCCAGCGAGAGATCAGGTTGAGATCGTCCTTGCCCAGCGAGGCATGCGGAGGCATCGGAATGCGGCCCCACTTGCCTTTGGAGCCGTACTGGATGGATTGCACCAGCGATGCCACCGCGTCCTTGTCATCAGCGTACTTGGCCGCCACGCTGGCATAGGACGGACCCAGCACTTTTTCTGCCGCAGAGTGGCAGCTAAAGCAGCCGCTGCTCTTGGCCAGCTCCAGCGCCGACTTGGCATCTGCCTGGCTCAAGGGCTGGGCCGCATGGGCTGCGCCCAGGGCCAGCAATAGGGAGGTCGCGAGGATTTTCATACATCAATTCAATCAAAAAAAGCCGGGTTCTGGCCGGGCCTATAGGCTGACGGCCAGAACGGTAGGGCCAGGTTATTTGGGCAGCTTGAAGGTCCAGACCGAACCGCCTTGTTCCAGGAAGTTGACCTTCTTGGCCACTTCACCACCCCACAGCGGCACCGCACCACCCCAGCCCGACACCACACTCACGTACTGGTCGGTGCCGTCTTTCCAGGTGATCGGAGGTGCCACCACACCCGAGCCGGTCTGGAACTGCCAGAGCAGCTTGCCGGTCCGTGCATCGGCGGCTTTGAGGTAGCCTTCGGGCGTGCCCCAGAACACCAGGTCACCAGCGGTGGTCAACACACCACCCCACAGCGGTGCGCTGTTCTTGACTTCCCAGGCCACATTGCCAGTCTTGGGGTCAATGGCGCGCAGCGAGCCGATATGGTCCTCGAACAAGGGCTTGATGGTGAAGCCCGCGCCCAGGTACGCGCCACCCTTCTTGTAGCTGATAGGCTCGTTCCAGATATCCATACCCCACTCATTGGTGGGCACGTAGAACAGCTTGGTTTTGGGGCTGTAGGCCATGGGCATCTGGTTCTTGCCGCCGAGGAAACCCGGTGCGGCGAACACCGAACTGCCCTTCTTTCCATCGCCGCCTTCTGCCGTCGGGTCCCCTGGGCGGTTGGCGGGATCAAAATTGGGTCGACCGGTTTTGAGGTCGATGCTGGTGGCCCAGGTGGTCTTCTTCACGAAGGGAAAGGCGTTGAGCAGCGTACCGGCAGTGGCATCGATCACATAGAAAAAGCCATTGCGGTCAGCCTTGCCGCCCACGCGTTTACCGTCCATGTCGAAGGTCACAAACTCGTTCACGCCGTCAAAATCCCAGGCATCGTTGGGTGTGCCCTGGTAGTGCCAGACGATCTTGCCGGTTTTCACCTCGATCGCCACGGTGGACGCGGAATACAGGTTGTCGCCCTTGCGCACATGGCTGTTCCAGGGGCCGGGGTTGCCGGTGCCGAAATAGGCCAGGCCGGTCTTCGCGTCATAGGTGCCGCCCAGCCAGGTGGCGGCTCCGCCGGTCTTCCAGGTTTCACCGGGCCAGGTGGCATTGGTGGTACCGGTGATGCCGTTGTCCTTGCCGTTCAGGGTGCCCATATGGCCTTCGACCATGGGGCGGCTCCAGACCATTTTTCCGGTCTTGGGGTCGCGGGCTTCGACGCGGCCCACCACACCGAATTCACCACCGGACACGCCGGTCAGCAGCAGCCCTTCGGCAATCAGCGGTGCGGCGGTATAGCTGTAGCCCGCAGAATAGTCGTCGATCTTTTCGCGCCACACCACCTTGCCGGTGTTCTGGTCCAGGGCCACCAGTTGGGCATCCAGCGTGCCGAAGATGACCAGGTTGTCAAACAGCGCAGCGCCACGGTTGACCACATCGCAGCAAGGCATGATGCCTTCGGGCAGACGGTGCTCGTACTTCCACAGCTTCTCACCGGTCTTCACATCGATTGCAAAAATGCGCGAGTACGAGGCCGTGACAAACATCTTGCCTTTGTAGATCAGCGGCTGCGATTCCTGGCCCCGTTGCTTCTCACCGCCAAAGGACATGGACCACACGGGAGCCAGGCGTTTGACGTTGCTGGTGTTGATGGTCGTCAAGGGTGAAAACCGTTGACCCTGGGTACCCATGCCCCAGCTCAGTACGGACTCCGGATGCGTGGCATCACCCGCAATCATGGCATCGGTGACCTGCGCTGACACCTGCGTGCCTGCCGCCACCATGAGGTAGCCGAGAAGTTTTCTTTTCACAATCGTGTCTCCTGTTTATTTGCTGGCGCGAAACACTGCCTCTTCGAGGGCAGTGGCATCGGTTCCCGCTTTGCAGAGCGCAAAGCCATCAACCGCAAGCTGTTTGCGCAATATGTATGCCAGTGGATAGGAGGGGTTTTCGGGCCTGTATGCGGTGGAAAACCGGGCCGATGGCAGCTTGTGTTCAATGCGGGTTCAGTCGCCCTGCTGCACGCTGCAACACTGTTCCAATATGAGTCACTGCACGGAGCACGCTTGCTCAAGCGGGTAGCAGCGTGATGCCCGCAGTGGCCTGCCACACGCCTTTTTTATCCACCACCAGCACATCCACATTCCAGACCTTGGCCAGTTGCAAGGCCCGATGGAAGCCCGCGACAAACATCACCTTGGTCAAGGCATCGGCCAGCACGCAGCTGGGTGCCACCACGCTCACGCACGACAGGCCGGTAGGTGAATAGCCGGTGGATGGATCGAAGATATGGTGGTGTTGAAAGTCGGGGCTGAAGCTGCACTGGTTGTCGGCCGATGTCGCCACGCAGCGGCCATCCATGGCGACGCGCGCCAGCACCGCCTGCGCATCGCGCGGATCGGCCACGCCCAGCGTCCAGGGCCGCTCGGGCGCGGGTGCTCCCATCGCCGCCCATTCCCCGGTGTCGATCAACGCATGCCGGATGCCCAGCGCCCGCAGGCGCTTCGCCACCAGGTCTGCCGCATAGCCCTGTGCAATGCCGTTGAGGGTGATACCCATCCCCTTGCGCCCCAGTGCGATGGCCTCTTCGGAGACTTCCAGCAGCTTCCAGTTGGCAAGGCTCTTTGCGGCCCGCACGGCATCCGGTGTCGGTAGCCGCCCCTGGCTGCTGGCCGCCTGGAACACCGCCCACAGCGGCTGCACCGTCACATCGAATGCGCCACGGCTTCGGGCCGATATGGCCTGGGCCGTTTGCAATATTGCGACCAGATCGGGGTGGGGATGGCGCAGGTGACCCGTGCGGTTGAGCTCGCAGATCGCGCTGTCGGGCCGAAACAAACTCATCTGGTCTTCCACATGCCGGATGGTGTCGCGCGCTGCATCCAGTGCGCGCTCGGCCAGCGCGGCATCCGCGTGGCCCACGCGGATCGCCATGGTGGTTCCCAGGCCTGTCAGCGTGCGCGCATGCCATTGCAGTGGCTCCGCCTGGGCCAAGCCCGCACCGCACAGGCCGATGGCCGTCTGGATAAAGGAGCGGCGCTTCATGGTGTGTGTTCCGTGGCGGCTGAGAGCGCAACGATGGGAATCACCGGCTGGCTGGCGGCCTTGCGCTTGCTGTTGAATACCGGCACACAAAGCTCTTCGCTCTCATAGACCACCACGCAGTCCATGCACTGGAAGCACTCGCCGTAGTCCACCTTTCCAGCCTTGTCGATGGCCTGGTAGGCGCAGTCGCTGCGGCAGCGTTGGCAGGGCTGGCCACATTCTGTGCGGCGCTTGATCCAGTCGAACTGCCGCAACCGGCCCAGCACCGACATGCCCGCGCCCAAGGGGCAGAGGTAGCGGCAGTAGCCTTTGTAGAAAAAGGCACTCAGGCCGACGGTGCACACCGCCCACAGCACGAACGGCCAGGCACGTACAAAGTTCAGGGTGATGCTGGTCTTGAAGGGCTCTACTTCCACCAGCCTGTCGCTCCAGGTGACGGACAGACAGGCCGACAACAGGATGCCTGCGAGGATGAAGTACTTGACCCACTTCAAGCGCGCATCCAGTTGCGTAGAGACGCGCACCTGCCGGATGCCAAGCCGTTGGCTCAGCTTGCTGACCAGTTCCTGCAGTGCGCCAAACGGGCACAACCAGCCACAAAAAGTGCCCCGCCCCCACACAAAGAAGGTCACCGCGGTAAACGCCCACAGCACCACGGTCATCGGGTCGTACAAAAAGAACACCAGACTCTGCTGGGCCAGCGTGGCCTGGATGAGGGCCACGAAGTTCACCACCGACAACTGCCCCTGGGCATACCAGCCGATGAAGCACAGCGTAAACAGCAAATAGCCGGTGCGAAACAGATCCAACCGCCGCTGGCTGGCACCCAGCCACTCCGGCTTGCGCAATGCCCACGCCAACACGCCCAGGCCCAGCAGCAACACACCCAGCTCTGGCCAACGCCCGGTCCAGCTGCTGTGCCAGGTCTTGGCATCGGTTGCCGCGGTCTCGACATACCGGCCCGGCAACTGGGCGCTGAAGGCAAAGGGTTTGCGCACCACCTCAGGATAGATCTGGCCCTTGCTGCGCGTGACCAGCAAGGCAAAGTCCAGCGGTGCTGCGGGGTCCAGGCCTGCCGGTGCGATGACCCGGAACACATTCACTTGCGCTCCCGCCAAGGACTCAGGCAGCCGCAGCCGGGTATCCAGGTCCATATCGCGCATTTCCAGCGGCAAGCCCTGCTGGCCCAGGGTCAAACGGTCGGGCACGGTGCCGCGCATGAAGTTATCGCCCAGCACCGGATACCGGCCCGTGCCCACCACCAGCAAGGCATGGTCGCCGGGGTCGAGGCGCTTTTGCAGGTACTCCCAGTCTGCCGCACCCAGCAGATTGCGTCCCACCGATGGCACGTCCAGATAGGCAAAGTACAGCTCCTGCAAACTCTGATCCGGCGCGGCCAGGGCCTCGGGGTCCAGCCCTTCACCGACCGTGCCCTGGAAGGCTTTTTCGACATCGCTGTTGCGAAAGACGTGCCGTGTGAGCAGCCCGGCCCGCAGCAGGCCATCCCAGTCCATGGCGGTGAAAACATCGGGGCGGATGCGGGCAATCAGCTCGGGGTCTTTGCCTGCGCCATAACCCAATTTGGCCCGTGCCACCTTGAGCGATGCCGCCAGCAGACTTTGGTTGAGTATGCGCACCGACGCGGTGGCTTTGGCTACGCCATCGATATACACATTGGCGCTGGTGGCCCTGTCGGCACCGCTCTGGTTGGAGCCGATCTTGATACTGTGCTTGACGGACAACTGGGTGTACTGCTCAACAAACTTGAACAGCGGCTTCTCGCCCAGCCCGTCCAGAAACACCGGCTCGTGCTGCGACAGCACTTTGACATCCATGAACTTGCCGTCGGTGTCCAGCGCTACCAGCAGGTTGAAGGGCGTACCCGAGAAACCCGGAATCGCCACCAGGTCGAGCGACTCAAAAGCATAGGCCACGATGGGCGTGCTGGTGGCGGCCTGCTTATAGATCGGCCATACCGGCAGGTCGCGGTCTTTCTCGCCCACGATGAGCGGTGGCGGAAAAGCCTTTTGCATGGCGGCGCGGTCCATCGTGCCCGCCTGCGCAAAGTTCAGCCCCAACAGCAGCCATAAAAACGCGAATAGCTTCATGTCAGTAGCCCCTAACCACGCTGCCGGATCCAGCCGCGCTGCGGGTCGTAGCCGCGCAAGGCCAGGGCAAAAAAAACCACACCGCACACCGCCACCACCGCCAGCGAATTACCCTTGAACTGGCCCTGCAAGGCAAAGCGGACCAGCTCCACCACATGGGTGAAGGGGTTGAACTGCGCCAGCTCAAACAGCCACAAGGCCCCCGACTCCTGCAGCTTCCACAGCGGGTACAGGGCCGAGCTGATGAAGAACATGGGAAAGATCACGAAGTTCATCGCCCCGGCAAAGTTCTCCAACTGCTTGACATACACCGACAGCATCAACCCCAGCGCAGCCAGCATCGCTGCCCCCAGGGCCATGGTCGGCAGGGCCCAGAGCCAGGCCCAGCCATCCGATTCCACCCCGAAGGCCCAGGCGATCACCAGAAAGACCAACATCTGCAACAGCGAAAGCACCGTCGCCGCACCCAGCTTGAAAGCCAGCAGCCACCCGCGTGCCAGTGGTGCCGTGAGCAGCAGGCGCATGACCCCCATCTCGCGGTCGTACACCATGGACAGCGAGCTCTGCATGCCGTTGAACAATGCGATCATGCCAAGCAGGCCGGGCAGCATGTAGACCTTGTATTCGATGTAGGTCTCGTACGGCGGAATGATGGCAATGCCAAACACGTTGTGGAAGCCGGCCGAGAACACCACGAACCACAGCAGTGGCCGCACCAGGGACGATGCCAACCGTGCGGGCTGGCGCAAGAACTTCAGCAGTTCCCGCCCCACCACGGCGCGCAGGGCCCGCCCCAGGTGGGGAATCAAAGACGTTTGCTGCATGCGCTCTCCTTCTGGTCCACACCCAGGGTGTCCAGCACTTCGGTGGGGTGCAGTACGCCGTCGAAAGGCGCAATCCCTGCAACACCATCGGCATGGGCCAAAAAGAGGGGCTGGCGCAACTGCCCGTCCCAGGGCCGGAACGACAGGCGAGGGCCCTTGTAGCCATCCACAAACATCTGCCCACCGCGCAGCAGCTTGAGCTGCTCTGCCACCGTGGCCTTGGGCTGTTCGGTCAGCACGGCCACGATGGACTTGACCGCTATCCAGGCCGCCCAGTCCTGCGCCGCCATGGGCCGGTGCGCAAGCCGCGAAAAGCGCCGCGACAGTTGCGGCCCGCCATTGCGCTCCCACTGCGGATGCCAGGCCATGGCGGTCAGCCCGTTGGAGCCCACCACGGGCCGCGGCCATTGCGTGGCGTAGGGCAGCGCGCGGGCAAACTCGCCCTGGCTGTCCAGCACCACCACCACATCAAAGCCCTTGTCGTTGGTGAGCAGACGCGTATTGCTCAGGTCGCGCTCGCGTGGATCACCCGACACTTTGAACTGCGCCGTCTTGTTGACCCGCAAACCATAGCGCTTGGCCGAACGCACAAAGGCATCCAGCTGCAACTTGTCTTGCGGCTGCTGGCCATACAGCACCAGTGCCTGCGTCCAGGACCGGGCGGCAAGGTACTGCACCAGGGCATCGCTGAGCATTTGCCGACTGGGATATGTGTGCAGCATCGCCAGCGCGCAGGAGGCACCGCGCAAGGCATCCGAGCTTGAGCCGATGTTGAACAGGATGGGCGCGTCGGGACCGTTGGTGGCGGTACTGGCGATCTGCTGCAGCTCTGCGTCGGGCAGGTCCAGCAGCACATGCTGGATCTTGGCGGCCTTGAGCTGGGCCATCACGCGCGGCAAATCGGCTGCGTTGCTGGCCATGAAGGTTTTGATTTGCACGCGCTGGCCCACCGCTTCCAGCTCCGGCTCGGACTCCTCCAGCGCCACCCGGGCAGCATCGCTTGGGCGGCCAGCCGGATGGTCAGGGTAGGCGCGCTCCAGTTGGCGGGCTTGGTAGCGTGCGTCGTCATCCAGCCCCACCACAGCCACAGTCCAGGGCGCTGCGCCCACCCATTGGCAAGCCAGCAGCGACAGCCCCACGGCAGCCCGCGCCAGACTGCGCTTCGCGCAAGTTTTTGTCTCCATCGGCTTCTCTTTTTTAGCGTCACAGAATGTGACATGCAGGCTGGTAACCGCAAGATAAATGCCACCTCGGGAAAGCCCGCCGTGGAACAACACTTGCTTTGCAAAGGGGTGACGCTTGCCCCCAACTGCAGACCCCATGCCATGTCCACACCACCCTGTGCCCCCGATACACCGCCGGTTTTGCTGGCGTGCGATATCTCCAAGTCCTATGGCTCCAAGCGGGCTTTGGAGTCCATCCATCTGTGTCTGCGACCGGGGCAGTTCGTCGCGCTGCTGGGGCCCAATGGCGCGGGTAAATCCACGCTGCTGCAGATACTGAGCGGGCTCTTTGTGGCCGACAGCGGCCAGTTGTCCATCCTTGGACACAATATGCAGACCCATGCCACCCGCGCCCTCGCCTGCTTGGGCATGGTGTTCCAGCAGTCGTCACTCGACCTGGACCTGAGCGTGCAGGCCAATCTGCTCTTCCACACCGACCTGCATGGCATTCCCCGCAAAACGGCGCTACTCAGAATCCAGGAGGGTCTGGAACGCCATGGCCTGCAAGCCCAGGCCAAAACAGCAGCACGCGCGCTATCGGGCGGTAGCCGACGCAAGGTGGAGCTGATTCGGGCGCTGCTGCACAAGCCCCTGCTGCTGCTGATGGACGAGGCCACCGTGGGCCTGGACCCGGCCTCCCGGCAGGCGTTGATGGCCGCAGTCGTGCATTTGGCACGCGCCGAAGGTGTGGCCATTCTGTGGGCCACGCACCTGGTGGATGAACTCCAGCAGGCCGACCAGGTGGTCGTGCTGAACCAGGGCGCGGTAGTGTTTGACGGGCCGCCCAAAGACTTGGTGGTACAGACGCAGGCGCGCAATCTGGAGCAGGCCTTTTTGCAGCTTTGCCCAGGGCTTTAAGCGGTGCCGGATTCCCCAAACAGCTCCTGCATTTCCGCCTCGGTAAAAACGCGCGAGCGGGTGTGGAAAGCCTTGCCTTCCGGGCCTTCGAGCGAGAAGGTGCCGCCATGGCCTTCAATCACGTCGATGATCAGTTGGGTGTGCTTCCAGTACGCATACTGCGCCAGGCCAATGTAGAACGGGCAGCCACCGATATCGCCCAGGTACACGTCGCCCGCCCCCATGGTGATCTCGCCGGGCAGGTAGCAATTGGCGGCGCTGTTGTCGCAACAACCACCCGACTGGTGGAACATCATGGCCCCGTGCTTTGTCTTCAAGAACTCCACCAGCTCCAGGGCAGCCGGGGTGGCAATCACTTTTTCAACCATAGTGCGCTCCAGGTAAAAAGGGGCCGTTGACGGCCCCTTGTTTTTAAACCAACTTCAGAATCAGAAGAAGCCGAGCTTTTGCTCGCTGTAGCTGACCAGCAGGTTCTTGGTTTGCTGGTAGTGGTCGAGCATCACTTTGTGGGTTTCACGGCCGATGCCAGATTCCTTGTAACCACCGAATGCAGCATGTGCAGGGTACGCGTGGTAGCAGTTAGTCCATACGCGACCTGCCTTGATGGCGCGACCCATGCGGTAAGCCACATTGCCGTTACGACTCCACACACCGGCACCCAGACCATAGAGCGTGTCGTTGGCGATTTCCAGGGCTTCCGCTTCGTCTTTGAACGTGGTGACAGCCAGTACCGGCCCGAAAATTTCCTCCTGAAAAATGCGCATCTTGTTGTGGCCCTTGAACAGCGTGGGCTGCACGTAGTAGCCACCCGCCAGATCGCCGCCCAGGTGCGCCTGCGCGCCACCGATTAAAACCTCTGCACCCTCCTGCTTGCCCAGGTCGAGGTAAGACAGGATTTTGGTCATCTGCTCTTTGGAAGCCTGCGCGCCCATCATGGTGTCGGTGTCCAGCGGGCTGCCCTGCACGATGGCGGCCACACGCTTGAGCACGCGCTCCATGAACTTGTCGTAGATGGATTCCTGGATCAGCGCGCGGGATGGGCAGGTGCAGACTTCGCCCTGGTTGAACGCAAACAGCACCATGCCTTCGATGGCCTTGTCCAGGAAGCCGTCGTCCTTGTCCATGATGTCGGCAAAGAACACATTGGGCGACTTGCCGCCCAGCTCCAGCGTGGCGGGGATCAGGTTGTTGGCCGCCGCCTGGGCAATCACCCGGCCCGTGGTGGTAGAGCCGGTGAAGGCAATCTTGGCGATGCGCTTGCTGGTGGCCAGCGGCATGCCGGCTTCACGGCCATAGCCATTGACGATGTTGAGCACACCGGGTGGCAGCAGGTCGCCAATCAGCTCGGCCACCAGCAGCATGCTGATGGGGGTGGACTCTGCGGGCTTGAGCACCACGCAGTTACCCGCGCCAATGGCCGGTGCCAGCTTCCAGGCGGCCATCAGGATGGGGAAGTTCCAGGGGATGATCTGGCCGACAACACCCAGGGGCTCCTGGAAGTGGTAGGCCACGGTGTTTTCGTCGATGTTGCTCAGTGCGCCTTCTTGCGAGCGCAGGCAGCCCGCAAAGTAGCGGAAGTGGTCGATGGCCAGCGGAATATCGGCGTTCAGGGTTTCGCGGATGGGTTTGCCGTTGTCCACGGTTTCGGCGTAAGCCAGCATTTCCAGATTGGCTTCCATGCGGTCGGCAATCTTGAGCAGAATGTTGGCGCGGTCTGCGGCAGGGGTACGGCCCCAGGCATCGGCTGCGGCGTGGGCAGCATCCAGGGCCAGTTCCACATCTTCGGCAGTCGAGCGGGCCACCATGGTGTAGGACTTGCCCGTGACCGGGGTCACGACGGCGAAGTATTCACCCTTGGTTGGCGCAACCCACTTGCCGCCAATAAAGTTGTCG
The DNA here is from genome assembly GCF_056521425.1 of Rhodoferax sp. LS1P39. Taxonomy (NCBI): domain Bacteria; kingdom Pseudomonadati; phylum Pseudomonadota; class Betaproteobacteria; order Burkholderiales; family Comamonadaceae; genus Rhodoferax; species Rhodoferax sp. LS1P39. Next base: position 231,936 of record NZ_JBWMAV010000003.1, on the reverse strand, counting down.
TATTGCGCTTTGTAAGCGACTTTGGCACCAGCGGTACCGGGCAGGGCGTAGAGCAAGTTTGTCTCCTTGAAATCTGATGGGATGGGAACGTTTCCCTTGCGGGTGCCTATTCCTTCTCACATCCTGTGCCAACTGGCCCGCAGTACAGGAAAACCCTTGCTTTCATGGGCGAATTCCTGCGGCAACAGGCTTCGTGATCCAACCGACGGGAACCTGGGCTGCGCCACTGCTCCATAAAGCAACAGTCTGTGCCACAGGCCGTTTCCAAACGAAACAGTGTTACGCAGACACATCAATCAGGCCGTGGCGAACGGCCAGCAAAGTCATCTCGGCCTGGTTGACCAGACCGAGCTTTTGCTTGGTGTTGTACAGGTGCGTTCCCACGGTGGAATTGGAGAGCTTGAGGGTTTCTGAAATTTGTGCCACCGATTGGCCACGCGCCAGCTGCACGAACACCTCGAACTCGCGAGCCGAGAGCTTGTCCACCGGCCCCTGGTCGCCGTTGATGGCCTGTACCGCGATGCGCTGGGCAATCTGCGGGTCCACATAGCGCTGGCCCTTGGCCATGGCGCGGATCGCATCGATCAGCACCTCGGGCGCGCTACGCTTGGACAGATAGCCCATGGCCCCCGCCTGCAAGGCCCGCATCGGATGGCTGATGTCCTCGTGGGCAGACAGGGCCAGAATGCGCACCCGCGCGTCCTTGGCCACCAGGCGCTTGATGGCCTCGATGCCGCCCATCCCGGCCATGGCGATGTCCATCACCACCACGTCTGGCGCGGCGGCTGCAAAGGCCTGGCAGGCGGCTTCGCCACTGTCCGCCTCGGCCACCACCACCACATCGTCCGAGGCCTGTAGCAAGAGTTTGAAACCCATGCGCACTACCGCATGGTCGTCCACCAACATGACTTTCACTTTATGTCTCCACCGGTTTATTTTTCATTTTCAGAGGCAAGCTCACCCGTACCCGTACCCCGGCGGGTGCCATCTGGTCCAGGTCAAAACTGCCCCCCAAGGCCTGTGCCCGCTCACGCATTCCGGAAACCCCATAGTGTCCAACGGCCTGCCATTGCTCGATATGGCCCACCCCATCGTCCACCACCTCCATCCGCAAAACCGTGTCTGAAGCGCTCACCCGTACATCGATACGCCGGGCCTGTGCGTGGCGCAAAGCGTTGCTCATCGCCTCCTGGACGATGCGGTACACCGCGGTGGCCAAGGCGTCGTCCAGCCCGTCTAGCGGCTCTGGCATGTCAAAGTTCAGCTGCACGCCGGGATGGTGCAACTGGCAATCGGCCAGCATGTCGCGCAGCGCGTCGTGCAGGCCAAAACGGTCCAGCGCCAGTGGCCGCAGCTGGGCAATCAAGCGGTGCACGCTGTCGTAAATCTGGTCCGCGCAGCCCATCACCAGCCTAGCCGATTGCTCTATCGTGGCGTCGGTACCCGCCGCCCGGCGGGCAATCGCCAAGCCCACGCTTTTGATGGCAGTGACCTGCTGGCCCAGCTCGTCGTGCAGCTCCCGCGAGATAGCGGCCCGCTCCAATTCAATCCGCCCCTGGATGGTCTGGGTCAGCTCACGGTTCTCGGCCAATGCCTGCGTGGCCGCCTTGGCCTGGCGCTTCGCTTCAATGCTGTCTTGCACAGACTGTGCCATGTGGTTGAACGCCAAACTGACCAGCCGCCCCTCGCGGCCCGACACATTTGCCATGCGGGTGGCGTAGTTGCCTTCGGCCATCTGGCGCAGGCCCAGCATCACCCGGTGCAAGGGCTTCAGCACCTGGCCCACCAGGGCGTAGACCAGGGCATTGCCCAGCACAAAGCCCGCCAGCACCATCCACAGCATGGGGCTCAGGTCATCCCAGCCATCCAGGATGGCGCGCGAGGGATCGGCCCGCAGAATAATGCGGCCATTGGGCAGCCGAATCTCCTGCGGCTCCAGCGGGGTTGCCACGATCTGGTTGTACCACTGCGGCGAGGTACGCCCGGCCTTGTACACCGGGGGCGGCGAGCGGTAGATCAGCGCGTCCTGCTCGTCGCGCAGCTCGACCTCGTTGGCCCGGATACGCCCTACCTGGGCCAAAAATCCGGCCATGCCCTCCAGGCCACTGGAGCCATACACCCACTGCATGCGCGAGAGCAACTGGGTGGCCACCACGTTCGCGCCCAGCACCTCCTCATGCACGCTGCGCCGGATGTTGTCGATCTGCAAGCCGATCAGCACCGAGGCAAAAATGCCCAGCATGGCGGTGATGATCAGATTGAGTTGAAGGCGAAGGCTCATGGGTTCCCTGGTGGCGCTAGAGGCAGCTAGCAGCAAGTCCCATGCCGCCGCCCCATCTCATGAAAATCATGAGGCCGGATTCCAAGATTTCGCGATGCGCCCCAGCCACCTGGCGGGCACACTGCAAGCCGTACTGGCCGAAGATCTAGCAGTACGGCTACCGCGACTTGCGGGACACACCAAAGGAAACCTGCCATGAAATGGGAAACACCAACCGCCAGCGACATGCGTTTTGGCTTTGAAATCACGATGTACATTGCCAACCGCTGAACCCTGTGGCCCGTCGGATCAAACCGGGGGGCCATAGGCCTGCCAACGCCACAGCCTGAAGAAGAACACCCCTTGAGAGTCCATGTCCTAGGCTCCGCAGCCGGCGGCGGTTTCCCCCAGTGGAACTGCAATTGCCCCAATTGCGCGGCCTACCGCCAGGGCAGCCCCCACCACACGGCACGCACCCAATCGTCCATTACCGTCAGCGCCGACGACAGCAACTGGGTGCTGTTCAACGCCTCCCCCGAAATCCTGCAGCAGATCCGCAGCTTCCCGGCCCTGCAGCCTGCACGGCAACTGCGCGACACCGCCATCCGCGCCATCTTTCTGATGGACGCACAGATCGACCACACCACCGGCCTGTACATGCTGCGCGAACACCGCCAGCCGCTGGCGCTGTGGTGCCATGCCCTGGTACGCGACGATCTGATGCGCGGCAACCCCTTGCTCAAGGTACTGGAGCACTACTGCGGCACCCGCTGGAACGATGTGCCACTCGACCACAGCCATTTCCCCATAGACGGCGTGCCGGGCCTGCTGTTCTCTGCCCTGCCCCTGCTGAGCAACGCCCCGCCGTACTCGCCGCACCGCGACCAGCCCCAGCCGGGCGACAACGTGGGCGTGACCATCACCGACGCAGCCAGTGGCAAGCAGCTGTTTTACGCGCCCGGCCTGGGCACCATGGAGCCGCATGTGTGGGCCGCCATGCAAACGGCAGACTGCGTGCTGGTAGACGGTACGCTGTGGGCCGACGATGAAATGATCACCCTGGGCGCGTCCCAAAAAACCTCGCGCTCCATGGGCCACCTGCCACAAAGCGGCCCGGGCGGCATGCTGGAGTGGTTGGACCAGTTGCCCGCCACCACCCGCAAGGTGCTGATCCACATCAACAACACCAACCCCATCCTCGATGCAAGCAGTCCCCAACGCCAGGAGCTGGCACGCCGTGGCATAGAAGTTGCCTTTGACGGTATGGAGATCACACTATGAGCGAGACTGTCACACCCTGGACCACCGAAGAATTTGAAGCCCAGCTGCGCGGCAAAAGCAGCAGCTACCACATCCACCACCCGTTCCACCGCATGATGGCCGCCGGTACATTGACACCGGCGCAACTGCGCGGCTGGGTGGCCAACCGCTTCTACTACCAAATCTCCATCCCCCTCAAAGACGCAGCCATCCTGTCTAACTGCGATGACCGGGAGATTCGGCGCGAATGGATACAGCGCATCCTGGACCACGATGGCCGCAACATCGGCGCGATCGACGGCAGCGAAGACCCCGGTGGCATCGAGGCCTGGATAGCCCTGGGCGTGGCCGTAGGCCTGTCGCGCGACGATGTCACCTCGCTGCGTTTTGTGGCACCGGCCACGCGCTTCGCGGTGGATGCCTACATCAACTTCGCGCGCCGCCAGCCCTGGCAGGAAGCCGTGGCCTCCAGCCTGACCGAGCTGTTTGCCCCGCACATCCACCAGCAGCGCATCGACACCTGGCCCACCCAGTATCCCTGGGTGGACACGCAGGGCCTGCAGTATTTCAAGCAACGCCTGACCCAGGCCCGCCGCGATGTGGAGCACGGCCTGCGCTTCACGCTGGCCCACTTCAGCCAGACCCGGGCGCTGCAAGAGCGCGCACTGCAAATACTGCAGTTCAAGCTGGATGTGCTGTGGGCCCTGGCCGACGCCATCATGCTCAGCCAATGCGAAATTGCGATCACCGGAGCCAAGCCATGAACCAAATCTATTCCGGCATCGACCTGGACCTGCGCCCGCGCATTGCCAGCCTGTTTCGCCTGCAATGGGAGGCGGTGCAAAATTCCTGGGTGCTGCTGTACCCGGAAGGCATGGTCAAGCTCAACGGCAGCGCGGGCGAAATCCTGAAACGCCTGGACGGCAAAACCAGCGTCCAGGCCGTGGTAGATGCGCTGGAGGCCGACTTTGGCACGCCCGGCCTGGCCAACGATGTGCTGGACTTTCTGGCCATTGCCCGCCGCCAGGGCTGGATCAAGCTGTGAATGCACCACTGGTAGCACCTCAGCCGGGCCCACCCCTGTGGCTGCTGGCCGAGCTCACCTACCGCTGCCCGCTGCACTGCGTGTTTTGCTACAACCCGCTGGACTTCGCCGCCACCAGCAATGAGCTGTCCACCGACGACTGGCTGCGCGTGCTGCGCGAGGCCCGCGCTGCGGGTAGCGTGCAATGCGGCTTCTCGGGTGGCGAACCCATGCTGCGCGACGACCTGGAGGTGCTGGTGGCAGAGGCGCACCGCCTGGGCTTCTACACCAACCTGCTGACCTCCGGCGTGGGCCTGACCGAGGCCCGCGCGGCAGCGCTCAAACAGGCCGGGCTGGACCACATCCAGCTGTCCTTCCAGGACTCGACCCGCGAACTCAACGACTTTCTCTCGCACACCAAGACCTTCGACCTCAAGCAGCGCACCGCCGCCCTCATCAAATCCCACGGCTGGCCCATGGTGCTCAACTGCGTGGTCCACCGGCTCAACATCGACTACATCGACAAAATCATCGAGCTGGCGGTGGAGCTGGGTGCCGAGTACCTGGAGCTGGCCAACAGCCAGTACTACTCCTGGGCGCAACTCAACCGCGACGGGCTGATGCCCTCGCGCGAGCAACTGCAGCGCGCCGAGCAGGTCACCAACGCCTACCGCGACAAGCTGGGCAAAGAAATGGACAACACGCTGCGCATCATCTTCGTGGTGCCCGACTACTACGAAACCCGCCCCAAGAAGTGCATGAACGGCTGGGGCAACATCTTCCTGACCATCACCCCGGACGGCACGGCCCTGCCCTGCCACACCGCCAAAATGCTCAAGGGCCTGGCGTTTCCGAATGTGCGCGACCACAGCGTCAACGACATCTGGTACCGCTCTGACGGCTTCAACCACTTCCGTGGCAACGGCTGGATGAAGGAACCCTGCCGTACCTGCCCCGAGCAAGAAAAAGACCTGGGCGGCTGCCGCTGCCAGGCCTATATGCTGACCGGCGATGCCGCCAACCCCGACCCGGTCTGCGACAAATCCAGCGAGCACCACATCGTGCTGGAAGCCGTGGCCTATGCCCAGATACCCGACAGCCAGCGCACGGTGGTCAAACCCCTGGTGTTTCGCGACCCCAAGACCTCGCGGCAACTGGCCCAGCCGGCTGCTGCCCCGGTGGCGAAATTGCTATATAAAAATGAGCTTGTCACGCTCATTGCATAAGCGCTAGAGGCCTAAAAGGCTTCTAATCTATGCATCCTGCCCGGTAGGACGCAAATAGACTATCGCAAGGCGCTTGCGCGTCAATGGCGGCCACAGGGTCGGCGTATAGTCGCGCGCTTACCTTATGAAGCATTTACTCAATTTATTGGCAGCCATTGCGCTGCTGGTCTGGGGCACCCATCTCGTGCGCACCGGCGTGTTGCGGGTGTTTGGAGCCAACCTGCGGCAGATGCTGGCGCACAGCATGGGCAACCGGTTCACTGCCGCCCTGTCCGGCATCGGCGTGACGGCCCTGGTGCAGTCCAGCACCGCCACCTCGCTGATGACTTCGTCCTTCGTGGGCCAGGGCCTGATCACCCTGCCCGCCGCGCTGGCCATCATGCGCGGGGCCGACATCGGCACCAGCCTCATGTCGGTGCTGTTCTCGTTCGATTTGTCCTGGCTGTCGCCGCTGTTCATCTTTGTCGGCGTAGTGATGTTTTTGTCCACCAAAGACGGCACCGCCGGTCGCCTGGGCCGGGTGCTGATCGGCCTGGGCCTGATGCTGCTGGCCCTGCGGCTGGTGGTAGATGCCACCGAGCCGCTACTGGCCTCGCCGGTGGTGCGCAGCCTGCTGGCGGCAGTGAGCAGCGACCTGCTGATGGAGATCACCCTGGGCATGGTGCTGGCCGTGCTGGCCTATTCCAGCCTGGCGGTGGTGCTGCTGATTGCCGCGCTGGCCGCGTCCCACGTGATCCAGATGGACGTGGCGCTGGGCCTGGTGCTGGGCGCTAACCTGGGCAGCGGCGCGCTGGCGGTGCTGACCACCTCCAAGTCGGCCATCGAGGTGCGCCAGGTCACCGTGGGCAACCTGGTCTTCAAGCTGATGGGTGTGGTGCTGGTGGCCCCAATGGTCGGCCTGTGGCTGCGCCATGTGCAGCCCTCGATGCCCGATGCCACCCACGGCGTGGTGTTGTTCCACCTGGCGTTCAACGTGGCCATGAGCGTGGCCTTCATCGGGCTGACGCAGCTGGTGGCCAAAGTGATGGAAAAACTGCTGCCCAAGCCACCCGCCCAACCGGCCGAGCGCACCCGCCCACAGCACCTGGATCCGTCTGCCCTGTCCACACCTTCGCTGGCCATCTCCTGCGCCGCGCGTGAGGCGCTGCACCAGGCCGACGTGGTGGAGACCATGATGCTGGGCATCCTGACCGTCATCAAAAACAACAACCTGCAACTGGCCGACGAGCTGCGCAAGCTCGACGACACGGTGGACCGGCTGTACTCGGCCATCAAGTACTACCTGACCAAGATCTCGCGCGAAGCCCTGTCAGAAGAAGAAAGCCGCCGCTGGACCGACATCATCAGCTTCACCATCAACATGGAGCAGATCGGCGACATCATCGAGCGCGTGCTGATCGACGTGGAAGACAAAAAAATCAAGCCCGGCCGCAACTTCTCTGAAGCGGGCATGGAAGAAATCACCGAGCTGCACGCCCGGCTGGTGGACAACCTGCGCCTGTCGATGAGCGTGTTCCTGAACGGCAATGTGCATGACGCGAAAAAGCTGCTGGAGGAAAAGGCCCGCTTTCGCGACCTGGAGCACGCCTACTCGCGCTCGCACCTGGTGCGCCTGGCCGACAACACCCAGTCCAGCATCGAAACCAGCTCACTGCACATCGATTTGATCAGCGAACTCAAGCGCATCAACTCACACATCTGCTCGATTGCGTATCCGATTCTGGATTCCGCGGGAGCGCTGGCGCCGAACCGGCTGCGCACTTCCAAGCTGGCGGATTTGGGCTGACACCTCTTTCTCGTGTGGTGTAGCTAGCGTCAAAAGTATCCCACAAGATACAATTTATCCATGCTGATCATCCAGACCACAGAAGAATTTGAAAGCTGGTTCACGGCCCTCAAAGACAAAGCTGTGCAGCTGCGGATTCAGGCGCGGATTGACCGGGCGGAACTGGGCAACTTTGGTGATTGTGCCCCGGTGGGCGAAGGCGTATCAGAGATGCGGCTGCACTTCGGTGCGGGCTGGCGCGTGTACTTCACCATGCGGGGGACGGAACTGGTCATCCTGCTAGCGGGCGGCAATAAAACCAGCCAACCCCGCGATATCCAAATGGCGCTTGCCATGGCAAGACAACTCAAGGAGCAATGAACCATGGGCACCCTCAAACTCACGCAATGGGACTCGGCCAAGTACCTCCAGACCGAAGAAGACATCAGCGCCTACTTTGCCGCCTGCCTGGAAGAAGCGCCCGATGACGCGGCCTTTCTGGCGAAGGCACTGGGCAACATTGCCCGCGCCCGTGGCATGGCGCAGTTGGCCAAAGATACCGGGCTGGGCCGCGAGAGCCTCTATAAGGCCCTTTCAGGCGAAGGCAATCCCAGCTTTGACACCATCGTCAAGGTCATGAAAGGGCTGGGCCTGAAGCTGACCGCGCAAACCGTGGTCCACGCTTAGCCAGTCTGCCGAGTTATCCCCCGGTCACCGGCGGGAAAAACGCCACTTCGGCACCGTCCACCAGCGCGGCCTGCGCGTCCACCATCACCTGGTTCAGCGCCACCCGCACCGAGCGGCCTGGGGCCAGGCTGCTGGCGTAGGCACCGCCCCGGGCCACCAGCTCGTCGCGCAGGGCCTGCACGGAGGCCGAGGTGGTCTCTACCAGCTCTTGCCCCGTGCCCAGCGCTTCGCGGATGGAGGCGAAATATTTCACCGTCAGCTTCATGCCTGCAGCTCCGTCAGGGGAATGAAGCGCACCGTGTCACCCCAGGCGATGGTCTGGCCGGGCTGGGTGTCTACCAGGCCGTCGGCCCAGGCGGCGCTGGTGAGTACGCCGGAGCTTTGGTTGGCAAACAGGTCCAGCCCGCCCGCCGCGTTGCGCCGCACCCGCAAGAATTCGCGCCGCTTGTCGGCCCGGGGCCAGTCGAAGTGCGCGGGCAGTTGCATGGCGGGCGGCTCCACGGCGGTGGCACCTTGCAGGCGCAGCACGAAGGGGCGCACCAGCAGCAAGAATGTCACAAAGCTGGCGACCGGGTTGCCGGGCAGGCCGATGAAGTGACTGCCTTGCACGGTGCCGTAGGCGAACGGTTTGCCAGGCTTGATGGCCAGTTGCCACAGGTGCAGGCTGCCCAGAGTCTGCACGGCGGCTTTGACGTGGTCTTCTTCGCCCACCGAGACCCCGCCACTGGTCAGGATCAGGTCGTGCGTCTGGCTGGCGGCGCGCAGCGCGTCTACCGTGGCATCGCGCTGGTCGGGCACGATGCCCAGGTCGGTGACCACGCAGCCCATGCGTTGCAGCAGGGCGCGCAGGAAGAAGCGGTTGGAGTTGTAAATAGCACCCGGGCGCATGTCTTGCGGGGCCACGTCGCCCGGCATGACGAGTTCGTCGCCGGTGGAGAACAAGGCGACCCGGGGGCGGCGCGCCACATCCAATGCATTCATGCCAATACTGGCCGCCAGCGCAATAGATGCGGGCGTTAGCCGCTCACCTTTCGATAGCACCACGGCATTTTGAGCCACATCCTCGCCCGCGCGGCGCACGCACTGGCCGCTCTGGGGTGGGCGCAGCACGCGCACCGTGCCGTCTGGCTGCACTTCGCACTCCTCTTGCATCACCACCGCGTCGGCTCCCACGGGCATGGGTGCACCGGTAAAGATGCGGGCCACGCTGCCGGGTTGCAGGGGCTCGGGCGCACTGCCTGCGGCGATGCGTTGGGACACGGGGAGCGCAGCTTCGGACACATCGGCACAGCGCATGGCGTAACCGTCCATCGCGCTGTTGTCGAACGAGGGGACTTGCAGCGGGGACACGGCATCCTGCGCCAGCACGCGGCCATCGGCCTCGAAGGTGCTGACACTTTCCACAGCGGCAAGCGGTACGGCATAGGCCAGCAGGGTGGCCAGCGCGTCGTCCAGGGGGATCAAAGGGGCGCGGGGGGTCATACAGGAGCCTGGTATTCAAAGAGGGCTGCATGCTGCTGCAACCAGGCCACCACGGCGGCGGGGTTGTTGATGTCCAGCACCGGCAGCGCGGAGGGGCTGGGCAGCGGGGAATCGGTGGCGATGGCGACGATGCGGGAGTCATCGGGGTACTGCACCGGTTGGTCGGAGGCGGCGCGCCAGACTTCGATCTTGGGCAGCTCGCTGGTTTTGAAACCTTCTACCAGCACCCAGTCCACGCCGGGATTCAGTTCGGCGATCAGCGCGTGGACCGACAGGCGCTCGGGCGCTTCAAATTCACGCACCAGGGCCAGGCGCAGGTCGGAGGCAATCACCACCTCGAACGCGCCCGCCTGGCGGTGCCGCCAACTGTCTTTGCCCGGCTGGTCGATGTCAAACCGGTGGTGCGCATGCTTGGCCACCGAGACGCGCAGGCCCTGCTGCTTGAGCAGCGGGATCAGTTGCTCCACCAGGGTGGTTTTGCCCGAACCGGAGAACCCGGCGAAGACGACGGCCTTCATGGCAGTAACCGGAAAAAACTACACTTTTGATAGCTGCTCACGCCCATTCCATAAGCACGGGCGGCTGTTTTAAGCACAAGTTTTCTCGATCAGGGCTTTGACCTGCGCCACGTCGGCGGGCAGGTTCAACACGCGCTTGGGCAAGGCCTCGATGCCCAGGAACTGCGGCGGCCGGTCGGGTTCGCGGCCCAGGGCCTCGTTCACGGTGGCGGCAAACTTGATGGGCAGGGCCGTCTCCAGCACCACCATGGGCACACCGGCTTGCAGGTGTTCCCGGGCGACCTTCAGGCCGTCGGCAGTGTGGGTGTCGATGACCATGCCGAAGCGGGCATCGGTATCGCGGATGGTGGCCAGGCGGTCGGCGTGGGTACTCTTGCCGCTGGCAAAACCGTAGCGGCTGGCGGCTTGCGCAAACGCCGGGTCGGCGCTCAGGTCAAAGTAGCCCTGGGCCGCCAACTGGGTGCTGAACAGGTCTTTGGTGCGGGCACCGTCGCGGCCCACCAGATCGAACACAAAGCGCTCGAAGTTGGATGCCTTGGAGATGTCCATCGATGGGCTCGAAGTCTCATGCGTGTCGGCGCTGCCCCGCACGCGGTAGATACCGGTACGGAAGAATTCGTCGAGCACATCGTTCTCGTTCGTGGCCACCACCAGGGTGGCAATCGGCAGGCCCATCATGCGCGCCACATGGCCGGCGCAGACGTTGCCGAAGTTGCCAGACGGGACGGAGAAGCTGACCTTTTGGTCGTTGGTCTGCGTCGCCTGGATGTAGCCCGCGAAGTAGTAGACCACCTGCGCCAGCAAGCGTGCCCAGTTGATGCTGTTGACGGTGCCGATCTTGTACTTGCGCTTGAAGTCCAGGTCGTTGGACACGGCCTTGACGATGTCCTGGCAGTCATCAAAAACGCCTTCAATGGCGATGTTGACGATGTTCTCGTCCATCAGGCTGAACATCTGCGCCTGCTGGAACGGGCTCATGCGGCCCTGGGGCGAGGTCATGAACACGCGCACCCCGCGCTTGCCGCGCATGGCGTATTCGGCCGCGCTGCCGGTGTCACCGCTGGTGGCACCCAGGATGTTGAGCTCTTCGCCGCGCCGCGCCAGCTCGTACTCAAACAGGTTGCCCAGCAACTGCATGGCCATGTCTTTGAAGGCCAGCGTGGGACCGTTGGACAGGCCCTCCAGCAGCACGCCGTTTTCCAGATGGCGCAGCGGCACGATTTCGCCGGTGCGGAACACCTCCACGGTGTAGGTCTTGGCGCACAGGGCGCGCAGGTCGGCGGCGGGAATGTCGTCGATATACAGCGACAGTATCTCGAACGCCAGCTCGGCATAGCCCTGCTCGTGGTAGACCTTGCGCCAGCGGGTCAGCGTGGCGGAATCCACCTGCGGGTAGTGCGCGGGCAGGTACAGGCCGCCATCGGGGGCCAGGCCTTCGAGCAGGATTTCGCAGAATTGGCGCGGCGTGGCATCGCCACGGGTGGAGAGGTAGTGCATGGGGGTTGTCTCGCAGTCAATGTGCCGCAACGCAGGGGTTTGCGCGCCAAATGTGTGTGCAAATTTTAGCAACGCAGAGCCAGCACCTTCCAGACGTAAAAAAACCCAGCCGGGCTGGGTTTTTTGGCAGCAGCGCGAAGCTTATTTGGCGCAAGCCTTGCCGCCTGCAGGATGGTTACCCTTGGCTTTGGCATCGGCTTCGGCCATGTACTCGCCAGTCTTGGTCTTGCCGTAAAACTTGGCACCTGCGCAGTGGTAGGTCTTGGATTTGTCGTTCACCCACACCTTGCCGTCGCCGCCACCGGCTGCTGCGGCAGTGGGCGCGGCCTTTTTGGCTGCAGCGCTTGCCGCTACAGGCTTGGCGGCGGGCGCGGAAGCCATGGCCGCAGGTGCCGAGGCGGTGGTGGCAGGCACGGCGGTGGCCGCAAAGCCCGCACCGGCGAAGCACAGGCCCAAGGCGATAGCGAAGACACGGATGTTGGATTGCATGGGGATTCCTAAAAAGAAATGTCAGTTGAAAGAACCACAGCGCCTGGTGTTTGCGCTGTGAACTTCAACGGCCCATGCCGCACCCAGGACGACCGCTTTACATCAGGCTAACTCTTCCTTACGAATACGCGTGATCGGTGCCAGCACGGTCGGCAATGCCTGCATCTGCGCCAGGGCGGCATCCATGCGGGATTCGGTGCAGTCGTGGGTCAGGATGATCACGTCGGTCTGGGTGGCACCCTCGCCGCCCACTTCGTCGGCTTCGCGCTGCAGCACCGCGTCGATGCTGATGTCGGCCGCCGCCAGCAGGCCGGTCACGGTGGCCAGCACGCCGGCCTGGTCGGCCACGCGCAGGCGCAGGTAGTAGCTGGTGACGACTTCACCCATGGGCAGCACCGGCAGGTCGCTCATGGAATGGTGCTGGAAGGCCAGGTAGGGCACGCGCTGGGCGGGCTCGGCGGTGTGCAGGCGGGCAATGTCCACCAAGTCGGCGATCACCGCGCTGGCGGTGGGCTCGCTGCCCGCACCCTTGCCGTAGTACAGCGTGGTGCCGACAGCATCGCCCTGCACCATCACCGCGTTCATCGCGCCTTCGACGTTGGCGATCAAGCGCTTGGCGGGCACCAGGCTGGGGTGCACGCGCAGCTCCACACCATTCGGCGTGCGCTTGGTGATGCCCAAGAGCTTGATGCGGTAGCCGAGCTGTTCAGCGTAGCGGATGTCTTGCGCGCCGAGCTGGGTGATGCCTTCGATGTAGGCCTTGTCGAACTGCACCGGGATGCCGAAGGCGATGGCCGACATCAGCGTCAGCTTGTGGGCCGCGTCCACGCCTTCGATGTCGAAGGTGGGGTCGGCCTCGGCGTAGCCCAGGCGCTGGGCTTCTTTGAGCACCACGCCAAAGTCCAGGCCCTTGTCGCGCATTTCGCTGAGGATGAAGTTGGTGGTGCCGTTGATGATGCCCGCCACCCACTGGATGCTGTTGGCGGTGAGGCCTTCGCGCAGCGCCTTGATGATGGGGATGCCCCCGGCCACGGCGGCCTCGAATGCCACCATCACGCCCTTGGCGTGGGCGGCGGCAAAGATTTCGGTGCCGTGCACGGCCAGCAGGGCCTTGTTGGCGGTGACCACATGCTTGCCCTGGGCAATGGCTTCCAGCACCAGCTCCTTGGCCAGGCTGGTGCCGCCGATGAGCTCGACCACGATGTCGATGGCCGGGTTTTGCACGATGGCGCGCGCGTCGGCCACCACCTGGGCGCGGTCGCCCACCAAAGCCTGGGCCTCGGCGGTATTGCGGCGCGACACCATGGTGACTTCAATGCCACGCCCGGCGCGGCGCTTGATTTCTTCCTGGTTGCGTTGCAGTACGTTGAACACGCCGCTGCCGACGGTGCCGATGCCGAGAATGCCTACTTGGATGGGTTTCATATCAGTTTTATAGTTAAATAATGGCTCTAGCGCTTATCTGATAAGCGTCAGGTGCTACGTTTACGATAGTGCTCCAGGAATTTGGCCACGCGTTGAATCGCTTCGCGCAGGTCGTCTTCGTGGGGCAAAAATACGATGCGGAAGTGGTCTGGCGTGGGCCAGTTGAAACCCGTGCCCTGTACCAGCATCACGTGGGTTTCCTGCAGCAGCTCCAGGATGAACTGCTGGTCGTCCTCGATCGGGTACATGGTCCGGTCCAGCTTGGGAAACATGTACAGCGCGGCGGTGGGCTTGACGCAGCTGACACCGGGGATGGCAGTAATCAGGTCGTAGGCCAGGTCGCGCTGGCGGCGCAGGCGGCCGCCCTCGCCCACCAAGTCGTTGATGCTCTGGTAGCCGCCCAGCGCCGTCTGGATCGCCCACTGGCCGGGCACGTTGGCGCACAGCCGCATGTTGGAGAGCATGTTCAGGCCCTCGATGTAGTCGCGCGCGGGCTTCTTGTCGCCCGACACCACCATCCAGCCCGCGCGGTAGCCGCAGGAGCGGTAGCTTTTGCTCAGGGAGTTGAAGGTCAGGGTCAGCACGTCGTCGCTCAGCGAGGCCATGGCAGTGTGCTTGGCACCGTCGTACAACACCTTGTCGTAGACCTCGTCGGCAAAAATCACCAGGCCAAATTCACGGGCCAGCGCCACGATGCCTTTGAGCAGGGCATCGGAGTACAGCGCGCCCGTCGGGTTGTTGGGGTTGATCACCACAATGCCCTTGGTGCGCGGGGTGATGCGGCCGCGGATGTCGTCCAGGTCCGGCATCCAGCCGTTGGCTTCGTCGCAGATGTAGTGCACCGGCGTACCGCCCGACAGGCTCACGGCCGCGGTCCACAGCGGGTAGTCGGGTGCGGGCAACAGCAGCTCATCGCCGTCGTTCAAGAGGGCGTTGGTGGCCATCACGATGAGTTCGCTGGCACCGTTGCCCAGATAGATGTCATCCAAAGTGACGCTTTTTACACCCTGTTGCTGGGTGTAATGCATGACCGCTTTGCGCGCCCCAAAGATGCCCTTGCTGTCCGAATAACCGGCTGAATTGGGCAGGTTGCGGATCATGTCCTGCTGGATTTCTTCGGGCGAATCAAAGCCAAACACCGCCAGGTTGCCGATGTTGAGCTTGATGATCTTCTGGCCCTCTTCCTCCATCTGGCGCGCCGCGTCCATGATGGGGCCGCGGATGTCGTAGCACACACTGGCCAGCTTGGTGGATTTTTGGATGGTCTTCATGGTGTCCCTGGCGGGCGGAGGTACAAGCTGCCGCCGCAGGCTGTCTATAAGAATGGAAACCTATAATTGGACCACATTTGCAAAGCCGATCCATGAAGCTCCAACCCGATAAATTCGACGTGCAATCCATCACTGGCTACGGGCCGGGCTGGGTGGGCATCAACACCGACAAAGTGGTGCACAGCGTGGTGCTGGGCTCGCGCGGGGAGAGGCTGGAGTGGAACTGCGGCCGTTTTGAAGACCTGACCCCCGAGCACTTTGCCCAACTCGCCGCCATGGCCCCGGAACTGGTGATTTTTGGCAGCGGCAGCCGCATCCGCTTTCCCCAGCCGGTGTGGCTCAAAGCCCTGATGGCGCAGCGCATCGGCATCGAGACCATGGACACCCAGGCTGCCTGCCGCACTTACAACATCCTGGCCCAGGAGGGCCGGCACGTGGTGGCAGCCCTGTTACTGGAGACCGCTCCTTGAGCCTGCCAATGAGCCGCTCGGTTTCCGAGTAAAATCGAGGGTTGCAGTTTGAAGCAGCCAGCGGCCAGGCTTTGGTGCCGTCACAAGCATGCTAGCACCGATTACCCGGCCTTTCGCACCAGCCACTTCAAGCTTTCGACGACCACACCCAGTCACAAGAGACCCCAAGCACTATGGCGATCGTTGTCAATAAACTTATCTCTGAATTTGAAGCCAACGCCACCGGTGGCATCAAGGTTTCCAACACCACCCACCTCGGCAAGGTCGTGGTTTTGTATTTTTACCCCAAGGACAACACCCCCGGTTGCACCACCGAAGCCATGCAGTTCCGCGACAAGCACAAGGAATTCGTCAAGGCCGGTGCCACCGTGTTCGGCGTATCGCGCGACAACATGAAGTCGCACGATGAATTCAAAACCAAGCTGGAGCTGCCGTTTGAACTCATCGCTGACACCGAGGAAAAAATGTGCCACATGTTTGGCGTGGTCAAGAACAAGATCATGTACGGCAAAAAGGTCAAGGGTATCGAGCGCAGCACCTTTTTGATCGGTGCCGACGGCATCCTGAAGAACGAGTGGCGCGGCCTGAAAGTTCCAGGCCATGTAGACGATGTACTGCAAGCGGTCAAAGACCTGAAAAAAGCGGTCTGACTTTCACTCAGGCCACCGTGCCGTACTGCAGCAAGGCTCATGCATAATGAAAACATGCTGCTGGTAAATTTAACTGCGCTCCCCCTCAAAAGCCGCCTGGCCTGCCTGGCGGCTTTTGCGTTTTTAGACCTCCTTTTTTAACGAGCGAGCCCCACGCCCTATGCCATTGCCTCCCGCCCCCACCAAGCGCGCTGCCACCTTGGCCCGTGAAGCCTACGACGTGGTTGCCAAGTCCATCAAGAAAACGGCGACCAGCCGGGCACCCAAAGCCGCGGACAACGCTGCGGCGGTGCAAGAGAAACCGCAAGCCCGCAGCGTGGCGCCAGTGGCCGAGCTCAAGCGCGAAAAACCCGCGCCCGAAGCCCCCAAAAACACCCCCAGTCTGGACAAACCCAGCGAAGCCCCGGGGCGCAACCGCAACGCAGCCCTGCTGCAAGAACCCGCAGCCAAGCGCAAAGCCCCCAAGAGCACCGGCCCGGCCAAGCTGTTTGTGCTGGACACCAATGTACTGATGCACGACCCGATGTGCCTGTACCGGTTTGAAGAGCACGACATCTTCTTGCCCATGATCGTGCTCGAAGAGCTCGACAGCAACAAAAAGGGCATGACCGAGGTGGCCCGCAATGCCCGCCAGACCAGCCGCTCGCTGGACGCGCTGGCCGGGGCCAAGGAAGCCGACATGGCCGTGGGCCTGAAGCTGGACACCACCGGCCACCTGGAAGCAGGCGGCAAGCTGTTCTTCCAGACCCAGACGCTCAACTACACCCTGCCCAGCAGCCTGCCCCAGGGCAAGGCCGACAACCAGATCCTGGGCGTGGTCGAGGCGCTGCGCCCGCTGCACCCAGGCCGCGAGGTAGTGCTGGTGTCCAAAGACATCAATATGCGCGTCAAGGCCCGTGCCCTGGGCCTGGCCGCCGAGGACTACCAGAGCGACAAGGCGCTGGACGACGGCGAGTTCCTGTACTCCGGCGCGCTGGCCCTGCCACCCGACTTCTGGACCAAGCACGGCAAAACCGTGGAAAGCTGGCAGCAAGGCCTATACACCTTCTACCGCATCTCCGGCCCCATCGTGCCCGAGATGATGGTGAACCAGTTTGTGTACTTCGAGTCGCCCGGCGAACCCAACCTGTACGCCCGCGTCACCGAAATCCGCGCCAAAACTGCGGTGCTCAAGACGCTGAAGGACTACAACCACCTCAAGCACGCCGTCTGGGGTGTGACCACCCGCAACCGCGAACAGAACTTCGCGATGAACCTGCTGCTCGACCCCGAAGTCGATTTCGTCACCCTGACCGGCAATGCCGGTACCGGCAAGACCCTGATGGCACTGGCTGCGGGCCTGACCCAGGTGTTGGACGAGCGCCGCTACACCGAAATCATCATGACGCGGGCCACCGTCAGCGTAGGTGAAGACATCGGCTTCTTGCCCGGCACCGAAGAGGAAAAAATGGGCCCCTGGATGGGCGCGCTCGACGACAACCTGGAAGTGCTGGCCAAAACCGAAACCAGCGCAGGCGAATGGGGCCGCTCGGCCACCAACGAGCTGATCCGCTCGCGCATCAAGATCAAGAGCATGAACTTCATGCGCGGCCGCACCTTCCTGAACAAGTACGTGATCATCGACGAGGCGCAGAATCTGACCCCCAAGCAGATGAAGACCCTGATCACCCGCGCCGGCCCCGGCACCAAGATCATCTGCATGGGCAACCTGCAGCAGATCGACACGCCCTACCTGACCGAAGGCTCCTCCGGCCTGACCTTTGCCGTGGACAAGTTCAAGGGCTGGCCCCACAGCGGCCACATCATGCTGGCGCGCGGCGAGCGTTCGCGCCTGGCCGACTTCGCCAGCGAGGTTTTGTAACCCCTACCGAGACACACCATGATTCTGGAAATCGCCGATATCCGCATCCGCCCCGGCCAGCAGGCCGCTTTTGACGAGGCCATCACGCGGGGCCTGGAAACCGTCATCAGCAAGAACGCGGGCTGCAAGGGCTACAAGGTCAACAAGGGCATCGAGAGCCCCGAGCGTTATGTGCTGCAAATCTTCTGGACTTCGGTAGAGGCGCATAACGTCGGCTTCCGCGAATCCCCGGCATTTGCCGAGTGGCGCGGCATCGTCGGCCCGTTCTTTGCCAGCCCCCCAGTGGTGGAGCACTTCGACCTGGTGACCAAGTCGGAATAGGCCCGCAGACGTAAAAAAGGCCCGTGGAACCCTCCGGTTCCACGGGCCTTTTTACATGCAATGGGTTATTGCTGCGCGCGCTCGGCCAGGAAGATTTCAACCCGGCGGTTGCGGGCGCGTCCGGCGTCGCTGCTGTTGTCAGCGATGGCTTCGCGCGAACCCCGGCCTGCCACCACCACGCGGCGCGCATCCACGCCACGCGAGGTCAGGTAGTCACGGGCGCTCTCGGCGCGGTCCAGCGACAAGGGGTTGTTGATGGCATCGCTGCC
The DNA here is from genome assembly GCF_056521425.1 of Rhodoferax sp. LS1P39. Taxonomy (NCBI): domain Bacteria; kingdom Pseudomonadati; phylum Pseudomonadota; class Betaproteobacteria; order Burkholderiales; family Comamonadaceae; genus Rhodoferax; species Rhodoferax sp. LS1P39. The sequence goes on along the minus strand of NZ_JBWMAV010000003.1, from coordinate 213,461 downwards.
GGTGCTGTCGGTGTGGCCGATGATGCGCACTTCGGTATTGGGCTGGTTTTGCAGGCCGTTGGCAAACTGGTCCAGGATGGGGCGCAGATTGGGCTTGATATCGGCGCGGCCCGTGTCAAACGAGATGTCGCTGGGGATGTTCAGCTTGAGCTGGTTGTCCGACGTTTGCGTGACCGCGACACCTGTGCCTGCCGTGGCCTGCTCCATCGCCGCCTTTTTGTCCTGCATGTGCTTGGACCAAACGTAGCCGCCCAGCGCGCCCAAGCCCGCGCCGATGGCCGTGCCCTTGGTACTGTCACCAATCAGCACGCCCGCCAGCGCACCAATGCCTGCGCCAGTGGCCGTGCCCTTTTGGGTTTCACTCATGTTGGCGCAGCCGCCCAGGGCTAATGCGGCCACGGTGCAGGCGATAACGGAAGTGCGCAGGGAGAAGTAGGTGTGTGCCATGGTGTCCATTCAATTTTTAGTAATACAACAACGGTGGATGCCACTGTCTGTTGACAGGTTCCCTAGTTATACGCCAGAAAAATTGCTACCGGATGTGAACACCATACGTCGGGCTGTTGGCCTACACGGCTTTGCGGTGGCATCTGACCTGGTGCAAGCACCGACTCGCCAAGCCAAAAGCATACCCGTCAAAAATAAGCTAAAAATTGACCTCTAGCGCTTATGCAAAAAGCGCAAGCAGCTATCATTTACATAGCCACTTGCGCCTTGAGGGTGCGCCTGCCAAGGGGCAGCCAGCAGCCCCTTGGCGAACGGAAAGCTTAAACCGAAGCGGTGTCTTTCACCGTGTCGGCCAGATCGGTGTAGTCCTTGACCTTGTCGAAGTTCAGGTACTGGTAGATCTTTTCGCTATCTTTGGTCAACACGCCCATGTCGGCCATGTACTCGGCCTTGGTGGGGATGCGGCCCAGTTTGGAGCAGATGGCGGCCAGCTCGGCCGAACCCAGATACACATTGCTGTTCTTGCCCAGGCGGTTCGGGAAGTTGCGGGTGGAGGTGGAGAACACGGTCGCGCCTTCTTTCACCTGCGCCTGGTTGCCCATGCACAGGCTGCAACCCGGCATTTCCATGCGCGCACCGGCACTGCCCAGCACGCCGTAGTGGCCTTCTTCAGACAACTGCTTGGCATCCATCTTGGTGGGCGGAGCCATCCACAGCTTGACGGGGATATCGCGCTTGTTTTCCAGCAGCTTGGAGGCGGCACGGAAATGGCCGATGTTGGTCATGCAGGAGCCGATGAAGACTTCTTCAATCACATTGCCCGCCACTTCGGCCAGGGTCTTCACGTCGTCCGGGTCGTTCGGGCAGGCCACGATGGGCTCGTGGATGTCGGCCAGGTCGATCTCGATGACGGCAGCGTATTCGGCATCGGCATCGCCGTGCATCAGCTCGGGGTTGGCCAGCCAGGCTTCCATGGCCTTGATGCGGCGGTTGATGGTGCGCACGTCCGAGTACCCGGTGGCAATCATCCACTTCAGCATGGTGATGTTGCTGTTGATGTACTCGATGATCGGCTCTTTGTTCAGGTGCACGGTGCAACCACCGGCAGAACGCTCGGCAGACGCGTCGCTCAGCTCAAACGCTTGCTCGACCTTCAGGTTGGGCAGGCCTTCGATTTCCAGGATGCGGCCCGAGAAGATATTCTTCTTGCCCTGCTTGGCCACGGTCAGCAAACCAGCCTTGATGGCATACAGCGGAATGGCGTTGACCAGGTCCCGCAGGGTGATGCCGGGCTGCATTTCGCCCTTGAAACGCACCAGCACGCTCTCGGGCATGTCCAAAGGCATCACGCCCGTGGCTGCACCGAAGGCCACCAGGCCAGAACCAGCGGGGAAGCTGATGCCGATGGGGAAACGGGTGTGGCTGTCGCCGCCGGTGCCCACGGTGTCGGGCAGCAGCATGCGGTTCAACCAGCTGTGGATGATGCCGTCACCGGGGCGCAGGGGCACGCCACCACGGGTGCTCATGAAGTCGGGCAGCTCGTGGTGCATCTTCACGTCCACCGGCTTGGGGTAGGCGGCGGTGTGGCAGAAGGATTGCATCACCAGGTCGGCGCTGAAGCCCAGGCAGGCCAAATCTTTCAGCTCGTCGCGGGTCATGGGGCCGGTGGTGTCTTGCGAGCCGACCGAGGTCATTTTGGGTTCGCAGTAGGTACCGGGGCGCACGCCCTGGCCCGCAGGCAGACCGCAGGCACGGCCAACCATCTTTTGCGCCAGGGTGAAACCCTTATGGGTGTCGGCCGGGTTTTGCGGCAGGCGGAACAGGGTGGACACAGGCAGGCCCAGCGCTTCACGCGCCTTGGCGGTCAGGCCACGGCCAATGATCAGGGGAATACGGCCACCGGCACGCACTTCGTCGAACAGCACGTCACTTTTCAGCGTGAATTCGGCGATGACCTTGCCGTCTTTCAGCGCCTTGCCCTCGTAGGGGCGCAGCTCGACCACGTCGCCCATGGCCATCTGGCTCACGTCGAGTTCGATCGGCAGCGCGCCGGAGTCTTCCATGGTGTTGTAGAAAATCGGGGCGATCTTGTTGCCCAGGCAGACACCACCAAAGCGCTTGTTAGGCACAAAGGGAATGTCTTCGCCGGTGAACCACAGCACCGAGTTGGTAGCCGACTTGCGGCTGGAGCCGGTGCCGACCACGTCGCCCACATAGGCCACCAGGTTGCCACGCGCACGCAGGTCTTCAATGAACTTGACCGGGCCGCGTTTGCCGTCTTCTTCCGGCACGATGCCGGGGCGGGCATTCTTGTGCATGGCCAGGGCGTGCATGGGAATGTCGGGGCGGCTAAACGCATCGGGGGCGGGCGACAGGTCGTCGGTGTTGATTTCACCGGCCACCTTGAAGATGCTGACGGTGATGCTCTCGGGCACGGCGGGGCGGCTGGTAAACCACTCGGCATCGGCCCAGCTTTGCAGCACGGCCTTGGCGTAGGTGTTGCCCTTTTCGGCCTTTTCCTGCACGTCATGGAACTGGTCGAACATCAGCAGGGTTTTCTTCAAACCGGCAGCAGCGGCCTCGGCCACAGTGGCGGATGCGTCGTCCAGCAGGTCGATCATGGGGCTGATGTTGTAGCCGCCCAGCATGGTGCCCAGCAGTTCGGTGGCTTTTTCGCGCGACAGCAGGGGGCACTTTTCGGTGCCGTGGGCCACGGCGGCCAGGTAGCTGGCCTTGACCTTGGCGGCATCGTCCACACCGGCGGGAATGCGGTGGGTGATCAGGTTGAGCAAATTGGCTTCTTCGCCTGCAGGGGGGCTTTTCAGCAGCTCGATCAGCTCGCCGGTCTGCTTGGCAGACAGGGGGAGCGGGGGAATGCCGAGGGCGGCGCGCTCAGCAACATGGGCGGCATAGGCTTGCAACATGGTTTTCTCCTGGTTCAAATAATCGTGGGGGCAGACGGAAGGTTTTTTTTAAGGGGTGGCAACGGCGGGTTGCGATGCTGTCGGCGCAGGCAGTGGAGCAGGGGCATTAAGCACGCTTTGTGCCGGATTCAGCTTGAGCGACTCGGCCACCGCAACCTGCTGTGGGCTCATGCAATCGTCGGCCAGGCGCTGGCCCAGCTTTTGGTTCATCAACATGGATTTGTTGCCCAGTTGCAGCCACACGGCACCGGCTTTCTGGTCTTCCAGGCGGATGGCACCGGTGCTGGTTTCGACCGGGAACATGCGGTATTTGAGGTTTTTGACCTGCACGTTGAAGTAGCCGGGGTATTTGGCATCGGCCACCAAGGTGACGGTGGTGCCCAGCTCGCAAGGCACGGTGCCAACTTGCACGCGTTCGGCAATCGCCATTTCGGCGGGGGTCAGGGCGGCTTCGGCGGCTTCGATACCGGCGGCCACGTTTTTCGCAGCGCTCTTGAGCTGAATACGGCTGCTGGTGGGCTTGGGGGCGGCTTTGGGGGCGGCTTTGACAACCGTTTTCACCGGTTTCTTGGGTGCTTCCTGTGCCAGAGCAAACGCGGGGGCCAGTGCCAACAAAGCGATAGAGAGGATCAGTTTCATACGGGTTCTAAAGTGGAAATAGGGTCTGGCAGCTTGAAATACACCGCCACCTCGGGCGGCAAGGCACGCCCGGTCTGGTGGGCGCGCTCCAGCACCTGCCAGAAATAGCGGTAGCTGGCACGGTCGTGCAGCTGGCCGGCATCAGAAATTGGGGCCCACTGGGCGGCCACGGCGGCAGTGATGATGCGGGCAGCGGCTTCCACCTCGGCTTCACCGGGCGCAAACGCGGCCAATATGGGGCGGATCTGGCTGGGGTGGATGCTCCACATGCGGGTGAAGCCCAGGGTGCGGGCCGCGCGCTCGGCAGCCGCCTGCATGGCCTGGGTGTCGGCAAATTCGGTCACCACGCAGTGGGACGGCACCTTGCCGTGTGCGTGGCAGGCAGAGGCAATCTCCAGCTTGGCACGTACCACCAGCGGGTGGGTGAACTGGCCCGCCGCGCCCATGGCATCGCCCGGAATGGCCCCGCCGTGGCTGGATACAAAATCCATCAACCCAAAGCTCAGGGACTGCACCCGGGGCTGGGCGGCGATCTCGAACGCGCGCTGCACAGCGGCAGGCGATTCAATCAAAACATGTAGCGGTAAATGCAGAGCAGATGAGCGCTGGAGTGCTTTTTCGACCTGAATAATATCGCGGACCGACTCGATCTTGGGCACCATGATGTGGGTCAGCCGGTGGCCGGCCTGGGCGGCGATGACGGCCATGTCCTGCTCGAAAGCCGGGTGGTCTACCGCATGCACCCGCACCGCCACCCGCGCCTCGGGTGCAGCGGCCAGCGCCAGCGCCACCACCATGGCGGCGTGCTCGGCTTCGCCACCGACGGGTGCGCCGTCTTCGCAGTCCAGGGTCACGTCGAACACGCAGGCCCCGAACTCTTCGGTCATTTCGGCCTGCAATTGCAGGCTTTTGCGCATCCGCGCTTCCACGCCGCTGTAGTGGTCACAGACCGGCAGGAAACCCTGCGCGGCCTGGGCACCCAGCAGAACTTGGCGGGGATGCTGCATGGTTACGGTTTACAGGAGGTGGGCTACGCCAGCTTGCTCGTCTTGCAGCTCTTTCAGCGTGATGTTGATGCGTTCCTGGCTGAAGGCATCGACTTCCAGGCCTTCTACCACCTTGTATTCGCCGCCTTCGCAGGTCACGGCAAAGCCGAACATGGTGTCCTTGGGGATGCCGTACTGGCCGTCCGACGGGATGCCCATGGTGACCCACTTGCCGTTGGTGCCCAGGGCCCAGTCGCGCATGTGGTCGATGGCGGCGTTCGCTGCCGAGGCAGCCGACGATACGCCGCGTGCCGCGATGATGGCCGCGCCGCGCTTGCCCACGGTGGGCAGGAAGGTGTTGGCGTTCCATTCCTGGTCGTTGATCATGGTCTTGACGCTCTCGCCGTTGATGGTGGCGAAACGGTAGTCGGCGTACATCGTGGGCGAATGGTTACCCCAGACAGTCAGCTTCTCAATATCGGCCACGGCCTTGCCGGTCTTGGCAGCCACTTGGCTCAAGGCGCGGTTGTGGTCCAGGCGCAGCATGGCGGTGAAGTTCTTGCGTAGCAGGTCCGGCGCGCTCTTCATGGCGATGTAGGCATTGGTGTTGGCGGGGTTGCCGACCACCAGCACCTTGACGTTGCGGCTGGCCACCGCGTTCAGGGCCTTGCCCTGGGCGGTGAAAATCTCGGCATTCACGGCCAGCAGTTCGGCGCGTTCCATGCCGGGGCCACGGGGGCGCGAACCGATCAACAGTGCGTAGTCCACATCCTTGAATGCGGTCATCGGATCGCCGTGGGCTTCCATGCCGACCAGCAGCGGGAAGGCACAGTCTTGCAGTTCCATCATCACGCCCTGCAGGGCTTGCTGGGGTTTTTCCATGGGGACTTCGAGCAGTTGCAGAATCACCGGCTGGTCTTTGCCCAGCATTTCGCCCGAGGCGATACGGAACAGGATGGCGTAACCAATTTGACCAGCGGCACCGGTAACGGCAACGCGAACAGGCTTCTTGCTCATGAGAAAACTCCAGGAAGTTGTGAAAAAGGAGGTTGACGTGTGCCAAGCCAGCGCCTGGACACCATAAATCAGCGCAGAGTTTACTCTCGAAAACCCGTACGTGCCAATTTGTCTTATGTCTTATATAAGATATGATTCGATCGGTTTCAAGTTGTAGCGTTTATGTTGTTTTTACGATTTGTCCATGGCCCATATCGCCCCCTCCCCTGTTGATTCCTTGCACACCGGCACCGAGCCCGGTGGGGCTGCTGCATCGACGACACCGGCCTTCAGCCCGCTGTACCAGCAGATCAAGGGCCTGATTTTGCAAAGCCTGCAGGCGGGCGAATGGAAACCCAGCGAAGCCATTCCCAGCGAGATGGACCTGGCCGTGCGGTTTCGGGTGAGCCAGGGCACGGTGCGCAAGGCGATTGACGCGTTGGCCGCCGACAACATGCTGGTGCGCCGCCAGGGCAAAGGCACTTTTGTGGCCACCCACGCCGCCCAGCACGTGCCTTACCGTTTCCTGAAGCTCACGCCCGACGTGGGCAGCGCCACCGAAGAAGGCCCGGCTCAGCGCGACATCATCGACTGCAAGCGCCAGCGCGCCAGTGCCGATGTGGCCCGCGCCCTGGCCTTGCGGCCCGGCGACGCGGTGCTGCAGGTGCGCCGGGTGCTGTCGTTCCCGGTCAACGGGGACTTTGTACCCACCATTCTGGAAGACCTGTGGCTGCCCGGCGGCCCCTTCAAGGGCCTGACCGCCGAGCGCCTGGCGGCCTACCAGGGCGCGATGTACGCGCTGTTTGAAACCGAATTCAATGTGCACATGGTGCGGGCCGACGAAAAAATCCGCGCTGTGCACCCCGATGCCGAGCAGGCCCGCCTGCTCAAGGTGGCCGCCACCGCCCCGCTGCTGAGCGTGGAACGCGTGGCCTACACCTACAACGACGTGCCCATGGAGCTGCGCCGCGGCCTGTACAGCACCCTGACGCACCACTACCACAACGAACTTAGTTGAACCAGTGCCGGGGCCAATTTTGATGTGACTTATTCGTCTTTGCTGCATTGCAATAGAATTTTGCAGGCAGCATTCTTAAAAATTACAACGCAGTTACCAACCACGAAAGCCCACCTATGACAGAGATTGCCTCTAGCGCCCGCCCCAAGCGGCCCGAATTCCGCAACATCAATGCGTTAAAAGATCTGCCCACCTACCGCATGGCACCGGCGGCCTGGGTGTCCATCCTGCACCGTATCAGTGGCTTCATCATGTTTTTGTTGATGCCTTTCATCATCTGGATGTTTGATGCTTCGGTGTCCAGCGAAATCTCGTTTGCCAAGTTCAAAGCCGTGTTCAACATGGGCGCAGGTTTTGTGCCCGGCTTCTTCTTCAAGCTGGTGGCTTTGGCACTGATTTGGGCTTATTTGCACCACTTTATTGCAGGCCTGCGCCACTTGTGGATGGACACCAGCCACGACGCGGTGACCAAGGAATTCGGCGCATCGTCGGCCAAATTCACCCTGGCACTCAGCATCGGCCTGACCATCGTGCTGGCAGCCAAGCTGTTCGGCCTGTACTAAATCCCCCCGGAGCAACTCAACATGTCGGTTAATTACGGATCCAAGCGCGTCGTCACGGGCGCACATTACGGCTTGCGCGACTGGCTGGCGCAGCGCGTCACGGCAGGCATCATGGCCTTGTTCACGGTGGTGGTGCTGGCCCAGTTGCTGCTGACCAAAGGCCCCATCGGCTACGACCTGTGGGCGGGCATCTTCGCTGCGCAGTGGATGAAGATCGTGACCTTCTCGGTCATCATCGCCCTGCTCTACCACGTGTGGGTGGGCATGCGCGATATCTGGATGGACTACGTGACATCCATGGTCTGGCTGCGTCTGCTGCTGCAAATTTTCACGATTATCTGGCTGGTCGGCTGTGCTGGCTGGGCGATCCAGGTGCTCTGGCGCCTTTAAAGAAGACTCGATAAAAGCAACATAAAAATGACCTACTCCAAAGCCCACATTTCCAAGCGTAAATTTGATGTCGTGATCGTCGGAGCCGGTGGCTCGGGCATGCGCGCCGCACTCGAATTGTCCAAAGCCGGCCTGAACGTGGCCTCCCTGTCCAAAGTGTTCCCTACCCGCAGCCACACCGTGGCCGCACAGGGTGGCGTGAGCGCTTCACTGGGCAATATGAGCGAAGACAACTGGCACTACCACTTCTACGACACCATCAAGGGTTCCGACTGGCTCGGCGACCAGGATGCCATCGAGTTCATGTGCCGCGAAGCCCCCAAGGTGGTCTACGAGCTCGAACACTTCGGCATGCCGTTTGACCGCAACCCCGACGGCACCATCTACCAGCGCCCCTTCGGCGGCCACACCGCCAACTACGGCGAAAAGCCGGTGCAACGCGCCTGCGCTGCAGCCGACCGTACCGGCCACGCCATGCTGCACACCCTGTACCAGCAAAACGTCAAGGCCAAGACCAACTTCTTCGTCGAATGGATGGCGCTGGACCTGATCCGCGACGAGGCGGGCGATGTGGTCGGCGTGACCGCACTGGAAATGGAAACCGGCGATCTGCACATCCTGCAGGCCAAAACCGTGCTGCTGGCCACCGGTGGCGCAGGCCGTATTTTTGATGCGTCCACCAACGCCTTCATCAACACCGGTGACGGCCTGGGCATGGCGGCGCGTGCCGGTATCGCCCTGCAAGACATGGAGTTCTGGCAGTTCCACCCCACTGGCGTGGCCGGTGCGGGCGTATTGCTGACCGAAGGCTGCCGTGGCGAAGGCGCGATTTTGCTCAACAGCAATGGCGAGCGCTTCATGGAGCGCTACGCGCCCACCATGAAAGATCTGGCCCCGCGCGACTTCGTATCGCGTTGCATGGACCAGGAAATCAAGGAAGGCCGTGGCTGCGGCCCCAACAAGGACTACATCCTGCTGAAACTGGACCACCTGGGTGCCGACACCATCCACAAGCGCCTGCCTTCGGTGTACGAAATTGGCGTGAACTTCGCCAACGTCGACATCACCAAAGAGCCCATCCCCGTGGTGCCCACCATCCATTACCAAATGGGCGGCGTGCCCACCAATATCCACGGCCAGGTGATCGAGCAAAAGGGCGAGGTCAACAACTCGGTGATCAACGGCCTGTACGCGGTGGGCGAATGCGCCTGCGTCAGCGTGCACGGCGCGAACCGCCTGGGTACCAACTCGCTGCTGGATTTGCTGGTGTTTGGCAAGGCCGCAGGCCGCCACATCGTCGAGTTCAACCAGAAGAACAAAGAGCACAAGCCCCTGCCTGCCGACGCAGCCGACCGCACGCTGGAGCGCCTGAACCAGTTGCAAGCCTCGTCTGAGGGCAGCTACTGCCAGGAAGTGGCCGCCGAAATCCGCACCGCCATGCAGCTGCATGCAGGTGTGTTCCGCACCCAGGTCAGCATGGACGAAGGCGTGCAGAAGATCGCCGATATCCGCAAGCGCGTGGCCAGCATCACCCTGAAAGACAAGTCCAAGATCTTCAACACCGCCCGGATTGAAGCCCTGGAAGTGGACAACCTGATCGAAGTGGCCCAGGCCACCATGGTCTCGGCTGCGGCCCGCCGCGAATGCCGCGGTGCCCACACGGTGTACGACTACGAGCACCCTGCCGACCACGACCAGTTCCCTCTGGGCCGCAACGACAAGGAGTGGATGAAGCACACCCTTTGGTACAGCGCCGACAACCGCCTGAGCTACAAGCCCGTCAACCTCAAGCCCCTGACGGTAGACAGCATTCCACCCAAAGTGCGTACGTTCTAAGCACGACTAGGAAAACCCATGACCAAACGCACCTTCCAGATCTACCGCTACGACCCGGACACCGATGCCAAGCCCTACATGCAGACCATCGAGATCGAACTCGACGGCCATGAACGCATGCTGCTGGACGCGCTGATCAAGCTCAAGCAACAAGACCCCACCCTGTCGTTCCGCCGCTCCTGCCGCGAAGGCGTGTGCGGCTCGGACGCGATGAACATCAACGGCAAGAACGGCCTGGCCTGCCTGACCAATATGCTCACGCTGCCCGGCACCATCGTGCTCAAGCCCCTGCCCGGCCTGCCGGTGATCCGCGACCTGATCGTGGACATGACCGACTTCTTCAAGCAGTACAACTCGATCAAGCCCTACCTGGTGAACGAGAGCCTGCCGCCCGAGCGTGAACGCCTGCAAAGCCCGGAAGAGCGCGACGAATTGAACGGCCTGTACGAATGCATTCTGTGCGCCAGCTGTTCCACCAGCTGCCCCAGCTTCTGGTGGAACCCCGACAAGTTTGTCGGCCCCGCCGGTCTGCTGCAGGCTTACCGCTTCATCGCCGACAGCCGCGACGACAGCACCGCTGCCCGCCTGGACAACCTGGAAGACCCGTACCGCCTGTTCCGCTGCCACACCATCATGAACTGCGTGGACGTGTGCCCCAAGGGCCTGAACCCCACCAAGGCCATCGGCAAGATCAAAGAGCTGATGGTGCGTCGCGCCATCTAAGGGCTGTTGGTGCAGCCACTTTCTCCCTCCACCGAACCGGTGGCACCCGCTGCCGGTTCGGACTTGCTCGGTGAGCGGGCTCTGAGCAAACTGCGCTGGCGCTGCCGCCGCGGTTTGCTGGAAAACGACTTGTACATCGACCGCTTCTTCCAAAAGTTTGCCGACACGCTGACCGTCAGCCAGGGGCAAGCAATGCTGGATCTAATGGATTTAAGTGACAACGATTTGCTGGACCTGCACTTGGCACGAAAGCCGCTTGCTGAGGTCGAACCCGCGCTGGACCGCAGTGACGTGCACGAAGTTTTGAGTATGTTGAGAAACCGCTGAAAGGGCAATGAAATGAAGTTAGCAGAAAACAAAGCCACTCTGTCGTTTAGTAACGGCAGTCCGAGTGTCGAACTCCCGGTGTACCAGGGCAACGTAGGACCGGATGTCGTGGACATCCGCAAGCTCTACGCCCAGACCGGCATGTTTACCTACGACCCGGGCTTTTTGTCCACTGCGTCGTGCCAGTCCGCCATTACCTACATCGACGGCGACAAGGGCGAACTGCTCTACCGTGGCTACCCCATCGAGCAACTGGCCACCGGCTGCGACTTCATGGAAACCTGCCACCTGCTGCTGTACGGTGAGCTGCCCAACCCCACGCAAAAAGCCGACTTCACCAAGCTCGTGACCAACCACACCATGGTCAATGAGCAGATGCAGTTCTTCCTGCGCGGTTTCCGCCGTGATGCCCACCCCATGGCCATCATGACCGGGCTGGTCGGTGCGCTGTCGGCCTTCTACCACGACAGCACCGACATCACCAACCCGCAGCACCGCGAAATCGCAGCCATCCGCCTGATCGCCAAGATGCCCACGCTGGTCGCCATGGCCTACAAGTACACCGTCGGCCAGCCGTACATGTACCCCAAGAACAACCTGAGCTACGCAGGCAACTTCTTGCACATGATGTTCGCCACGCCCTGCGAAGAGTATGTGGTCAGCCCGGTGCTGGAACGCGCCCTGGACCGCATCTTCATCCTGCACGCCGACCACGAGCAAAACGCCTCCACCTCCACCGTGCGCCTGTGCGGCTCGTCGGGCACCAACCCGTTTGCGGCCATCGCCGCCGGTGTGGCCTGCCTGTGGGGCCCTGCCCACGGCGGTGCCAACGAAGCCTGCCTGAACATGCTCACCGACATCCAGAAAATGGGCGGCGTGTCCAAGGTCGGCGAGTTCATGGAAAAGGTCAAGGACAAGAACTCCGGCGTCAAGCTGATGGGTTTTGGCCACCGCGTGTACAAAAACTACGACCCCCGCGCCAAGCTCATGCAAGAGACCTGCAAGGAAGTGCTGGCCGAGCTGGGCCTGGAAAACGACCCGCTGTTCAAGCTGGCCATGGCCCTGGAAAAGATTGCCCTGGAAGACGACTACTTCGTCTCGCGCAAGCTGTATCCCAACGTGGACTTCTACTCCGGCATCGTGCAGCGCGCCATCGGCATCCCCACCCCGCTGTTCACCGCCGTGTTCGCCCTGGCCCGCACCTCGGGCTGGATCGCCCAGCTGAATGAAATGATCGGCGACCCCGAGTACAAGATCGGCCGCCCCCGCCAGCTGTTCACCGGCTCGGTGAAGCGCGACGTGTTGCCTATCGCGACCCGTTGATCTAGTCAGCCCCTGAAAAAACCCGCCGACGGCGGGTTTTTTTACGCCTGCGTGCATCCGCTATTTATTCAGTAGCTGCTCACGCTTATTCCATAAGCACAAGGTGCCTAAAACGTATAAATTCTGTAGAGTGCGGGCACGATGCCCACCATCGCAAATCCAGACGACCAGCATGCTTTAAAGGGGAGAAAATAGCCCTTCCATCGCCCACCGCGATGTCCCAACACCGTAATGCAACCCACCGAACGCAACTTCGCCCGCCGCATGGACCTCACCTCGCTCCAGCTCTTCGTAGCCGTGTGCGAGCTGGGCAGCATCGGCCGCGCGGCGGAGCGCGAGTTCATAGCCGCCAGCGCCGTCAGCAAGCGCTTGAGCGACCTGGAAGCCACCTTGGGAACAAAGCTGCTGGTACGCCACACCCGGGGCGTGGACCTGACCCCGGCGGGCGAAAGCCTGCTGCACCACGCCCGCAGCATGCTCTACAGCCTGGAAAAGATGCAGGGCGAGCTCAGCGAATACGCCTTTGGCGTGCGCGGCCATGTGCGCATCCACGCCAGCATTTCCGCCGTGGTGCAGTTTTTGCCCGAAGACCTGGGCGCGTTCTGCCGCACCCACCCGCAGGTCAAGATCGACCTGGAGGAACACCTTAGCTCCGAAGTCATCCGCGCGGTGCAAGAGGGCGCGGCAGATCTGGGCATCTGCAACACCGCCGGGGGCGTGGGCAGCCTGCAAACCCTGCCGTACCGGCAAGACAATTTAGTGCTTATTGTGCCGGTAGCGCACGTTCTATCGGCGCGAGCAGCTATCAATTTTGATGAGACCCTGGATTTCGACCATGTCGGCCTGCAGGCCAACAGCTCTATCTACCAGGCCATGCACCAAGCCGCCGCCGCCCAGGGCCGCAGCATCAAGCTGCGCATCCACGTGGCCGGGCTGGATGCCATGTGCCGCATGATCGCCAATGGCCTGGGCATCGGCGTGATGCCACAGCGCGCGTTTGACCTGATGCACAACCCCCAGCTCTGCGCCGTGCCGCTGCAAGACGCGTGGGCCACCCGCCAGATCGGGCTGGTTGCGCGCGATTTTGCCACCCTGCCCGTCACCGCGCGCCTGCTACTCGACCACCTCGCTGCAACCTAAAATAAAGCCCCCACGAAAGACCCCCCATGGCACGCACCCTGTACGACAAAATCTGGGACGAACACGTCGTCCACTCCGAAGAAGACGGCACCGCCATCCTCTACATCGACCGCCACCTGGTCCACGAAGTCACCAGCCCGCAGGCCTTTGAAGGCCTGCGCCAGGCGGGCCGCAAGGTGTGGCGCATCAGCTCCATCGTCGCCACCGCCGACCACAACACCCCCACCACCGGCTGGGAGCTGGGCTTGGATGGCATCACCGACCTGGTGAGCAAAGAGCAAATCACCACGCTGGATGCCAACATCAAGGAATCCGGCTCGGCGGCATACTTTCCGTTTATGTCCAAGCGCCAGGGCATCGTGCACGTCATCGGCCCTGAAAACGGTGCCACCCTGCCCGGCATGACCGTGGTTTGCGGCGACTCGCACACCTCGACCCACGGCGCATTCGGCGCACTGGCGCACGGCATCGGCACCAGCGAGGTCGAGCACGTCATGGCCACGCAAACCCTGCTGGCCAAAAAGGCCAAGAACATGCTGGTGCGCGTGGAAGGCACCCTGCCCAAAGGCTGCGGCGGCAAAGACATCGTGCTGGCCATCATCGGCAAGATCGGCACCGCAGGCGGCACCGGCTACACCATCGAGTTCGGTGGCTCGGCCATCCGCGCCTTGAGCATGGAAGGCCGCATGACGGTCTGCAACATGGCCATCGAAGCCGGTGCCCGCGCCGGCCTGGTGGCGGTGGACGAAAAAACCGTGCACTACATCAAGGGCCGCCTGTTAGCACCCAAAGGAGCCGAATTCGATGCGGCCGCCGCCTACTGGCGCACCCTGCACAGCGACCCCGGCGCGCACTTTGACGCGGTGGTCGAACTCGATGCCAGCCAGATCATTCCGCAGGTCACCTGGGGCACCTCGCCCGAGATGGTGCTGGGCATCGATGGCCGTGTGCCCGATCCCGAGAAAGAAAAAGACAGCAACAAGCGCCTGGCCATCGAGCGCGCGCTGACCTACATGAATCTGCAGCCCGGCAAGGCGCTGAACGACATTTTCGTGGACAAGGTGTTCATCGGCTCCTGCACCAACAGCCGCATCGAAGACATGCGCGAAGCCGCCGCTGTGGTGAAAAACCTGGGCCAGAAAGTCGCCAAAAACATCAAGCTGGCGCTGGTGGTTCCCGGCTCCGGCCTGGTCAAAGAGCAGGCCGAGCGCGAAGGCCTGGACAAGATCTTCATTGCCGCAGGCTTTGAATGGCGCGAACCCGGCTGCTCCATGTGCCTGGCCATGAACGCCGACAAGCTGGAGCCCGGCGAGCGCTGCGCCTCCACCAGCAACCGCAACTTCGAAGGCCGCCAGGGCGCAGGGGGCCGCACCCACCTGGTCAGCCCGGCCATGGCCGCTGCGGCGGCGGTGCACGGCCACTTTGTCGACATCCGCCAGTTCTCCTGATTGGAAAGAACCCCATGAAAAAACTCCTCCTCTTGGTCGCCACCGCCCTGGTTTTGGCAGGCTGCAACACCGTGCACGGCATCGGGCAAGACGTACAGCGCGCTGGCCAGGCCATCGGCAACGCGGCGAAATAACATGCAAAAATTCACCATCCACACCGGCCTCGTGGCCCCCATGGACCGCGAAAACGTCGATACCGACGCGATCATTCCCAAGCAGTTCCTCAAGTCCATCCGCAAGACCGGCTTTGGCCCGAACCTGTTCGACGAATGGCGCTATCTGGACGCGGGCTTTCCCGGCCAGGACCCGGCCACGCGCAAACCCAACCCCGACTTCGTGCTGAACCAGCCGCGCTATGCAGGTGCCTCGGTGCTGCTGGCGCGCAAGAACTTTGGCTGCGGCTCCTCGCGCGAACACGCGCCCTGGGCGCTCGACCAGTACGGCTTTCGCGCCATCATTGCGCCCAGCTACGCCGACATCTTCTTCAACAACAGCTTCAAGAACGGGCTGCTGCCGATTGTGTTGCCCGAAGCCCAGGTGGCCGCGCTGTTCGATGCCTGCCTGGCCTTCCCCGGCTACCAGCTCACGGTGGACCTGGAGCGCCAGGTGGTGGTGATGCCGCAGGGCGAAGAGCTGCCTTTCGAGGTGCAGGCCTTCCGCAAATACTGCCTGCTCAACGGCTTTGACGACATCGGCCTGACGCTGTTGCATGCCGACAAGATCAAGGCCTTCGAGGCCGAACGCCTGGCCACCAAGCCCTGGCTGGCACACACCACGCTGGCAGGCGCTTAACTATCTTTTTTATAGCTGCTTGTGCTTATGGAATAAGCGCTGGCGGCCCATTTTCTATAAATTCAAAAAATGACTTCTCTGAAAATTGCAGTATTACCCGGTGACGGTATCGGCCCGGAAATCATGGCCGAGGCCATCAAGGTACTGGACGTGCTGGACCTGCCGTTCGAGATGGAAACCGCCCTGGTCGGCGGTGCCGCCTATGACGCGTTTGGCCACCCCCTGCCCGATGCCACCCTGAAGCTGGCCAAGGATGCCGATGCCGTGCTCTTCGGTGCCGTGGGCGACTGGAAATACGACACCCTGGACCGCCCGCTGCGCCCCGAGCAAGCCATTCTGGGCCTGCGCAAAAACCTGGGCCTGTTCGCCAACTTCCGCCCCGCCATCTGCTACGAGCAGCTGGTGGACGCGTCCAGCCTCAAGCCCGAACTGGTGGCCGGGCTGGACATCCTGATCATCCGCGAGCTCACCGGCGACATCTATTTCGGCCAGCCGCGCGGTCGCCGCACGGCGGTGGACGGGCATTTCCCCGGCTCCGAAGAAGCCTTCGACACCATGCGCTACAGCCGCCCGGAGATCGAGCGCATCGCCCACGTCGCCTTCCAGGCCGCCCGCAAGCGGGACAAACGCGTTACCAGCGTGGACAAGGCCAATGTGCTGGAAACCTTCCAGTTCTGGAAAGACGTGGTCACCGAGGTCGGCAAGGAATACCCCGACGTGGCGCTGGACCACATGTACGTGGACAACGCGGCCATGCAGTTGGTCAAGGCCCCCAAGAAGTTCGACGTGCTGGTCACCGGCAATATGTTTGGCGACATCCTCAGCGACGCGGCGGCCATGCTCACCGGCTCCATCGGCATGCTGCCCTCGGCCAGCCTGAATGCGCAGAACCAGGGCCTGTACGAGCCCAGCCACGGCAGCGCACCCGACATCGCGGGCAAAGGCATCGCCAATCCATTGGCTACAATATTGTCCGCTGCCATGATGTTACGTTTCTCACTCCAACAAGCCGACGCTGCCGACCGTATCGAGTCTGCGGTGCAATCCGTGCTTGCCCAAGGTTTGCGCACCGTGGACATCTATTCCGCAGGCACAACCAAGGTGGGTACGCGGGAAATGGGCGACGCTGTCGTTGCCGCAATTACCAAGACAACCAAAGGCTGATCCAGCCCGGTTCGTCACGCCCTCCCCCGGCTCGACGAGCCGGGGCTAAAAACTCATTTTTTAAAAGGGCGATGGTATGAAAGTAGGTAACTTAGTAGGTTTGGTAGGCTGGCGCGGCATGGTCGGCTCGGTGTTGATGGACCGCATGCAGGCCGAGGGCGACTTTGCCCTGATCGAGCCGATGTTCTTCTCCACCTCCAACGCCGGTGGCCCCGCCCCCGCGCAAGCCAAAAACGAAACCACGCTGCAAGACGCGTACAACATCGACGCGCTCAAGCGCTGCGACATCATCCTGACCGCCCAGGGCGGCGACTACACCAGCGAAATTTTCCCCAAGCTGCGCGCTGCAGGCTGGAACGGCCACTGGATCGATGCCGCCAGCACCCTGCGCATGAACGACGATGCCGTCATCGTGCTCGACCCGGTCAATCTGCCAGTCATCCAAAAAGCGCTGAGCCAAGGCGGCAAGAACTGGATCGGCGGCAACTGCACCGTCAGCTGCATGCTGATGGGCGTGGGCGCGCTGTACAAGGCCGGCCTGGTCGAATGGATGACCAGCATGACCTACCAGGCTGCATCGGGTGGCGGTGCCCAGCACATGCGCGAGCTGCTCACCCAGTTCGGCACGCTGAACGCCGAAGTCCGCCCCCTGCTGGACGACCCCAAATCCGCCATCCTGGAAATCGACCGCAAGGTGCTGGCCAAGCAGCAAAACCTCAGCGCGGCCGAAATCGCCAACTTTGGCGCGCCGCTGGGCGGCTCGCTGATCCCCTGGATCGACAAAGACCTGGGTGACGGCTCCAGCAAGGAAGAATGGAAAGCCGGTGCCGAAACCAACAAGATCCTCGGCCAGGGCCCCAGCTTCGGCACGGCCATCACCCCGGTGGACGGATTCTGCGTGCGTGTGGGTGCCATGCGCTGCCACAGCCAGGCGCTGACCTTCAAGCTGAAAAAGAACGTGCCCCTGGCCGACATCGAAGCCATGATCGCCCAGGACAACGACTGGGTCCGCGTGGTGCCCAACACCCGCGAGGCCACGGTCAAAGACCTGACCCCCGTGACGGTGACCGGCACCATGGGCATCCCGGTGGGCCGCATTCGCAAGCTTGCTATGGGACCAGAATACCTGGGTGCGTTCACCATTGGCGACCAGTTGCTGTGGGGCGCGGCCGAACCCTTGCGCCGCATGCTGCGCATCCTGCTGGCCGCATAACGCGGTGAGCAGCCGCGTACCGGGCAGTTAACGTGTATTTGGTAGTATGTAACTTAATGCAACATCGGTGAGAGCCGGTGTTGCCACCGTCAGCGCCTTGCGTCAGCTTGTCAGCCTAAGACATTGATGTTATGGTGATTTTTCCTGTTTCAGTGTCGTAGTGCATGCCCGAATGATGAACAAAAATTGCCCGGTTGATAGCGCCCGAAGCCCTCTTTCCGCACCCCGCTGGAAGACATCTGCCGTGGCGGCGGCGGTGGTGGCAGCACTGGTGGGATTGGCCAGCAGCCCGGCCCTGGCGCTGTCTTTGGGCCGCATGACGGTGCTGTCCGGCCTGGGTGAGCCACTGCGTGCCGACATTGAGCTGCCCGACATCACCGCCGACGAGGCCAGCAGCCTCAAACCCGAAGTCGCCCCGGCCGAAGCCTTTCGCGCCGCCGGGCTGGAATACAACCCGGCACTGGCCGACCTGCGCATCGTGCTGCAGCGCCGCGCCGACGGTAAATCCGTCCTGCGCCTGAGCAGCACCCGCACCGTCACCGATCCATTTGTCGATTTGATTTTGCAGGTCAGCTGGGCCTCGGGCCGGATCGTCCGCGACTACACCATCCTGCTGGACCCGCCCACCACCCGCGCGGCCCCGGCCACTGCGGCCACCCCGCCACAGATTACCGCCCCGGCGGCAGTGGCACCCGCAGCAGCTCCCCCGGCCCTGGTCGCGGCGCCCGTGGCCCCACCGGCTGCCGCACCGGTTGCGCGGGCAGTGCCGCCTAAACCCAGTACGCCCAGCGCGCCCAGCACCGCCGCCAAACCGGCCAGCAGCGATGCCAAACAGGTCACCGTGAAAGCGGGCGACACCGCCAGCAAGATCGCCAGCGCCAGCAAACCCACCGCCGTGTCGCTGGACCAGATGCTGGTCGCCATGCTGCGCGCCAACCCGAATGCCTTCATCAACGGCAACGTGAACCGGATCAAGGCCGGTGCCGTGCTCAACCTGCCCGATGCCAGCCAGGCCGGCACCACCCCGCCGGTGGAAGCCACCCAGATCATTACCGCGCAAAGCCGCGACTTCAATGCCTTCCGCAGCAAGCTGGCTGGTGGTGCACCATCGGTGCAGGTGGCCGAGGCCGACCGCAAGGCCAGCGGCAAAATACAAGCCCAGGTGGACGAGAAAAAGCCCTCCACCGCCGCACCCGACAAACTGACCCTGTCCAAAGGCGCGTTGAAGAGCAAAACCGCCGAAGACAAGATTGCCCGCGACAAAGCCGACCAGGAGGCGAATGCCCGCGTCGCCGAACTCGCCAAGAACATCACCGAACTGAACAAACTGGGTGCCTCCACGGCCGTGCCGCCTGCACCAGTGGCCAGTGCCGCCAGCGCGCCAGTGGTGGAGTTGCCCGCGATCCCCGTGGCCGTTCCCGCGCCGCTGGTGGCATCGGCCCCGGCCGAGCCCACGCCCGCGGTATCGGCACCCATGGCGGTAGCGTCAGAGGTCACCGCCCCCGTCTCCGCACCCGCTACACCCGTTGCCGCGCCCGCCTCTGCCCCCGCCTCCGCCGCCAGCGCACCCGCACCCGCCGTGGAAGAGTCGGGCAGCTGGATAGACACACTGCGCGACAACCCGCTGGTGCTGGCCGCCGCCGGTCTGATCGCCCTGCTGGGCGGCTACGGCGTGTACAGCGCCCGGCGACGCAAGCACATGGCTAGCGCCGACAGCTCCTTCCTGGAAAGTCGCCTGCAGGCCGACTCGTTCTTTGGTGCCAGCGGTGGCCAACGCGTGGACACCCATGCCGACGAAGCACCCGCGTCCAGCATGTCGTACTCGCCCAGCCAGCTCGATGCCGCCAGCGATGTCGATCCGGTGGCCGAGGCCGATGTCTACCTGGCCTATGGCCGCGACCTGCAGGCCGAAGAAATCCTCAAGGAAGCCCTGCGCGCCGCGCCCGAGCGCCTGGCCATCCACAGCAAGCTGCTGGAGATCTACGCCAAGCGCCGCGATGTTGCCAACTTTGCAGGTTTGGCCACCATTGCCCATGCGCTCACCGACGGCCAAGGCCCGGAATGGGAACGCATCGCCGCCATGGGCCACAGTCTGGAACCCGGCAACAGCCTGTACCAATCGGCCGAAACCCATGCGGCAGCCACCGCCGCCGACAGCCCGGCCTGGATGAACAGCGTGCGCGCCGACCCGTCTGCGGACGCACCCGTGTCCGGCTTTGCGCCGCAAGCCGCGCTGGACGCACCCGCAGGCCTAGAAGGTCTGGACCTGGATCTGGACCTGGATTTCCTGGACAGCGACCTGCCCGCCAATGCCTCTGCGGCCCCCATGGTGTCCGACCCTCTGGCGGCATCGCTCACCCTGCCTGCCGCGCTGGACCTACCGAATGTGGCGGACGAAACGCCGTTCGACGGCCTGGACTTTGATCTGGACCTGAGCACCGCCGCCACCCCCCTCTCGGGTGCGGCTGCAACACCTGCAGCAGCAGATGCGCCGGAAGCCCTCGCCTTTGACCTGAGCGCCCTGTCGCTCGATCTGGACGAGCCGGCCCCTGCGCTACCACCCGAAGCAGCAAAGGTCGAAGAAACCGCAGAAATCGCAGAAGCCGAGGCCGATGCCATCGACGAAGGCGACCCCCTGGCCACCAAGCTGTCGCTGGCCGAAGAGTTCAGCTCCATCGGCGACGAAGACGGTGCCCGCGCCCTGGCCGAAGAAGTGCTGGAAGAAGCCACCGGCGCGCTACGCGCCAAAGCGCAAAAATTCCTGGATAGCCTGTCCTGATGCCTCTGCACCGGGGAACTGCGCTGTGCGGATAGCCCTGGGCGTCAGCTACAACGGCCAAGGCTACGAGGGATGGCAGAGCCAGTTGTCGGGCAACACCGTACAAGACAAGCTGGAAGCCGCGCTGGCCGCCTTCAGCCAGCGCAAGGTGTCCACTCTGTGCGCGGGCCGCACCGATGCCGGGGTACACGGCCTGATGCAGGTGGTGCACTTCGACACGCCCTTGCAGCGCCCCACCGCCTCGTGGGTGCGCGGCGTAAATGCCTTTTTGCCCCGCGACATCGCCGTGCAGTGGGCCCAGGAAATGCCCGACAGCTTCCACTGCCGCGCCAGCGCCGTGGCCCGCCGCTATGTGTATGCGCTGCTGGAGTCGCCCGTGCGCCCCAGCGTGGAAGGCGGGCGCGTGGGCTGGGTCTACCGCCCGCTGGACCTGGCCGCCATGCAGCAGGCCGCCACGTATTTGCGGGGCGAGCACGACTTTTCATCGTTTCGGGCGGCGCGCTGCCAGGCCTTGTCGCCGGTCAAAAACCTGACCCGCATCGACATTTCGAAGCGTGGCGTGTACTGGCGCTTTGAGTTTGAAGCCAACGCCTTTTTGCACCATATGATCCGCAACCTGATGGGCTGCCTGGTGGTGGTGGGCCAGGGCTTCCAGCCGCCCGAATGGATTCTGGAAGTGCTGGCCGCACGCGACCGCAAAGCCGCCGCGCCCACCTTCTCGCCCGACGGTTTGTACTTCATGGGGCCGGTGTATCCCGCGCATTGGGGCCTGCCCGAGCGCACAGCGGCCTATGATTGGCTGCCATGACACACCCCATCACCCGTACCCGTATCAAGATCTGCGGCCTGACCCGCGAGCAGGACGTGGACGCAGCCGTTGCCGCCGGAGCCGATGCCGTCGGCTTTGTGCTGTACCCACCCAGCCCCCGGTACGTTACGCCCCAGCGCGCGGCCGAGTTGGCCAAGCGCCTGCCGCCCTTCGTCACGCCGGTGTTGTTGTTCGTCAACGAGACTGCTATTAATGTAATAGCTGCTTGTGCTTATGTACCAAGCGCAACAGCCCAATTTCATGGTGAAGAGTCGCCTGCGGACTGCTGGGCGGCCAGCGCCAACGGCACGCGGCCTTTTTTGCGGGCGGCCCGGATTCCCCTGGATGACAGCCAGCCGTTTGACTTGCTAAAATTCGCATCCGATTACGCAACAGCCCAAGCCATCCTGCTCGACGCACACGTCGATGGATATGGTGGCGGCGGAAAAACATTCAATTGGTCACGCCTTCCTCCAAGCGTCAGCTCTCACCTCGTCTTAAGTGGTGGACTCACGCCTGCAAACGTGACCGATGGCATTTTGCAGGTTCGGCCACGCGCTCTGTCGCTGTCCGTTGATGTGAGCTCCGGTGTCGAGATTGCCAAAGGCATCAAGGACACCGCAAAAATCCACCAGTTTGTCGCCGCTGTGCGCGCGGCAGACGACCAACTTGCAAAGTTACACCATGACAACTTACCAACAGCCTGATGTCTCAGGCCACTTCGGCATGTACGGGGGCAGTTTTGTCTCCGAAACGCTGACCCACGCCATCGAAGAGCTGAAAGACGCTTACGCCCAGTACCAGCACGATCCGGCCTTTCTGGCCGAGTTTGAATCGGAACTGGCCCACTTTGTGGGCCGCCCCTCGCCCATCTACCACGCGGCCCGCACCAGCCGTGAAATGGGTGGCGCGCAGATCTTCCTCAAGCGCGAAGACCTGAACCACACCGGCGCGCACAAGATCAACAACACCATCGGCCAGGCCATGCTGGCCAAGCGCATGGGCAAGCCGCGCATCATTGCGGAAACCGGCGCGGGCCAGCACGGCGTGGCCACGGCCACCATCTGCGCCCGCTACGGCCTGGAATGCGTGGTCTACATGGGCAGCGAAGATGTGAAGCGCCAAAGCCCCAACGTCTACCGCATGAAGCTGCTGGGTGCCACCGTGGTGCCGGTGGAGTCGGGTAGCAAAACCCTCAAAGACGCGCTGAACGAAGCCATGCGCGACTGGGTCGCCAATGTGGACAACACCTTCTACATCATCGGCACGGTGGCAGGCCCCCACCCCTACCCGATGATGGTGCGCGACTTCCAGAGCGTGATCGGCAACGAATGCCTGGTGCAGATGCCCGAAATGCTGGCGGCTGCCGGCTGTACCAGCCCCCAACCCGATGCCGTAGTGGCCTGCGTGGGCGGCGGCAGCAATGCCATGGGCATTTTCTACCCCTACATCGACGTGGCGGCCACCCGGCTGATCGGCGTGGAGGCAGCGGGTGAAGGCCTGGAATCGGGCAAGCACTCGGCATCGCTGCAAAAAGGCAGCCCGGGCGTGCTGCACGGCAACCGCACCTACCTGCTGCAGGACGCGAACGGCCAGGTCACCGAAACCCACAGCATCAGCGCCGGGCTGGACTACCCCGGCGTCGGCCCCGAGCATGCGTTCCTGAAAGACATTGGCCGCGCCGAATACGTGGGCATCACCGACACCGAAGCGCTGGAAGCCTTCCACTACCTGTGCCGCACCGAGGGCATCATCCCCGCGCTGGAGTCCAGCCACGCCTTTGCCTACGCCATGAAGATGGCCAAAACCATGCGGCCCGACCAGTCGATTCTGGTGAACCTGTCGGGCCGGGGCGACAAGGACATTGGCACCGTGGCCGATTTGTCGGGCAGCGACTTCTACGACCGGCCCAGCATGCGCGGCCTGACCGTCAAGGGCGCTAACACGGCCATCGCCGCCAAGGAGGCTGTATGAGCCGTATCGACGCGACCTTTGCGCAACTCAAAAAAGCGGGCCGCAAGGCGCTGATCCCGTACGTCACCGCAGGCTTCCCCTTCGCCGACATCACGCCCGCGCTGATGCACGGCATGGTGGCTGCCGGGGCCGATGTGATCGAGCTGGGCATTCCGTTCAGCGACCCCATGGCCGACGGCCCGGTGATCCAGAAGGCGGGCGACAAGGCCCTGGCTTTTGGCATCGGTATGGCCGACGTGCTGGAGATGGTGCGCCAGTTCCGCCTGCAAGACGCACACACGCCCGTGGTGTTGATGGGCTACGCCAACCCGGTGGAACGCTACGACCAGACCCACGGTGCCGATGCCTTCATCCAGAACGCGTCGAAAGCCGGTGTCGACGGCGTGCTGGTGGTGGACTACCCGCCCGAAGAATGCGTGGACTTTGCCGCCAAGCTCAAGGCCCACAACATGGACCTGATCTTCCTGCTGGCCCCCACCTCCACCGAAAAACGCATGCAGCAGGTGGCCAATGTGGCCAGCGGCTATGTGTATTACGTGTCGCTCAAGGGCGTGACGGGTGCGGGCACGCTGGACACCGGCGCGGTCGAGGCCATGCTGCCGCGCATCCGCCAGCACGTGCACATCCCCGTGGGTGTGGGCTTTGGCATCCGCGACGCTGAAACCGCCCGCGCGATTGGCCAGGTGGCCGACGCGGTGGTGATCGGCAGCAAGATCATCCAGCTGATCGAAAACCAGCCGCACGACCAGGTGGTGGCGACTGCCGCCGACTTTTTGCGCGGAATCCGCACAGCGCTAGACGCATAATCCCCGGCGCGCCCCTGGATGGCCAGGGCGCGCCCACAGTACAGAGGAACCCACCATGTCTTGGCTTGAAAAACTGCTCCCCACCAAAATCCAGCGCTCCGACCCGGCCGACCGGCGCAGCGTGCCCGAGGGGCTGTGGATCAAATGCCCAAGCTGCGAAACCGTGCTGTACAAGACCGATCTGGAGCAGAACCAGAACGTCTGCCCCACCTGCGGCCACCACCACCGCATCAGTGCCCGTGCGCGCCTGAACGTGTTTCTGGATGCCGAAGGCCGCTACGAGCTGGGCCAAGAGGTGGTGCCGGTCGATCCGCTGAAGTTCAAGGACAGCCGCAAGTACCCCGAGCGCATCAAGGAAGCCATGGAAAACACCGGCGAGACCGATGCGCTGGTGGTGATGGGCGGCTCGGTGCACGGCATCAACGTGGTGGTGGCCTGCTTTGAGTTCGAGTTCATGGGCGGCAGCATGGGCAGCGTGGTGGGCGAGCGCTTTGTGCGCGCCGTGCACGCCGCCATCGAGCAAAAAGTGCCGTTCATCTGCTTTACCGCCACCGGCGGCGCGCGCATGCAGGAAGGCCTGCTGAGCCTGATGCAGATGGCCAAGACCAATGCGTCCCTCACCCGTCTGGCCAAGAAGGGCCTGCCTTATGTAAGCGTGCTGACCGACCCGACCATGGGCGGTGTGAGCGCAGGCTTTGCGTTTGTGGGCGACGTGGTGATTGCCGAGCCCAAGGCGCTGATCGGCTTTGCGGGCCCGCGCGTGATCGAGTCCACCGTGCGCGTGACCCTGCCAGAGGGCTTCCAGCGGGCCGAATTTTTGCAGCAAAAGGGTGCGATCGACCTGATCTGCAACCGCAAGGAACTGCGCCACACCATCGCCCACACCCTGGCCATGCTGCTCAAGCAGCCGGTGGATGCGGTAGTTTAAGAAATCAGGCCGATTTTAGAGATAAAAATCGGCTTCCCGTGCTTATTGAATAAGCACGGGAAGCTATTAAAACAATAGTTAAAATATATAGCAACGTAGTGTGCTTACACCTGCGCCAGTACCGTGGGTAGCGCGTAGCTGATCACAATCGACACCACCTGCAGCAGCACCAACAGCACCAGCGCCGACAGATCAAACCCACCCACCGGCGGCACGATGCGCCGCACCGGTGCCAGCAAGGGGGCGCATAGGCGATCCAGCACGTCGGACAACGGTGAGCGGGCCTGCATCCACGACAACACGCTGTAAATCAGCAGCATGCCGATCAGGCCGGTAATCACCATCGATGCCACGCCAAACAGCGCCAGCACCGGCACCGCCAGCACACCCGCCACGCCGCCCGCCCACAGCCACAGCAAAAAAAACTGCAGCAGTTTGAGCAAAAACGGGGCGATCACACTGGCCAGGTCCCAGCGGCCCACCGCAGGCACCAGCCGCCGCAGCGGCAGCACCAGCCAGTCGCTGAGTGCAAACACCAGATTCCCGACGGGGTTGCGAAATGAAATGCGCTGGTACTGCATATACAGGCGCAACAGGCAGGCACTGCCGACCAGACCGGTGGCGACTTCCAACAAAAACGAGATGATTTGGTACAACATGCAAACGCCTATTCGGGTCGTGGGATGATAGCGCCTGTCGCCAAATGCCCAGAGCCTCCCTTGCCTACACCCCGCGTCCACGCCAACCTGCCCCTGTTCCCCCTGGAAACCGTGCTGTTCCCCGGCGGTCTGCTGCCCTTGCGCATCTTTGAAGTGCGCTACCTGCACATGGTGGAGCAATGCCGCAAGGCGGGCTCGCCCTTCGGCATCGTCTCGCTGATGCAGGGCTCTGAAGTGCGCCGCCCTGGGGCTGCCAATGAACTATTCCACCCGGTGGGCACGCTGGCCCGCATCACCCACTTTGATGCACCGCAACCTGGGTTGATGGAGATTGACTGCGTGGGCGGCGAGCGCTTTCGCATCCAGTCCAGCCGCCAACTGGCCCACGGCCAATGGGTGGCGGATGTAGAGCTGCTGGACGGCGATGTGGCCACGCCCATCCCCAGCGATCTGGCCCACGCATCCCATACCCTGGAGCAACTCATCCAGACGCTGCGCGAGCAGCATGTCGCAGAAGACCGCTTCCCGATTGTGTCGCCCTTGCAGCTGGACGACTGCGGCTGGGTGGCCAACCGCTGGTGTGAAATGCTGCCGCTGTCGGTAACGCTCAAACACAATCTGCTGGCCCTGGACAGCCCGCTCGTGCGTTTGGAACTGGTGGCGGATGTGTTGGCCAAAGCGCACCCGGCCCCCCAGCGTCCCGAATGATGCGGGCATTGCTTTCGAACCACCACGCCATTCTGCAATGGTCTCGCTCCACCAAGCGGCTGGTGGTGGTCACGCTGGATGTCGTCCTGGGCCTGTTTGCCATGTGGCTGGCGTTCACCCTGCGGCTGGACAAACCACACTGGCCTGCCGGTGCGCAATGGGCGGCATACGCACTCTGCCCGGTGCTGGCGATGCCAATTTTTGTGCGCTTTGGCCTGTACCGGGCGATATTTCGTTACACCGGCATGGCCGCCCTGACGGCCACCGCGCAAGCCGTCGGGATCTACACCCTCTGGCTATTGGCCGTGCTGCAATGTTTGCAATGGATGCAGTGGGGCGTCATCCCGCGCAGCATTGGCATTTTGCAACCGCTGATTTTTTTGCTACTGGTGGGGGGCAGCCGGTCGGTCGCCCGCTTTTGGCTGGCCGGGCTGGACGGCAATTCCCGCCGCACCGACGCACGCTTGCTGATTTATGGCGCGGGCAACGCGGGCGTGCAAACGGCCGCCGCGCTGGGTAGCACGCGCACCTATACGATCCTGGGGTTTGTGGACGACGATACAGCCAAGGCAGGGCGCAGCATCAACGGCGTGCCGGTGTACGGGCCGCAGGATATCCCCGGCATCGTCCACCGGGAGAACGTCACCGACATCCTGCTGGCCGTCCCCAGCGTGAGCCGGGAGCGCCGCAACGAAATTCTGCAGACCCTGCAAACCCTGCCGGTGCACGTGCGCACCTTGCCCGGCCTGTCGGACCTGGCCAGTGGCCGCGTCACCGTACAAGACATCCGCGAACTCGACATCGAAGACCTGCTGGGCCGTGAGCCCATACCGCCCCACCCCGAGTTGCTGGCCCGCAACCTCACCGCCAAAACCGTGCTGGTGACCGGTGCCGGTGGCAGCATCGGCAGCGAGCTGTGCCGCCAGATCGTGGTGGAGAGCCCTATCCGTTTGGTGCTGGTGGACCACAACGAGTTCGGGCTCTACACCATCCATGCCGAGCTGCACACCCTGTGCACCCAGCGGGGTCTGTCCGTGGAGCTGGTGCCACTGCTGGGCAGTGTGGGCCACTATGCGCGCATGTTGGCCATTTGCACCGAGTACCGGCCCGCCACGGTCTACCACGCCGCCGCGTACAAACATGTGCCGCTGGTTGAAAGTAATCCGAGTGAGGGCATCTTGAACAACGTGTTTGGCACGCTGAACATGGCACGTGCCGCCGTCACCACCTCGGTAGCGCATTTTGTGCTGGTGTCTACCGACAAGGCCGTGCGCCCCACCAATGTGATGGGCGCCACCAAACGCATCGCCGAGCTGATCCTGCAAGCCCTGGCCGCCAGCCCGGTGGTGCAGTGGGGTGACGAGACCAGCAGCCCCAACAGCACCATTTTCGCCATGGTGCGGTTTGGCAATGTGCTGGGCTCCAGCGGCAGCGTCGTGCCCTTGTTTCGCAAGCAACTGGCCCATGGCGGGCCACTGACCGTGACCCACCCCGAGGTGACCCGCTACTTCATGACCATCCCCGAGGCCGCGCAGTTGGTACTGCAGGCCGGGGCGATGGCGTATGGGGGGGATGTGTTTGTGCTGGAAATGGGCGAGCCCGTGAAAATCCTGGATTTGGCGCACCGCATGCTGGCCCTGTCTGGTTTGACGCTGCGCGATGCCCTGCGCACCGATGGAGATATTGAAATTTGCATCACCGGTTTGCGCCCGGGTGAGAAACTATATGAAGAGCTGCTGATCGGCGACAACCCCAAGCCTACAGCGCACCCTCGCATCATGAAAGCGACAGAGGACTTTGTCGTCTGGGGGCTTTTAAACCAGAAGTTACGCCGCCTGGAAACTGCAGCCGCACGGGGTGACCTGGACACGATGCAAGATGTGCTGGCGATGCTGGTCCACGGCTACGCCCCAGCGGCAGCCGACCACCAGACCGCTTGACATCACACCATCGCTACAGATACTCACCCAGTAAATGGGGACGAACAATCCAATCTGGACCGGTGCCGAATCCAGCCCATTTAAACTCGGATTATTTGACCTATGTACCGACCTAATAAACCATGAGTTACGAAAATTATGAAATCACCCAGGGTTGGGATGTGGCATCATTTGCCTCTGTCTCTTCCGAAAAAGAATCCTACTACAGCGCCGAATTAAGTCGCCATGGATTAATATCCGTCAAAAATCTGCATGTACTAGACATCGGATTTGGCAATGGTTCATTTTTAGGATGGTGTCGCAAACATGGATGGCAGTGTGATGGCGTAGAAATCAACGAGCGTCTGGTAGAACGAGCACGCAACCACGGCTACATAGCTCAAAATAGCATTAATCACTTCGCAAACCACCCCCAAAGTAGTCCATACGACCTGATTACGGCATTCGATGTTCTAGAACATATAAACCGCGACGCACTTGTCGGATTCTTGAAATCCTTACAAAAAATTTGTACGCCAAAAACATTGATCATGCTGAGATTCCCCAATGGCGACAACCCCTTTTCTTTGCCTATCCAGAATGGTGACATCACCCATCGAACCGCTATCGGCCAGATGATGCTGAGACAGGTTTCGCAGTTAGCCGGATTTGAAGTAGTTTCACTTAGCAGCCCTAGCCAGCCTATGCAAGGAGCCAGCGCATCTCGCCGCATAAGCATTTGGATTGGAAAACCGCTTCGGTGGGCAATAGGTGCCATTATTCGACACCTCTTCATGGGAGGCGCTACCGTTACATTTTCCTCCAATCTCTTCGCCGTTTTAAAAAAATCTAATGCGGCGACCGCCTCCAAATGTCCAGATTGAATTTCAGCTTAGGGCGGATAATCAAGCTACCTGAATCATTGAAAAAATATCTAGTAGATAATTCGAAATTATCCCTTTTTGCGGCCAACTCATCCTGGCTTCTTTTTGACAAAATAATTCGATTGACGCTTACGCTGACGATTGGAGCGTGGTTAGCACGCAGCCTTGGCCCAAATACCTTCGGCGAACTAGCCTATGCCATTACCTTTGTTTCGTTATTTCAAGGAATTGCCAATTTGGGTTTAGACGGCATCGTCGTTAGAGACCTTGCACGCAATCCCGATCAAGCCCCAACCATTCTGGGAACAGCATTTTGGCTGCGTTTAGTGGCGGGGGTTTTGTGCTGGTGTGTTGCAATAGGTGCTATATGGACAGTGCGCCCGGGTGATAACACCGCGCTCCAAATGGTAACCCTTATCGGCATGAGCCTTATATTTCAAAGTACGGATACCGTAGATTTGTGGTTTCAATGTCAAAGTAAAAATAACCGTACGGTTGTTGCCAAACTAGCCTCGTATGCCGTTGCCAACCTCGCCCGTATCGCATTTATTATATTCGAAGCACCAATATGGGCATTTGCTCTAGCCACTCTACTAGATGCTGTTTTTTTGGCAACGGCGCTTACAACCACATATAGACAACATCCTACCGATCAACCGTGGAAATTCAATTTTGGACTTGGCAGAGAACTTCTTAGCCAATCATGGCCATTTATGTTAAGTGGATTAGCCGCATTAATGTATATGCGGATCGATCAGATGATGATTCGCGAATACCTCAATGAAACAGAACTAGGATATTATTCTGCCGCAGTTTCCGTATCCCAGATATGGAATGTCATCCCCATCATATTAGCCATCGCGATTGCCCCTCACATAGCTCAAAAAAAAATAAGCGATGAAAATGCATATATCAATACAATATTTATGTTATTTCGAATTTCTACCGTAACATCAATTTTAATAGCAATCTCTACAGCACTCCTATCTACGCCAATAATAGATATATTATATGGCAAAGCATATCAACCCGCAGCCAATGTTTTAGTCATTCACGTGTTTTCTAATATTTTTATTTTTTTAGGAGTCGCTCAAGGACTATGGCTGATAAACGAAGGGCTTGGGAAGTTAACACTCTACAGAACTTCTTTAGGGTTAATTATTAGCATCACCGGAAATTACCTATTAATTCCAAAAATTGGAATTCAAGGATCCGCTTTAATTACCGTATTGGCGCAATTTTTCGCCACAATTGCATCCAACGCATTTTTTGCGCCCCGTATCTTAAAATTGCAAATTTTTGCATTTTGGCCATTACCATTTAAAAAATCCGCGTGTGAATTTTAACAATCAATATAGATATATTAAATAATGAATAGAATTCTTATCACAGGTGGCTCCGGTTTTATTGGCAGCCATTTATGCGAACGCCTGGTCAATACAGGCGCTGATGTTTTATGCGTAGATAATTTCTTTACCGGCGCAAAACAAAATATCACACACCTTCTAAATAGACCCAACTTTGAACTCATGCGCCATGACGTCACCTTCCCCCTGTATGTGGAAGTTGACCAGATATTTAATCTGGCCTGTCCGGCGAGCCCCGTGCACTACCAATTCGACCCGGTGCAAACGACCAAAACATCCGTTCATGGGGCGATCAACATGTTAGGGCTGGCAAAGCGGGTTAAGGCACGCATTTTTCAGGCCTCCACAAGTGAGGTGTATGGCGATCCAGAAGTGCATCCGCAGCCTGAATCCTACTGGGGCCGCGTCAACCCGATAGGACCGCGATCCTGCTACGACGAGGGCAAGCGGTGTGCAGAGACCCTGTTTTTCGATTACCACCGCCAGCACAATTTGGACATCAAGGTGGTCCGTATTTTCAATACCTACGGTCCACGTATGCACCCTAACGATGGGCGCGTAGTCAGCAATTTCATCGTTCAGGCCTTGCGGGGCGACGACATCACGATGTACGGCAATGGCACCCAAACCCGCAGCTTTTGCTATGTAGACGATATGGTGGAAGGTTTCATCCGCATGATGGATACGCCCGCAGGCTTTACCGGTCCGATCAACCTGGGCAATCCCGGTGAATACACGATGCTGGAACTGGCTGAAAAAATCATCCACTTGGTGGGTGGCAGCTCCAAACTGGTATTCCTTCCACTGCCGCAAGATGATCCCCGCCAACGGCAACCGGACATATCGGCAGCCAAGCAGCATTTGAACTGGGAGCCCACGGTGAATCTCGAAGACGGCCTGAAGGAGACCATCGCTTATTTCCGAAAGACCTTGGGTTACACACAGTGAACTCGCTCTCCGCCCCCAACAAGTGCAGCGATATCAGACCATTGATCTTTTGGGAGGGCTTTCCGCCGTGCGGCCTCATGACCAAACAGGTGGCTGACATCTTTGGCGACCGTCTCACGCTGCTGGGGACCCGGCCTGCGGTGCCGTTTGAAGGATTGGAGAAACTGCTTGGTCACCGTATCCAGTGGCTTGAAAACCCGGACGAGATATGGGAGCGACGAGAAGAATTTGCAGACTGCAACTTCATCATCCACACCGGATGGTCACACAAGGGTTGGCTGCGGTTTGACCGCTGGATGCGCCAACGTGGGGCCAAGGTCGTGGTAGCAGTGGACAACAGCTACAAAGCAAATCTGCGCCAAAAGCTAGGTGCCTTATGGTTTCGCCTGTGGCTACGCCGCCATTTCGATGCAGCACTGGTACCGGGACATTCTGCCTCTCGCCTTATGCGCTTTTTGGGAATGCCTGCCGATCGGATTTTTACGGGGTACTACGGTGCCTACGAAAACATTTATGCACCGGGTCCATCCGTTTTAGAGCGGCCCAGAGAGTTCCTGTTCGTCGGGCAACTAATTCCCCGCAAAGGCGTTGATATCTTGCTAGAGGCGTTCCGTATTTACCGGAAGTCTGGGGGTCAATGGACCTTGCGCATACTCGGCAGCGGCCCCATGAAAGAGCAATGCCAAGGCGATGGTATCGAATTTGAAGGGTTCTCTCAGGCCAGAAACACGGCGCAGCGCATGCAGGAAGCCCGTTGCTTGGTTCTGCCCAGCCGCGAGGATCACTGGGGAACGGTGGTGTGCGAAGCCGCTGCCAGTGGCTGTTTGCTAATTACATCACCGGAGGTTGGAGCTTCAGCAGACTTGGTGCGCTCAGGTATCAACGGGCTGATTTTTCACACCATGTCTGGAGTCTCTCTGGCCCAAGCCCTGCACCAAGTTTCGAATTGGGACAACGCGAAACTGGAGTATGGCCAAAAGGTCTCTTTGGGGCTGGCGCAAGGATATACCTCGGCAGCCTACGGGGCGGCATTTCAAACCATGGTATCGGTCCTGCACGCGAAGTAGCGTCGCCAATCGCCGTTTGTAACCCTAGCGCTTGCACCCCATAGAAATCTTGGACCGTATCTCCATGCGCGTAAATTTCGACTCCCAAATCTTCTGCTCGCAAGCCGTGGGCGGCATTTCACGCTACTTTGCGAGCTTGGCGAAGGAGATGGTTGCCATGGCCGGAATCCAGCCGCAGATATGGGCCCCCTACCATTGCAATGAATACCTGGATGCTTTGCCCAAAGCCTTGGTGCGCGGTAAACGTGCGCCGCATGCCCGCAAGCCCAGCCCGGGCATGCGTATTGCCAGCTTGATCGGAACGGCACTGGGCCAACGGTGCAGCCCCTCCGACATTCTGCACAGGACTTACTACTACCCTTTCTGCCACCTTCCAGGGCCTGCCAAAAACATCCTCACGGTCTACGACATGATCCATGAGAAATTCCCCCAGCAGTACGCAAGCCGCGACCCGATTGCGCGCTGGAAGCAGCGTGCCGTCAAGGCGGCAGATGCCATCATCTGCATCTCTGACAATACCCGCAAAGACCTTCTCGAACACTACGACACGGTGCAGCCAGAGAAGGTATTCATCACCCATCTCGGCTTTGATGCCCTCGGCAATTTACTGACCGATGAGCCCGCAAACTCTTTTCGAGCGCGGGCGCTGGGTTCTGACCTCCCCTACATCCTTTTTGTCGGGCACCGTGCGGGCTATAAAAACTTTACGGGGCTGTTGCAGGCCTACAGCAACTCGGCGTGGCTGCACCAAAATTTTGCCTTGCTGTGCTTTGGCGGCGGGGCTTTTACCCCCGCTGAGCAGGCGCTGATTGCCAGCAGCCCGGCCTCCGGGCGCGTCCGGCAAATGGGGGGTTCGGATGCCGTGCTGGCATCGTGTTACCGCCATGCGGCCTTGTTCGTCTATCCGTCGTTGTACGAGGGTTTTGGTATTCCGCCGCTGGAGGCCATGTCCATGGATTGCCCGGTGGCCTGCAGCAACACCAGCTCCATACCGGAAGTGGTGGGCGATGCAGCGGCCTACTTTGACCCCGGCAGTGTGGACTCGGTGCAGACCACACTGGAAAACGTGCTGGGCAGCAGCGCGGTCATCGCAGACCTGGTCCAGCGCGGCAAAGTACGCCGCATGCAGTACTCATGGCATCGGTGCGCGGAACAAACCGTAGACATTTACCGTGCCACCCTGGCCCGCTAAGCGCTGGGGCGACACCATGAAAATCAGCGTCATCACAGTCGCCTACAACAGCGCTACGACCATCGCGCGCACCTTGCAGTCCGTAGCCGCCCAACTGCATGCCGACATCGAACACATCGTGATCGACGGCGGCTCGCGGGACGGCACGCTGGCAGAGGTACATCGCCACGGCCAGCATGTGCAAAAGCTGGTGTCTGAACCCGACCATGGCATCTACGACGCGATGAACAAGGGAATTGCCGCTGCCACGGGCGACATCGTAGGTTTTCTTAATGCCGATGACCACTACGCCTACCCCGGCGTGCTGGCCAAGGTGCACCAGATGTTTGCAGATGCGCCGCTGGACATGGTGTATGGGGATGTGGCCTTTTTTCGGATGGCGAATCCTGACCAGCTCGTCCGGCGTTACCGCTCAGACCGTTTCAGGCCCAGCCGTATCAGCTGGGGCTGGATGCCTGCGCACCCGGCCCTGTTTGTGCGGCGCAGCGTCTTCGAAAAAACCGGCCCCTTCAAAATAAACTTTCGAATCGCAGGCGATTTTGAGTGGGTGGCGCGGGTTTTTCAAAACAAAACGCTACGCTATCAGCATCTGCCCGAAGTGCTGGTGCACATGCAGACAGGCGGCATCAGTACCAAAGGCTGGCGCAGCACGGTACTTCTCAACCGTGAAGTCATGCGTGCGTGCCGAGACAACGGCATTGCCACCAACTGGTTCAAGATTTTGTCTAAATATCCGTTCAAATTATGGGAGTACGTTCGCCCGTGAAAGTACTGGTTACAGGAGCCACCGGCTTCGTGGGGCGGGCCCTGCTTGCGCATTTGCAGACGCTGCGGCAATTCAAGGTGCGGGCAGCGGTGCGCCCGTCATCGGTGGCGCGCCTGCCCGCCGGGGTGGCGCACGTGCAGGTCGGCGATCTGGACGCCGATACCGATTGGCAGGCGGCGTTGGAGGGCATGGACGCGGTGGTCCATCTGGCGGCGCGGGTGCATGTGATGCACGAGCAGGCCAGTGATCCCTTGCAGGCATTCCGGCAGGTCAATGTGGTGGGCAGCAAGCGCCTGGCGCAGATGGCTGCGCAGGCAGGGGTTCAACGTCTGATTTTCCTCAGCTCCATCAAGGTCAACGGTGAATCGACGCTGGCCGACCAACCCTTTTGCGAAACCAGCCCGTGCGCGCCCCAGGACGGCTACAGCATCAGCAAGCTAGAGACCGAGCAGGCTTTGCACAGCGTGGCCCGCGACAGCGGCCTGGCGCTCACCATTCTGCGCCCCCCGCTGGTCTATGGCCACGGCGTCGGGGCGAACTTTGCCGCCTTGGCGCGTGCCGTGGCCAGTGGCATTCCGCTCCCGCTGGGCTACATCGACAACCAGCGCAGCCTGCTCGCTGTGGACAACCTGGTGGACCTCATCACCACCTGCCTGACCCGCCCGGCAGCCGCCCACCAGACCTTCATGGTGAGTGACGGCGAAGACCTGTCCACCACGCAACTGGTCCAGCGTATCGCCCTGGCCATGGACCGCTCGGTCGTGTTGCTGCCCGTACCTGGCTGGATGCTGCTGGCCGGAGCCTCGATACTGGGCCGCCAGGCCACGGCGCAGCGCCTGTGCGGCAATTTACAGGTGGACAGCCGCAAGGCGCGCACGCTGCTGGACTGGACCCCGCCGGTCACCGTCGATGAAGGCCTGCGCCGGGCGCTGGTGGACTACCGGCCGTGAAGCGGCTGATCGACCTGGTGCTGGCCCTGCTGGCCCTGCTGGTGCTGGCCCTGCCCTTGCTGCTGGTGGCGCTGGCGGTGCGCCTGACCTCGCCCGGCCCGGTGCTGTACTGGTCCGACCGGGTGGGTAAAAACAACCGCATTTTCTCCATGCCAAAGTTCCGCTCCATGCTGATTGGTACGCCCGCAGTAGCTACGCATTTGCTAGCAGATCCCGATAAATACCTGACCCCCATCGGCAGCTTTTTGCGCAAAAGCAGCCTGGACGAGCTGCCCCAGCTGTGGAGCATTTTGAAGGGCGACATGGGCTTTGTGGGGCCGCGTCCTGCGTTGTTTAACCAGCACGACCTGGTGGCCCTGCGCACCGCCCAGGGCGTGCACACCCTGGTGCCGGGGCTGACGGGCTGGGCGCAGATCCACGGGCGGGATGAATTGCCGATTCCGGCCAAGGTGGCGCTCGATGCCTACTACCTGCAACACCGCTCGCTGGGGCTGGATCTGCGGATTCTGGTGCTGACCTTTTTCAAGGTACTGCGCCGCGACGGCATTACCCACTGATAGCGTTTTAAAATCATGGGCTTGGCGAAATTCGCCCTCTATCCCTAACGTATTGCCCATGTCTGAAAACACCCTCCCCCTCGCACCCGTCCAAGACGAAAACCAGCTGATTCTGGAGCGCCGCGAGAAGCTCAAAGCCATCCGCCAGCAGCAAGCCGAGGGCAAGGGTGTCGCATTCCCCAACGACTTCAAACCCAGCGACCACGCCGCCAGCCTGTTTGAACGCTTCAACGGCCAGTCCACCGAAGAACTCGCCGCCCTGGGTGCGACGGCCAAGGTCGCAGGCCGCATGATGCTCAAGCGCGTGATGGGCAAGGCCAGCTTTTGCACCTTGCAAGACGCGTCGTTTGGCGACACCGGCGGCCGCATCCAGATCTACATCAAGGGCGAAGACGTGGGCGCGGAGCTGTACGCCAGCTTCAAACACTGGGACCTGGGCGACATCGTGGCGGCCGAGGGCACCGTCTTCAAAACCCGTACCGGTGAACTCTCGCTGCACGCCACCAGCATCCGCCTGCTCACCAAGAGTCTGCGCCCCATGCCCGACAAGTTCCACGGCATGGCCGACCAGGAAACCAAGTACCGCCAGCGCTACGTCGATCTGATGACCGACGTGGAAGCCCGCCAGCGTTTCATGGCCCGCAGCAAGGCCGTCAGCGCCCTACGCGAGTTCATGGTGGCCCACGACTTCCTGGAGGTCGAAACGCCCATGCTGCACCCTATCCCCGGCGGTGCCAACGCCAAGCCGTTCAAGACGCACCACAACGCGCTGGACCAGGAGATGTTTCTGCGCATCGCGCCCGAGCTCTACCTCAAGCGCCTGATCGTCGGCGGCTTCGAGCGCGTGTTCGAAATCAACCGCAGCTACCGCAACGAAGGCATCTCGGTGCGCCACAACCCCGAGTTCACCATGATGGAGTTCTACGCGGCCTACTGGAACTACCAGGACCTGATGGACTACACCGAAAAGCTGATCCGCGATGCCGCCCAGCGCGCTTGCGGCTCGCTGCAGCTGACCTACGCGGGCAAGCCGGTGGATCTGGGCCAGCCCTTCGAGCGCCTGACCATCGTGCAAGCCATCCAGAAGTACACCGAAGCCGGTGACAACGTGTTCGACGCCAATTGGCTGACCAACGCGGTGAAAAAGCTGGGCCTGACTGAGGCCAAGAACAAGCTCGCAGGCCGCACCCTGGCCAGCCTGCAGGTGCTGTACTTTGAGGAAACCGTGGAAGACAAGCTCTGGAACCCGACCTTCATCATGGAGCACCCCACCGAGATCTCGCCCCTGGCCCGCGCCAACGACGACCGCCCCGAGGTGACCGAGCGCTTCGAGCTCTACATCACCGGCCGCGAGTTCGGCAACGGCTTCAGCGAGCTGAACGATGCCGAAGACCAGGCCGCCCGCTTCCAGGCCCAGGTGAACGCCAAGGACAGCGGCGACGACGAAGCCATGCACTTCGACTTTGATTTCGTGCGCGCGCTGGAATACGGCATGCCCCCCACCGGCGGCTGCGGCATCGGCATTGACCGCCTGATGATGCTGCTGACCGACAGCGCCAGCATCCGGGATGTGATTTTGTTCCCGGCCCTGCGTAAAGAGTAATTTTTATGCTTTTTAGGCTGCCAGCGCTTATTGAATAAGCGCTGGCAGCTATAAAAACAGTAGTACCGGTTAAGGCACCAGCCACAGCGCCTGCATGTAGGCGGGCTGGGTCATCAAAGCATCCCATTCGGGCGCGGGGCCTACGGGCAACAGGGCCTGGCGGCGGGCTTCGCTGGCTTCATCGGGGTGCCACTGGCCTTTGAGCTGGGCCTCGGCCAGGCCGTTCAGCAAGGCATCCACTTCCTGACTAAGGCCCAGGCTCTGGTTGCACAGCAGCACCAAGTCGCAACCGGCTTGCAGGGCCGCCATGGTGGCCTCGGTGTAGGTGACATCCTGTCCGTCGATCTTGCGGGCCCCGGCCATGCTCAGGTCGTCGCTGAAAATCGCCCCCTGGAAGTCCAGCTTGCCCCGCAGAATCTCTTGCAGCCACTTGGCAGAAAACCCGGCTGGGCGCTTGTCCACCTTGGGGTAGATCACGTGGGCGGGCATCACGCTGGCAAGGGACGTGTTGAGCCAGCCGTAGGGCGCAGCATCGTCGGCCAGGATGGCTTTCAGGCCGCGCTTGTCCACCGGGATGGCGGTGTGCGAGTCGGCGGTGACGAAGCCGTGGCCGGGGAAATGCTTGCCGCAGTTGCCCATGCCCGCCTGCAGCAGGCCGTGCATGAGGCTCTTGGCCAGCATGCTGACCACGCGCGGGTCGCGGTGGAAGGCGCGGTTGCCGATGACGCTACTTTCGCCAAAGTCCAGGTCCAGCACCGGCGTGAAGCTAAAGTCCACCCCGCAGGCGCGCAGTTCAGAGGCCAGCACGTAGCCGCAGGCGGTGGCGATGTTGGTGGCCTGTAGCGCATCCCGCATCCACAGCTCGCCCAGCACATGCATGGGCGGCAGGTGGGTGAAGCCGTCGGTCTTGAAG
The DNA here is from genome assembly GCF_056521425.1 of Rhodoferax sp. LS1P39. NCBI lineage: Bacteria > Pseudomonadati > Pseudomonadota > Betaproteobacteria > Burkholderiales > Comamonadaceae > Rhodoferax > Rhodoferax sp. LS1P39. The sequence continues at coordinate 174,704 of NZ_JBWMAV010000003.1, read as the reverse complement.
CGCTGCACCCGGCCCCCCTCGTGGTCCACGCAAATCAGCACGTCGGGGCGGGCCTTCTTGATGGCGCGGCACAGGGCGGTGAGCTGCGCCCGGTCTTGCCAGTTGCGGGCAAACAAAATCAGGCCGCCGACCAGCGGATGCTGCAGGCGCTGGCGGTCGGTTTTGGTCAGGCTGGTGCCCGCAATGTCGATGATGAGAGGTGCGTGTTGGGACATGGCAATACTTTATAAAAAACAAGGCTCCAGCGCTTATTCAATGGGCGGTAGCAGCTATCAACACTATAGCAAATGGGTTTTAAATAGGTTTCAGGCAGGCGGCTGCTCCACCACCACAAAACTGGCGGCGTAGTCGGTCTCGTCGGTTACCGTCACATGGGCGCTCAGATGGCGCTCCTCGAACCAGGTTTTCAGCACGCCGTGCAGCACGACCACCGGCTGGCCGCTGGGCAGGTTACCGATTTCGCACAGCCGCCAGGTCATGGGCATGCGCATCCCCATGCCGATGGCCTTGCTGAAGGACTCCTTGGCGCTGAAGCGGGTGGCCAGATAACGCACACCGCGCTCGACGTTGCGCTCGCTGCGCCTGCGCCACACCGCCAGCTCGGCATTGCTGAGCACTTTTTCCGCAAACCGGTCGCCGTGCCGCTCCAGGCTGGCGCGGATGCGGCGCACGTCGCAGATGTCGGTGCCGATGCCGTAGATCATGGTTGCGGGGTGTCGTCCGTGGTGTCGCCGGGCTCTACACCTTCAAACACATCGGCGATGGACATTTCCAACCCCACACTGGCCAGCACCAGGCTGGGCGCTGCCGTCATGTCGTGCAGTTCAAACAGACCCTGGGCATTGCGCCGGAACAGCTCCACGCTGCGCTCGACCGGGTCGATCAGCAAATACTCTTGCAGGGACGGGATGCGCCGGTAGGTGGCGAACTTCAGGCCCCGGTCAAACCCGGCGGTGGTGGACGACAAGACCTCCAGCACCAGTGTGGGCGCGCGGAAGATGCGGTCCGTGCGCAGGTCTTGCGCATCGCAGGTGACGAATACATCTGGGTAGAACAGCGCGTCGTCGGCCACCTGGAGCTTCATGCTCTCGCTGTACACGCGGCACGGTGAGCCATGGAGATGGCGCTTGAGGGCCGCAAACACATTCCCAACCACCTCACCATGCACCCGGCGCGGCCCGACCATGGCGAAGACTTCGCCCCGGTAGAACTCGTTGCGCGTAGGCTGGGCGTTTTCCCAGGCCACAAAATCCGGCAAGCTGAGGTTTTTAAGCGGTAAGCCCATCGCAGGTACTCCTTGTCAGGCAAAGGCTGCGTCAATGCAGCGCAGGTAGTCTTGCACGGTAGCAGCGTAGCCCAGCTCCAGCGCGTCGGCCACCAAGGCGTGGCCGATGGACACTTCTTGCACCATGGGGCAGCCACGCAGGAAGGTGGTGAGGTTGTCGCGGTTCAGGTCGTGGCCAGCATTGACTCCTAGATTGATAGCTGCTGCCGCCCGTCCCGTGAGCACGAACCGCTCAAAAACCTCTTGAAAATTCGGCTGACCAAAGGCGCTGGCAAAGGTTTCGGTGTAGAGCTCGACGCGGTCGGCACCCACGGCTTTGGCCTGCGCCATGGCGGCGGGCACGGGGTCTATGAACAGGCTGACGCGCACGCCCAAACTTTGGGCCTCGGCTATCAACGGGCGCAGGCGCTCGCCGTCCTGGGCCAGGTTCCAGCCGTGATCGCTGGTGAACTGGTCTTCGCCGTCGGGTACAAAGGTGCACTGCTGCGGACGGCACTGGCGTACGAAGTCCATCAGGTTTTGGAACGGGTTGCCTTCGATGTTGAATTCGCGGTCGGGCCAGGCCTTGAGCAGCGCCGACAGCTCGGTCACGTCTTCCGGGCGGATATGCCGCGCGTCGGGGCGGGGATGCACGGTGATGCCCTGCGCCCCCGCCTGCAGGCACAGCGTGGCCGCGCGGGCGACGCTGGGGATGCCCAGGTGGCGGGTGTTGCGCACCAGGGCGACCTTGTTGACGTTGACGGAAAGCGCAGTGCGTGTAGAAGAATTGCTCATAGGGCTTGGAGGTCCATCATCAATTGCCGGGTATGCAGCGTTGCCATGCCGCAATGGTAGTGCAGCACCGCCCGCAATTGGGGCTTCAGGCCATTCAACACCTCGGCGCAGGCGCGCAAGGTAGCGGTGAATGGTGCGCCGATTTGCAACGACTGCTGCAGCACCAGCCACTGCGCGCCGCTGAGGCTGGCACGGTCGTCGGCCTGGCTTTGGCGCAGGCCGCCTTCGGCCACCAGGCTGTAGCGGCCTGCGGGGACCAGCGGCTCCAGGGTCATGGTTTGCGCGTCCAGCGAGGGCAGCAGGCCGATTTCGCGCAGCAGCAGCAGCTCGAAGGCCCGTAGCGCGGGCTGCAGCGCCTCGCCGTGCTCGGAAGCCAGCACCTGCACCGCAATGGCGTAGGCATCGAACAGCACGGCGTGCGGATCGTCGCGGGCCAGCAGGCGCATCAGCAGTTCGTTGAGGTAGTAGCCCGACAGCAGCGCATCGCCAGTGGGCATCACATGGCCGCCCACCCACTCGGCGGCCTTGAGGGTACGGATCTCGGCATCGCCGCCAAACGACAGCCGCAGGGGCTGCAGGGGCAGCAGGATGGGGCGGAAGTTGGAGGTGGGCTTTTTCACGCCCTTGGCCACGATGGCCATACGGCCCTGGTGGCGGGTGAACACCTCCAGGATCAGGCTGGACTCGCTCCAGTCGTAGCGGTGCAGCACATAGGCGGGTTCATCCAGGGTGCGTTTGGTGGCCATGGTAGACAGAAATGCACGCCAAGGCCTATCGGCAGCCTGGGGTGTGCTGGGTCAGTCGCCGTAGCCGAAAGAGCGCACGCGGGCCTCGTCATCCGCCCAGCCAGAGCGGACCTTGACCCAGACTTCGATAAACACCTTGGCATCCATGAGCTTTTCGAGCTCGACGCGGGTTTCCATGCCGATACGCTTGATGCGCTCGCCCTTGTCGCCGATCACCATGGCTTTGTGGCCATCGCGCTCGACCACGATGGTGGCGGCGATTTTCAGCAGGCGCTTCTGGCCTTTGCGGGCGGGCGGCTCTTCTTCGAACTTGTCGATGATGACGGTGGAGGTGTAGGGCAGCTCGTCGCCGGTCAGGCGGAACAACTTTTCGCGCACGGTCTCTGCCGCCTGGAACTTTTCGCTGCGGTCGGTGAGCTCGTCCTCGGCGTACCACCAGCCCTGCTCGGGCAGGTATTTGGCGCAGATGGCGAACAGGCGCTCGATGTCCTTGGCGTTCTTGGCCGACATGGGCACAAATTCGGCAAAGGCGTGGCGCTCTTGCATGGTTTGCAGCCAGGGGGCGATTTCGGCCCGGCGGTGCACGTTGTCCAGCTTGTTGGCGATCAGCAGCACGGGAATGTCTTGCTTGAGCAGCGACAGCACCTTGGCATCGGCCAGGGTGAAGCTACCGGCTTCCACCACAAACAAAATCAGGTCCACATCGCCCACCGCGCCCAGCACGGTTTTATTCAGCGAACGGTTCAGCGCGTTGTTGTGGTGGGTCTGGAAACCCGGGGTGTCGACAAACACAAACTGGGTGTTCTCGCGGGTGCGGATGCCGGTGATGCGGTGGCGCGTGGTTTGCGCCTTGCGCGAGGTGATGCTGATCTTTTGCCCCACCACGGCGTTGAGCAAGGTGGATTTGCCCACGTTGGGCTTGCCGACGATGGCCACCAGGCCGCAGCGCTGGCCCGTGGCGTCGCCGCCAGGGGCCACGCGTTTCAGCCCGGCCAGCATGCCTTCCAGTGAAGACATGGCATCTTCGGGCAGGTCATTGGATTCGGGGGTGGTATCTTGGGTTGCGGTCATTTTGGTGCTTTCACGGTGACGGCTTTGGATTGAAGTTGGACCAGCATGGCCGCCGCCGCCGCCTGTTCACCAGCGCGGCGCGAGCCACCAATGCCGCGCTCGGCCAGGCCGAGCTCAACAATTTCACATTCCACATCGAAGGTTTGCCGATGGGCAGCCCCCAAGGTGCTGACCACGCGGTAAGCGGGTACTTTCATTTTGCGACCCTGCAGCCACTCCTGCAACTCGGTCTTCGGGTCTTTGCCGATAGCCTGCATCTGGGGGTTGATTTCCACCTCTTTGAACAGGCGGTGCACCAGTGCTTCAGCGGCCACGTAACCGGCATCCAGGTAGACCGCGCCAATCACGGCTTCCAGGGCATCGGCCAGGATGGACGGGCGCTTTTGGCCGCCCGAGCGGGCCTCGCCCTCGCCCAGGCGCAGCACGCTGGGCAAATCCAGCACCACAGCCAGTTGGTGCAAGGTGTCTTGCTTGACCATATTGGCCCGCACGCGGGACAAATCTCCCTCAGGCAGGTCTTTGAGGCGGGTGTAGAGCAGGCCCGCCACCGACAGGTTCAGGACCGAATCGCCCAGGAATTCAAGCCGTTCGTTGTGGTCGCTTGAGAAGCTGCGGTGGGTGGTGGCACGCACCAGCAATTTGCTATCGGAAAAAACATGCTGCAGCCGTTGCTGCAGCGCTAGAAGGCCATCGTTCACGCTATTTGCTGGTTCCGGTGTACTTGATGAGCAAATAGGCCGGGCCTACCAGCTCAATTTCTTTGTTGTAGGCGACGGACACCACGACCTTGTCGCCGTTTTTGGTCACATTCAAATCCTTGCCAGACACGGACGAGATGTCGTCGATGGTGGCGGCTTTGTCAAAGATGGACCGCACTTCGGGCACGGTGTTACCCGACTTGGATTTCTCCAACGCTTTCAGAATCGCCTGGTGCTCGATCACCGTGGGCACCACCTTGGCACCGATCACGAACACCGAGAAGATCAGCACGCCCAGAAAGACGACGCCGAAGAACGACAGGCCGCGCTGTTTAGATCTCAATGCATGTTTCATCGCTTGTCCTTTCAAACTAGTGGAACGCACCGATGCGCTTGATGTTGCCAAAATTCATCCACACAAAGAAGGCCTTGCCGACGATGTTTTTGTCGGGCACAAAGCCCCAGTAGCGCGAATCCAGCGAGTTGTCGCGGTTGTCGCCCATCATGAAGTACTGGCCTTCGGGGACTTTGCAAACCACGCCTTCGACGCTGTACTGGCAGTTTTGCCGAAACGCGAAGTCGTCGGCACCCTGCACAAAGGCGGGGCGGTTTTCGTCATTGAGCAAGCGGTGCGGCTTGTCGCCCAGGGTCTCTTCGAACTGCTTGAAGTAGCGCATCTGGTCTTCGTCAAAGAAGTCGGGGATGGCCTTGGTATCCAGCGGTTTGCCGTTGATGGTCAAACGCTTGTTGATGTAGGCCACTTCGTCGCCCGGCACGCCCACCACCCGCTTGATGTAGTCCAGGCTGGGCTTGGGCGGGTAACGGAACACCATCACGTCACCACGCTGGGGCGGTGTGCCCTCGGTGATCTTGGTGTTGAGCACCGGCAAGCGCACGCCGTAGTGGAATTTGTTCACCAGAATCAGGTCGCCCACCAAGAGCGTGGGAATCATCGAGCCCGAGGGAATTTTGAACGGCTCAAACAGAAACGAGCGCAGCAAAAACACCGCCAGAATCACCGGGAACAGGCCCGCCGTCCAGTCCAGCCACCAGGGCTGTTGCAACAGGCGCACCTTGGTGTCGGGCGAGACGGTATCTACCTGGGTGATGCCCATTTTGTTCAGTTCTGCCAGCCGTTGGGCCGCCGATTGCTCCAGCGTCACCACCGCCTGCTGGCGGCGCGGCAAAAAGTAAAACCGCTCGGCCAGCCAGTACAAACCGGTCACAAAAGTGGCGGTGAACAACAGCAAGGCAAAGTTGCCTTCCAGCATACCCATGTACCAGGAACCACCGTAGGCGACAAAGGCCGCCAGAATCATCGCCGTCAGAACTTGCATCAATCTTCCACCTGCAGAATTGCCAGAAAAGCCTCTTGCGGCACTTCTACCGAGCCGATTTGCTTCATGCGTTTTTTACCTTGTTTTTGCTTGTCCAGCAGCTTGCGCTTGCGCGAAATGTCGCCGCCATAGCACTTGGCAATGACGTTCTTGCGCAGCGCTTTGATTGTCTCACGCGCAATAATGCCGGAGCCAATGGCCGCCTGGATGGCCACGTCGAACTGCTGGCGCGAAATGATCTCGCGCATCTTGGCCACCACGGCCCGGCCCCGGTACTGCGACTGGCTGCGGTGCACGATGATCGACAAGGCATCGACCTTTTCGCTGTTGAGCAAAATATCGACCTTGACCACGTCGGCCGCGCGGTACTCCTTGAACTCGTAGTCCATCGAGGCGTAGCCCCGGCTGACCGATTTGAGCTTGTCAAAGAAGTCCAGCACGATCTCGGCCAGCGGCATCTCGTAGGTCAGTACCACCTGGCGGCCCTTGTAGGCCATGTTCATCTGGATGCCACGCTTCTGGTTGGCCAGCGTCATCACCACGCCCACATAGTCTTGCGGCATGTACAGGTGCACGGTGACGATGGGCTCGCGGATTTCCTCCATGCGGCTGGAGTCGGGCATCTTGGAGGGGTTTTCCACCATGGTGATGGTGCCGTCCGAGCGCGCCACCTGGTAGACCACGCTGGGGGCGGTGGTGATCAGGTCCTGGTCGAACTCGCGCTCCAGGCGCTCCTGCACAATTTCCATGTGCAGCAGGCCCAAAAAGCCGCAGCGGAAACCAAAACCCAGCGCCTGCGACACCTCGGGCTCGTAGTGCAGCGAGGCATCGTTGAGCTTGAGCTTTTCGAGTGCATCGCGCAGCGACTCGTATTCGCTGGCTTCGGTGGGGTACAGCCCGGCAAACACCTGGGGCTGGATTTCCTTGAAACCAGGCAAGGCCGCTTCGGCCGGGCCCGCATTGTTGGGCAGCTTTTTGTCTAGCGTGACCGTATCGCCCACCTTGGCGGCCTGAAGTTCCTTGATGCCGGCGATGATGAAACCCACCTCGCCCGCTTCCAGCGATTGGCGCACTTCGGTGGCCGGGGTGAACACCCCCAGGTTGTCGGCGTTGTAGCAAGCGGCCGAGGCCATCATGCGGATGCGCTCACCCTTGGCCAGGCGGCCATCGACCACGCGCACCAGCATCACCACGCCCACGTAGGGGTCAAACCAGCTGTCGATGATCATGGCGCGCAACGGAGCCGCCGGGTCGCCCTTGGGCGAGGGCACCTTGGCCACGATGGCTTCCAAAATTTCGTCAATGCCCAGGCCGGTTTTGGCCGAGCAGGGAATCGCGTCGGTAGCATCGATGCCAATCACGTCTTCGATTTCCAGCTTGGCGTTGTCCGGATCGGCGTTGGGCAAATCCATCTTGTTCAGCACCGGCACCACTTCCACACCCAGCTCCAGCGCGGTGTAGCAATTGGCCACCGTCTGGGCCTCCACACCCTGGCTGGCATCGACCACCAGCAGAGCGCCTTCGCAGGCCGACAGCGAGCGGCTGACCTCGTAGGAAAAGTCCACGTGGCCGGGGGTGTCGATCAGATTCAGGTTGTAGATCTGCCCGTCTTTGGCCTTGTAGTACAGGGCGGCGGTTTGTGCCTTGATCGTGATGCCGCGCTCTTTTTCGATGTCCATCGAATCCAGCACCTGGGCTTCCATCTCGCGTTCGGCCAGACCGCCACAGCGTTGGATCAAGCGGTCTGCCAGCGTTGATTTGCCGTGGTCGATGTGCGCGATGATGGAGAAATTTCTGATGTTTTTCATCAACGAAAAGCTTTACTTAAAGTGAAATCATTTGCCTGACCCGGGCTGCACTGCAGCCCCAAGTCCACGCAAATCATGGGTAATAAACGAAAAAAGGGCGCGTCGAAAACGAACGCGCCCTGAACCAACAATCTTTGGCAACTGCGATAGCTGGGACTTCATTGTAGGCAAAAAGCCTGTCTTGCAAAGTCCGGACACCCGGTCGGGTCATGCGTTGCAAGGCCACAACAGGGGTTTTATACACAGTTTATTCACAGGGCGGTGGATAGGTTTCTGGACAACATGTGGGCGGTTTGTGGACCACCTGTGCACCATGGGGACGCGTCCCGCATGGTGGATTCCAGCATTTTTGATATGGTCAAAACCTAGCAAACGAGGCTCTGATTCTATCCAAAATCGTTACTAGCCCGTTTTCAAGTTAGTAGGCACAAACTTTTAACGCACTTTTGAAGCTTGCAAGAAATTTTTATGACAGCGTATTTTCCCTAGGCTGCCGCGTCTAAAACCCCAAAGCCTGCACGGCCCAGAGGGTTTTAAGACGCGCCTGGCCTTACTTCAGAGGCCGGATCAAGGCGTATTGCGCCCACTCGCCCCGGCGCAGCAACAGGTTGATGGGCTTGTTTTTGTCCATCTTGGCCACTGCCGCCTCGAACTCCTTGACGCTGTTGACCTCGGCGTTGGCAATGGCCACGATCACGTCGCCCTCCTTCACACCGGCGCGAGCCGCGCCTTCGGTGGCGCTATCGACCTTGACACCACCTTTGAGCTTGAGCTCTTTCTTCTGCGCATCGGTCAACTCGCTGACCACCAGGCCCAATTGCTGCCCGGCGGATGATGCCTTGGGCTTTTCTTCCTTGCCCGAAGCCTTCTTGACGGGTTTATCGTCTTCGATCTCGACGATGGATACGGTCAATTCCTTGGTGGCACCGCGGCGGAACACGGTCAGGCTGCTCTTGGAGCCGGGCTTGGTATTGCCCACCAGGCGTGGCAGGTCCGACGACTTTTCGATCGCCTTGCCGTCGAATTTGGTGATGATGTCACCGGCTTCCACACCGGCTTTTTCGGCGGGCGAGCCGGTTTCCACACCGCGCACAAACGCGCCCTGCGCCTTGCCCAGGCCCACCGAATCCGCCACTTCCTTGGACACGGTTTCGATCTGCACACCGATACGGCCACGCGACACCCGGCCCGAGACGCGCAACTGGTCGCTCACGCGGGAGGCTTCGTCGATGGGAATGGCAAACGAAATGCCCATGAAGCCACCCGAGCGCGAGTAGATCTGGCTGTTGATGCCTACCACCTCGCCGCGCATATTGATCAGCGGGCCGCCGGAATTGCCGGGGTTGATGGCCACGTCGGTCTGGATAAAGGACAGGTAGTCACCGGTGTCGCGCTGCTTGGCGCTGACGATGCCTGCCGTCACGGTGTTCTCCAGGCCAAAGGGCGAGCCAATCGCCATCACCCACTCACCTACCTTGAGGCGGCCCACGTCGCCGAGTTTGACCGCTGGCAGGCCGGTGGCATCGATCTTGACCAGGGCCACATCGCTGCGCTTGTCAAAGCCGATGATCTTGGCCTTCAACTCGCGCTTGTCGGTCAGGGTGACCAGGACCTCGTCCGCACCTTCGACCACGTGGGCATTGGTCATGATGTAGCCATCGGTGCTCAAAATGAAGCCCGAGCCCACGCCACGCGGCACCTCCTCCTCTTGCTGCGGGGGTTTTTGCTGGCGCGGTGCCTGGCGCGGCATGTTCGGGATGGGGACACCGAAACGCTTGAAGAACTCTTGCATGTCTTCGTCCATGCCGTTGCCCTGGGCTGCGTGGGCTGAAGCTTTTTCCAGCGTGCGGATATTGACCACCGACGGCCCGACCTGCTCCACCAGATCGGTGAAATCTGGCAGCGTGCGGGACTGCGCCCACACCGGAGCACTAGGCACCAGCGTCGCCACCGCCACCAAAGCCATACTGCACACCACGGCAGCCGAACGGATATTTTTCAAACTGACTGGGAACATAGCCAACATCCTTCAAAACAATCGATAGAAAACCGGGAAATAGCCTTACTTCACCCGCTCCAACCCCTGGCCAAAAGCCTTCAAAGTCACCAAAGGCACCTCGCCCACCGCCGTCAGCCACCAGGCACCCATGCGGCGGGTCAGCGACTGGGTGGCACCCACGGCCATCACGCCTTCCTGCAGGTGGCGTTGCGGCTCATAGGCCTCGACAAACAGCGACACCGAAGCCAGCCCGTCCGAAAACACCCACTGCACTGTGCCCTCAGCCGACCCGCCCGGCGCATTGCCCACCGATCGGCGCAAGCAGCTCATAGGTTTGAAGCCGGCCACGCCATTTTTCAAGGCCCAGCCTTCTGACAAAGCCGTGGTTTTGCGCATGGACGAGGTCTCCACGCGGTAGCCTGCGGTGTTGGCCATCATCTGACCCAAAGCATCCATCTTGACCGGCGCATCCAGCTGCAACTCGGAGAAAGCCGCTTGCTCCAGCACCTGCCCATCCACATCCAAGGTTTGCAGCTTGACCACCAGGCCGGTCTTTTTCTCGCTCCAGATGCGGTAACCGTAGCGCAAGCGGTCTTTGGGTTTGAGCAGCACCATGTCGGCATCAAAACCCGCCACCCGCTCGCTGCCCACCTGCTTGGCGGCATAAAACGCCGGAATGGCAAAGTCGCCCGCCTGCAGCAAATTGGGGAACAGGCCCAGGGATTCACGCTTTTCCGCCACCGCCACCTTGGTGTCGGGCATGAAGGTAATGACCTGGTCGTTGCGGCGGAAGGTGGAGCGCGGCGCGCCGGTCAAGGATTCGACCCGCTCCATCTGCTGCGCGCCGTCGCACACATGCCAGATCCGCGCGCTGGACAGGCTGCCCGCCCCGTACGACACCACAAAGGTGCCGATGTAGGCGCGCTTGCCCGAAGCCTCGTGCATGCGCATCAGCCATTCGCTGACGGTGCGCTCTTGCACGGCGGCAGAAGCAGACGCGGCCTCGGTGGGCACTGGCGGCGCGGCATGTGCCAGCGGCGGCAAGGCCACCCACAGCGCGGCCAGCAGCAATCCTTGGCGGGTGTTCATGGGCATCTTGTGGCGATCCACCCTTTAGCGGGCGGGGGTCTCGTAGGTGGCGTTGCTGATAAAACCCGCGGGCATCTGCAAGGCCGAGGTGCCGCCAAACTGCTTGTGCGCCGCCACCAAGGCATCCAGACGCGCATCGCGCAGCATGACCTGGGGCGCGGCACCGGCCGTGGTGTCCAGCGCCACAGCTTGCAGTACCGGCGCGGCGGGGCTGGATTGCGCCAGTTGCTGGCCGGGCGAGGTGTTGACCAGGCCGCCAGCCACGTTCCAGCCTACCGCCACTACCGCCACCAAAGAGGCCAATCCCGCCACCATCTTCCAGCGAAAACGGGGCGCGTTGGCCGCGGCATCTTCTGCCACAGTCTCTACCGAATCTTGGGCATTAAACAAGGCCTTCGCGCTTGATTCATAAGCGGCGATAGCTATTAAATTTGTAGTATTTGTCGGAGGTGCCAAAACCGGCTCCAAAGCCAACCGGCTCTGGAAACGGGCCAGAAAACCCTGGTCGTCGGCACAAAAAGCCAGATCGTTGGAGCGCAGCACATCGCCTACCACGTGGTAGGCATGCCAGGTGGCCTGGGCTTCGGGCTGCTGCGCCACGCGTTCGACCGCCAGCGCAAACGCCTCGCCGCGCAGTTGGCCATCGGCCAATGCCGACAGGGCATCCTGCGGAGTGTCAATGTGTTGTTTGGCCATGTTCTTCACCTTGCTTGCTCATATGTGCTCACCAACTTCTTACCAACGCTTGCCAGACTGGTTTTCCAGCAGCGGCTTCACCCTTGCCGAAATCGCCTCCCGTGCCCGGAAAATGCGCGACCGCACCGTGCCAATCGGGCACTGCATCATTTCTGCAATGTCCTCGTAGCTCATGCCTTCGATCTCGCGCAAAGTCACGGCCTGGCGCAAATCGTCCGGCAAAGCCTCCAGGGCCACGTTGACAGCGTTCGATATTTGCTTGGCTGCCAGCACCGTGTCCGGGGTGTCAGGACTGGTTGGTTCATTCTTTCGGAAGTAAGTTTCATCCTCGTCATCAGAAGGTCGCATGGCGGCCTCGGACACCGTGGGATCGCGCTTGAAATCCATCAGCGTCTTCTTGGCGGTATTGATGGCGATGCGGTACAGCCAGGTGTAGAACTGCGCGTCGCCGCGGAACTTGGGCAGGGCACGGTAGGCGCGGATGAAAGTTTCCTGGGCAATGTCTTCCACCAGATCCACGTCGCGCACCATGCGGCCAATCAGGCGCTGGATGCGGCGCTGGTACTTGACCACCAGCAGCCCGTACGCCCGCTGGTCGCCCGCCACCGTGCGCTCGACCAGCATCAGGTCGCTATCGGTGGCCGTGGCCGGGGTGGTCAGAAGGGGGGGAGGTAGTGCAGTCATGGTTCAGATCCGAGCGCACTGGTGGAGGCATCAAGCGGTCTGGCGGGCGAATATACCGCACGGCGCAGGCTGCGCCAGTGCACGGGCTGGCTTGACCTTTCGGCCCAGCACCACAGCGGCCGCCCCGTCTCCGGACGCAGACGCAGCAGCAGGTGGTGCTGCAGGTCCAGGTGGACGCTGACATGCACCGTAAAAGTTGTACTGCCACCGCTCCAAAACCACTGCTGGCCGTCCCAGCGCAGGGCGGCTGTCGGCGTTTTCCACCAGGCGACCCCGGCAAACACGCCCGCACCCAGCACGGCCAGCGCCGCCACGCCCTGCCGCCAGCCCAGGGCATCCACCTGCCAGCACCAGGCCGCCACGGTGGCCGCACCCAACAGCCACAGCGCCCCCTGCAGCCCAGCCATGAAGCGCGAACGCCCCACCGGATAGGTCACCGGTGGGGCGTTGTGCATGGGGAGGGAGAAGTCAGCTTAGACGCGCTTGAACACCAGGGTGCCGTTGGTGCCACCGAAACCAAAGTTGTTCTTCACCGCCACGTCGATCTGCATATCCCGCGCCGTGTTGGCGCAGTAGTCCAGGTCGCATTCCGGGTCCTGGTTGAAGATATTGATGGTGGGCGGGCTCTTCTGGTGGTGCAGCGCCAGCACCGTGAAGACGCTTTCAATGCCGCCCGCGCCGCCCAACAGGTGGCCGGTCATGGACTTGGTGGAATTGACCACCACCTTCTTGGCATGGTCGCCAAACGCCAGCTTGATGGCATTGGTTTCGTTCGCGTCGCCCAAGGGCGTGGAGGTGCCGTGGGCGTTCAGGTAATTGACCTGGTCGGGATTCACACCAGCGTTCTTCAAAGCCATCTGCATGGAACGGCGGGGGCCGTCCACGTTGGGCGCCGTCATGTGGAAGCCGTCGCCGCTCAGGCCGAAGCCGACGATTTCGGCGTAAATCTTGGCACCGCGCGCCTTGGCGTGTTCGTATTCTTCGATCACCAGCACGCCTGCGCCCTCGCCCAGCACAAAACCGTCGCGGTCTTTGTCCCAGGGGCGGGAAGCGGTGGCGGGGTCGTCGTTGCGGGTGCTCAGGGCACGGGCTGCGGCAAAGCCGCCCAGGCCCAGCGGCGACATGGTGGACTCGGCTCCGCCGGCAATCATCACGTCGCAGTCACCGTACTCGATCATGCGGGCGGACTGGCCGATGGCATGCAGGCCGGTGGTGCAGGCAGTAGCGATGGCGATGTTCGGCCCTTTGAAGCCAAATTTGATCGACACGTGGCCCGAGATCATGTTGATGATCGAGGCCGGTACAAAAAATGGGGAAATGCGCCGCGCGCCCCGGCTGGTGTATTCGGCATGCGTCTGCTCGATCATCGGCAAACCGCCAATGCCGGAGCCGATGTTGCAGCCGATGCGCGTGGCTTCTTCTTCGTCCAGTGCGTCGCCAGTGGCCAGACCGGAGTCGGCCACCGCTTCGATCGCCGCCGCCAGCCCGAGGTGGATGAAGCGGTCCATGTGGCGCGCTTCTTTCTCAGGGATCAGGGCATTGATGTCAAAGCCTTTGACTTCGCCGCCAAACTTGCATGAGAAAGGGCTGGCATCAAACGACTTGATCAGGTCGATACCCGACTGACCGGCCAATAAAGCCGACCATGCATCGGCCACGGTGTTACCTACGGGGCTGACGCAACCTAAACCTGTGACGACGACACGACGACGGGACATAAATGTATGGGGTGTGTTGGGCAGCTAGGGGCTGCGAAAAACGGCACCGGGTGCCGCTTGATTCCACTGGCTGGCTCCACGCAGGTGATGCACAGCCAGCAGGCTCAGAGGCAGATTAGCCCTTGGGGTGGCTGGTCGCGTAGTCGATCGCGTTTTGCACGGTGGTGATCTTCTCGGCATCTTCGTCCGGGATTTCAATGCCAAACTCATCTTCCAGTGCCATCACCAGTTCGACGGTGTCCAACGAGTCAGCGCCCAGATCGGCCACGAATGACTTTTCGTTGGTGACTTGGGCTTCTTCCACACCCAGTTGTTCGGCAATGATTTTTTTAACGCGTGCTTCGATATCGCTCATAGTTCCCTCTGAGGGTTGTAAAAGAATCCGTGATTTTAGCCGGGCTGCAGAAGATCCCCTGCCCAGACTGCCGTACGGATAGAACGGCTGGATTTGGTGTGAACTAGTACCTTGACCTTATCGCCAAAATACCTACATGTACATGCCGCCGTTGACGTGCAGCTCCTGCCCCGTCACGTAGCCCGCCTGGGGCGATGCCAGGTAGGCCACCGCATGCGCCACGTCGGCAGGCAAGCCCAGATGGCCCAGCGGAATCTGCACCAGCAGGGCTTTTTGCTGCTCTTCGGGCAGGCTGGCGGTCATATCGGTGTCGATAAAGCCCGGCGCCACGCAGTTGACCGTGATGTTGCGCGAACCCAGCTCACGCGCCAAGGCCCGCGTCATGCCTGCCACACCGGCTTTGGCGGCGGCGTAATTGGCCTGGCCCGGGTTGCCCGAGGCACCCACCACCGAGGTGATGCTGATGATGCGGCCATAGCGCTGTTTCATCATGGTGCGCATCACCGCGCGGCTCATGCGGAACACCGCCTTCAAATTGGTGTCCAGCACGTCGTCCCAGTCGCCATCTTTCATGCGCATGGCCAGCGTATCGCGGGTGATACCCGCGTTGTTGACCAGCACCTGCAGGCCGCCCAATTCTTTGGTGATGCTGTCGATGACGGCTTCGGCCTCGGCCCCGTCGTTGACGTTGAGCTTCTTGCCGCTGCAACCGGGGAAGGCGGCCAGCGCCTGGCTGATGGCTGCGGCACCCGCATCGCTGGTGGCGGTGCCAACGACCTTCAGGCCGCGTTGCGCCAATTCCAGGGCGATGGCGGCACCAATGCCGCGCGAAGCGCCTGTGACCAAGGCCACCTGGCCTGCAAATTCAGCGGCGCTCATTCGGCGGCTCCTAATAGTTGGGACTGGACCTCGGCCATGCTGGCGGGGTCGAACAAAGGCAGGCCGACCAGGCCCGCGTCGATGCGCTTGACCATACCGGCCAGCACCTTGCCGGGACCGCATTCGACCAGGGTGGTCACGCCGCGGGCCTTGATAGCGGCCACGCACTCGACCCAGCGCACCGGGCCGAAAGCCTGGCGCACCAGGGCATCGCGGATGCGGTCGGCATCCTGCTCCACCGCTACGTCAATATTGTTGACCACCGGAATCTGCGGCGCGGCAAACACGGTCTGCGCCAGTTTGTCGCGCAGTTGCATGGCTGCGGGCTGCATCAGGCTGGAATGGAACGGTGCCGACACCGGCAAAGGCAGGGCCCGCTTGGCACCGCTGGCCTTGAGGACTTCGCAGGCTTTTTCGACCGCGGCCTTGCTGCCCGCAATCACGGTCTGGCCGGGGTCGTTGAAGTTCACTGCCTCCACCACCTCGGCTGCAAACTCAGTGCCTAAAGCGCGCATAGCGCTTGTCACATCGGCACAACCAGCTATCACTTTAGTAGCATCCAGCCCCAAAATAGCAGCCATGGCACCCACGCCCACCGGCACGGCGTTCTGCATGGCCTGCGCCCGAAAGCGCACCAGCGGCGCGGCCTGCGCCAGCGTCAACACACCGGAAGCCACCAGCGCGGAATATTCACCCAGCGAATGGCCGGCCACCACGGCAGGCGCGGCACCGGTCTCGGCCATCCAGGCGCGGTAGGCCGCCACCGCCGCCACCAGCATCACCGGTTGGGTGTTGGTGGTCAGGGCCAAGGCTTCCTTGGGGCCGTCCTTGATCAGCAAGGCCACGTCTTCGCCCAGGGCATCGGAGGCTTCCTGCAGGGTTTGGCGCACCACGGGGTGGTCGCCCCAGGCATCCAGCATGCCCACAGACTGAGAGCCCTGGCCGGGAAAGATAAAAGCGAAATGGTTCATGGTTTTATGAGTCAAAAATGCCGCTGTCGCTTATTGGACAAGCGTAGCATGCTACAAATTAAGCAGCACTGCACCCCAGGTAAACCCGCCACCCACGCCTTCGAGCATGAGGGTCTGGCCCTTTTTGATCTTGCCGCTGCGCACGCCCGCGTCCAGAGCCAAAGGAATCGATGCCGCCGAGGTATTGCCGTGCTGGTCCACGGTCACGATGACCTTGTCCATGGACATCTTCAGCCGCTTGGCCGTGCCCTGCATGATGCGGATATTGGCCTGGTGCGGAATCAGCCAGTCGATGTCGTCATGGGTTTTACCCGCCTTGTCCAAGGCGGCACGGGCGGCTTGCTCCAGCACGCCCACCGCCAGCTTGAACACGGCCGGGCCGTCCATGGTCAGCATGGCACTGCCCACCACCGAGCCGCCCGACACCTGGCCGGGCACGCACAAAATACCCACGTGCTTGCCATCGGCATGCAGGTCGCTGGCCAGAATGCCCGGCGTGTCCGAGGCTTCCAGCACCACCGCGCCCGCGCCGTCGCCAAACAGCACGCAGGTGGTGCGGTCAGAGAAGTCCAGAATGCGCGAGAACACCTCGGCGCCGATCACCAGCGCCTTGCGGGCGGAGCCAGTGCGAACCATCGCATCGGCCACAGTCAGGGCGTAGACAAATCCGCTGCACACGGCCTGCACGTCAAACGCCGGGCAGCCGTGGATGCCCAGCTTGTTTTGCACGATGCAGGCGGCCGAGGGGAAAACCATGTCCGGCGTGGACGTGGCGACGATGATCAGGTCGATATCTTGGGCCTGGACACCGGCCGCCTCCAGTGCCTGCCGGGCGGCATGCACCGCCAGGTCACTGCAGGTAGTGTCGGCGGCGGCGAAATGGCGGGCCCGGATGCCGGTGCGCTCGACGATCCAGTCGTCGGAGGTTTCCACGCCTTTGGCAGCCAGTTCGGCCACCAGATCGGCGTTGGTCAATCGACGGGGGGGGAGGTAGCTACCGGTACCGGTGATGCGGGAATATGGACTCGTCATGCGCTCGTGGTTGCGGTCGTGTCCAAGGCATTGGCCGCAGATGCCGCCAAAAGCGGCGCTGCATGCGCAATGCGGGCCTGGACACGGTCCAGCAGGTTGTTACGGGCTGCATCATACGCCCGGTGCAACGCCTGCTCAAACGCAAACGCGTCCGCCGACCCATGGCTTTTGAACACCAGACCGCGCAGGCCCAACAGGGCTGCACCGTTGTAGCGCCGGTGGTCCATGCGCTTTTTAAGCGCAGATAACACCGGAGTGGCGAGCAATGCCGTAAATTTGGTGAAGATGTTGCGCGAGAACTCGGCGCGCAAAAAGTTGACGATCATGTTGGCCAGGCCTTCGCTGGTCTTCAGCGCCACATTGCCCACAAAACCGTCGCACACGATGATGTCGGTGGTGCCGACAAAAATGTCGTTGCCTTCAACGTTGCCATAAAAGTTCAAATCGCCCGCACGCGCCGCAGCGCGCAGCAGTTCGCCCGACAGCTTGATGGTTTCATTGCCCTTGATGGCTTCTTCGCCAATATTGAGCAAGCCGACCGTGGGATTTTCGTTGTCGCTGAGCACCGACACCAGGGCCGAGCCCATCACCGCAAACTGCAGCAAATGCTCTGCCGTGCAATCCACATTGGCACCGAGGTCCAGCACCGTGGTGGCACCGCCCTTGGCATTGGGGATCTGCCCGGCAATCGCGGGGCGGTCGATGCCGTCCAGGGTTTTGAGCAGATAGCGGGCAATCGCCATCAAGGCCCCGGTATTGCCTGCCGACACTGCCGCCTGGGCCGTGCCGAGCTTGACTTGGCTGATCGCCACGCGCATGGAAGAGTCTTTCTTCTTGCGCAGGGCGATTTCAATCGAGTCGTCCATGCCCACCACTTCGCTGGCCGCCACAATCTGGGCGCGCGCATGCACAAAGCCCGCCAGGCTGGCAGGCAAACCGACCAGCAAGAGCGAAACCCCGGGGGTGTTGTCCAGAAAATGGCGGCAGGCCGGCAGCGTGACGCTGGGGCCGTGGTCACCACCCATGCAATCCACAGCGAGTGTGATCATGGCATAGCAGCGCCCAGCGGCGTGCGGAGTCTAGAGAGTGCAAACATCAAAACAAAGGCCCGTGGCTACGGGTTACGTAGCACCGGGCCCTGGATGGTGAGCGCAGATCAGGCTTCAGATTTGTTCTTCAGCACCTGGCGGCCACGGTAGAAACCGTTGGGGCTGATGTGGTGGCGCAGGTGGGTTTCGCCGGTGGTGGATTCCACTGCGATGCCGGGCACGTTCAGTGCGTTGTGCGAACGGTGCATACCGCGCTTGGAAGGGGACTTTTTGTTCTGTTGGACGGCCATGGTCGGCTCCTAAGTAAATGCGTTTAAAGCTAAACGCTAAAAGATTGGACAATTCACGAGAGGCCACTCAACTTTGAAGTCAAAATGCTCAAAGCCTTTTCGCGCTAAGCCTTAGATTATAGCCCAAGGCATTGCAACTGCGCCAGCCCCTAGTCGGCACCCTCGCCACGCAGCTTGGCCAGCGCAGCAAAGGGGTGGGGTTTTTCGGACAACGCAGCCTCAAAAGCCGGGTCCACCACCTCCAGCGTCACCTCTACCGGGCATTCGTCGTGGCGCGGCACCAGGGGGATTTCCATCAGCAGCTCGTCTTCCACCAGGGTGGCCAGGTCGAATGCGGGGTCGAGTGCCAGGATGTCTTCTTCGGACTCGTCGTCTAGCGCAGCAGCGGTTTCTTCGTCGGCCACAAAGCGGAACGAACGGTCTACCGCCAAGGGAATCTCCACCGGGGTCAGGCAGCGCTGGCAGGTCATGGGCAAGCAGGTATCGGCCTGGATGTGCAGCCAGATTTCCGCCTCGCCGCTGGACACAGGGCGGAGCTCGCCCTGGGCGCTCCAGTTCACAGTCAAATCGGCCGCTGGCGCTGATGCTTCCTGCATAAGACGCTCATATTTTGGTAGCAGATCCTGGGCGGAGCGGGTGCCTGCCGCTTGCGCAAAGGCGCGCACGTCCAGGGGGGTGGAAGCAATCTCGGTATTCATGGGCACAGTGTAAGAGAATCCCGGGATGCATTCCCCCTTGCCCTCCCCTCCCCCCCGTGCCCTGGTACTCGGCTCGACTTCGCGCTACCGACACGAGCTGCTGCAACGCCTGCGCATCCCCTTTGAAGTGGCCGCGCCAGACGTGGATGAAACCCCGCTGACCGGTGAATCGCCCCGCGATCTGGCCCTGCGCCTGTCGCTGGCCAAGGCCCGGGCCGTGGCCGCCCGCTTTCCGCAGGCCGTCGTCATTGGCTCCGACCAGGTGGCCGATTTACACGGCGAGCCGCTGGGCAAACCTGGCAACCACGCCAATGCCGTGGCGCAATTGCGCCGGATGCGCGGCCACACCGTGGTGTTCCAGACGGCGCTGTCGGTGGTTTGCCTGGACAGTGGCTTTGCACAAAGCGCGCTGGCCCCGGTGCAGGTGCGATTTCGCGAGCTCAGCGATGCCGAGATCGAAACCTATCTGCTCGCCGAGCAACCCTACGACTGCGCAGGTAGCGCCAAAAGCGAAGGCCTGGGCATCAGCCTGCTGGACAGCATAGACAGCGACGACCCCACCGCCCTGATCGGCCTGCCACTGATCCGCACCTGCCAATTGCTGCGCGCCGCCGGGGTGGTGCTGTTATGACCCCCGGAAAACTCTACCTGGTCCCCGCGCCGCTGGACTTTGGCTGCGCCACGCAGACCCCGCTGGAAGACGTGATGCCGCTGGGCACCCTGCGCGTGGCCGCACGCCTGCAGCACTGGGTCTGCGAGAACGCCAAAACCACCCGCGCCTACCTGAAACGGGTGGACGCACTGGTGCCCCTGGCCCAGCCCCTGCAGGCCTTGCAGATCCAGGAACTGCCGCGCGAAGTGCACAAAAAAGGCGACCACGGCGGCAACTTCGATGCCAAACCCTTGCTGGCCGCTACCCTGCAGAGCGCAGACATCGGCCTGGTCAGCGAAGCGGGCATGCCTGCAGTGGCCGACCCGGGCTCATCAGTGGTGCGCGCCGCGCACGAGCTGGGCCTGGAGGTGGTGGTGCTGGTAGGCCCGGTGTCGCTGTTGCTGGCGCTGGCGGCCAGCGGTTTGAACGGGCAAAACTTTGCGTTTGTCGGCTACGTGCCCCAGGCCGAGCCGGAACGCAGCCAGAAAATCCGCGAACTGGAAGCCCTCGCGCTGAAAACCGGGCAGACCCAAATTTTCATCGAAACGCCCTACCGCAACGGGTCCCTGCTGCAGGGGTTGCTACAGACTTTACAGCAGAACACCCGCCTGGCCGTCAGCAGCGGAATGACCCTGGCCGCCCCCCGCACGGTGAGCGACACGGTGAAAGGCTGGCGGCAAAAAAACAAGGCGGGTCTGGTCACTGACCAGCCCGCCGTGTTTGCGATCGGACGCTAGACTTTTAGCGCAGCGCGGGCACGCTCTGCAAGGCGCGGACCGAGCCTTCGCCAATGGCGGCACCAAAGCGCTTGGCCAGCCGCTCGGCCACGTTTTCGCGGCGGGTGTAGTCCACCAGCTCTTCGGCCTTGACGACCTCGCGG
The DNA here is from genome assembly GCF_056521425.1 of Rhodoferax sp. LS1P39. NCBI lineage: Bacteria > Pseudomonadati > Pseudomonadota > Betaproteobacteria > Burkholderiales > Comamonadaceae > Rhodoferax > Rhodoferax sp. LS1P39. The sequence goes on along the minus strand of NZ_JBWMAV010000003.1, from coordinate 153,993 downwards.
GCCACGTAGTCCAGGTTGCCCAGGTGGTCGGCCAGACCCATTTCTACGGCCTGCTGGCCGCTCCAGAACAGGCCGCTGAAGGTTTCCGGGGTTTCTTTCAAGCGTTTGCCGCGCCCGGCCTTGACGGCATCGACGAACTGCGTGTGGATCTGGTCCAGCAGGCCCTGGGCGTAGGCCCGTTGTTGCTCGGATTGCGGGCTGAACGGGTCGAGAAAGCCCTTGTTTTCACCTGCGGTGACAAGTCGGCGCTCCACACCCAGCTTGTCCATCAAGCCCGTGAAGCCAAAGCCGTCCATCAGCACGCCGATGCTGCCGACGATACTGGCCTTGTCGACATAAATCTGGTCGGCAGCCACGGCAATATAGTAGGCCGCCGAGGCGCAGCTTTCTTCCACCACGGCGTAGACCGGCTTGTTGTACTTCTTCTTGAGGCGCCAGATTTCATCGTTGATGATGCCGGCCTGCACCGGGCTGCCGCCGGGCGAGTTGATCAGCAAGACCACGGCCTGGGCACCCTCGTCCTCGAAGGCGCTGCGCATGGCGGCCACCACGAATTCGGCCCCGGCGTCGGCACCCGAGGCAATTTCGCCCTTGATTTCGACCACGGCGGTGTGGGCCGTGGTTTTGTCGGCGCTGGGCGTGGTGCGCGACAGGCCGATCCACGCGGCCGCCACCAAGCAGACCAGCCAGGCCAGACGGACAAAATTGCGCCAGCGGCGGGCGGTTTTTTGCTCGGCCAGCGCGGCAAAAGCCAGTTTTTCCAGGGTAGCGCGCTCCCACCCTGGCGTAGTGGTCGGGTTGCGACCAGGCGCAGAAGGGTCGGTGGGAGGAATCGGGTCGTTCATTGTTAAAACTCAACAGGTTGCAATTGGGCGCGAGTATGCCAGTGCACCACCCCGCTGGACTCCGACAGGGCTATCTTCACCAGCCCGCCGCGGCAGGGGCCGCCGCCGCAGTCACCGGTGTCGGGCCGGTAGGCTGCGCCGTGGGTGGCGCACAGCAGCCATTCGCCGGAATCGTCAAAGATGCGGTTCGGCTGGTAGTCCAGTTCCATGGGCACATGGGTGCAGCGGTTCAGGTAGGCATGGGCCTGGCCGTTGTAGCGGATGGCAAAAGCCCGGCAGGTCTCACCCAGGTAGGCCACATCAAACGGTACTGCATCGCCGCCGTCGCTCAGGTCCGCCGTATTGCACAGGGGAATTTCTTGCATGGTGTCCACCTCCCAAAATCAGCCGTGCGCCAGCAACCAGGCGTGCAGCTCGGCCACCGAGTGCGCCACAAAACGCGGATGCAGCGCCGCAAACGCGCCAGTGGTGTGCGCGCCGTAGCCCACGCCCACACTGGCGCAGCCTGCGTTGACGGCCATTTGCAGGTCGTGCGTGGTGTCGCCGATCATCAGGGTGCGCTCGGGGGGCACGCCAAATTCGCGCATCAGCTCCTGCAGCATGCGCGGGTGCGGCTTACCCTGGGTTTCGTCGGCGGTGCGGGAGCCGTCAAACAGGCCGTGCAACTCCACCGCCTGCAAGGTCTCGTTCAGGCCACGGCGCGACTTGCCGGTGGCCACCGCCAGGCAGTGCTGGCGGGCCTTCAACTCTGCCAGCATGGGCAGCACCCCGGCAAACAGGCTGATGTCGTGCTGGTGCGCCAGGTAGTGGTGGCTGAAACGTGCGCCCAGTTCGGCGTGCTGAGACGCGGGCACATCGGGCGCGGCATGGGCCAGGGCGGGGATCAGGTCCATGCCGATCACGTACGAGGCCGCCGCGTCGCTGGGCACGGTGCCGCCCACGTCGCGCACCGCTTCCTGGATGCTGCGGGTGATGATGGCCGTGGAATCGAACAGCGTGCCGTCCCAGTCGAAGGCGATCAGGTCAAATTGCCTACCTACCATAGACATCTTCGAAGCGGACAATGTCGTCCTCACCCAGGTAGCTGCCAGACTGCACTTCGATCATCTCCAGCTCGACGCGGCCCGGGTTCTCCAGCCGGTGCGTGGTGCCCAGCGGGATGTAGGTGGATTCGTTCTCGGTGACCAAAAAGGTCTCCTCGCCTTTGGTGACCTTGGCGGTGCCGGACACCACAATCCAGTGCTCGGCGCGGTGGTGGTGCATTTGCAGCGACAGCGTGCCACCGGGCTTGACCACGATGCGCTTGACCTGGAAGCGCGCGCCATTGTCCACGCTGTCGTACCAGCCCCAGGGGCGGAACACCTTGCGGTGCAACTGGCCTTCGGAGCGGCCCTGCTTTTTGAGGCTTTCGACGATCTTCTTCACGTCCTGGGTCTTGTCCTTGTGGGCCACCAGGATCGCGTCGGCGGTTTCGACGACCACGATGTCGTCCACACCTACGCAGGCGATCAGACGGCCTTCGGACAGGGCCAGGGTGTTGCGGCAGTCGTGCAGCAGCACATCGCCCTGGGCCACGTTGCCCGCACCGTCTTTGGGCAGCACAGACCAGAGTGCGTCCCAGGCACCCACGTCAGACCAGCCCGCGGCCAGCGGAATCACCACGCCCGGCGGCAAACCGGCCTGGCCGGAGGCGATGCGTTCCATCACCGCGTAGTCGATGGAGTCGCTGGGGCAGGCAGAAAACAGCTCTTTGCCCACGCGCACAAACTCGCCATCGGTGCTGCCTGCGTCCCAGGCGGTCTGGCAGGCCGCCAGGATGTCGGCACGGCACACGGCCATGGCCGCCAGCCAGACCGAGGCCTTGACCATGAACAGACCGCTGTTCCAGGAGTAGGTGCCTGCGTCCAGATAGCTCTGGGCCGTGGCCTGGTCGGGCTTTTCCACGAAGCGGGCGATGGTGGATGCGCCGCCGTTGCCATACAACGCCCCGGCCTGGATGTAGCCGTAGCCCGTCTCGGGGCTGTCGGGCGTGATGCCAAAGGTCACCACCGCGCCCTCTGCGGCCAAGGCCGCGCCCTGGCGCACCACGGCCTGGAAGGCGGGCTTGTCCACGATCACGTGGTCGGCGGGCATGACCAGCAGCACCGGATCGGCCCCATCACGCAATCCCGCCAGCGCGGCCAGGGTCAGGGCCGGAGCGGTGTTGCGCCCCGTGGGCTCCAGCACGATGCTGCCGGGCTGGCCCATCAGGCGCAGCTGCTCGGCGATGACGAAGCGGTATTCCTCGTTGCAGACCACCATGGGCGCGGCCACCGTGCCCAGGCCCAGGCCCTCCACCCGGCGCACCGTGGCCTGCAGCAGCGAGTCGTCGCCGATCAGCGGCAGCAGTTGCTTGGGGTACTTTTCGCGGGACAAAGGCCACAGGCGGGTGCCAGAGCCACCGGAGAGAACGACAGGTTGAATCAACATAGAGTTCCAAAAGGTAAAAAAACCAAGGGCCGTAGAACGCGTCCTACCACCGTTGGTTTTTATTATTGCAGAGCAACATAGCGCATTTTCGCGCCGCGGGCGGTATTACCCCGTGTTGCGCAGCGCCGCCGCAATGCCGTTGATGGAAATGTGGATACCGATCTGCACCCGCTCGTCGCCCTGCCCGGCCCGGTAGCGCCGTACCAGCTCCACCTGCAGGTGGTGCAGCGGGTCGATGTAGGGGAAACGGTGGCGGATGGAGCGCTGCAGCGAGGCGTTGCCCGACAGGCGCTGCTTCTCGCCGGTGATCTGGGTCAGCGCGTGGGCGGTGCGGTGCCACTCGGCCTCGATGCTGGCGAAGATGCGCTTGCGCAGCTTGGCATCGCTCACCAGCTCGGCATAGCGCGATGCCAGGGCCAGGTCGCTCTTGGCCAGCACCATGTCCATATTGCTCAGCAAGGTGCTGAAGAACGGCCACTGGCGGTACATTTTTTGTAGCACCCCCAGCGCGTCTTTCCTGCCCGCGGGGCCGTTTTCGTTCAAAAACGCTTCCACGGCCGAACCAAAGCCGAACCAGCCCGGTAGCGTCAGGCGGCACTGGCCCCAGCTGAAGCCCCAGGGAATAGCGCGCAGGTCTTCGATCTTCTGCGAGGGCTTGCGGGCTGCCGGGCGGGAACCGATATTGAGCTCGGCAATCTCGCGCAGCGGCGTGGACTCGAAAAAGTAGGTGGTGAAACCCGGGGTTTCGTACACCAGCGCCCGGTAGGCGGCCATGCTGGCGGTAGAGAGCTGCGCTGCCGTCTTGAGGAAGGCCGGGGTGGCCGACTTGGTGGGCTGCAGCAGCGTGGCTTCCAGGGTGGCGGCCACCAGGGTTTCCAGGTTGCGGCGGCCAATTTCGGGGTTGGCGTATTTGGAGCCAATGACTTCGCCCTGCTCGGTCAGGCGGATCTGGCCGCGCACCGTGCCCGGGGGCTGGGCCAGAATGGCCTGGTAGCTCGGGCCACCGCCCCGGCCCACCGTGCCGCCGCGGCCATGGAACATGCGCAGGGTGATGTTGTGGCTGTTGGCCAGCTGGTCGAACAGGTCCACCAGCGCGATCTCGGCGCGGTACAGCTCCCAGTTGCTGGTGAAGATGCCGCCGTCCTTGTTGCTGTCGGAGTAGCCCAGCATGATGTCTTGCTCGGCCCCGCTGCGCTGCACCAGCTCGGCCACATCGGGCAGGGCGTAGAACTCGCGCATGATGGGCGCGGCGTTGCGCAAATCCTCAATCGTTTCAAACAGCGGCACCACGATCAGGTCGGCGGTGGCCTTGTTGTCCAGCGTGCGGTGCATCAGGCCGACTTCTTTTTGCAGCAGCAGCACTTCCAGCAAATCGCTCACCGTCTCGGTGTGGCTGATGATGTAGTGGCGGATAGCCTGTGCGCCATAGCGGGCGCGGGATTCGCGGGCCGCCTCGAAAATCGCGATTTCCTTGCAGGTGTGCTCGGAATAGCTGGCCCCCACCACGCGCAGCGGGCGCGCGTCGTTGAGCAAACCCATTAGCAGCGCGCGCTTGGCCATCTCGTCCAGCGCAGAGTAGTCGGCCTGGATGCGGGCCGTGGCCAGCAGCTCGGCCACCACTTCCTCGTGCTTGTCCGAGCTTTGGCGCAAATCTACCGTGGCCAGGTGGAAGCCAAACACCTCCACCGCGCGGATCAGCGGGTGCAGACGCTCGGCCGCCAGGGTGGCCCCGTGGTTGGCCAGCAAAGAAGTCTCGATGGTACGCAGGTCGGCCAGAAAGTCTTCGGCCAGCAGGTAGGGGTTTTGCGGCGCAACCGCATGGCGGGCGGCATCGCCACCGGTCAAGCCCTTCAGGGTGGCGGCCAGGCGGGCGTAGATGCCGGTCAGGGCCAGGCGGTAGGGTTCGTCCTGGCGGTGCACATTGGTGTCGGGCGAGCTGGCGGCCAGCGCCTGCAGCTCGGGCGACATGCCAGCCAAACCGGCAGACAGCGACAGCTCGCCGCCCAGGTAGTGCACCTCGGTCAGGTAATGGCGCAGGGCCACGTCGGCCTGGCGGCGCAGCGCGTATTCCAGCGTCTGGGCGCTCACATTCGGGTTGCCGTCGCGGTCGCCGCCAATCCACTGGCCCATACGCAAAAAGCTGTGCACCGGGTGGTCGCCCAGGGCACCCTCCAGGTCGGCGTAAATCTTGGGAATCTCGCGCAAAAAGGTGGATTCGTAGTAGCTCAGCGCGTTTTCGATCTCGTCGGCCACGGTCAGCTTGTTCATGCGCAGCAGGCGGGTTTGCCACAGCTGCATGACGCGGGCCCGTAACTGCACCTCGTTGGCGGCCAGCTCGCGCGGGGCCAGGGCATCTTTGGAAGTACCTACCAGGGTGCGCTCGCGCAGGGTGTCGCGCACCGTCAGCAGCCGGGCGATGTCGCGCTCGGCATCCAGAATGCTCTTGCGCTGCACTTCGGTGGGGTGGGCGGTAAGCACCGGGGCCACGTAGGCATGGGCCAGCGTCTGCGCTATGGTTTTAGGAGCTATCCCCGCCCAGCGCAAGCGCGACAGGGCCACTTCGATGCTGCCTTCTTGCGTATCGCCCGCGCGCTCGTGCACGGCGCGGCGGCGGATGTGGTGGCGGTCTTCGGCCAGGTTGGCCAGGTGGCTGAAATAGGTGAAGGCGCGCATCACGCTCACCGTCTGGTCGCCGGTCAGGGCCTTGAGCAGCTTCTTCAGCGCCTTGTCGGCCTCGGCATCGGCATCGCGGCGAAAGGCCACCGACAGCTTGCGCACCTGCTCCACCAGCTCAAATGCGGCATCGCCCTCTTGCTCACGGATCACGTCGCCCAAAATACGGCCCAGCAGGCGGATATCTTCTACCAGGGGCCGCTCGTTGGCCTTGTCGCGGCTGGCCGAACGGGCCGCCGGAGCGACGACCTTGGGTGCTGCCTTGGATGAAGGTGCCTTGGTCTCTGCCGCTTTTGCGGCCTTGGGAACGCTGGGAGAATCTGCCGTGGTCATGCGTGGATTTCCTAAAAATGTGCTGGGACTTACGCAGCGCCCCTGTATCGCCCTTCGGGCTTACAGGGGGAACTTGCGTAAGTCCCGTGTGCTTAAAAGTACCGGACTGACCCCATGCTAGCATCCAAGTCCCCCCGAAATGCCGCCAATTTCTTCTAAAAATTACCAACAGGTTACCGGTTTGAGCACCCCCTCTTTGCACATCACCATCGCCACCCGCGAGAGCCGTCTGGCCCTGTGGCAGGCCGAACACGTCCAGTCCCTGCTGCAGCAGCGCGGCCACACCGTCACGCTGCTGGGCATGACCACGCGCGGCGACCAGATCCTGGACCGCTCGCTGAGCAAGGTGGGCGGCAAGGGCCTGTTTGTGAAAGAGCTGGAAGTGGCGCTGGAAGAAGGCCGCGCCGACATCGCCGTGCACTCGCTCAAAGACGTGCCCATGGACCTGCCCGAGGGCTTTGCCCTGGCCTGCGTGCTGGAGCGCGAAGACCCCAGCGATGCCTTTGTGTCCAACCGCTACGCCCTGCTTTCCGATGTGCCGCAGGGCGGCGTGGTCGGCACCTCCAGCCTGCGCCGCACCGTGCTGCTGCGCGCCCTGCGTCCCGATCTGCAGATCGCCCCGCTGCGCGGCAACCTCGACACCCGTTTGCGCAAGCTCGATGAAGGCCAGTTCGATGCCATCGTGCTGGCCAGCGCCGGGCTGATGCGCCTGGGCCTGCCCGAGCGCATCCGCAGCCGCTTTGCCAGCACCGCCATGCTGCCCGCTGCGGGCCAAGGTGCCTTAGGGATCGAAATCCGCGCCGACCGGGCCGACCTGGTGGCCGCCCTGGCCCCGCTGGCCCATACCGCCACCTGGCAGGCCGTGGCCGCCGAGCGCGCAGTCAGCCGCAGTATGGGCGGCAGCTGCTCCATGCCGCTGGCCGCATTTGCCACTTGGGTAGATGGCCAGCTGGTGATTGATGCCGCCTGGGGCGATGCCGAACTGCCCGCGCCGCTGGTCACCGCCCGGGCCCAGGCCGCCATTACCGACCTGGCCAGCGCCACGGCTTTGGGCGAACAGGTGGCTGCGCAACTGCGCGCAGGCGGCGCGGTCTAACTTTGGCCCAGGTCATCGTCACCCGGCCCGCGCAAGATGCCCAGCGCTGGGTGCGCGAGCTCTCAGTACAAGGCCTGCAGGCCATCGCCCTGCCGCTGATTGCCATCGGCCCCGCCGCCAACCCGCTGCCGGTGCAGCAGGCCTGGGAAGGCATGGCGAATTACCAGGCGGCCATGTTTGTCAGTGGCAATGCGGTGCAGCATTTTTATGCATCAAATCAGGCTTCTGCGCTTATTCAAACAGCACGGAAAGCTATAAAAACAAGAGCATGGGCTACCGGACCCGGCACCGTGGCAGCGCTGCACCAGGCGGGTGTGGCGGCCCACCAGATCGACGCGCCGGATGCAGCGGCCGGCCAGTTCGACTCCGAAGCCCTGTGGCACATCGTCGCCCCCCAGGTCCGGCCAGGCAGCCGCATCCTGGTGGTGCGTGGCAGCGACCACACCGGCGAGGCCGCAGGGCGCAGCTGGCTGGCCGAGCAACTAGCGGCAGCCGGGGCGCAGCTCGACACCGTGGTGGCCTACGAGCGCCGCATGCCGGTGTTCAGCCCCGACCAACTTCGCGCAGCCCGGCAGGCGTGTACAGACGGCAGCGTGTGGCTGTTCAGCAGCTCCGAGGCCATTGCCCACCTGCAAAGCCTGCTGCCCGGCCAGGATTTCCGCGCCGCCCGCGCCGTAGCCACCCATGGCCGCATTGCGCAGGCCGCGCGGGGGGCGGGTTTTGGTGTTGTTTGCGAGTCACGTCCCCTGCTGGCCGACATAGTGGCCTCGATAGAATCGCTGGCATGAATGCCGAGCTGCCCCCCGAAAATTCCGCCCCACCTATCCCGGCAGTGAGCCCGACCGCCAAAGGGCCCGGCGTGCTGACCCTGGTGGCCGGGGGCGTGGCTGTGCTGGCCCTGGTCAGCAGCGGCATGCTGTGGCAAAAGCTCAGCCACATCCAGGAACAACTGGCCCGCCAAAGCGCCGATGCCGGGGCCCAGGCGGTCGAAGCCCGCACCATCGCCAGCCAGGCGCAGGACCAGGCCCGCGACATTGCCGCCCGCCAGGCCGTCACCGATGCCCGCGTCAGCGAAACCACGCTGCAGCGCACCCAGCTCGAAGACCTGATACAAAGCCTGTCGCGCTCGCGCGATGAAAACCTGGTGGTCGATATCGAATCCGCCGTGCGCCTGGCCCAACAGCAGGCCCAGCTCACCGGCAGCATCGAACCCCTGCTGGCCGCCCTGAAAAGCGCCGACGACCGCGTCACCCGCGCCGCCCAGCCCCGCCTGGCCCCGCTGCAGCGCGCCATTGCCCACGACACCGAGCGCATCAAGGCCGCCACCACCACCGACACCCCCGGCCTGCTGGTCAAGCTGGACGAGCTGGTCCGCCAGGTGGACGAGCTGCCCACCGTCAACGCCGTGGTGGTCGCCTCCGCCGTGGGCGCGGGCAAAGCCGCGCCGCCGCTGGCCGCCGAATGGTGGCAGCGCGCGCTCGACGTGGTGCACCAGGAAGCCCGCAAACTGCTGCGCGTGAGCCGCATCGAACAGCCCGAGGCGGCATTGCTGTCGCCCGAGCAAACCTTTTTCCTGCGGGAAAACCTCAAGCTCAAGCTGCTGAACGCACGCCTGGGCCTGCTGGCCCGCCAGTTGGCCTCGGCCCGCGCCGACCTGAACGCCGCCTCGGCCGCACTGAACAAATATTTCGACCCCGCCTCGCGCAAGACCCAGTCCATGGCGACCCTGCTGCAGGAAGTGCAAGGCCAGATGAAGGCCGTGGAGCTGCCGCAGGTCGATGAAACCCTGGCCGCCCTGGCCACAGCCGCTGCGGGGCGCTAGTAACCTAGATTCCGCAGTTGACCGCTTCTTACCGTCTGGAACAGCACATGTTGACCGAGTACCACCATCGTCTAGCCATCTGCACCCAACGTCACCAGCGCTACGCACCCGATTGCACCACTGGCACCACGCCTGGGGTCGTTACTCCGCCTTGCGGGCACGTGCCCGCTGCGTTGTCGCGCCTACCCAGTCGCGCCGCCAGCGGCACACTCGGGCACGTCCAACTACGGAATCTAGGTTAATGCGCGCAATTGCCTGGCTCCTGGCCTTGTTTGGCGTGGCGGTGGCGGCTGCCCTGCTGGCGGGTAACAACCAAAGCACGGTCACCGTGTTCTGGCCGCCCTACCGGGTCGATCTGTCGCTGAACCTGGTGCTGCTGCTCACCGTGGCCACCTTCATCGCCCTGCACTACGCCCTGAAAGCCCTGTCGGCCCTGTTCGCCATGCCGCAGCAGGCCCAGCGCTGGCGGCTGCAGCAAAAGGAACGGGCCACCCATTCGGCCCTGCTGGACGCGTTTTCGCACCTGCTGGCCGGGCGTTTTCTGCGCGCCCGCAAGGCCGCCGAAGTGGCCCTGCGCCAGGAGCAAGCCCTGCTGGCCAGCGGCCACCCCCTGGCCCACGGCGACAAACTGCGCGCCCTGGCCCACCTGGTCACCGCCGAAAGCGGCCATTCGCTGCAAGACAAAACCACCCGCGACAGCCACCTGCAGCAGGCCCTGGACAGCACCGCCCAGCGCAACACCCTGGAAACCCAGGAAACCCGCGAAGGCATCCAGCTGCGCGCCGCCCACTGGGCCCTGGCCGACCGCGATGCCGATGCCGCCATGCAGTGGCTGGATGCCCTGCCCCTGGGCGCAGCCCGCCGCACCCTGGCCCTGCGCGTGCGCCTCAAGGCCAACCGCCTGGCCCGCCAGACCCTGCCCGCACTGGAAACCGCCCGCCTGCTGGCCAAGCACCGGGCCTTCTCGCCCGCCGCCGCGCAAAGCATTCTGCGCGGCCTGGCGCTGGAGCTGCTGGCCACCGCCCACGACCCGGCCCAGCTGCAACGCGCCTGGGCCGAGCTGGACCCTGCCGAGCGCCTGATGCCCGACGTGGCCATCCAGGCCGCCCAGCGCCTGGCCACCCTGCAAGGCGACACCGCCACCGCCCGCCTGTGGCTGCTGCCCATCTGGGAGCAGATGGTGGCCCACCCCGAGCAAGAACACGCCTATGGCACCAAACTGGTCCGGGCGCTGGAGGCCGGTTTCTCCGCCACCGACAGCCCGGCCGACCTGCCCTGGCTGCACCGCATCGAAGCCGCCCAGCAGCGCAACCCGCGCGATGCCCGGCTGCAGTACCTGGCCGGCATGGCCTGCCTGCGCCACCAGCTCTGGGGCAAGGCCCAGCAACTGCTGGCCCAGTCGGTCCACCAGCTGGAAGACAGCGGCCTGCAACGCAGCGCCTGGCGCGCCCTGGCCGGCCTGGCCGAGCAGCGCGGCGATACCGCCGCAGCACAGGCGGCTTACAAGCAAGTCGCTGGAATCTAAGGATTCAGGCCCTTTTTTAAAGGCCTGAATCGGCACCTCGTGCTTATGGAATGAGCGCAAGCAGCTACAGAAAACATAGTTAAAAACAGTAGCAAACACCCCCCCTTCTCTCGAATATGCCCCAAAAAAAATGGACCCGAAGGTCCATTTTTTGTTGCCGGGCAGGCTGTTTAGAACGGCAAGTCCATCTTGCCCAGGTCGCGCTTGGTCTCAACCATCACCAGGGGCTCGGCTTGCACCGGGGCGACTGCGGGACGCACACGGGGTACGTGCACCACGATAGGCTCGGCGGCGATGGCGGCCTGGACGGCTGCGGCGCGTTCGGGGCTGGTGCCCACCCATTGCAGGCCCGAGCTCTGGGCCAGTTGGTCCAGTTCAGCGGTTGGCAGGGCAAACACCGGCTTGGCGGCCACCACCGGTGCGGCCACGATGGCGGCCACAGGTGCCGCCACCGGCTCAACCACCACAGGTGCTACCACCTCGGCCACTTCGGCAACAACAGGCGTTGGTGCGGGAGCTGCCACGGGTTCAGCCACTACGGCGGCTGCGCGCTCCACCAGGGACTCGGCTTGCGGCTGTGCGTCCGACTCCACGGGGTTGGGCACAAACGCTGCCGGTTCACCGGAGTTGTCACGCGGTGCACGGTCCTTGCGGTCGCGGCCATAGCGGTCGCGGGAACGCTTTTCGCGGCGCTGGGGCTCTTCGCCCTCAGGACGGGCTTCGTCGCTGCGCTCGGCGGGTTGCTCGGCGGCCTCGGCGGATTCCGCTACCGGCTGACCCGCATCGGCTTGCGCTGCGGCAGCGGCCTGGGCGGCAGCGAAGTACGACGGACGCTCGGGGCGTTCGGCGGGTTCGCGGTCCATGCGGGGCTCGCGCTCGGCACGGGGTTCGCGGTCAGCGCGAGGTTCCCGTGGTTCGCGGGGCTCACGCTCTGGGCGCGGCTCGCGTTCGGCACGCGGTTCACGCTCGGGGCGGGGGGCGCGGGGAACTTCGGCCACGGGCTCACCGTTGGCATCCAGCTGGGGTTCGCGGGGCTCGCGGGGTTCGCGCAGGTCGGGACGGGGCTCGTCCTGGCGGTCACGGCCTTGGGCCGGGGCACCGTCTTCACGCGGGCCACGGCCACCACGGCCACCGCGGGGGCTGCGCTCGCCACGTTCACCACGCTCACCGGCGTTGCGGGGGGCGCGCTCGGCAGCACCGACTTCGACGTTGGCGGCGGCTTCGTTCACCACGCCTTCAACTGCCTGGCCGTCCACTTCGGAACGCTCACGCGGACCCTGGGACCGCTCGCCACGGCCACGGCCACCGCGGCTGCCGCGGTTGGGAGCTTCGCCATCGGCACGCGGTGCCTCGTTGCGGTCAGGGCGCTCGGCGCGCTCAGGACGGTCACCCGCATTGCGCGGAGCGCGTTCGGGGCGGCCTTCCTGGCCTTCACGCGGTTCACGAGGTTCGCGGCCTTCGGCATTGCGCGGGCCACGGTTGCGGCCTTGGCCTTCGCCACGTTCTGCAGTCTCGTCGCGACCACCACGGCCATTGCGGCCACCACGGCCAGGCGCTTCACCACGCGGGTTGCGGGGTTCGCGCTTGTCTTCAGGCTTGGGCGTGGCGGTCACGGTGGCGGGTGCCGGAGCAGCGACCACGACCGGTGCGGGTGCAGCACCAAACAGGTTTTTCAACCAGCCAAAGAAGCCAGTTTCCACCGGTGCGGCCACAGGCGCAGGAGCAGCCACCGGAGCGACCACAGGTGCGGGGGCCACGGCCTTGGGCACAGCCTGGGGTGCGGGTGCGTCGGGCAGCACACCCTTGATCACCGGGGTCTGCTTGTTGGTAGGCTCTTGCGAGCGGCGCGTGACCGAGGTCGCATCTTCCATCACGTCGGCCATTTTGTAGCTGGCTTCGATGTGGTCCAGGCGCGGGTCGTCGTGCTTCAGGCGTTCGAGCTTGTAGTTGGGCGTTTCCAGCGTTTTGTTGGGCACCATCAGCACGTTGATGCGCTGTTTCAGCTCGATCTTGGCGATTTCGGTGCGCTTCTCGTTCAGCAGGAACGAAGCCACGTCCACCGGCACCTGGCACATGACCGAGGCGGTGTTGTCCTTGAGCGACTCTTCCTGGATGATGCGCAAGATTTGCAGCGCGCTGGATTCGGTGTCGCGGATGTGGCCGGAACCACCGCAGCGTGGGCAAGGAATCGAAGCACCTTCGCTAAGCGCCGGGCGCAGGCGCTGGCGGCTCATTTCCATCAGGCCAAACTTGCTGATGGTGCCGAACTGCACACGGGCGCGGTCCTGGCGCAGCGCGTCGCGCAGGCGGTTTTCCACGTCGCGGCGGTTGCGGGACTCTTCCATGTCGATAAAGTCGATCACGATCAGGCCGCCCAGATCGCGCAGACGCATCTGGCGGGCCACTTCTTCGGCGGCTTCCAGGTTGGTGCGGGTGGCGGTTTCTTCGATGTCGCCGCCGCGGATGGAGCGGGCGGAGTTCACGTCCACCGACACCAGGGCTTCGGTGTGGTCGATCACGATGGCACCGCCCGAGGGCAGTTGCACGGTGCGGGCGTAGGCCGATTCGATCTGGTGTTCAATCTGGAAGCGGCTGAACAGCGGCGCGTCGTCGCGGTAGCGTTTGACGCGGGCGGCGTGCTCGGGCATGACGTGGGCCATGAACTGCTGGGCCTGCTCGTACACGTCGTCGGTGTCGATCAGGATATCGCCGATGTCGGTATTGAAGTAGTCGCGGATGGCGCGGATCACCAGGCTGGATTCCTGGTAAATCAGGAAAGCGCCCTTGCCTTGCTTGCCTGCGCCGTCGATGGCGGTCCACAGCTTGAGCAGGTAGTTCAGATCCCATTGCAGTTCGGGCGCGCTGCGGCCAATGCCGGCGGTGCGGGCAATGATGCTGGAGCCGTTGGGGTATTCCAACTGGTCCATGGCTTCCTTGAGCTCGGCCCGGTCGTCGCCTTCGATGCGGCGCGAAACGCCACCGCCGCGGGGGTTGTTGGGCATCAGCACGACATAGCGGCCTGCCAGCGACACAAAGGTGGTCAGGGCGGCACCCTTGTTGCCGCGCTCTTCTTTCTCTACCTGGACCAGCAGTTCCTGGCCTTCGCGGATCACATCGCTGATGCGGGCCTGGTTGACCGGCACGCCCTGCTGGAAGTATTGCTTGGAGATTTCCTTGAACGGCAAAAAGCCGTGGCGGTCTTCGCCGTAGTCGACGAAGCAGGCTTCCAGCGAAGGCTCGACGCGGGTGACGACGGCCTTGTAGATGTTGCCCTTGCGCTGTTCGCGCCCCTCGATTTCAATTTCATAGTCGAGCAGTTTTTGCCCGTCCACAATCGCCAGCCGACGTTCTTCCGACTGGGTTGCGTTAATCAGCATCCGTTTCATGGTGCGCTTCCTTTGACTGGACCGGCAAGGGTCCAGAAATGTTCTTCAATTCAATACGGCCCAAACCGGGCCTACTGATGCCTGAACCAACGCGCGGAAACAACCGGAATGACCCCAGACTGCACTAGGTAAGCCTGGGCTTACAGGGTGACAGTGGGGGGAGGTGGAGGGAAGCGGGAAGTGTGCTGGTTTGAATAGCTACCAATTTGATAGCTGCTTGCGCCCAATAGGTGGGCGCCAGGGGCGATTCCATGCCAAAAACCGGGGCTATAGCCGGAGCCATGAGCCACCGCCAGCAGGTTTGAAGTATCGCCATCAACACAAATGAGTTCTCGCTTCGATCCGTTGCACAACCTGGGCCTACAGCACAGGTTGGCAAGTGAGGGGGTATTCCGTATGTAGTTTCCATCGCGTCAGCCCGCCCCATCAACTTATGCCGCCAACGGAGCCTGGGTTGCTCGGGGTGGTAGCAGATCGCCTTGGGTGGCATCGACTTCGCAGCGGCGTAGATGCAATGCTCTAAACTGTGGTGAATCAAGCACTTACGACACGACGCTGGTGAAAAATATTATAGGTGCTAACGCACCACCCCCCATGCCAGAAGTCAAATTCATTACGGTGGACCCCGACGATGCCGGGCAACGGCTGGACAATTTCCTCTTGCGCCACCTCAAAGGCGTACCCAAAACCCACGTCTACCGCATCATCCGCAGCGGTGAAGTACGGATCAACAAGGGCCGCGTTTCTGCCGACACCCGCGTGAATGGCGGCGACGTGGTGCGGCTGCCGCCGACACGCATTTCCGAGCGGGTGGCCGAAAAGGCCGAGGCCATGGCCGCCGCGCCCGCCCCGGCGCGCGAGTTCCCCATCCTGCTGGAAGACGAGCACCTGCTGGCCATCGACAAACCGGCGGGCGTGGCCGTGCACGGTGGCAGCGGGGTCAGCTTCGGGGTGATCGAACAGCTGCGCATGGCGCGCCCGAAAGCCCCGTTTCTGGAACTGGTGCACCGGCTGGACCGCGAAACCTCGGGCATCCTGCTGCTGGCCAAGAAGCGCAGCGCGCTCAAAAACGTGCAGGACCAGTTTCGCGACCGGGAAACCGGCAAGACCTACCTGGCACTGGTGATCGGCCAGTGGCCTGCCAATAAGAAGGTGCTGGACAAGTCTTTGCACAAATACCTGCTGCCCAATGGCGAGCGCCGCGTCAAGGTGGTGGCCCGGGACGACCCGGACGGCATGCGCTCGCTGACCCTGGTCAAGGTGGCCCAGCATTTCGAGGGCTTCAGCCTGCTGGAGGTGACCATCAAGACCGGCCGCACCCACCAGATCCGCGTGCACCTGGCCTCCGAAGGCTTTCCGATTGCCGGAGACGACAAATACGGCGACTTCGAGGCCAACAAGGCTTTGGTAAAACAGGGCCTCAAACGCATGTTTTTGCACGCCTGGCGCTTGCAGCTGAGCCACCCCGCCAGCGGCGAAAGTGTGGAGCTGCATGCGGCTTTACCCGACGAGCTGCAGCGGTTTTTACCAGCGAAAGCGGGGTCTTCCACCCCCTGATGCCGGTTTACAGGTCTGACTGAATCGGTGATGATGCAGTAACCTTTTGCTACCTGCTACATTTTGGGCATATGGCCGCTGTTGAACCTTTCACCAAAGAATCATCTTCTGTTGCGCTTCCCGGCTTGGGAAGGGTTCTGATTTCTGCAGGCAAACTCGGCCAACGTGCGGCCGAAGACATTTACCGCAAAGCCCAATCCAACCGCGCCAGCTTCATCGCCGAACTGATGTCCTCGGGGGCGGTGTCGCCATCGGACCTGGCGCACACCATGTCCACCGCGTTTGCCGCGCCCTTGCTGGACATCGATGCGGTAGACCGCCACCGCCTGCCCAAAGACCTGCTGGATGCCAAGATTTGCCAGGCCTACCGGGTGGTGGTGCTGAGCAAACGCAATAACCGGCTGATCGTCGCCACCGCCGACCCGTCGGACCAGGAAGCCGCCGAAAAAATCAAGTTCTCCACCCAGTTGGGCGTGGACTGGATCATTGCCGAATACGACAAGCTGTCGCGCATGGTGGATGCCAACGCCGTCACCACCGGTGAGGCGATGGACAACATCATCGGCGGCGACTTCGACTTTGACGACGGGATGATCACGGCACCCGCCGAAACCGCCGAAATCAACATGACCGAGGTGGAAGATGCCCCGGTTGTGAAGTTCCTGCACAAGATGCTGCTCGATGCCTATGGCATGCGCGCCTCTGACCTGCACTTCGAGCCCTACGAGCACAACTACCGCGTGCGTTTTCGTATTGACGGCGAACTGCGCGAAATCGCCTCGCCACCAGTGGCCATCAAGGACAAGCTGGCCTCGCGCATCAAGGTGATCTCGCGCCTGGACATCTCGGAAAAGCGGGTGCCGCAAGACGGCAAGATGAAGCTCAAGATCGGGCCCGACCGGGTCATCGACTTCCGCGTCAGCACCCTGCCCACGCTGTTTGGCGAAAAGATCGTGATCCGGATTCTGGACCCGAGCAGCGCAAAACTGGGCATCGACGCGCTGGGTTACGAGCCCATAGAAAAAGAACGCGTCTTGCAGGCGATTGGCCGCCCCTACGGCATGGTGCTGGTGACCGGCCCTACGGGTTCGGGCAAAACTGTGTCGCTCTACACCTTTTTGAACCTGCTGAACAAGCCTGGCGTGAACATCGCCACGGCCGAAGACCCGTCCGAAATCAATTTGCCGGGGGTCAACCAGGTCAATGTGAACGAAAAAGCGGGCATGACCTTTGCTGTGGCGTTGAAATCGTTTCTGCGCCAGGACCCGGACATCATCATGGTCGGCGAAATCCGCGATCTGGAAACCGCCGACATCTCCATCAAGGCCGCGCAAACCGGCCACCTGGTGCTGTCCACGCTGCACACCAACGATGCACCTACCACCTTGACGCGCATGCGCAACATGGGCATTGCGCCGTTCAATATTGCGTCCAGCGTGATTCTGATCACCGCGCAGCGGCTGGCGCGGCGGCTGTGCCCGGCATGCAAGGCGCTGATCGACATCCCGCAAAAGACGCTGCTGGAGTCCGGCTACGCGCCCGAAGAATTGGACGGCTCCTGGAAACCCTACGGCCCGGTGGGCTGCAACGCCTGCAACAACGGCTACAAAGGCCGGGTCGGCATTTACCAGGTGATGCCGATTTCCGAGGAAATCCAGCGCATCATCCTGCGCGACGGCAGCGCGCTGGACATTGCCGAACAGGCCAAAATCGAAGGTGTGCGAACCCTGCGCCAGGCCGGGCTGCACAAAGTGAAGCTGGGCTTGACCTCGCTGGAAGAAGTGCTCGCCGTGAGCAATGAATAGACCCGGACTTATTTAGTCGTACCAAGGCACTCCATGGCATCAGCCGCGTCCAGCACAGTCAAAGAATTCGTCTTCGAATGGGAAGGCAAGGACCGCAACGGCAAGCAGGTCCGGGGCGAGACGCGCGCATCGGGTGAAAACCAGGTCACCGCATCCCTGCGCCGCCAGGGGGTGTTTCCCACCAAGATCAAGAAACGCCGCATGCGCGGGGGCAAGAGCATCAAGCCCAAGGACATTGCCATCTTCACCCGCCAACTGGCGACCATGATGAAGGCCGGGGTGCCGCTGCTGCAGGCGTTTGACATCGTGGGCCGGGGCAACGCCAATGCCAGCGTGACCAAGCTGCTCAACGACATCCGCCAGGACGTGGAAACCGGCAGCTCGCTGAGCGCGGCTTTCCGCAAGTTTCCGCTGTACTTCAATAGCCTGTACTGCAACCTGGTCGAAGCGGGTGAGGCCGCCGGTATTCTGGAGGCGCTGCTGGACCGCTTGGCCGTGTACATGGAGAAAACCGAAGCCATCAAATCCAAGATCAAATCGGCCCTGATGTACCCCATCTCGGTGGTGGTGGTGGCGTTTGTGGTGGTGGCGGTGATCATGATTTTTGTGATTCCGGCCTTCAAGGAAGTCTTCAGCAGCTTTGGTGCCGACCTGCCTGCGCCCACGCTGTTCATCATTGCCGTGAGCGAAGTGTTCGTGAGCTACTGGTGGTTGATTTTTGGCGGCATTGGCGGCGGCATCTACTTTTTCATGCAGGCCTGGCAGCGCAACATCAAAATGCAGCAGGTCATGGACCGCATCATGCTGAAGCTGCCGGTGTTCGGCGTGCTGGTGGAAAAGTCTTGCATTGCCCGCTGGACGCGCACCCTGTCCACCATGTTTGCTGCCGGTGTGCCGCTGGTGGAAGCGCTGGACTCGGTGGGCGGGGCCTCGGGCAATTCGGTGTTTGAGCTGGCTACCGACAAAATCCAGCAAGAGGTGTCTACCGGCACCAGCCTGACCACGGCCATGGGCAACGCCAAGATCTTCCCGTCCATGGTGCTGCAAATGTGCTCCATCGGCGAAGAATCTGGCTCCATCGACCACATGCTGGGCAAAGCCGCCGACTTCTACGAGGCCGAAGTGGACGACATGGTGGCGGGCCTGTCCAGCCTGATGGAGCCCATCATCATCGTGTTTCTGGGCACCATCATCGGCGGCATCGTCGTGTCGATGTACCTGCCGATCTTCAAGCTGGGCCAAGTCGTCTGATGCTGGAGATGCAATGGGTGGCCGCCTTGTTGGGCGGGCTTTTCGGACTGATGCTGGGCAGCTTTCTGAATGTGGTGGTCTACCGCATGCCCAAAATCATGGAGCGGCAGTGGGCCGCTGACTACGCCGAAATGCAGGGCACCGAACCCGACGCGGCCACTGCCGAGCCATTTAACCTGCTGGTGCCGCGCTCGTGCTGCCCACACTGTGGCCACCAAATCCGCTGGTATGAAAACATCCCCGTCGCCAGCTACCTGGCCCTGCGCGGCAAGTGCTCGGCCTGCCGTGCGCCCATCAGCCCACGCTACCCGGCGGTCGAGATCGCCACCGCCGCCCTGTTCTTCTTTTGCATCTGGACCTGGGGGCCTACGGTCACTGGACTGGCCTGGTGCGGTTTTGCGGCGGCGCTGCTGAGCCTGGCGCTGATCGACTGGGACACCACCTTGCTGCCCGACGACATCACCCTGCCGCTGCTGTGGGCCGGGCTGATAGCCTCGTCACTGCACTGGACCGGCGTGCCCTTGATCGCTGCCGTGTGGGGTGCCGTGGCGGGCTACCTGTCGCTGTGGAGCATTTACTGGCTCTTCAAGCTCATCACGGGCAAGGAGGGCATGGGCTACGGCGACTTCAAGCTGTTTGCGGCGCTGGGGGCCTGGTTTGGCTGGGAGGCGCTGGTGCCCATGATTCTGATGGCCTCGGTGATTGGTGCCTTGGTGGGCATCGCCATGAAGTTCAGCAGCGGCCTGCGCGAAGGCGGCTACATCCCGTTTGGGCCTTTTCTGGCAGGGGCGGGCCTGACGGCCATGGTCTTCGGGCCCAACGCCATCCTGCATTTTGTGGGTTTGTAAACCTATGCCAGACTGCCTTCGGCTCGGACTCACCGGCGGTATTGGTAGTGGAAAAAGCACGGTAGCGCTTATGCTACAAGCACGGGGCGCTATCATTATTGATGCAGACGCGATTTCGCGCCAAACCACCGCAGCGGGCGGCTCGGCCATCCCGGCGGTCCGTGCGGCCTTTGGGGCCGATGCCATCGCCGCCGACGGCGCCATGGACCGGGAGCGTATGCGAGCCCTTGTCTTCGCGGATCCCAACGCGAAAAAGCGCCTGGAATCCATCGTCCACCCCCTGGTTGGCCAGGAAATCGAAGCGCAGTTCCAAAAAGCCCAGGACAGCGGAGCCCGCTGCGTGGTGTTCGACATCCCCTTGCTGGTCGAGTCCGGCCACTGGAAAGACCGGCTGGACCAGGTACTGGTGGTGGACTGCGCGGTAGACACGCAGGTGGCCCGCGTCATGGCCCGCAGCGGCATGGCAGAGGCGGCGGTGCACGCCATCATCCAGACCCAGGCCAGCCGGGCGCAGCGCCTGGCGGCAGCCGATGTCGTGATCCTCAACGACGGTCTGACGCTGGAGCAGCTACGCCTGGAAGTGGAAAAAGTCGCCCCGCGGTTCGGGCTATGATGCCGCCACTGGAAAAACTGCGTGATCCTCTACGAATACCCCTTTAACGAACGCATCCGCACCTATTTGCGGCTGGAGCACCTGTTCAGGCGCTTGGGGGAACTGGTGCCCCGCAGCCACCCGCTGGACCACCACTACGCGCTCACCACCATCTTTGAAGTGATGGACGTGGCGGCCCGCGCCGACCTCAAATCCGACGTGATGCGCGACCTGGAGAAGCAAAAGGTCATCCTCAACGGCTACCGGGGCAACCCGTCGATTGCCGAAGAGGTGCTGGACGATGTGATTGCCCAGCTCGACCGCTGCTACACCGCCCTGCACGAACAACCCGGCAAGGCCGGGCATGCGCTGACCGAAAACGACTGGCTGATGGCCTTGCGCAGCCGCGTGGGCATACCCGGCGGCACCTGCGGCTTCGACCTGCCCGCCTACGCCACCTGGCAGCACAAACCCGCCGAAGTGCGCCGCCACGCGGTGGAGCAATGGGCTTCCACCTTGGCGCCGCTGGCCGAGTCCATCCACCACCTGCTGAAGATGCTGCGGGACTCGGGTGGGCCGCAAAAAGTGGTGGCCCCCGGTGGCCAGTTCCAGCAAAACCTGCCCCAGGGCCGCACCTACCAGTTGCTGCGCCTGCGCATCGATCCGGACCTGGACTTGATTCCGGAAATCAGCGGCAACCGCCTGATGGTGTCGGTGCGCATGATGCGCCACGGTGCCGACGACCGCCTGCATGCCTGCAGCGAGGATGCGTCGTTTGAACTCACTCTGTGCGCTTAGCTTTCAACATGACAGACACACCGCAAAAATGGGTCGCCTGCCCCACCTGCAAAGGCAAAAGCCTGTTTGCCCCGAGCAACGCCTTCCGCCCGTTTTGCAGTGAACGCTGCAAGAACATCGACTTTGGTGCCTGGGCCAGCGCCAGCTTCAGCTTGCCCGCCGACGCGCCGCCAGACGACCAGGTCTTCGGCGACGCACGGCTGCAATAAATTTATAAGAAATAAGGCTCCAGCGCTTATTCCATAAGCGCGAGCAGCTACTTAATATGTAGCACCGGAAAAGCCACGTTCTGCGGCCAGCCAGCCCAGCACGGGCACGGTTCCGGGCAAGACCGGGCCGACCTGCAGTGGCAAAGACTGCCAGGCGCAGGTTTGGCCCTCGCGCATCTCCAGCTCGCCCGTCCAGGCAAACACCTTGCAGAAATGCAGCCGCACCAGCGAATGCGGATAGTCCACCAGCTCCACCTTCCAGGGCTGGGCGGGGCCAATGGTGATGCCGAGTTCTTCCACCAGCTCGCGGCGCAAGGCCTGTTCCACGCTTTCACCCGCCTCCAGCTTGCCGCCGGGGAATTCCCAATAACCCGCGTAGACCTTGCCAACGGGTCGCGAAGTCACCAGAAAATCGCCGCTGGGCTGCACCAGCACGCCCACGGCCACGTCCACGACGGCACGGTCCGGCCCGCCTTCGCGGGGGCGGTGGGCGTCGGCAACCAAGGGAGTCGCGGTCATGCGGACGCAGCGTGTTTGCCTGCATAGTCGCGGGCAAACTGGTAGGCTACGCGGCCACTGCGCGAGCCCCGCTCCAGCGCCCAGACCAGCGACTCGGGGCGGGCCGCCGCAATGGCTGCGGCATCCACACCAAACGACTGCAGCCACTGGGCCACGATGGCCAGGTACTCGTCCTGGCTGAAGGGGTAGAAGCTGACCCACAGGCCAAAGCGCTCGGACAGGGAAATTTTCTCTTCCACCACCTCGCCGGGATGCACTTCGCCATCGTCGGTGTGGGTGTAGGTAAGGTTTTCGGCCATGTACTCGGGCAGCAGGTGGCGGCGGTTGCTGGTGGCGTAGACCAGCACATTCGGCGTGGACGCGGCCACCGAGCCGTCCAGGATGGACTTCAGCGCCTTGTAGCCGGGCTCGCCGTCTTCAAAGCTCAGGTCGTCGCAAAAGACGATGAACTTCTCGGGCCGGTCGGCTACCACGTCCACGATGTCGGGCAAGTCGACCAGATCGGCCTTGTCCACCTCGATCAGGCGCAGGCCCTGGGGCGCGTAGGTGTTCAGGCAGGCCTTGATCAGCGAAGATTTGCCGGTGCCGCGCGCGCCCGTGAGCAGCACGTTGTTGGCCGGTTTGCCTTGCACAAACTGCAAGGTGTTGCGCTGGATCTTCTCCTTCTGGATGTCGATCTCTTTCAGGTCGGCCAGGGCCATGTGGCCGATGTGGCGCACCGGCTCCAGCACGCCGTGGCCGTTACCCCGGCGGCGGTAGCGGTAGGCGATGGCGGCGGTCCAGTCGGGCGCGGAAACGGGCTGGGGAAGCGCGGCCTCGATGCGCTGCATCAGGTGCTCGGCGCGGTCGATCAGGCGTTCGAACTTCTCGTTCATGAACGGTAATCCGCGTTGATGGTCACGTATTCGTGGCTGAAATCGCAGGTCCAGACGGTATCCACGGCGGTGCCACGGCCCAGGCCCACGCGCACGGTGATTTCGCTTTGTTTCATCACGCGCTGGCCGTCTTCTTCGCGGTAGCTGGGGTTGCGTCCGCCCTGGACGACGACGTGCACATCGTCCAGGTGCAGGTCGATCAGGGTCTGGTCCAGGTCGGTGATACCGGCGTAGCCCACGGCGGCCAGGATGCGGCCCAGGTTGGGGTCGCTGGCGAAGAAGGCGGTTTTGACCAGGGGTGAATGGGCGATGGCGTAGGCGGCCAAGCGGCATTCTTCGGCCGTTTTGCCGCCTTCCACGCGCACGGTGATGAACTTGGTGGCACCTTCGCCGTCGCGCACGATGGCCTGGGCCAGTTGCTGGGCGACTTTCTGCATCGCGGCCTTCAGGGCGCGGCCATCGGCGCTGTCCATCGAGGTGATGGGCGCGTGGGCGGCCTTGTTGGTGGCGATGACCACGAACGAGTCATTGGTGGAGGTGTCGCCATCGATGGTGATGCGGTTGAAGGAGGCATCGGCCAGGTCCTTGGCCAGTTGCCCCAGCAGCGCCTGGTCCACACAGGCATCGGTGGCCATAAAGCCCAGCATGGTGGCCATGTTGGGGCGGATCATGCCCGCGCCCTTGCTGATGCCGGTGACGGTGACCGTCTTGCCGCCGATCTGCACCTGGGTGCTGAAGGCTTTGGCGATGGTGTCTGTCGTCATGATGGCCTCGGCCGCGCGGCCCCAGTGGTCGGCGCAGGCATCGGCCAGGGCGGCGGGCAGCCCGGCGTTGATGCGCTCGTGCGGCAGGGTTTCCATGATCACGCCGGTAGAGAACGGCAAAATTTGCTCGGGCGCAAGGTCCAGATGCTGCGCCAGCGCAATGCAGGTGGATTTGGCGCGCATCAGGCCGTCGTGGCCCGTGCCCGCATTGGCATTGCCGGTGTTGACCAAAATGGCACGGATGCCCACACCCAGCGCCAAATGCTCACGGCAGATCTGCACCGGGGCGGCACAGAAACGGTTCTGCGTGAACACGCCCGCCACCGACGCGCCCTCTTCCAGCAACACCACGGTCAAGTCCTTGCGGTTGACCTTGCGGATGCCCGCCTCGGCAATGCCCAGCAGTACGCCGGGAACGGGGTGCAGGCCAGCAGGATCGGGGGCGGACAGGTTAACGGGCATGGTGGGCTTTCAAAAGGGTAGGAAGATGTGAAAAACGGGCCGAAGCCCGTTGAAAAACCGAAGCGCTACTCAGGCTAGCTTGCCGTGGCACAGCTTGTATTTGTTGCCACTGCCGCAGGGGCAGGGGTCGTTGCGGCCTACGCGGGGCATGGCAGCACCCGCTGATCGGGTGTCACTGCGGGTTTCCACTTCGCCGGTTTCGGTAGGCGCGGTGTAGGTCACGTTGGCAATGCTCTCGCCCCGGCTTTCCATGGCTTCGGCAGCTTCGCCGAGTTGCTCGTTGGACTGCACCTTGACCGTCATCAGCACCTTGGTCACGTCGTTCTTGACCGCGTCCAGCAACTGGCCAAACAGCTCAAAGGCTTCGCGTTTGTATTCCTGCTTGGGCTGCTTTTGCGCATAGCCGCGCAAATGGATGCCCTGGCGCAGGTAGTCCAGCGAGCTCAGGTGTTCGCGCCAGTGGGTGTCTATGCTTTGCAGCAGCACCATGCGCTCGAACTGGGTGAAGTTCTCGCCGCCCACCTGGTCCACCTTGGCCTGGAAGGCAGTGTTGGCCGCGGTCAGCACGGTTTCCAGAATGTCTTCGTCGGTGATGGAGCTGGCCGACTGCACCTTGTCTGCCAGCGGCACCTCGAGCTGCCAGTCATCGCGGATGGTTTTTTCCAGGGCGGCAATGTCCCACTGCTCTTCCACCGACTCGGGCGGCACAAACTGGCGCACCACATCTTCCACACAGCCTTCGCGCAGCGAGGCGATCTGGGCGGTGAGGTCTTGCGCGTCCAGAATTTCGTTGCGCTGCTGGTAGATGACCTTGCGCTGGTCGTTGGACACGTCGTCGTATTCCAGCAGCTGCTTGCGCACGTCGAAGTTGCGGGCTTCCACCTTGCGCTGGGCGCTCTCGATACTGCGGGTGACGATACCGGCTTCGATGGCCTCGCCTTCGGGCATTTTCAGGCGGTCCATGATGGACTTGACGCGGTCACCCGCAAAGATGCGCATCAGCGGATCGTCCAGGCTCAGGTAGAAGCGCGACGAACCGGGGTCGCCCTGCCGGCCCGAGCGGCCGCGCAACTGGTTGTCGATACGGCGGGATTCGTGGCGTTCGGTGGCAATGATGCGCAGGCCGCCGAGGGCTTTTACCGCCTCGTGGTCAATGCTCCATTGCGCACGCACCCGCTCGATTTCCGCGTTCTTGGCGGATTCGTCGAGCGCGGGGTTGGCCTCTACGGCCTTGATCGCCATTTCCAGGTTGCCACCCAGCACGATGTCAGTGCCCCGCCCGGCCATGTTGGTGGCGATGGTGATCATCTTGGGGCGACCGGCCTGGGCCACGATGTCGGCTTCGCGCGCATGCTGCTTGGCGTTGAGCACCTGGTGCGGCAGCTTCGCGTCATTGAGCAGGCGGTCGATGATTTCCGAGTTCTCGATCGAGGTGGTGCCCACCAGCACCGGCTGGCCGCGCTCGTAGCATTCGCGGATGTCCTTGATGGCGGCTTCGTACTTTTCGCGCGTGGTTTTGTAGACGCGGTCGAGCTGGTCTTCGCGGCGGCTGACGCGGTTGGGCGGAATCACCACGGTTTCCAGGCCGTAGATGGTCTGGAACTCAAAGGCCTCGGTATCGGCCGTGCCGGTCATGCCCGACAGGCTGGTGTACAGGCGGAAATAGTTCTGGAAGGTGATCGAGGCCAGGGTCTGGTTCTCGGCCTGGATCTGCACGCCTTCTTTGGCTTCCACCGACTGGTGCAGGCCTTCGCTCCAGCGCCGGCCCGACATCAGGCGGCCGGTAAACTCATCGACGATGACGATTTCGCCGTCTTGCACCACATAGTGCTGGTCGCGATGGTACAGGTGGTTGGCCCGCAGCGCAGCGTACAGGTGGTGCATCAGGGTGATGTTGGCCGGGTCGTACAGCGACGCGCCTTCGGGCAGCAGGCCGTGCTCGACCAGAATGCGCTCGGCGTTTTCGTGGCCGTCTTCGGTCAGGAACACCTGGTGCGATTTTTCGTCGAGCGTGAAGTCGCCGGGCTTGGTGACACCCTCGCCGGTGCGCGGATCGGCCTCGCCTTCCTGGCGGGTCAGGAAGGGGATGATCTTGTTGATCGCAATATAGGTGGCGGTGTGGTCTTCGGCCTGGCCGCTGATGATCAGCGGGGTGCGGGCTTCGTCGATCAGGATCGAGTCCACCTCGTCCACGATGGCAAAGTTCAGGCCGCGCTGCACGCGGTCGCGCACCTCGTAGACCATGTTGTCGCGCAGGTAGTCGAAGCCGTATTCGTTGTTGGTGCCGTAGGTGATGTCGGCGGCATAGGCGGCCTGCTTTTCTTCACGCGGCATATTGGGCAGGTTGACACCGACGGTCAGGCCCAGAAAGTTGTACAGGCGCTCCATCCAGCGCGCATCGCGATTCGCCAGGTAGTCGTTCACCGTGACCACGTGCACGCCCTTGCCGGACAGTGCATTCAGGTACACCGGTAGCGTGGCGGTGAGGGTCTTGCCTTCACCGGTCCGCATTTCAGAGATCTTGCCGTTGTGCAGCGACATGCCGCCCAGCATCTGCACATCGAAATGGCGCATCTTCATCACGCGCTTGGAGCCTTCGCGCACCAGGGCAAACGCCTCTGGCAGGATCGCATCCAGCGTTTCGCCCCCGGCCACCCGCTGCTTGAAGGACAGCGTTTTCTCGCGCAAGGCCTCATCGGACAGCTTTTCAAACTGCGGCTCCAACGCATTGATCACTTCGAGCGTCTTGCGGTACTGCTTCAACAAGCGCTGGTTACGGCTGCCGAAAATTTTGGTCAGAAAGTTGATGGTCATGGATGCGAGACCGTCACCGCCGCTGAAGCCAGGGGGTGGCGATCGAAATTCCTAAATAATCTTGGAGTCAGATGAGGCTTTGACAGCAAAAGTCAACCCTTGGGGGCCAGTTTGCAATCCACAGCCTTGGGATTTTACTATCTGCCAGCATGGGCCCCAAAGCCGGTACGGCTGTGATAATTGGGCCACCATGCGCCAAAGCAACCGCTCCTTCACGCTGCTGCAAGCCGCAGCCGACTCGCCCACACTGGCCCGCCTGTCGGCTCTGGCGCAAGACTCCAACGACCGGCTCAAAGCCATCAAAACCCTGCTCCCCGAGGCCCTGTGGTCAGCCATCCAGCCCGGCCCGATTGACGGGGCCAGTTGGTGCCTGCTGGTCAACAGCAATGCCGCATCGGCCAAGCTGCGGCAACTCACGCCGGCGCTGCTGGCGCATTTGCGCACCAAGGGCTGGGACGTGACGGCCCTGCGCATCAAGGTGCAGATGCGGGCCGCCACTTTGCAACGGCCATAAAAAAAGGTTCTGGCCCTTGCGGGACAGAACCTTTTTCAGTGTGGTGCCGATTGTCGGAGTCGAACTGACGACCTTCCGCTTACAAGGCGGGTGCTCTACCAACTGAGCTAAATCGGCGAATTTCGCATTTTACCGAACCGAACAGGGCATTTTGGTGGCCCTGCAATTTTTTACTTGATGCGCTTGAGCGCCGGACGGGGCCCGCCCGCAGGCCTTGGCGGCTCGGGTGGCTCGTCGCCGCTGGACTCTACCGGCGACAAGGGAACCACTTTCGAGGACGCATCGGGCACCCCGGCCAGTGCAAATGGCTTGGCGGGCTCGTCCGCAGGAGCGGTAGCCACCGGCGACGGAAAAGCCATGCCCTGCCCGTTTTCACGCGCATAGATGGCGATCACCCGGCCAATCGGCACCAGAATCTCGCGCGGCGTACCGGCGAAACGGGCCTTGAATTCGATGAAATCGTTGCCCAGCTTGAGCGAACTGGTCGCGTCAAAGCTGATGTTGAGCACGATCTCACCGTCTTTCACGTATTCGCGCGGCACCTGCACCGTGTCATCGACCAGCACGGCCACATAGGGTGTCAGACCGTTGTCGGTACACCACTCGTAGAGCGCGCGGATCAGGTAGGGACGGGTGGAGGTCGAATCCAGGGCTTGCATGGTGGACAACGGTGGCTCCGAATTACTTGCGCATCACTTTTTCGGAAGGCGTCAGCGCTTCGATATAGGCCGGGCGCGAGAAGATGCGCTCGGCGTATTTCAGCAGCGGTGCGGCGTTCTTGCTCAGGTCGATGCCGTAGAAGTCCAGGCGCCACAGCAGCGGTGCAATCGCCACGTCGAGCATGGAGAAGTTCTCGCCCAGCATGTACTTGTTCTTCAGGAACACGGGGGCCAACTGGGTCAGGCGGTCGCGGATGTGGGCGCGGGCTTTTTCCAGGGCTTTTTCGTTGCCCTTGGAAGCGCGGGATTCCAGCAAGCCAACGTGCACAAACAGTTCCTTCTCGAAGTTGAGCAGGAACAGGCGCACACGGGCGCGATCCACCGGGTCGCCGGGCATCAGCTGGGGGTGCGGGAAGCGCTCGTCGATGTACTCGTTGATGATGTTCGATTCGTACAGGATCAGGTCGCGTTCCACCAGAATCGGCACCTGGCCGTAGGGGTTCATCACGCTGATGTCTTCGGGCTTGTTGTAGAGGTCTACGTCGCGGATCTCGAAATCCATGCCTTTTTCAAACAAGACAAAACGGCAGCGGTGGGAAAAAGGGCAGGTCGTGCCTGAGTACAACACCATCATGATGGGGGCTCCTAAAAATCAAAAAGAGTGGGATGCCAGTGCAGCCCACTCTGTGTGGCCCAAACAACGTGTCCGGGCCTCGTTGGGGTAGATGGGGTCTACTTCACGTCTTTCCAGAACGCGGCATTCAATCGCCAGGCGAAGAAGGTAAACACCAGCAGGAACAGCAGCACCCACACGCCCACACGCACGCGGGTGTTTTGGGCCGGTTCGGCCATCCACTGCATGTAGCTGACCAGGTCGCCCACGGCTTGCTCATACTGCAGCGGGGTCATGGTGCCAGGGCTTACCTGTTCCCAACCCTTGAAGACCTTGACCGCATGGCCGTGCTCTTGCACTTCCTGGTACACCGGTTTGCGGTCGCCTTGCAGTTCCCACAGCACATGCGGCATGCCCACATTGGGGAACACCAGATTGTCCCAGCCGGTGGGCTTGGAAGGGTCGGGGTAGTAGCTGCGCAGGTAGGTGTACAGGTAATCTGCACCGGTGCCACCGTGGCCCGAGCGCGAGCGGGTGATCAAGGTCAGGTCGGGCGGATTGGCACCAAACCATTCCTTGGCCTGCACCGGATCAATCGACGCCTTCATGGTGTCGCCGACCTTGGTGGTGGCGAACAGCAAATTGTCTTTGATTTGCTGCTCGGTCAGGCCGATGTCGCGCAGGCGGTTGTAGCGCATGAAGGCTGCCGAATGGCAGCTCAGGCAGTAGTTGACGAACAGCTTGGCACCGTTTTGCAGCGCGGCCAGGTCATTGGTTTTATTGGGGGCCTTGTCCCAGGCAATCGTCTCGCCACCCGCAGCATGCACTGCAGTGGTGGCACCAAAAGACAGGGTCAAGGCCGCGAGCACGCCGAGAATCAGTTTTTTCATAGTCAGAGTCTCCGGCTTAGTGCGCAGTGAAGGTAATGCGACTGGGCACTGGCTTGGGCGTACCCAGGCGGCTCCACCATGGCATCAGCAAGAAAAAGCCGAAATAGAACAGGGTGCCTGCCTGGGAGACGCGCTCACCAATGGGCGATGGAGGCTGCACGCCCAGGTAACCCAGCACCAGGAAGTTGATGACAAACACCGCGTACACGTACTTGTGCCAGCTCGGACGGTAACGGATGGACTTCACCGGGCTGTTGTCCAGCCAAGGCAGGAAGAACAAAATCACCACCGCGCCGCCCATGGCAACTACGCCCCAGAACTTGGCATCGATGCTCAGCATCATGGCGACCACACCCGCAGCCACCACCACGATGGCCGCCTTGATGAAGGCGGGCAACTTGAACTTGAGCACCGACAGCACAGCACCACCGACCACGCAGGCAATCAGGGCGTACATCATCTCGTCGGTGATGGCGCGCAGCATCGAATAGAACGGCGTGAAGTACCAGACCGGCGCAATGTGCAGCGGCGTCTTCAGCGAATCGGCGGGGATGAAGTTGTTGTACTCCAGGAAGTAGCCGCCAAATTCGGGCGCGAAGAAGATGATGGCGGTAAACACCATCAGGAACACGCTGACCGCAAAAATGTCGTGCACCGAGTAGTACGGGTGGAACGGAATGCCATCCAGCGGGTGGCCTTCGGCATCCTTGGGGGCGTTGGGGCCCTTGATTTCCACGCCATCGGGGTTGTTGGAGCCCACTTCGTGCAGCGCAATGATGTGCGCCGCCACCAGGCCCAGCAGCACCAGCGGCACGGCAATCACGTGGAAGCTGAAGAAGCGGTTCAGGGTGGCATCGCCCACCACGTAGTCGCCACGGATCAGCAAGGCCAGATCAGGGCCGACAAAGGGAATGGCAGCAAACAAATTGACGATCACCTGGGCACCCCAGTAGCTCATCTGGCCCCAGGGCAGCAGGTAGCCCATGAAGGCTTCGGCCATCAGGCACAGGAAAATCGCGCAACCAAACACCCACACCAGTTCGCGTGGTTTGCGGTACGAACCGTACAGAAGCCCGCGGAACATGTGCAAATACACCACCACAAAGAAAGCCGAGGCTCCGGTGGAGTGCATGTAGCGGATCAGCCAGCCCCAAGGCACATCGCGCATGATGTACTCGACCGAGGCAAAAGCCAGGTTCGCGTCGGGCTTGTAGTGCATCACCAGGAAGATGCCGGTGACGATTTGCAGCACCAGCACCAGCAGCGACAGCGAGCCAAACACGTACCAGAAGTTGAAGTTCTTCGGTGCGTAGTACTCGGACATGTGCTCTTTGTAGAGCTTGCTGGCCGGGAACCGGTTGTCCACCCAGTTCATCAGCTTTTCAGGCGCGCTGGCGTTGGGCGAGATTTCTTTGAATGTAGCCATATGTCCCTCAAGCCTTCTTGTCTTCGCCGATCAGCAGCCGGGTATCGGAGAGATACATGTGCGGCGGCACCGGGAGGTTGTCGGGAGCGGGCTTGTTCTTGAAAACGCGGCCCGCCATGTCGAATGTCGAACCGTGGCAGGGGCACAGGAAGCCGCCCTCCCAGTCGTTGGGCAGCGAAGCCTGCGGGCCTGGCGTGAATTTGTCCGACGGCGAGCAGCCCAAATGCGTGCAAATGCCCACCACCACCAGGTATTTGTCCTTGATGGAGCGGTTGGTGTTGCTGGCGTATTCGGGCGTGAACTCGGCCGGGTTGCGCAGCGATTTGGGATCGGCCAGCTGGCTGTCCAGCTTGGGCAGCTCGGCGATTTGCTCGGGCGTGCGGTGCAAGATCCAAACGGGTTTGCCGCGCCACTCCACGGTCATCTTCTCGCCGGGCTTGAGGGCTGAAATATCGGCTTCAACGGCAGCTCCGGCGGCTTTGGCGCGCTCTGAGGGCTGGAATGTGCTCACGAAAGGGATGGCGGTAGCTACGCCACCCACTGCACCGGCGCAACCGGATGCGATCAACCACGTCCGCTTGCTGGTGTCGACTGGGGTGTCACTCATGGGGGTCCTCAAAATCATCACTCGTTTGGGGTCAACCGCGGATTGTAGCGGAGCGGTCCAGGGCGACTTCACGTGCCTGCAACACTTTGTGCTCTGTGTCGAGGGCATTTTGTGGACAATACGGCGGTCAATTAACCAACAAAGGGACTTTTATGGGCATGATGGCTGAATTCAAGGAGTTTGCAGTCAAGGGCAATGTGATCGATCTCGCCGTCGGCGTGATCATCGGCGGAGCCTTCGGCAAAATTGTGGACTCGGTAGTGGCCGATCTGATCATGCCGTTGGTCGGCATGGTGTTTGGCAAGATCGACTTTTCCAACCTGTTCATTGTGCTGGGCAAGGTGCCCGAAGGCACCGGCATGGCGCTGGCGGACCTGAAAAAGGCCGGGGTGCCTGTGCTGGCTTACGGCAACTTCCTCACGGTGGCAGTGAACTTTGCGATTCTGGCCTTCATCATCTTCATGATGGTCAAGCAGATCAACCGCATGAAGAATGAGGCCCCCGCCGCCCCCGAAGCCGCCCCGGCCACCCCCGAAGACGTGCTGCTGCTGCGCCAGATCCGCGACAGCCTGCAAAAGTAATTACTACACTTTTAGTAGCTGCTCACGCCCTCTGCTGTAGCGGTAGAGGGCTTTTTTATGCCTGAAATCCGCTTAAGCGCCGCGCCATGCGCAGCGCGGCGACCAGGCTGGACGCATCCGCCACGCCGGTACCCGCAATGTCAAACGCCGTGCCATGGTCCGGGCTGGTACGCACCAGGGGCAGGCCCAGGGTGACGTTCACGCCCTGCTCCACGCCCAGGTATTTCACCGGGATCAGACCCTGGTCGTGGTACATGGCCACCACCACGTCGAACTCGCCGGGCTGGCCATTTTTGGCCCGGGCGCGCATGAACACCGTGTCCGGCGCAAACGGGCCGTGCACATCCATCCCCTCGGCGCGGGCGGCCTGCAGGGCGGGGATGATGGTGTCGATTTCCTCCCGCCCAAACAAACCGCCTTCGCCCGCATGCGGGTTCAGCCCGGCCACGCCGATGCGCGGCGCCCGCCCCAGCGCCGCCCCCACCGCGCGGTGGGTGATGCGCAGGGTTTGCAACACGTTGTCGAAAGTGACGGCCTCGATCGCCTGGCGCAGCGACATGTGGATGCTGACCAGCACGGTGCGCAGCTCGTCGTTGGCCAGCATCATGCGCACCGGCACGTCCTGCAAAGCCTTACCCAAGTGGGCCGCGGCCTCGAACTGCAGCAGCTCAGTGTGACCGGGGTACGGCAGGCCTGCGGCGGCCAGCGCCTCTTTGTGCAGCGGCGCGGTGACCAGCGCGGCCAGCTCGCCGCGCAGCGCGGCGCGGCTCGCCCAGAGCACGCAGTCGGCTGCCACTTTTCCAGCCAAACTGCTGATTTGGCCATACGGAATAGGCGCAAGCAGCTCCGTTATTTGTAGCACCGGGATGCACTGCGGCGGCACATCCCAGGCTTCGGCAGGCGCGGTAATCAAGGCCACCGGCAACGCGGGCTGGCCGGGGCCGCTGACCAGGGCGCTGGCGCGGCGCAGCGTGCCCACATCGCCCGCCACAAAGCAGCCCTGGGTGGCATCTGGCGCGTCGCGGAAGGCCTTGGCGATGGTTTCGGGGCCGATCCCGGCGGGGTCGCCCAGGGTGATGGCAATGGGAAGCTGCGTCATGCGGGGTTGTCTATGTCAATGAACAGGTGCTCCAGCCCGAGCTGGGCGGCAACAAAGCCCGCCACCGCCGGTGCGCCATAGCGCTCGCTGGCGTGGTGGCCGCAGGCGATGAAGGCCACGCCGCATTCGCGGGCGTAGTGGGCCTGGGGCTCGGAGATTTCGCCGGTGATGAAGGCATCGGCCCCAGCGGCGATGGCGGCCTCGAAGTAGCCCTGCGCACCGCCAGTGCACCACGCTATTTTTTTAATAGCTGCTTGCGCCGGTGCAATAAGCACGGGAGGCCGATTTAACTGTTTTTCTATGTGGGCCGCCAAATGCTGGGCGGAATCGAATTGCCCGCCGTCGCTGGGCTGGCCCAGGAAACCCAGGTCGTTGTCACCGAAACAGCCCACGCCCTCCAGCCCCAGTTGCACACCCAGCTGCGCGTTATTGCCCAGCGTGGGGTGCGCGTCCAGCGGCAGGTGGTAGGCGTAGAGGTTGATGTCGTGGCGCAGCAGCAGGGCCAGGCGCTGCTTCATCCAGCCGGTGACCGTGCCCGACTGGCCGCGCCAGAACAGGCCGTGGTGCACAAAAATAGCATCGGCCTGCGCCGCCACGGCGGCTTCGATCAATGCCAGGCTGGCGGTCACGCCCGAGACGATGCGGCGGATTTCGGGCTTGCCCTCGACCTGCAGGCCATTGGGCCCGTAGTCCTTGAAGCGGGCGGGTTGCAGCAGGTCGTCAAAGGCGGACAGTACAGTGGGTTGGTGGGCCATGCGCCGAATTGTGGTCCAAGTTCAAGGACAATCTGCACATGAAACGTTTTTGGCTCCTCTTTTCCCAATCGGTCACCGTCTTGCTGGCGGCGTATTTTGTGGTGGGCACGCTCAAGCCCGAATGGCTGGGCAAGCGCTCTTTCAGCGGTTCCAGCATTTCGCTGATCGAAGCCCCTGCAAGTCCCTCCGGCAGGCCTGCCGCAAGCGGCTTCAGCGCGGCGGCCCAAAAGGCCTCGCCCGCCGTGGTCAGCATCAACACCAGCAAAATGGCCGAGCGCGACCCGCGCAGCGACGACCCCTGGTTCAAGTTCTTCTATGGCGAGCGCGGCGCGCAGGCCCAGGTGGGGCTGGGCAGCGGCGTGATCGTCAGCCCCGAAGGCTACATCCTCACCAACAACCACGTGGTCGAAGGCGCAGATGCCATCGAAGTCACGCTCAACGACAGCCGCCACGTGCAGGCCCAGGTGATCGGCACCGACCCCGACTCCGACCTGGCCGTGCTGAAGATCCAGCTCGACAAGCTGCCGGTGATGGTGCTGGGCAGCTCCGATGCCCTGCAGGTGGGCGACCAGGTGCTGGCCATCGGCAACCCGTTTGGCGTGGGCCAGACGGTCACCAGCGGCATCGTCAGCGCGCTGGGCCGCAACCAGCTGGGCATCAACACCTTCGAGAACTTCATCCAGACCGATGCGGCCATCAACCCCGGCAACTCCGGCGGGGCACTGGTGGACGTGGACGGCAACCTGATGGGCATCAACACCGCCATCTATTCGCGCTCGGGCGGCAGCATGGGCATTGGTTTTGCCATTCCCGTGTCCACCGCCAAGCTGGTGCTGGAAGGCATCGTTACCGACGGCCAGGTCCGGCGCGGCTGGATCGGCGTGGAGCCCAGCGACCTGTCGCCCGAGCTGGCCGAAACCTTTGGCGTGAAGGCCGACCGTGGCGTGATCATCACCGGCGTGCTGCAAAACGG
The DNA here is from genome assembly GCF_056521425.1 of Rhodoferax sp. LS1P39. Classification (NCBI taxonomy): domain Bacteria; kingdom Pseudomonadati; phylum Pseudomonadota; class Betaproteobacteria; order Burkholderiales; family Comamonadaceae; genus Rhodoferax; species Rhodoferax sp. LS1P39. Next base: position 119,233 of record NZ_JBWMAV010000003.1, on the reverse strand, counting down.
CCCCGCAGCGCAGGCGGGCATCCGCCCCGGCGATGTGATCTTGCAGGTGGCCAGCAAGCCGGTGAACAACGTGTCGGAGCTGCTGACCAGCGTGGCCATGCTGCAGCCCGGCAAGACTTCCAGCTTCAGCGTGCTGCGCCAGGACAAGCAGCTGGCACTGGAAGTGACCCCGGGGCTGCGCCCCAAGCCGCCTGCGCGGGTGGAACGCTAACTACTACAAATTTAATAGCTGCTCACGCTTATAGAATAAGCGCCAGCAGCCGATTTGGCTAAGATTTTGTAGTGGCGGCTTCTTCGTCGGGAGCCTGGGTGTGCTTGATAAAGATCTGCGCCGCCCAGATGCCGATCTCGTACAAGATGCACATGGGAATGGCCAGCGCCAGTTGCGACACCACATCGGGCGGGGTGACGATGGCGGCAATGATGAAGGCCAGCACCACAAAGTAGCCGCGAAAATCCTTCAGCTTGGCAATGCTGACCAGCCCCATGCGGGCCAACACGATCACCACAATCGGCACCTCGAACGCCAGACCGAAGGCCAGGAACATGGTCAGCACAAAGCTCAGGTAGGCTTCAATATCAGGCGTGGCCTTGATGCTCTCGGGCGCAAAGTTCTGGATAAATTTGAACACCTGGCCAAACACAAAGAAGTAGCAAAACGCCACCCCGATGAAAAACAGCAAGGTGCTCGACACCACCAGGGGTAGCACCAGCTTTTTCTCGTGCGAGTACAGGCCCGGGGCCACAAACGCCCACACTTGCCACAGCACCACCGGCAAGGCCAGCATGAAGGCGGCCATGAACATCACCTGCAATGGCACCAGAAATGGCGAGATCACCGAGGTAGCGATCAGCGAGCTGCCTGCGGGCAAGGTGGCCACCAGGGGCGATGCCAGCAGGTCGTACAAGGCCGCAGGGCCGGGATACAGCGACAAGGCCGCAGCGGCAATGCCCACCGCGATCACGGCCTTGATGAGCCGGTCGCGCAGCTCCACCAGGTGCTGCACAAAGGGTTGCTCGGTGCCGGCTAGTTCGTCGTCTGGGCTTTTATGGGGATCGGACATGGGGCTTTAAACAGGGTAAACAGGGCCTGGCCCAGAATGACACCGAGGCCGAAAGGCCCCAGGTTGTTGATTTTTTAAATGCTGTGGGACACCGGTTTGGGCCGGTAGCGGGCCACGCGGGCCGCACCCGACAGCGCCTTGGTACGCACCCCGGCGCGGGCCTTGTACCACTGCGGCGTGGCACCCACCTTGCTGCGCCAGCGCTTTTGGGGGCGCTTGTATTCGGGATACTGGGTGTAGGCATCGTCGGGCAAGGCGGGCGTAGCATCGGTCTCAGCCCACTGCTTCTCGAAGTCGCTGGCGTTGGTCTGGATGGACTGGTGCACATCGCGCGCCGCACCTTCCATCGTCTCCTTCATCTTCTTGAGCTCGTCCAGGTCCATGGAACGGCTGACTTCGGCCTTCACATCGGCCACATAGCGCTGGGCCTTGCCCAGCATCGTGCCCACGGTGCGGGCCAAACGCGGCAGCTTCTCAGGGCCGATGACGATCAAGGCCACCGCGCCAATCAGCGCTATCTTGGAAAAACCGAGATCAATCACAAACGTTTAACCGGCTCAGGGCTTGGTCTTGGCTTCAACGTCGATGGTGTTCTTTTGCGCAGCCGCTGCCGCGCTGGCCGACACCTGGGCGGTGGGCTTGTCGTCGTCGGGCGACGCAGAGCCGTCTTTCATGCCGTCTTTAAAGCCTTTGACCGCGCCACCAAGGTCGCTGCCCATGTTCTTCAGCTTCTTGGTGCCAAACACCATCACCACGATCAACAACACGATCAACCAATGCCAAATAGAAAATGAACCCATGGAATAACTCCTAACAAAGTGTTTCTGATTTTAGACGGCGCAGATGACGGTCCACGCCCGACTCCCTATTGCCCCTTGCCGTGGCACTAACCCTTGAGCCAGGGGCGCGGCCCGCCAATGACGTGCACATGCAGATGGTGCACTTCCTGCCCGCCATCATCCCCTGTATTCACCATCACCCGAAACCCCCCTTGCGGGTAGGGCCTGCAGCCTTCTTGCGCCGCCAGTTGCGGGGCCAGCACCATCATGCGCCCCAGCAGGGCGGTGTGCTCGGGCTGCACCTGCGCCATCGACGGGATATGCAGTTTGGGAATCAGCAAAAAGTGCACCGGTGCCCAGGGATGGATGTCGTGGAAGGCCAGAAGTTCTTCGTCTTCATAGACTTTTTTGGACGGAATCTGGCCTGCAATGATTTTGCAGAACAGGCAATTCGGGTCGTGGGCCAGCACGCTCATGCCGCGTCTCCCACAGGCTTGCTGGCGTTCATGGCCACCATACCGCGCACGATGCGGTACAAAAACCACAGCGAAATCAGGCCCCAGGCGATCCAGCCGGGCAAGATGAACAGCACCCACAGCGGTGCCGTCACCACGTACAACACCCCGGCCCACAGCACCGAGCGGATGCGCCAGCTGAAATGGCTGGCCTGCCAGGTGCCTTCGGCCTCGCTCTTCTTCACCAGGTCGATCACCAGCGCCACGATCAGCAGCAGCGCGCCCGGCTGCGCGCCCGGCACCACTGCGCCCACCGCCACGACCAGGTGCAGCAAATAGCTGATCCAGCCCACGGTTTTCAAGCCCTGGGCTTTCTCGCTATCGATGGCGCGCACGTCAATGATGTCGTTCATGGAGACTCCGCTTCTCGGTTTAAAACTTTACGCAAGGCTTTTTCTTCGATGCCGCTGGTGCCTTCGCGGCGCTCCAGCTCGGCCAGCACGTCGGCGGGGCTGAGGCCAAAGTGCGCCAGCGCCACCATGGAATGGAACCACAGGTCGGCCACCTCACCCACCAGCTTGGCTTGCAGCGCGGGGGTGTTGCCGCCGTATTCGGCATCCTTGGCAGCCATCACGGCCTCGGTGGCCTCTTCACCAATTTTTTTCAAGAAGGCATCCGGCCCCTTGTGCAGCAGGCGGGCTACGTAGCTGGCGCTGGGGTCGCCACCGTTAGCCGCCTTGCGGCTTTCGATGGTGGCGGCCAGCCGGGCCAGGGAGTCGTTAGAAGTCATGGCCATTACTTGTAGATGGATTCCGGGTCTTTCAAGACCGGTTCGGTGGCCTTCCAGGCTTTTTCGCCTGCGGCATCGGTGTCCAGCACACTGAAAAAGCAGCTGTGGCGGCCCGTGTGGCAGGCGATGCCGGGGGTGTGGCCGAGCTGGGTCACCTTGAGCAGCACCACATCGTTGTCGCAGTCGAGCCGGATCTCGTGCACGGTTTGCACATGGCCCGATTCTTCACCTTTGAACCACAGCCGCTGGCGCGAGCGGCTGAAGTACACGGCACGCCCTAAGGCGGCGGTTTGCTCCAGCGCCTCGCGGTCCATCCAGGCGAACATCAGCACATCGCCGCTACCCGCCTCTTGCGCAATCACCGGGACCAGCCCTTGGGCGTCCCATTTCACATCGTTTAGCCAATTCATAGGCCGTATTGTCAGCGATTGCACGGGCCGACCCTGCGGCCTCGGGAGATGGGGCAAATATAGAATGTGCCATTTTTTGACCACCTACACGGTGAACACAGCATGGACTACCCCGGAAATTTGATCGTCGTGGCCGCTCCCAGCGGTGCCGGAAAGTCCAGCCTGGTCAAGGCCCTGATGGAGCTGGACGCGAAAGTGCAGCCCTCGGTCTCGCACACCACCCGCGACCCGCGCGGCCAGGAAAAGCACGGGCGTGAATACTTCTTCGCCTCGCAGTCGGAATTTGATGCCATGGTGGCGGCCAACGCCTTTGTGGAATGGGCCGAAGTGCATGGCAACCGCTATGGCACCTCCAAAAAAGCCATTGAAGAGCGCATGGCCCAGGGGGCGGACGTGATTCTGGAAATCGACTTCCAGGGTGCGGTGCAGATCAAGGAGATTTTTGCCAATGCGGTACTGATTTTCATCCTGCCGCCCAGCTGGGAAGAGCTGCGTTCGCGCCTGGAGCGCCGGGGCGAAGACGCACCCGATGTGATCGAACTGCGCCTGGCCAACGCCGCCATTGAGATGGCACAAGCCCATAAATTCGACTTCGTTATAATCAACGAGCTATTTGACCGGGCAGTTTTCGATCTGAAAACCATTGTGCATGCCCAGCGGCTCAAATTTGCGGCACAACGCCGTGCCCGAGCCGACACTTTCAAATCCCTGAACATTGGTTAGTTTTCTGGAGAAATTCATGGCCCGTATCACCGTCGAAGATTGCCTGGTGCAAATCCCCAACCGCTTCCAGCTGGTGCTGGCCGCAACCTACCGCGCCCGCATGCTGAGCCAAGGCCACGCCCCCAAGATCGAGAGCAAGAACAAGCCGGTAGTGACCGCATTGCGTGAAATCGCAGCGGGCAAGGTTGGCATCGAGATGCTCAAAAAAGTACCCAACTGATCGCATCGGGCCTAAACCCGATTGAACCCACTTTAAAAGGCACCATTTTGCGGTGCCTTTTTTATTGCGCGCATGGCAGACGCAAGGCGCAAGCTATATTCAAGCCATGAGTGACAAGCATTTTCCTGCCGACGGTTCGCCCCCCAAACCTCCCCATAAAAAAGGCGGGCATACGCCCAGCCCTGCAGCGGCCAACGCTGCCGCCGCCAGTTTTGCCGCCCTGACGGCCAATCTGCACTACCTGGATGCCGCCAGCGTGGAGCAGGTGCGCCAGGCCTACCGGTTTGCCGACGAGGCCCATCTGGGCCAGTTGCGCAACAGCGGCGAACCCTACATCACCCACCCGATTGCCGTCGCCGCCCAGTGCGCCGCCTGGAAGCTGGATGCCCAGGCGCTGATGGCCGCCCTGCTGCACGACGCAATGGAAGACTGCGGCGTAACTAAGCCCGAGCTGATCGAGCGCTTTGGCGCGCCGGTGGCCGAGCTGGTGGACGGCCTGACCAAACTCGACAAGCTGCAGTTCAACACCCGCGAAGAAAACCAGGCCGAGTCGTTTCGCAAAATGCTGCTGGCCATGGCCCGCGACGTGCGGGTGATTTTGATCAAGCTGGCCGACCGCACCCACAATATGCGCACCATGGGCGACATGCCGCGCTCCAAATGGGCCCGGATTGCCTCGGAAACCCTGGACATTTACGCCCCCATCGCCCACCGCCTGGGGCTGAACCAAACCTACCGCGAGCTGCAAGACCTGTCGTTTCGCCATCTGCGGCCCTGGCGCTACGCGATTCTGGCCAAAGCGGTGGCCAAAGCCCGCAACCGACGGCGCGATCTGGTGCAAAAAGTGCAGCAGGAAGTCGAGGCGGTGTTTGCACAAACCGGTATGCAGGTGCGTATTGCCGGGCGCGAGAAAACCCTGTTTTCCATCTACCAGAAGATGGATGACAAGCACCTTACCTTTGCCCAGGTGACCGATATCTACGGCTTTCGGGTCATCGTGCAGAGCGTGATCGACTGCTACACCGCACTAGGGGTGTTGCACCAGCTCTACAAACCGGTACCCGGCAAGTTCAAGGACCATATTGCGATTGCCAAGCTCAACGGCTACCAGTCGCTGCACACCACGCTGGTGGGCCCGTCCAGCGTGAACGTCGAATTCCAGATGCGTACCGAAGCCATGCACCTGGTGGCCGAATCCGGCGTAGCCGCACACTGGCTGTACAAAAACAACGAGGCCGATAGCGCCACCGCCGAGCGGCTGGGCACCAAGTGGCTGCAATCGCTGCTCGACATCCAGGACGAAACCCGCGATGCCGCCGAGTTTTGGGACCACGTCAAGGTCGATCTTTTCCCCGACGCGGTCTATGTATTCACCCCCAAAAGCCAGATCATGGCCATGCCGCGCGGTGCCACGGTGGTGGACTTTGCCTACGCCATCCACAGCAATGTGGGCGACCGCACCGTGGCTGCCAAGATCAATGGCGAACAGGTGCCGCTGCGCACCGAGCTGCGCAACGGCGACATTATTGAAGTGATTACCGCACCGGTGTCTGCCCCGAACCCCGCCTGGCTGGGCTTTGTACGCACGGGCCGGGCGCGCTCCAAGATCCGCCACCATCTGAAGAGCATGGCGCAAACCGAATCCGAGAGCATGGGCGAAAAGCTGCTGACCCAGGCGCTGCGCTCCGAAGGGCTGGAGCACTTGCCCGAGGCCACGCTGGAGAGCCAGCCGATCTGGGACAAGCTGCTGCGCTTTACCGGCAACCGCACCCGCACCGAGCTGCTCACCGACATCAGCATGGGCAAACGCGTGGCCAGCATCGTGGCCAAACGCCTGGTGCTGCTTTTGACCGAAAACGGCGCAAAGCCCGACGCTTTGCTGCTGACCCGCGAGCGCTTCACCGCGCACGAAAGCTACTCGCAAGGTGCGGTGGTGCTGGACGGCAGCGAAAACACCTCGGTCCAGTTTGCCCGCTGCTGCCGCCCGATTCCGGGCGATGCCATCGTGGGCTACCTGGGCCGTGGTGAAGGCTTGGTGGTGCATACCGCCGACTGCGCGGTGGCCAAACGCCTGCAATACAAGGACAGCGAGCGCTTCATCGCCGTGGACTGGGCAGACGAGCCAGTGCGCCCCTTCGAAACCGGCGTGGTGGTCACCGTCAAGAACAGCAAAGGCGTGCTGGCAAAGGCCGCGGCCGCGCTCTCGGTCGCCGAAGTGGACATCACCCATGTGGACATGGGACAGGAAGGCGACCAGGAAGCCACCGACATGCGGTTTCTGGTGTCGGTGCGCGACCACGCCCACCTGGAAGTGGCCCTGCGCCAACTCAAGCGCACGCCCTCGGTGCTGCGGGCGGTGCGGGCCAAACCGGCGGCTTAAACCGACTTCGGCGGGGACGGGTAGTCCACCCGCAGCACCTCGATGTCTTGCACCCCCACGGGGGACTGCATGCGCACCACATCGCCTACGCGGGCTTTCAGCAGCGCGCGGGCAATCGGCGACACCCAGCTGACCTGCCCTTGCGCGGTGTCGGCCTCGTCAATCCCGTAGATGGTGATGGTGCGCTCCTGGCCGGTGGCATCCTCGTACGCCACGGTGGCCCCGAAGAAAACCTGGTCGTTGCCAAAGTGCACGCTGGGGTCTACCACCTCGGCGATTTCCAGGCGCTTGGTCAAGAAGCGGATGCGCCGGTCGATCTCCCGCAGGCGCTTCTTGCCGTAGATGTAGTCGCCATTTTCAGAACGGTCGCCGTTGCTGGCCGCCCAATAGATCACGTCCACGATCTTGGGGCGCTCCACTTCCATTAGCTCGGTGAATTCGGCACGCAGGCGGGCGTAGCCCTGGGGGGTCATGTAGTTTTTGCTGCCCGCAGGCAAGGGCGCGGGTGCCGGGGCGTCGTCTTCGTCCTGGTCGGCATCGGTTTCGCGGGTAAAGGCTTTGCTCATAAGCCGTGTACCTTACCGTGAAAGTGGCCGCACAAAGTAAAAAGCCCGTCACCTTGCGGTAACGGGCTTCTACATTTTGGTGCGGCTGGCAGGAATTGAACCCACGACCCCTTGGTTCGTAGCCAAGTACTCTATCCAACTGAGCTACAGCCGCTAAGAGATTGATTTTACAACGGATTTTCACCGTTCGAGTAAAAAGCCCGTCACCTTGACGATGATGGGCACATTTACGGGCTTCTACATTTGGTGCGGCTGGCAGGAATTGAACCCACGACCCCTTGGTTCGTAGCCAAGTACTCTATCCAACTGAGCTACAGCCGCTAAGCCAACAATTCTACAACGAATTTTGGCCTGCGGTAAAGCTGGTTGAGAAAAATGCGGTGCGCGCCAAAATTTCTTCAACCCACGCGGCAACCAAGCCCGCTAGCATCCAGGGCATTCAGGAGACTCTTTTGCCCCACGTCATTACCAATATCGAAGACCTGCGCGTTCTGGCGCAAAAACGCGTGCCACGCATGTTTTACGACTACGCCGATTCGGGCTCGTGGACCGAGGGCACCTACCGCGCCAACTCGGCCGACTTCCAAAAGATCAAGCTGCGCCAACGCGTAGCTGTCAACATGGCCAACCGCAGCACCCGGGTGAAGATGGTGGGCCAGGATGCTGCCATGCCCGTGGCGATTGCCCCCACGGGCCTGACCGGCATGCAGCATGCCGACGGCGAGATTCTGGCAGCGCGGGCGGCCGAGAAGTTTGGCATTCCTTTCACCCTGTCCACCATGAGCATCTGCTCGCTGGAAGACATTGCCGCCCACACCAAGGCCCCGTTCTGGTTCCAGCTGTACTGGATGCGCGACCGCGCCTTCATGGAAGCGCTGATGGACCGCGCCAAGGCGGCGGGCTGCTCGGCCCTGGTGCTGACGCTGGACCTGCAGGTGCTGGGCCAACGCCACAAGGATCTGAAAAACGGCATGACCGCACCGCCCAAGCCCACGCTGGCCAACATCCTGAACCTGATGACCAAGCCGCGCTGGTGCCTGGGCATGGCGGGCACGCGCCGCCACAGCTTTGGCAACCTGGTGGGCCACGCCAAGAACGTCAGCGACATGTCGTCGCTCAGCGCCTGGACCAAGGAGCAATTTGACCCCCAACTCGACTGGAACGACGTGGAGTGGATCAAAAAGCGCTGGGGCGGCAAGCTCATCCTCAAGGGCATCATGGACGCAGAAGATGCCCGCCTGGCGGCCCACAGCGGTGCTGATGCCATGGTGGTGTCCAACCACGGTGGCCGCCAGCTCGACGGTGCCCCCAGCGCTATCGAGGCCCTGCCTGCGATTGTGGACGCAGTAGGCTCACAGATCGAGGTGTGGATGGACAGCGGCATCCGCTCTGGCCAAGACGTTCTGAAGGCCTGGGCCCTGGGGGCGCGCGGCACCATGATAGGGCGCAGCTTTCTGTACGGGCTGGGCGCGATGGGCGAGGCCGGGGTCACCAAATGCCTGGAGATCCTGCACAAAGAGCTGGATGTGACCATGGCTTTTTGCGGCCACACGCAGATAGCCACCGTGGACAAAAGCATTCTGTTGCCCGGCACGTTTTAGCCATGCAAGCTTTGGCCTTGGCGGCATAATCGTTACACATTTTGTAACCGCCAACACGGCAAAAAGGATGGTCCCCATGGGCACAGAAAAATTTCGCTTGGTCACCCGCAGTGATTTCGACGGGCTGGTGTGTGCAGTGCTGCTCAATGAGCTGGACATGATTGACGAGATCAAGTTCGTCCACCCCAAGGACATGCAAGACGGCAAGATCACCATCACCGACCGCGACATCACCACCAACCTGCCCTATGTACCGGGAGCCCACATCGCGTTTGACCACCACGCGTCGGAGACCGTCCGCAACCAGAGCGGGCTCAAAAACCATGTGATCGATGCCACCGCACCGTCGGCGGCCCGCGTGGTGTTTGACTACTACGGCGGTGCCAAGGCCTTCCCGAACATCACCGTGGACATGATGGACGCGGTGGACAAGGCCGATTCCGCCCAGTACGTACGCGAAGAAATCATGCACCCCGAAGGCTGGGTGATGCTGAACTACCTGATGGACGCGCGTACCGGCCTGGGGCGTTTCCGCGAATTCCGCATCAGCAACTACGCGCTGATGATGGATCTGATCCAGTACTGCCGCGACCACGGCATCGAAGACATTTTGTCGCTGCCCGACGTAAAAGAGCGCATCGACATCTACCTGGAACACGCCGACAAGGCCAAGGCCCAGATCGTGCGCTGCGCCACGGTACACGGCAACCTGGTGGTGCTGGACCTGCGCGAAGAAGAAACCATCTGGGCCACCAACCGCTTCATGGTGTATGCGCTGTTTCCGCAGTGCAACATCTCCATCCACGTGATGTGGGGCGTGCAAAAGCAAAACACCGTGCTGGCCACCGGCAAGTCGATTCTGGACCGCAGCAGCAAAACCAATGTGGGCGAACTGATGCTGCAATACGGCGGCGGTGGCCACCATGCGGCAGGCACCTGCCAGGTCGAAAATGACCAGGCCGCCACCGTGTTGCAAAAGCTCATCGCCCAGATCAATCTGGACGGGTAAAGCCGCCAGCACGGCGCGTATCGAGAATCAATCTCATTACAATAGGTTTTTGCCCTGTCCGCGTCAACCGCAAAGTTCTTGCGTTTCGCGGGCGGGAACACCAAGGACCTGTGCCGTGAAATCTTTTCTGCTGAGTGCTGCCCTGCTAGCCGCGTTTGCCGCTAACGCCCAACCCCCCCCCGTCACGGCAGCCGCCGTGGCCGCCGACTACAGCAAGCTGGTCTACGCCAGCTACGAAGACACCCTCACCACGGCCCAGGCACTCCAGGCCGCCATCACCGCCTTCAACGCCGCCCCCAGCGCCGAAGGCCTGGCCAAGGCCCGCACCGCTTGGCTGGCCGCCCGCGAGTTCTACGGCCAGACCGAAGCCTTCCGCTTCTACGCCGGCCCGATTGACGACAAAAACGGCCCCGAAGGCCGCATCAACGCCTGGCCCATGGACGAAGCCTATGTGGACTCCGTGGCAGGCAAGCCCAAGGCCGGCATCATCAACAACCCCAAGGCCAAGATCACCGCCAAAGCCCTGTCGACCCTGAACGAGCGTGGCGGCGAAGAAAACATTGCCACCGGCTGGCACGCCATCGAGTTTCTGCTGTGGGGCCAGGACCTGAGCGAAACCGGCCCCGGCAACCGTTCGTTTGAAGACTTTGTAGACGGCAAAGCCCCCAATGCCGACCGCCGCCGCACCTACCTGCAGGTGGTGTCCGACCTGCTCATCAGCGACCTGACCACCTTGACCAAGGCCTGGGCACCCGATGCCAAGAACTACCGCGCCAAGTTTGAAAAGTCCGGCACCAGCGCCGTGCGCAACATGCTGGTCGGCGTGGGCTCGCTCTCGCGCGGCGAACTGGCCGGTGAACGCATCGAAGTGGCCCTGGCCTCCAAGAACCAGGAAGACGAGCACTCGTGCTTCTCCGACAACACCCACCGCGACATCGTGGCCAACGCCACCGGCATTGAAAACGTCTGGCTGGGCCGCTTCAAGCGCGCCGACGGCAGCGTGTTGCAAGGCGCCTCGCTGCGCGACCTGGTGGCCCTGAAAGATGCCGCCACCGCCGAGCGCACCAGCAGCCACATCGCCGCCAGCGTCAAAGCCGCCGAAGCCATCAAAGCCCCGTTTGACCGCGAAATTGTGGACACCGAAGGCCGCAAGCGCGTGCAGGCCGTGGCCGACGCGCTCAAGCTGCAAAGCAAAGACTTTCTGGACGCAGCCAAGGCCGCGGGCATCACCAAACTCACCCTGGTAGACCCCGCCAAAGAATAAGCCGATGCGTCAGCCGAACCTGCAAATAAAAAGCTGGCGCACCCTCACCACCACCGCCCTGGCCTCGGCCGGGATGGCGGCGGCGTGGTTAGCCCTGGCAACACCCCCCACCCTAGACACCTCGGAAGAAAAGCCCGGCGGCGACACCACCGTGTTTGAAGAAGGCCTGAACGCCTTCTCGTTCCCCGCCGCCAACCTCGACGAAGAAGCCCGAACCAGCTTTGCCATCGGCAACTCGTTTTTCCGGCGCAACTGGGTCGAAGCCCCGTCTTCCACCTCGGCCCGCGACGGCCTGGGGCCGCACTTCATTGCCCGCTCTTGCGGCGGCTGCCATGTACAGGACGGGCGCGGCGCACCGCCCAACACCTTTAAAAACGGTGTCACTGCCGAGCAACCCATTGGCCTGCTGTTCCGCCTGTCGGTGCTGGATGCCCAAGGCCAGCCCCAGCACGAACCCACCTACGGCGAGCAGTTCGCCAACTCCGCCGCGCAAGGCGTGCGCCCCGAGGGCCAGGTGCGCATCCGCTACACCGAGCTGCCCGGCCAGTTTGCCGACGGCACGCGCTACAGCCTGCGCCAGCCGCACTACCGCTTTACCCATTTGGGCTACGGCCCCCTGCAGCCCGGCACCCTGGTCAGTCCGCGCATCGCGCCGCAGATGCCCGGCGTGGGCCTGATCGACGCGATCACCGAGGCCGACATCCTGGCCAACGTGCAGCAGCAAGCCGCCCGCAGCGACAGCATAAAAGGCATGGCCAACCGCGTGTTCGACCCGTTTGCGGGCAAAGAGGTGGTGGGCCGCTTCGGCTGGAAGGCCAACACCGGCAGCCTGGCGCACCAGTCGGCAGCCGCCTTCAATGGCGACATCGGCATCACCTCCGAGAAATTTCCCCGCGAAGACTGCACGCCCAAGCAAAAAGACTGTGCGGCGGCTCCTAGAGGCGGAGAAAAGGGCGGGGCTGAGATCGACAACGCCACGCTGGAAAAAGTCATCCAGTACCAGGCCACGCTGGCCGTACCCGCCCGGCGCGGCTACGACAACCTGGATGTGCGCCGCGGCCAGGCCCTGTTTGCCCAGGCCCAGTGCGCTGTGTGCCACCGCCCCAGCTACACCACCGGCGCATCGCCCTTCCCGGCGCTGCGCGGGCAAAAAATCACCCCCTACACCGACCTGCTGCTGCACGACATGGGCAAGGGCCTGGCCGATGGCCGCCCGGACGGCCTGGCCAACGGCCAGCAGTGGCGCACCCCGCCGCTGTGGGGGATTGGGCTGGTGCCTGACGTGAATAACCACAGCTTTTTGCTGCACGATGGCCGCGCCCGCAATACGCTGGAGGCCATTTTGTGGCACGGTGGCGAAGCCGATGCGGCCCGCCAGCAGGTGCTGAAAATGCCCAAGGCCGACCGCGACGCGCTGGTGAAATTTGTGAATTCCCTTTGACTGGACAGCCGTGACCCTTTTGATCGACCGCCGCCAATGGCTGGCACTGGGCGCTGGCTTCCTGTGCCACGCCGCCGGGGCGGCCGCCCTGCCACAGCGCATTGCCAGCCCGGCCATCACCCAGACCGACTGGGTGCGCAACGCCCTGCGACTGCACTTTGTACCTGCCGCGCAGGCCTTTGCCCAGAGCAGCAACGCCCTGGCAGAGGTGCTGTCCAAGGGCTGCAACCTGCCTGCTGCGCGCAGCACCTGGCGCACGGCCATGCTGGACTGGGAGCGCCTCAGCGCCGTATCTGTAGGCCCGCTGATCGAGCGGCGCAGCGCCCGCAGCATCGACTTCTGGCCCACCCGACCGGCCATGGTCAATGCGGCGGTAGCCAACCCGCCGCAAACCGCCGCCGCGCTGGACGACCTGGGCGCACCCGCCAAAGGCCTGCCCGCCCTGGAGTTCCTGCTGTGGCAGACCAATCCCGATGCCGCCCAGTGCACCTACGCTGCGGCACTGGCACAGGGCTGCGCTTTAGAAGGTCAGGCCCTGCTGGCCGACTTTGAAGCCCTGGCCGCCCGCGCCTGGACCCCCGACACCGCCCTGGCCGCCTTCAACGAATGGTTCAGCCAGGCCGTGGGCGGGCTGGAGCAACTGCGCTGGAAGAAGATGGGCAAACCCGCCCGCAGTGGCCGCGCCAGCGACTGGCCGCGCGCCACCAGCGGCAGCACCCGGGCGGCATGGCAGGCTAGTTGGGCCAGCCTACAAAACTTTTTAATCGGCACGGGCCGCAGCCAGGAGCAAGGCAGCCTCAACGGCTACTTGGCGGGTGAAAACCAGCTGCCCCTCTCCGCCCAGCTGGAAGCCGCCGTGGCCCTGCTGCACACCCGCATGCAAGCCGCCCACCCGGCCCGCGCCGCCAGCGTCACCCCCGCCATGCAGGCCCTGGCCCAGGCCAAGAAGCTGCTCGAAGACAAAGTCGCCCCCGAGCTGAAAACCATGGTCGGTTTCTCGGAGTCCGATGGTGATTAACCCCGGCTTGCGCCGCCGCGACTGGTTGGCCCTGATAGCGGCCAGCCTCGCCCTGCCCGCCCATGCGGCATCCGCCCCCGGCTTGCTGACATCGTGGGTTATTGACGACCAGGCCTGGGCCGGTGTCTGGCACATGGGCAGCGCACCGCGCGGCGTGGCCCTGCCCAAGCGCGCCCACGAGGTGCTCATGCTGCACCCGGCGCTGGGCCTGCCCGGCCAGGCGCTGGCCGTGGCCCGCCGCCCTGGCGAAACCCTGCTGCGCTTTGACACGCGCAGCGCCCGTGCCCTGCTGTGGCATGACATCGAAGACGACCGCGTGCTCTGCGGCCACGCCAGCTATGCGCTGGACGGCAGCGCCCTGTACACCACCGAGACCAGCACCGACACCGGGGCCGGGTTCATCGCGGTGCGCGACCCGGTGAGCCTGGAAAAAATCCGCGAATTCCCCAGCGGCGGCCTGGACCCGCACATGGTGCTGGTCGAGCCCGACGGCAGCCTGCTGGTGGCCAATGGCGGCCTGCTCAACCTGCCCGAAACCGGCCGTACCAAACTCAACCTGGGGCACATGGATTCGTCCATCGCCCGACTGGATGCCGCCACCGGCAGCCTGCGCCAGGCATGGCGCGCCAACGACCCGTTTCTCAGCCTGCGCCACCTGGCCCGCGCGCCCAACGGCACCGTGGCCATCGCCATGCAGGCCGAGCACGCCGATGCCGCCGCCCGCCGCAGCGCCCCGTTGCTGGCGCTGCTGGACGCAGATGGCCTGCGCACCATAGCACTGCCAGAACCCCTGGCCCTGGGCGGCTACGGCGGCGACGTGGCCTATGTGCCGGGCCGCAACAGCCCGGCGGACGACCGCTTTGTGGTCAGCGCCACCCGCGCCGGGCAACTGGCCTGGTGGTCGGCCCAGGGCGGCGACCCGCGCCAGCTCCCACTGCCCGCCGCCGGTGCTCTGGCTGCCCACGGCCCCGACTGGCTGGCCAGCGGTGCCCAGGGTGGCGTGCGCGGCGAAGTGGCGGCCCACAGCCTGGAGCGGCAACTGGCCCAGGTCCACTGGGATAACCATGGCAAGTGGCTGGTGTAGCAAGCATTTGCTATTTAATAAAGAGCTGCTTGTGCTTATGGAATAAGCGCTGGAGGCATTTTTCTTATCAATTTTATAAACGGCATCTGGAAATGCACCGCGTTGTGCAGTTGCAACGAAATGTTCTGGATGTTGTTTTTTTCGGGGTGCTCGCAGGGTTTAAAGCGCAGCAGTAACAAGAATGATTCGCATTAATTTACAATAGTGCGGTATTTCTCAACCTAGCCAGCGCGGCATTTCGAACCTCTTCAGCGTTCAGTGCGTAAGCCAGCCAATTACTGCAACCCCTCCCAGGCTGACCTCCATGTCCCGACGCAAAAATTTCAAGCAAAAACCGGCTCTAGCGCCTAATCTATCGGCGCAAGCAGCTACTAAAACAGTAGCACATTCCGTCACACCGTATGCCATGCTGCCCCTGGGTGCCATGCTGCTGGCGGGCTCCATGGGTGCGATGGCCCAGGAAACCGATGCCAACAAGGCCAAGACCCTGGCTCCGGTGGCCGTGAAAGAGCAGGCCGAGGGCAAAGACAGCATCCGCGCCACCACCACTACCATCGGCAAGGGCCAGCAAGAGCTGCGCAACATCCCCCAGTCGATCACCGTGATCACCGAGAAGCTGATCACCGACCGCAACTACGACACCGTCAAAGACGTGCTGCGCCACACCGGCGGCGTGTCGTTCCTGGCAGCCGAGGGCGGCGAGGAAGACATCCGCATGCGCGGCTTCAACCTGCAATCGACCGGCGACGTGTTTGTGGACGGTATCCGCGACCCGGCTTTCTACGAGCGCGACACTTTCAACGATGACCGCGTGGAAATTTTGCGCGGCTCTGCCTCGATGTTGTTTGGCCGTGGCTCCACCGGCGGTGCGGTCAACCAGGTCAACAAGCAGCCGCTGCTGAAAGATGCCAGCGAAGTCAACCTGACCCTGGGCAACAGCAAGTACCGCCGCCTGACCGGTGACTTCAACATCAAGACCGCCGACGACGCGGCCCTGCGCCTGAACCTGATGACCAACTCCGCCGACAACAACGGCGCGGGCTCCAGCATCGACAAACAAGGCCTGGCAGCGGCGTACCGCTTCGGCATCGGCAGCTCGGACGAGTTCTCGGCAGGCCTGTACTACCTGAACAACAAGAACGGCATGAACTACGGCCTGCCGTGGATTCGCCCCACCGCCGCTTCTACCGTGGCGGAAACCGGCCTCAACACCAAGCTCGACCCCGATGCCTACTACGGCATGGCCAGCGACTACAACAACACCAAGGCGGCCTATGTGTCGCTCAGCCACCTGCACCGCTTCAGCCCCGATTCGGAGCTGAAGACCTCGATCCGCAAGGGCGACTACAACCGCGACATGCGTGCCAGCCTGATCCGCGTGCCCGCAGTGGGCGGCCAGGCCGTGTCGCTGGCCACCTTCAACCCATCCACCGTGATGACCCGCTCACTGCAGGCCAAAGTGCAGCAGATGGACAACCTGTACGTCCAGTCCGACTTCAGCAGCAAGTTTGAAGCCCTGGGCGTGGGCCACGAAGTGCTGGCCGGTATCGACTTTGCGCAAGAAAAGCGCACCGTCATGGCCGGATTAACCGTAGCCCAGGGCGGCGTGGCCACCACCAAGCCCAGCACCACGGCAGGCACCCCGAACGACGGCGCGTCGTTCAACGAAGACTTGCGCGTCTACCGTCCCGGCAATGGCTTCGAATCCAATGGCGTGGGCATCTACGCCCAGGACCTGGTCCAGATTACCCCCCACTGGAAGCTGCTGGGCGGCCTGCGCTACGACCGCATGACGGGTGACTACGACACCTTCGCCGCTGCCACCGGTGCCACCACCGGCTCGTACAAGATGAAGATTGGCGAGTGGAGCAAACGCCTGGGCGCGATGTACCAGCCTACCGCGCTGCATTCGTTCCACCTGTCGTACGGCACCTCGTTCAACACCTCGGGCGATGCCTACTCGCTGAGCGCGTCCAACCAGAACATCCCGCCCGAAAGCAGCCAGAACCTGGAACTCGGCGCGCGCATCGAGTCGGCAGACAAACGCTTCAGCACCCGCCTGGCGGTGTTCCGCTCGACCAAGCTGCACGAGCGCAATACCGATCCGCTGATCACCAGCCTGATCACGCTGTCGGGCAAGCGCCATGCATCCGGCTTTGAAGCCGACGTGAGCGGCCTGGTCAATTCGCAGTGGGAAGTGTTTGGCTCGTACGTGTGGATTCCGTCGGCCAAGATCGACGTGGGTGTGGCGGGCTCCGAAGGCCAGGGCACCCGTCCGTCGCTCACGCCCGAGCACAGCGGCACGGTGTGGACCACCTACCAGATCACGCCCAAACTGCGTCTGGGTGGCGGTGTCAACTTCCGCAGCAAACAAACGCCGCTGCGCAACCCCGGCTTCTCCGCGCCCAGCTACACCACGCTGGACTTGCTGGCCGAGTACGCAGTGATTGAAGACAAGTTCATCATCAAGGCCAACGTGACCAACGCCACCAACAAGCTGTACGCCGATGCGCTGTACCCCGCGTTCTATGTGCCGGGCGCGGGCCGCACCATGCAAGTGACCGCCAAGCTGAAGTTCTAGGCTGCCAGTTAACACTAGCACTTAGCACCTCAAGCCGCCCCAGCCCTCCAGGCCGGGGCGGCTTTTTCACGTTCGATGACAATTCCCCCATGCTGCTGCACATCCCCCACATCCTGACCCCCGAAGAAGTCCAACACGCCCAGAGCCTGCTGACCGATGCCCCCTGGGCGGATGGCCGCGCCAGCGCGGGCAGCCAGGCGCAGGCCGTCAAAAACAACGAACAACTACCGCACGACTGCGAGGCCGCCAGCCAGATCCGCGCCCTGCTGCTGCGCGGGCTGGACCGCAACCCGACCTTCTTCTCCGCCGCCCTGCCCAAGCGGGTGTTCACCCCGCGCGTCAACCGTTACGGCGGTGCCAGCAACTTCTACGGCCCGCACGTGGACAACGCGGTGCGCTTCGCCCCCGACACCGGCCAGCGCGTGCGCACCGACATCTCCTGCACCCTGTTTTTGAGCGCGCCAGAGGATTACGACGGCGGCGAGCTGGTGGTCCACGACACCGCCGGGCCGCAGCGCGTCAAGCTGCCCGCAGGCAGCCTGGTGCTGTACGCGGGCACCAGCGTGCACCAGGTGGAGCCGGTCACGCGCGGCGCGCGGCTGGCCTGCTTTTTCTGGATCGAGAGCATGGTGCGCAGCCAGGAACAGCGCCAACTGCTGTTCGACCTGGACACCCACCTGCTCAGCCTGCGCCAGCAACACGGTGAAACGCCCGAGACCACCGGTTTGACCGGCACATACCACAACCTGTTGCGCATGTGGGCCGACACATGAACGCCCCCACGGTTGAAAAAATCCCCCCCGGCATCGTCACCCTGGAAGACCATGCCCACCACGCGCAAACGGTGCTGGACGCGAACGCCTGGGCCTACTTCAGCGGCGGTGCGGGCGACGAGATCACGGTGCGGGCCAACCGCAGCGCCTGGGACACGCGGCAGCTCTGGCCCCGCGTGCTGCAGCCGCTGGCCGGTGGCCACACCCGCGTGCAGTTGCTGGGCCGCACCCTGGCCCACCCCATCCTGCTGGCCCCGGTGGCGTTCCAACGCATGGCCCACCCGGACGGTGAGCTGGCCAGCGCCTACGCGGCATCGGCACTGGGCGCGGGCATGGTGCTCAGCACCAATTCCAGTATTGCTATTGAAACAATAGCTGCTACCGCCCTATCTGAAAGCGCTAGAGGCCCATTTTGTTTTCAACTGTATTTGCAGGCCGACCGTGCCCACACCCTGGCGCTGGTGCAGCGCGCCGAGCGGGCCGGGTGTGATGCCCTGGTGCTCACGGTGGACGGCCCCACCGAGGGCGCGCGCGACCGGCAGCGCCGCGTGGGCTTTAGGCTGCCGCTGGGCGTGTCGGCGGTGCACCTGGCGGGTTTCCAGTCGGCACCTGCCGCGCCACTGCAGCCCGGCCAAAGCGCCCTGTTCGACGGCCTGCTGGCCCATGCACCCACCTGGGACGACGTGGCCTGGCTGCAAACCCAGACCCGGCTGCCGATTTTGCTCAAAGGCATCCTGCACCCCGCCGACGCGCGCCAGGCGGCTGCGCTGGGCGTGGCGGGCATCATCGTCTCCAACCACGGGGGCCGCACGCTGGACACCGCGCCCGCCACCGCCGCCGTGCTGCCGCGCATCAAGGACGCGGTGGGCGACCTGCCGGTGCTGGTGGATGGCGGCATCCGCCGCGGCACCGACGTGCTCAAGGCCATGGCGCTGGGGGCCAGCGCGGTGCTGATCGGGCGGCCTTATGTATACGGGCTGGCCAACGCCGGTGCGGTGGGCGTGGCCCATGTGCTGCGCCTGCTGCGCGACGAGCTGGAGATCGCCATGGCTTTGTGCGGCTGCCAAACCCTGGCGCAGGCCACTCCCGCCCTGTTGTTTGAAGGGTAATGCCAGATAGCTATTGCAAATGCGACGGATTCGTATTTATAATTGGCGCATCTTCTCAACAGCCAGCCAATGTGCTCGCCGCCATGATTGTTTGTGTTTGCCAACGGGTTTCTGACCGCGAAATTGCCCGCCACGCGCGGGCCGGTTTCGGGTTTGACGACATCCAGCTCGAACTGGGTGTGGCCACCCAATGCGGCCGCTGCGAAGGCTGCGCACGCGACATCGTGGCGCAGTGCAACGCGTCGCACCCGGTCGCCGCCATCCAGCTCGCCAGCTCCATTTTGGAAAGCAAGGCATGGAACTCCTCAGCGCCAGTCCATTCACCTACCTCTGCGCAATTTGCGGCAGCCTGATCCTGGTCACAGGCTCGGCCTGGTGGACCTTTCGTAACTAACCTTTAGCCGCACCCCGGTGCCTTGCGTCCGTTTGCAGGAACGGCGATGCTTGCCTGTGGCCACTTCCTATGAACAGCACCTTGTCCTCCCCCCCACCCTTTCCCCCTGCGCCCCGCTTCAGCCGCAATGCCATCATCGTGGGCAGCGTGCTGGTGTTCCATGGCGCAGCACTGTGGGCCCTGCAAAGCGGGCTGATCCGGCACGTGGTGGAAATCGTGGTGCCGGTGGAAATACTGGCCCAGATCGTGGAGCCGCCCAAACCCGCTGAGCCGCCACCGCCGCCACCCGCCCCGGTCAAGCAGCCGGTGGTCAAAACCCGCACCCCCACACCGCCGCCCGCGCCGCGCCCCATGGCGATTGCCGACCCCACGCCTACCGCCAACGCGCCCACCGGCGTGACCACGCCGCAGCCGCCCGCCCCGCCGATCGCCGAGCCGGTGGCGGTAGCCGCTGCGCCGGTGGCCCCGCCTGCCGCACCGCCTGCGCCGCCGAAGATCGTCGCGCCGTCCAGCGATGCCAACTACCTGAACAACCCCAAGCCCGCCTATCCCACTGCGAGCCGACGTCTGGGCGAGCAAGGCACGGTGCACGTGCTGGTGCATGTCAGCGCAGAAGGCAATGCAATGAGTGTGGACATCAAGAAGTCCAGCGGCTTTGAGCGGCTGGACCAGGCGGCGCTGGCCGCCATCGCCAAATGGCGGTTTGTGCCCGGCAAACGCGACGGCGTACCCGAAGCGGCCTGGGTGATTGTTCCCATGCCCTTCAGCCTCAGCTAATTTCAACGCTTTATTCAACGCATCTTTATCTCTGGAGTTTTCAATGGAATCGCAATTCGGTATCGCCAACGTCTGGACGCAGGGCGACTTCGTCACCAAATCCGTGGCCGTCATCCTGCTGGCCATGTCGCTGGCCTCGTGGATCGTCATCATCATCAAGGCGCTGGATGTCTTCAAGTTCAAGAAGCTGAGCACCAGCGCGGCCGACTTCTGGCACAGCGAAGACTTCGCCACCGGCCTGAAAAAGCTGGGCGATGACCCGACCAACCCGTTTCGCCAGCTGGCCCTGGAAGGCCGCGAAGCCACCGCCCACCACCGCAACACCAAGGCCCATCTGCACGACAGCCTGGACGTGAGCGACTGGGTTACGCGCTGCCTGCGCAACAGCATGGACGAGTTCACCGCCAAACTGCAGTCCGGCCTGGCCATCCTGGCATCGGTGGGCTCCACCGCCCCGTTCATTGGCTTGTTTGGCACGGTCTGGGGCATTTACCACGCGCTCTTGAGCATCGGCCTGTCGGGCCAATCCACCATCGACAAGGTGGCAGGCCCCATCGGCGAGGCGCTGATCATGACCGCGCTGGGCCTGGCGGTGGCGATTCCGGCGGTACTGGGCTACAACGCCCTGGTGCGCGGCAACAAGTCCATCCTGATCAAGCTCAACAGTTTTGCCCACGACCTGCACGCCTTCTTCGTCACCGGTGCCCGTGTGAGCACCAGCGGCGCAGCGAACGTCGTGCCCATGAAAAAAGGGAGCTAAACCATGGCTTTCGGAACCCAGGACGAACCCGATGAGGTGATGAACGAGATCAACATGACGCCCCTGGTGGACGTGATGTTGGTGCTGCTGATCATCTTCATCATCACCATCCCGGTGATGAAGCACGCTGTCAACATCGACCTGCCCCGCGCCACCAACCAGGTGCAGGACGTGAAGCCCGAAACCGTGCGCCTGAGCGTGGATGCCAAGGGCGACTACTGGTGGAACGAGAACCCGGTCGCCGAGGCCGCCCTGGTCCCCATGCTGCAAGCCGAAGCCGCCAAGGAACCCCAGCCCGAGCTGCACATCCGTGGCGACAAGGACGTGCGCTACGAACGCGTGGCCCAGGTGATGGCGGCGGCCCAGCAGGCGGGGGTGAAGAAGATTGGCTTCATCACCGAGCCCAAGGCACCGTAAATAAATTTAGGCATAAAAATAGCTGCTAGCGCTTATTCCATAAGCACGAGTAGCTATTTTTTTGATAGCAACTACTTGAAAACCACGGTTTTCTCAAGGTTGGCCGCGCCCAGGTTTTTCAGGTTTCCCTGCACCACCGGGCTGCCCCAGGCCACGCCGTCCATGCTGACAAACAGGCGGTAGGCCGCCACCGTGCCGTTGCCGCCGCCCGCGCGAGGTGTGTAGCGGAAACCGGTGATGGACTGCACCGCGCGCATATCCACCACCACCCAGTGCGGCGGCTTGGGGCTGGTGGTGTACCACGGCGTGTGCCAGATGGTGCTGTAGTTGCCGTCGAGGATGTTGGCCACCCTGCCGTTTTCACCTACCACCTCGGAGCCGTCACCCACCACCGTCCACCCAGTGCGGCCCAGCACCGCCCCGTTGCTGTCCAGCAAATTGAATTCGGCCATGCTGCTCCAGGGGTTGCCGTTGACCTCGCCCAGCGCCTCGAACTTGACGTAGCGCCCCGTGGCCACCCCCGCCGCCTCGGACCCGATCTGCTGCACGAAGGCGCTGACCGATGCCACGTCGGCCGCGCCCAAAGCCAGGGTGGTGTGGGCGCGCACGGCATCGTCGAGGGTGGCGGCCGAGCCGTTGTGCAGATACGGCGCAGTCAGCCAGGCATCGCGCAGCGTGGGGATGTCGATGCCGGCCAGCACCCCGTCCAGGCGCTTGCCGCTGCCGGGTTGGAGGGTGCCCACGTTTTTCAGCAGGCCCG
The DNA here is from genome assembly GCF_056521425.1 of Rhodoferax sp. LS1P39. NCBI lineage: Bacteria > Pseudomonadati > Pseudomonadota > Betaproteobacteria > Burkholderiales > Comamonadaceae > Rhodoferax > Rhodoferax sp. LS1P39. Next base: position 96,858 of record NZ_JBWMAV010000003.1, on the reverse strand, counting down.
CCGTGCTGTTGGTGAACGTGGCTCCGCCGTGGCAGCTGGCGCACTGGGCGTTGAACACGCCTTGGCCGGTGAGGGCGGCGCTGGTCAGGGCACCATTGTTGCGCCAGGGGCTGGGTTCGAACGTGTTCAGCGAAGCCATGTAAGCCGCCAAGGCATCCAGGTCGGCGCTGGCACCGGCTTTGGCAGCGCCCAAGGGGCTGCTGCGGGTGCCGGTATTGAACTGGGCATCGGCCATCAGGCCCGTGCCCTGGGCCAGGGTGCGGATCTGGCCTTCAAAGTCCTGGGTTTCGTCGAAGTTGCCGCTCCAGTGCAGCGGGCCCTGGCCACCGGCCCGGCCGCGCAGGCGGATGGTGTTGCGCAAGCCTTCGCCGCGCCCGGTGAAGTCCCAGGTGCGGCCATCGTGCCCGCCGTCGTTGTGGCAGGCGGCGCAGCTCATGTAGCCGTCGCGGGCCAGCCGGGTGTCACGGGCATCGTAGAAGAATTGCTTGCCCTTGAGCACATCGGCAGCCAGCTTCTCGGTACCCACACTGCCCAGGGTGGCCAGCAGGGGCAGCTCCATGCGGCCAAAGCCTGCCAGGGGCGACAGGTCGTACACGCCGACGCTGCGGTCCATGAAGTTGTGGACGTAAAGCTTTTTGCCGTCGGCCGACACCACCACGCCTTGCGGGGCGCGGCCCGTGTCCACCCGGAACAGCTCGCGCCGCCCCGTAGCATCCAGCACCGCCAGGTGGCGGCTGGCCTCCAGCGTGACAAAAACATAGGCCCCACTGGGGTGGTAGGCAGCGGCACTGGCCAGGCCCGCGTTGTCATGGTCTACCCGTGCCGCATAGTCTTCGGTCAGGCTGTCCATCGCGATGCGCGAGGAGATGGCCCGCACGGTGCTTTGGAAATCCAGTTCCTGCCCATCGCGCAGCTTGCCACGCTGGATGTTGTCTTGCTTGGACGGCACCCAGGCGCTGGCCCCGTCGGGTGACAGGGCGGCAGCGCCCAGGTAGTTGGGTACGCCCCGGCCCTGGGTGGAGCTGTCGGATTTGTCGCTGTGCTGTAGCACCACGGTGCGGCGGATGGCCAGCGTGGCCGGGTCCACCACCACCAGCTCACCGCCCTGTTTGGCACCCGCCAGGGTGGTCTGCACCGTGGCGGTAGCTTCGCCGGGCTGGGGTGGGGTGATGAAACGCGACACCAGCAGGGTGTTGCCGTCGGCACCCAGGGCGAGATGGCGCGGGTTGGGCCCCACGTTCAACGTGCCCTGGGCCGCTCCGGTGGCCGACAGCTTGCGCAGCTGGCCCAGGCCTTCCAGCGCCACGTAGGCAGAACCATCGGCCGCCACCACCACACCATAGGGCTGGCTACCGCGCACCAGGGGCACGGTTTGTACCACGGTCAAGGTGCTGGGGCTGAGGATGCTGATGCTGGCTGCGCCCTGGTTGGCCACCCAGACCCGGCCATCCGGCGCCAGGGCCAAGGTGCGGGGCTGGGCGGCCACGGCCACCTCGGCCACCCGGGCGTTGGTGGCGGTGTCGAAGACCGACACCGTGTCGTTGTCAGGGTTCACCACCCACAGGCGGGCGCTGGCTCCGCTGCGCGGCTCCCAGAGCAGGTTGGACGAGGCTTTGGCCGCGCCGGGCACGGCGGCAGCCGCCACCGCCTGGACAAAGCTGCGGGTGCTGGTGGTGCCGTCGCTGCTGCGTACCGTCAGTTGCACGGTGTACAGGCCCGGGGCCGCATAGGTGTGCGTGGTGCTGGCACTGGGGCCAAACGGCGTGACCGGGCTGCCGTCGCCATAGTCCCACTGGTACTGGTAAGGCCCGCTGCCCGCCGCCGTGGCGGTGTAGGCCACGCTGGTGTTGCTGGTGCTGGGGACAGCAGCAATCGGGGCAATGGCGACCGGCGGGCTCAACACCGTCCAGACAAAGCTGGCCGAGGCCTGCAGCCCCGCTGGGTCGGTGGCCGTGGCGGTGACGTTGTAGCTGCCGACGGCGGCGGTGGTACCGCTGACCACGCCCGAGGCGGGCTGCAGCACCAAGCCCGGCGGTAGACCGGTAGCGGTGTACGCCAGGGCATCGCCGTCGGGATCGTTGGCGCTGAGGTTCAGGGTCACGGCCTGGCCCAGGGTCACGGGCGATGGCGTGGGAGTGGCCAGGCTGGGTGCCCGGTTGGCGGTGGGCAAGCCATACACCGCCACCTCGGCCAGGCCCAAGGCTTTGGTGCCGACCAGTTGCACCCGTACATAGCGGCCACGGGTGTTGACTGGCAGTGCCAGCGAGCGCGGTGCCGTGGCATTCAAGGGCGAGCGCCATACCGTGGTGTCGGCCAGCAACTGCTCCACTGTGCGCCCGGCCATCGGGGTGCTGGATACCAGCACGTAGAAGTTGGCCAGGTTGGCGGCACAGCAATCGGTGCGGTTCCACAGCCGCAGGCTGGTCAGGCTGTGGATGCTGCCCAGGTCCACCTCCCACCAGGCATTGGTGTCGGCACCGGTCAGGCCCAGTCCGCCATTGGCCAGCACGCCATCCTGGTTGCGGTCAACCACCAGCGCCGCAATGGCGCTACCGGCGGTGCTGGACTGGCTGGCCGGTTTGCCTGCCGCGACATTGTTGAAATACACCGTCTTTTCCGCGTTATTGGCACCGTAGTCGACCAGATTGCTTTGGGCCACGGGCGTACCCCAGTTGACACCGTCGGCGCTGACATAGACCCGAAAGCGGCTGATCGTGCCGTTGCCGCCATCCTGTCGGGGCAGGTAGCGCATACCGCTGATTTTTTGGCCGCTGCCCAGATCCACCACCACGCTGTGCGGCAGCGGTGCACTGGTGCCCCAGGCGCTGTGCCACATGGTTTTCGGATCGCCGTCGATGGCCAGCGCCACTTGTTGTCCGTCGGTATGCTGGCTGTCGGCCCAAATGCTCCAGCCACTGCGGTTCAGGGCCACGCCCGCCTCGTCCAGCAGGTTGAACTCGGCCATCGACGACCAGGGGCCGTTGTTCACCTCGCCCAGGGCCTCCAGCTTGACAAACTGCACCAGCCCCGGCTCACGCACGGTCCAGACAAACTCGGTCGCGATGCGGTGGATGCCGTTACCCACCTCCACCGACACGGCATAGCGGCCCAGCACGCTGGGCGTGCCCTGGATGGTGCCGGTGGCGGTGTCCAGCACCAGCCCGGGGGGCAGGCCGGTGGCACGGTAGACCAGCGCCGCACCCGTGGGGTTGCGGGCCTGCACGGCCAGGCTGACCGTGCTGCCCAGGCTGGAGGATTGGTCGTCTACCGGGGTGATCAACGGGGCCGAGGTTTGGCTTAGCAAAAAGGTCTTGGCCACCGAAGGCACGCCTGCGCTGTCCATCGCGAACAGCATGTAATAGCCCGGCAGGGCCCAGCCAGGGTTGGTGGGGATGTTCAGCGCGTAGCTGTTGGCCCCCGTCGGCGTGAAGCTCAGGGGAATGCGCCGCTGGTCGTTGTTGACCGTGTGGGTGGTGGAAGACATGCGCACCAGCGCAAACGCGGTCACCGGGGCATCGGTGCTGACGTTCGCCACGGTGCCGTAGTTGGCAAAGGCGGGGGCTGTCGTGATCACCGGGCGCGTGGCCGGGCTGCCATCGGCGTTGAACAGATAGTGCGGGCTGAGAATTTCCATGGTCGGGTGGTTGGCTGCGCAACCAGCCCCGCACAGGCCCCCACCGGCCGACATCACCCGGCCATCGGGCAGCAGCAGGGCCACGCTGTGGTAGTTGCGCGGCACGGTCATGGGCGGCAGCGCGGTGAAGGTTTCGGTGACCGGATCGAACAGTTCAGGCACCAGCACCGCCGTGTTGTCCGTGAAGGGCACCATCAAGCTCTGGCCGCCAATCACCACCACCTGCCCATTGGGCAGCACCACGCTGTTGTGGGAAGCCCGCGCATAGGCCATCGAGGCGATTTTGCGCACCTGCACGCCCGCGTTCGCATCGATCACGTAGCTGTTGGCGTTGGCAATGCCATCCCTGTAGGCGGTCGCCCCCCCCACTTTGAGAATTTTGCCGATGTCGTACATCACGGTGTTGCCGTTCATGCTGTAGGCATCGTCGCCCCGGTTGCCTGCCGAGCGCACATTGCCATTGCCGCGGGTGTCGATCCAGTGCATCTTGGCGCTCGGGCCTGCGTGCAGCACCTGGCCGTTGCCGGTAGGCAGCAACCACATATGGTTATCGCCCCGGGATGCCCCTACCGGGTCGGGGCCGACCATATCGTCCACTGGCACACCGGTCAGGCGCTGCCAGCCGGTGGCCTCGGTCCAGATTTCACCGTGCTTGCCGCCGACACCACCGCTCCAGGAGCCGCCCAGGGTGAAGACCGACCCGTCCTGGAGCACCGCGTTGGCGTTGTAGCCGCGGGTGATTTTGAGCGCCGCTCCCGCCACCCAGGTGTCGTTGGCGTAGTTGTAGATGGTGGTATTGCCCGCCTGCGAGCCGCCACTGACCAGCAGCCGCCCATCGGCCAGCATGCTGGTGCCGGGGCAAAACAGGTTGCTGCCGGTCGCATTCACAAAGCGCTTGGTAAACCCGCCGGTGCTGGGATTGAAGGTGGTGGTGTAGGCCCGGGCATCATCGTCGCTGAACGAAAACTCGCCATTGGCCGCCCAAAGCATCACATTCCCATTGGGCAAATTGGCCGCCGAGACCGGGACCAGGCTGACATTGATCTTGGGGCCCCACCGGGCCTGGTTGATTGCGGCAATCGGTACACCGGCGGCCTTGGCCCGGCCCGCTTCTACCATGTCCGTGGAACCGCCACCGCAGGCCGCCAAACCCCAGGCCAGCACCAGCACCGGAACCAGCCTACCGCATCTCTCCCCAAAGGAAGACAACGTATACATACAACACCTTTTGTCTATAACAAAAAATATTGTAGTGTTTTGTGTACAAATCTATTTTTAAGCTGATGTGTAAATCACCGCAATGCCACCAGCTCTGCCATCAACCGCCCGATTTCCGCAGGGTTGGGAAAGTCCACACTGCGAAAAACCAGCCGCGCACTGCGGTCGAACAGGTACACCTGGGGCGTATGGCGGTCGGGGCCGACCGCCCGGCCATTGAAGAAATCCTGCAGCCGGTCTACGTCGCGCACGGACGGCAGCGCTGCCGTCCAGCGGCGGGGCTGGGCCCCAAAGCGCTGCAGCCAGGCGGCCAGGGCTTTGGGGTCGTCGCCCAGGGGGTCGATGCTGATCGACAGCAATTGCAGTTCGGCGGGAGCCCCGGCCAGCTGCGTTTGCAACTCCGCAAACAGCGCGCCCTGGAGCGGACAGGTCGCGCTACAGCCGGTAAACATGAGCTGGACGGCGGTAATGCGCCGCGCCAGCATCTCTGCCAGCGCTGTGGGCGCCCCCCGAACCGGGGCCACCTGCAGCGGTGGCAGGCTTTGGGGTGGTCGGACGATGCCCGCACCCTGGTGGGCCTGTGTCCACAGCGGCACCCCGAACAGGGTACCGGCGGTGGCCAGGGCATAGCGACGGCGGGCAGAGTCTATCGTTTTTGCGGTCATGGTGGGGCTTGCATCAGGTACTGCCACAGCGCCTGGCAGTCGGCTGGGGCGAGCGTGTAACGGGGCATGGCACCGGCCAACAGGATAGAAGCGGGGTCCACCCCATCGGAGAGCAAACGGCAAAAGCTATCTTGGGTATAGCGGGACGGCGGGCCGCCACGGCGGGCTGCCGGTTCGGTCAGCGCCGCCCGGCCCAGCCGCGGGCCAAAGGCCTGCGTGTCCAGCGCCACCACGGGCTGCACCGCATGGCAGTTGCTGCAACGGCTGGCCAGGGACGGCAGGGACGTGGTTTGTCCGTACAACCGGGCGGCCATAGGCTGCCCCCCCACAAACAGCTGCTGCCCACGCTCTGCCCGTTGCGCATCTTCCGCGCGGCTGTACCACGCCGTGGCCAGCGCCACCAGACACGCAACACTCCCGCAAACCCATAGCGAAATTGGCACTTTACGCTTGTATGGCATGCACTGGAAGCTATCTAAAAAATAGCAATCATAGACCAACGCCGTCCACAGACCCACCGCATCCCGGAGTCCACAACCACCGTCTCACAAAAAAAATCCCGGAGAAACGCCCAATTCAATTGAGAATGGTTATCATTAGCGCATCGCAAGCCTTTTACAGGAGCCCACCATGTACGCAACCCTTTCAGCCCGCCCCCAGTTCAACCCCACCTCGGGCGAGAACGCCAACAGCGTGCTCCAGGGCATGGACATGGGCAAGGCCGCTGCCAAACCCACTTCCGCAGTGGAAAGCCGTGATCTGCTCAAAGGCCAAAAGGCCGTGGAGATCATGCACAACGGCTGTGTGTACCGCCTGCAGAACACCAAGCTGGGCAAACTCATCTTGACGAAATAAAGTTATGACTTACGCGGCGCCCCTGTATCGCCCTTCGGGCTTACAGGGGGAACTTGCGTAAGTCATGTAGGTTTCATCGTGGGGCGATCCGCAGACTCCGCCACGGAGTCTGAGAGGATCGTTTTTGCTAGCCAACGGCAAGGGGTTTCGGCCCCGCGCCGACTAGCCATGCTTTTTTTCCCCACACGCCTGATTTCAAGCCTTCACCACCGGATAGCGGGCCCGCGCCTCCAAAGTATCCAGATCGATGTGGTTGCGCATATAGCGCTGGCTGGCCGCCTGGAAGGGCTGGTGGTCCCAGTACTGCGGCACGCCCCGGTTTTGCGCGGCGTAGTGGAAACGGCGGCGGCGCTGGCTGGCGACCACCTCGGCGCGCAGTTGCGGCATATTCCAGCGCCCAGCCACCTCGGCGCGGAAGGCCTGCAACAGGTCATGCGCGGCAGGGTCGGTGGCCAAATTGTTCAGCTCATTCGGGTCGGCCTGCAGGTCAAACAGCTGGTCCGGGTCGCCCGGCGAATGCACGAACTTGTGCACGCCGCGCCGCAGCATGATCAGCGGGGCCACCGCGCCCTCGCCCAGGTACTCGCCTACCACCTCGTCGTGCCCGCCGGTGCCCATCAGGTGCGGCCAGACGCTGCGGCCATCCAGCGCCTCGGGTGCGGCCGGGGCTGCGCCTTCAAACGCCATGTCCACCAGGGTGGGCAAAATATCCACCAGCGACACCGATGCCGCCACGCGGTGCGGCTGGAAGCGGCTGGACGCGTGCACGATCAGCGGCACGCGGCAGGCGTTTTCAAAGAAGTTCATCTTGTACCAAAGCCCGCGCTCGCCCAGCATGTCGCCGTGGTCAGAAATCAAGATGACGATGGTGTTGTCGGCCTGGCCGGTCTGCTCCAGGGTGCGGCGGATTTTGCCGATCTGCTCGTCCACGTACGACACCGCACCGTAATAGGCATGGCGGGCGTGGCGGGTCTGGGCAGCGCTGATGGGTGTGCTGTCCATGTCGCTCACGTGGCGCAGGCGCTGGGAGTGCGGGTCCATCTGCGCGGGGGCTATCGGCGGTACGCGTGGCATGTCGATGTCTTCGTCGCGGTACAAATCCCAGTACTGCTGCGGAATGGCGTAGGGGTCGTGCGGGTGCGTCATCGACACCACCATGCAAAAGGGCCGCGCATCGGTGTCGCGGGCCAGGTCAAACAGCTTTTGCTGCGCCAGGAACACCACTTCTTCGTCGAAATCGAGCTGGTTGCTGCGGATGCAGGTGCCCGCGTCGGTGACGGAGCCCATGTTGTGGTACCAGCTAGGGCGCACCTCGGGCTGGTCCCAGTCGGGGGTCCAGCCGAAGTCGGCGGGGTAAATGTCGGTGGTCAGGCGCTCTTCAAAGCCGTGCAACTGGTCGGCTCCGCAGAAATGCATCTTGCCCGACAAAATCGTGCGGTAGCCCGCGTGGCGCAGGTAGTGGCCAAAGGTCAGCACCTCGGACGGCATCTCGGCAGCGTTGTCGTAAGCGCCAATGTTTGAGGGCAGCTTGCCTGCCATGAACACGTAACGCGACGGCGCGCACAGCGGGCTGTTGGTATAGGCCGATTCAAACACCACGCCCCCCGCGGCCAGTGCGTCGATGTGCGGGGTCTTGCTGACGGTGTTGCCATACGCGGCCAGCGCCGAGGGCGTGAGCTGGTCGGCCATCAGGATCAGGATATTCGGTTGTGCCATGCTTTTCTCATTCCAAACATAATGGGGGTTTATGCAAAAAATGCAGTCTACGCAGGTGCTATCGGCACGTGAAGACTTTCATTTCTTATACATCCATAAACACTTGTTATGGCAACACCACGCCGACTCCCGCCCCTGCAAAGCCTGGTCTTTTTTGAGGCGGCGGTACGCCACCTGAGCTTCACCGCCGCCGCCCTGGAGCTGGGCACCAGCCAGCCCGCTGTGAGCCAGCGCATTGGCTTGCTGGAAGAAGACCTGGGCGTGCCGCTGTTCAAGCGCGGGCACCGGGGCGTGTCGCTCACCGCCGACGGCCTGCAGCTCTTCAACGCGGTGCGCGACAGCCTGGGCAGCATTGGCGAGGCCGCCGCCCACATCCGCGCGCGGCGTGCCCGCCAGGTGCTGACCGTGGCCACCGACTTCGGTTTTGCCGCCTACTGGCTGATGCCCCGGCTGGCGGCGCTGCGCGCGCTGGTGCCCAACCTGGACGTGCGCATCGTCACCACCCAGGACCCGTTCGACATCCGGGGCGAGCCGGTGGATATTGCGGTGGCCTTCGGTGCAGGCCAGTGGCCGGGCTGCACGGCGCAGGCCTTGTTCCCCGAGATCGTGGTGCCGGTGTGCAGCCCCGGCTTCTGGGCGGCCCACGGCCTGGCCGGCCAGGCCGCCGATCTGGCCAAGTTGCCATTACTGCACCTGGAAAGCGCCGAGCCCCTGCGCTGGCTGGGCTGGCAGAACTGGCTGGCGCTGCATGGCGTGGCTGCCAGCGGCGAAAGCCACGACCTCACGCTGAACAATTACCCGCTGGTGATCCAGGCCGCCATTGCCGGACAAGGCCTGGCGCTGGGCTGGACCCCGCTGGTGGACGACCTGGTGCGCAACGGCCAGCTGGTGGCCGCCTTCGCCCAGCCGACCACCACGGCCCACGGCTACTTTTTGGTGGAGCCCACCGCCCAGCGCACGCCCGAGCCGGTGCAGCGCTTTCGGCAGTGGATCGTGGGCGAATGCGCGCAGGCATTGCTGCACAGCCCATTTTTAGATGAAAAAGGCCTCTAGCGCTTATTGAATAGGCACGAGCAGCTATAGAAAACAGAGCAATTACAAGCCGATGGCGGCGATACCGGCCCGGGCGATTTGCGCGTCTTCGGGCGACTTCACGCCGCTGACACCCACCGCACCAACGCACTGGCCGTCTTTGATGATGGGCACGCCGCCCTCCAGCATGCCTTCAATGAAGGGCGCGGTCAGGAAGGCGGTGCGGCCACCGTTGATGATGTCTTCATACACCTTGGATTCGCGGCGGGCCAGCGCGGCGGTGTGGGCCTTGGCGGGTGCGATGTGCGACGAGAGTGCTGCCGCACCGTCCAGGCGCTGCAACGACAGCAAATGACCGCCATCGTCCACGATGGCGATGGTCACCGCCCATTGGTTCTTCAGCGCTTCAGCAACGGCGGCATCGGCAATGGTTTTCACGTCGGCGAATTCGAGTACGGATTTGGTTTTCAAGGCAGCTTCCTGGTGGATAAATAGAGCTTCGAGCATAACGGCAGCCTGCATTTTTTGCCGCAGTGCAACATGAAAATCAGCCATTTTTGACCCGGGTTTGTCCAGTACCCCCAGGAAAAATAGGTCTCACCCACGGGCATATTTCTGCTTTGTCCTTGAATCGCCCTAAAATTTCCCCATCTGCATTGCAGTATCCGAAGGAGCTTCTCTATGAACGACCGTTACACCAGCACAGGTTTTGGCATCAGCCCCAGCACCGGTGCTATGCAAGAACAGCGCAACCGCGTCATGCGCAACACCTACTGGCTGTTGGCCCTGAGCATGGTGCCCACGGTGCTGGGTGCCTGGCTGGGCGTGGCCACCGGCATCACCCAAAGCCTGGGCGGCGGGCTGGGCCTGATCGTCTTCCTGGGCGGCGCGTTCGGCTTCATGTACGCCATTGAAAAGACCAAGAACTCGGCGGCTGGCGTGCCGGTGCTGCTGGGCTTCACCTTCTTCATGGGTCTGATGCTGTCGCGCATGATCGCCATGGTGCTGGGCTTCAAGAACGGCCCCGACCTGGTCATGACCGCATTTGCCGGTACCGCAGGCGTATTTTTGGTGATGGCCAGCGTGGCCAGCGTCATCAAGCGCGACATCTCCGGCATGGGCAAGTGGCTGTTTGTGGGCGTGCTGGTGCTGATGGTGGGCAGTATCGTCAACATCTTTGTGGGCTCTACCGCCGGCATGATGGCCATTTCGGTGGCCGCCATCGGCATTTTCAGCGCCTACCTGCTGTACGACCTGAAGCAGATCATCGACGGCGGCGAAACCAACTACATCAGCGCCACCCTGGCCTTGTACCTGGATTTGTTCAACATCTTTCAGAGCCTGTTGTCCCTGCTGGGCATCATGGGCGGCGAGCGCGACTAAGCGCGTATCCACCCCTTTAGCCAAAGGCCCTTCGGGGCCTTTTTCTTTGGCCGCATCCGAAGTAAAGTTGAATCTTTGAAGCCAGAAGCCGATAACCAAGCTACTGTCTGCAACATATGACCCTATCTCCACGCTACCTTCTTGTCTCTTGCGCCGTCCTGTTCCTGGCAGGCTGCGAGATCCCGGGTGTCTACCCCGACCCCAAGGTGGTCGCGCGCGAGGCCGATGCCAAAGCCACGGGTGGTGCCTGCCGCCACGCGCTGCGCGGCATCGAAGACTGTTACACCCTGAACCCCAAAGCCGCCAAGGCCTCGGTGTTCCAGGGCTGGAAAGACATGGACGCCTACATGCGCGAGAACAAGATTGAGGGCGTGGCCTCGGTCGTCAAAATCCCGGTGGAAGGCGAAGCCCCGGCGGAAGAAGCCGTGGCCGCCACCAAGGAAGAAGTCACCCCCAAGGCCAAAGAGGCCCGCGGCGGCAAAGCCAAGGCTTCTTAAGCTTCCAATTCGAACACCGCCATGCTCTCCACGTGGGCGGTGTGCGGAAACATATTCACCATCCCCGCCGACACACAGCGGTAACCCGCCTGGTGCACCAGCACGTCGGCATCGCGCGCCAGCGTGGCCGGGTTGCAGCTCACGTAGACGATGCGCGTCGGCGGTGTCCAGCCCTGGCGCAGCGAAAAGTCTTGGTGCAACGCGGCCAAGGCCTGTACCAGTGCAAAAGCACCTTCCCGGGGTGGATCGATCAGCCACTTATCGGCACTGTCGTCGGCCATCAGCAGCTCAGGGGTCATCTCGAACAGGTTGCGCGCTACAAACTTAGTAGCTGCCAGCGCTGATGTATTGAGCGCTAGGGCTTGATTCAGCTTGTAATTTTCGCGTGAGCGGGCCACCAGCGCCTCGCTGCCCTCGATGCCCAGCACCTCGCCCGCCAGGGTGGCCAACGGCAGCGTAAAGTTACCCAGGCCGCAAAACCAGTCGATCACGCGCTCGGTCTTTTGCACTTCCAGCAAACGCAGCGCCCGCACCACCAGCACGCGGTTGATCTGCGGGTTCACCTGGGTGAAATCGGTAGGTTTGAAAGGCATGGTGATGCCGAACTCGGGCAAAGCGTAGCTAAGTTGGTCGCCGCCCTCCTCCAGCAAGTGGATGGTGTCCGGCCCCTTGGGCTGCAACCACCACTGGACATTGTGCAAAGAGCCAAACGCCCGCAGCTGCGCCAGATCGCCCGCGCTCAAAGCCTCCATGTGGCGCAACACCATGGCCGTGACCGTGTCGCCGCAGGCCAGCTCGATCTGCGGCAGGGTTTCACGCGCGTCCATGCCGCCAATCAGGGCCCGCAACGGCAGCAGCAAGGCGCTGACATGCGGCGGCAGCACCGGGCAGACCTTCATGTCGGCCACATAACCGCTCTTGCGCTCGTGGAAACCTACCAGCACCTCGCCCTTTTTGCGCACAAAGCGCACCGACAGCCGCGCCCGGTAGCGGTAGGCCCAGGCCGGGCCTTCGATGGGCCGCAAAATACTGTCGGCCTTGAGCTTGCCCAGGTGCCAGAGGTTGTCTTCCAGCACCCGTTGCTTGATGGCCACCTGCGCGCCCACGTGCAAATGCTGCATCTTGCAGCCGCCGCACGCACCTTCGTGCAAACCAAAATGCGGGCAGCCGGGCCGCACGCGCTGGGACGACTCGCGGTGGATGGCCCCCACGGTGGCCTGCTCAAAGCTGGCTTTTTTGCGGTTGATGTTGGCAGTGACCACCTCAAACGGCAGCGCGCCCTTGATGAACACGACTTTGCCGTCGGGTTTATGGGCCACGCCCTGGGCTTCGATGTCGAGCGATTCGACCAGCAAGCTGTCTGCGGGGTAATTCGGCCCGTTGGGGGGCGTATCGAGAAGCGTGGTTTCCGTGGTGTCGGTCATGCAGGTGTCCCTGGGGGATCTCAAAATAATTTCACCAAGCAAAAAGCCTTCTAGTTCTTGCGACCTAGAAGGCTTTTTCCATTGTGGCGGAGTGGACGGGACTCGAACCCGCGACCCCCGGCGTGACAGGCCGGTATTCTAACCAACTGAACTACCACTCCTGGTAGATAGCTTTCGGCACACGGCTCTTGCGAGCAACATACCCAAGCGCTACAACTTGGCGACCCTACGGGGATTCGAACCCCGGTACCTACCGTGAAAGGGTAGTGTCCTAGGCCTCTAGACGATAGGGTCAAAACCTTGGAACAACGTTATCAAAAATAACTTCCACACTTGAAAGAAGTGGTGGAGGTAAGCAGGATCGAACTGCTGACCTCTTGCATGCCATGCAAGCGCTCTCCCAGCTGAGCTATACCCCCCAACTTTGTCTCCAACTCTGCTTTGCCTTGTAAGCTCTGCTTTGTTGTTAACCTTCCAAGCCTCAAATTATAGCGCGCAAATTACGATGTTTGCAAGCGTTGCAAAACTTTTTCGCGAGAACTTAAAAAAAGCACCGCGTCCAGCGATGGCGTCTGGGCCGTGCCCATCACCAGCACACGCACCGGCATGGCCAGTTGGGGCATCTTCAGGCCCTGCGCCGCCAGCACTTCCTTGATGGCGGCCGCGATGCTGGGCTTGTCCCAGGTGCAGTCGGCCAGCTTCTCGCGCAGCAGTGCCAGCGCAGGCTGGATGGCCGGTGTGACGTGCTGGGTCAGCTCTTCGGCTTTGGGCGTGACATCGGCGTAAAAGGTAGCGGCCCAGTCGGCCAGCACCACGGTGGTGTCACAGCGGTCTTTGAACAGGCCGCAGATGGCCGGCAAGCGCTCGTCGCTGGCAACGCCTTTGGCTTGCAGATGCACGGCGACCAGCGCCGCCAGTGCGTCGTCGGCCATGGCCTTCAAATGTTGGGCGTTGACCCAGCGCAGCTTGGCTTCATCGAATTGCGCCGCGCTCTTGCCCAGGTGGTCCAGGTTAAACCACTGCAGGAATTGTTCGCGGCTGAAGATTTCATCGTCGCCATGGCTCCAGCCCAGGCGGGCCAGGTAATTGACCATGGCATCGGGCAGGTAGCCTTCCACGGCGTACTGCGTCACCGGCTTGGCACCGTTGCGCTTGCTCATCTTCTCGCCCAGTTCGTTGAGCACGGTGGGCAAATGGGCGTACACCGGTGGCTCTTTGCCCAGGGCGCGGAAGATGTTGATCTGGCGCGGTGTGTTGTTGACGTGGTCGTCGCCCCGGATGACGTGGGTGATGTCCATGTCCAGGTCGTCCACCACCACGCAAAAGTTGTAGGTGGGCGTGCCGTCGGGGCGGGCAATCACCAGGTCGTCCAGCTCGTCGTTGCTGATCTCGATACGGCCCTTGACCTTGTCGTCCCACACCACCGATCCGCCTTGCGGGTTCTTGAAGCGCAGCACGGGCTGCACGCCTACAGGAATGGGCGGCAGGGTTTTGCCGTCTGCGGGCCGCCAGGTGCCGTCATAACGCGGCTTTTCCTTGGCTTCCATTTGTGCGTCGCGCAGGGCATCGAGCTCGGCCACCGACATATAGCAGGGGTACACATGCCCGGCGGCCACCATATCGGCCAGCACGGCTTTGTAGCGGTCCATGCGCTGCATTTGGTAGAACGGGCCTTCGTCGTAGTCCAGGCCCAGCCACTGCATGCCTTCGATGATCACGTCCACGGCGACCTGGGTGGAGCGCTCCACGTCGGTGTCTTCGATGCGCAGAATGAAATCACCGCCGGTGGCGCGGGCAAAGGCCCAGGGATACAGAGCGGAACGGATGTTGCCCAGGTGGATGAAACCGGTGGGCGATGGGGCGAAACGGGTACGGGTCTTCATAGCACTCTCAGAAATTAGGCGGGTTCGGCATTCGGCAGGGCCAGGCGGGAGTTGTCGCCACCCGACTCTTGTTCTACCGGGCGGTTGTCGCGCATGCGCTGGATGTCGTCGGTGGTGATGTCGCCGGTGACGTACACGCCGTCAAAGCAGGACGCATCGAAGCCGCTGATGGGCATATTGGGCGAACCGGCGGATGTGTCGGTAGCAGCCCAGATGGCGCGCTTCATGCCGTCCACGTCCTGGTAAATCAGCGCGTCGCAGCCGATCAGCTCGCGGATCTGCTCCACGGTGCGGCCATGCGCCACCAGCTCGTCCTTGGTCGGCATGTCGATGCCGTAGACATTGGGAAAGCGCACCGGCGGCGCGGCGCTGGCCATATAGACCTTGCGGGCACCGGCATCGCGGGCCATCTGCACGATTTCTTTGGAGGTGGTGCCGCGCACGATGGAGTCGTCCACCAGCAGCACATTGCGGCCCTTGAACTCGCTGGCAATCGCGTTGAGCTTTTGGCGCACCGACTTCTTGCGCACTTCGTGCCCGGGCATGATGAAGGTGCGACCCACGTAGCGGTTTTTCACAAAACCTTCGCGGTACGGCAGACCCAGCAGCTGCGCCAGTTGCATGGCGCTGGGGCGGCTGGACTCGGGGATGGGGATCACCACGTCGATGTCTTGCGGCGGCACGGTGGAAATCACCCGCTTGGCCAGGGTCTCGCCCAGGTTCAAACGCGCCTGGTACACCGAGATGCCGTCCATCACCGAATCGGGGCGGGCCAGGTAGACGTATTCAAAAATGCAGGGGTTCAGCGTGGGCGCGTCGGCGCACTGCTGGGCGTGCACATTGCCTTCCAGGTCGACGAACACGGCTTCACCAGGGGCCAGGTTGCGCTCCAGGGTATGCATGGTGCCTTCCAGGGCGACGGATTCGCTGGCCAGCATCACTGAGCCGGGGGCGCGACCAATGCACATCGGGCGGATGCCGTACGGATCGCGGAACGCCAGCAGGCCATGGCCCGCGATGGAGGCGATCACGGCGTACGAACCACGGACTCGGCGGTGCACGTTACGCACGGCGGCAAACACGTCCATCGGCGACAACGGCAGGCCGCGGGTGGACTTTTCGATCTCGTGGGCCAGCACGTTGAGCAGCACTTCGGAGTCGCTCTCGGTGTTGATGTGGCGGTGGTCGGTGGTAAACAGCTCGGCCTTCAACGCGTGGGCGTTGGTCAGGTTGCCGTTGTGCACCAGCACGATGCCGAAGGGCGCGTTGACGTAGAAGGGCTGCGCCTCTTCTTCGCTATACGCATTGCCCGCCGTGGGGTAGCGCACCTGGCCCAGGCCGCAGTTACCCGGCAGGGCCCGCATGTCGCGGGTACGGAACGCATCGCGCACCATGCCCTTGGCCTTGTGCATGAAGAACTTGCGGTCCAGCTGGGTGGCGATACCGGCTGCGTCCTGGCCCCGGTGCTGCAGCAGCAGCAAGGCGTCATAGATCAACTGGTTCACAGGGGCGTTGCTGACAACTCCAACGATTCCACACATGGTTTATTCCCTAGCGAGTGACTTGCGTCATGGTAAAAATTGAGAAAAAGCCTCCGGCAACAAAGGCCGGGCGGTGTGCAGCACCTCGGTGACCACACCGGCGCTGCGCGATTCTTGCCACCATGCACCCTGGTGCATGCCGGTCAGGTGGACGACGACACCGCCAATCAACACCAAAATGACACCGCGCAACAGGCCAAACACAGCCCCCAGCACGCGGTCCACCGGTCGCAGGCCCACGGCCTGCACCAGCGTTTTGATCAAACGGGCGATCAACCCCGCGGCAAACGCTGCCGCCACAAATACCAGCACAAACCCCGCCGCAAACCGCAGGGTGGCCGAGGCCGTGCCCATGGGCAGCGCGGCGGCCACGTCGGCGGCAAACCACTGCGCTGCCACAAAAGCCGCTATCCAGCCCAGCACCGACAGCACCTCGTAGACCAGGCCGCGCACCGCGCCCAGCACCAGAGACAACAACAAAGTGGCCAGCACTGCCCAATCGAGCAGCGCCACAGAATTCAACACCTACAAAGCCAGGATCGAGGCGGACAAAGCCAGGCCCTTGATCTTGCTGGCGGCCTTTTCGGCATCGGCCTTGCCCGTAAATGGGCCTACCCGCACCCGGGTCCGCGGGCCGTCCTTGGTATCTACCACCTGGGTATAGGTTTTCAAGCCCGCCCGCTCCAGCTTGGAACGGGCTTCGCGGGCCTTGTCGGCATCGGCAAACGCGCCCACCTGGACGATGAAACGGCCATCGGCTGCGTCGGCCGTGGCCTTGCCGTCCAACAAGGCGCGCGCCTTGGCGGCATCGTCTTCGGGCTTGTGGGCGGGTTTAGCTTCAGGTTTGGGCTCAGGCTTCACTTCAGCCTTTACCGGTTTTTCAACCTTGGGCGCGGGCCGGGGTGCCAGGACTTCTTCCTTGGGGTCGAGGCTGGATTCGGTCGATACCTTGGGTTCTGGGGTTTGCGGAGCAGCAGCTACCGCTACGGGCGCATCGGTTTCCACCGCTTTTTCGACCTTGACCGTGCCCACGCTGAGCGGCTTGACCTTGGCTTTGTCGGGAATGTCGATGGCGATATCGCCCGCCACCGGGCGCGGCTGGGTATCGAACAGCAGCGGGAAGCCAATCACGCCCACCAGCACCAGCAGCGCCGCGCCAATCAGGCGGTGCCGGGCGCGGCGGCGCATGCCGTCGATGGTTTCAGCGGGGCCTGCCGACGGTTCGTCGCCCTGGGTTCGAAACTTGAAAAAAGCCATGCGGAGTGTCAGGAGCCGAGGTGTTTGGCGGTCAGCCGGGGAATGCCGCCTTCCAGCACGCCGCCCACTGTATAAAACGAGCCAAAGACTACGATTCTATCAGCGGGGTCTGCGGCAGCGATGGCCGCATGCAGTGCCTGCATGGGGTCCGTGTGCACCGAACTGGATGCATCTTTACGGGTATTTTGGGCCAGCCACTGGGTTTGCAAGTGCGCCGCCGTGGCCGCGCGGGGGGTGGGCATGTCGGTGAAATACCAGCGGTCGATCAGCGGGCCTATGCGCGCCAGCATGGGCAGCAGGTCTTTGTCGGCCATGGCCCCGAACACCGCGTGGGTGGTGGGGTAAAAGCCCATGGCATCCAGGTTGGCCGCCAGCGCCGCCACCGCGTGCGGGTTGTGCGCCACGTCCAGCACCAACGTGGGCTGGCCGGGCACGATCTGGAAGCGGCCCGGCAGTTCGACCATGGACAAGCCGGTGCGCACCGCCTGGGCGGTGATGGGCAACTGCTCGCGCAGCGCGGTCAGCGCCGCCAACACGCCGGAGGCGTTCATCAGCTGGTTGGCCCCGCGCAGCCCGGGGTAACCCAGGCCCGCGTAACGCCGTCCGCGCCCGGCCCAGCCCCACTGCTGCTTGTCGCCCGAGAAATTGAAGTCTTCACCAAAACGCCACAGGTCGGCACCTATGGCTTGGGCATGGTCCAGCACGCTTTGCGGCGGCATGGGGTCGCTGACCACCACCGGCTTGCCCGCGCGCATGATGCCGGCCTTCTCGAAGCCGATGGCTTCGCGGGTGGTGCCCAAAAATTCCATGTGGTCCAGGTCCACGCTGGTGATGATGGCGCAGTCGGTGTCGATGATGTTGACGGCATCCAGCCGCCCGCCCAGGCCCACTTCCAGAATCGCCACGTCCAGCTGGGACTGCGCCATCAACGCCAAAATCGCCAAGGTGGAAAATTCAAAATAGCTTAAGGAAATTTCGCCTCTTGCGCTCTCCACGGCTGCAAAGTGCGCTACAAAGTCCGCAGCACCGGCAATCTCGCCACCAATCCGGCAACGTTCTTCAAAATGCACCAGGTGCGGCGAGGTGTAGACCCCTGTGCGGTAGCCCGATTGCAGCAGGATGGCCTCCAGCATGGCGCAGGTGGAGCCCTTGCCGTTGGTGCCCGCCACGGTGATGACGGGGCAGGTCAGCGCCAAGCCCATGCGCTGGGCTACGGTGCGCACCCGGTCCAGGCCGAGTTCGATAGTGGTGGGGTGGAGCCGCTCGCAGTGCGCCAGCCAGTCGTTCAGGGTTTGCATGGGGAAGATTGTCTCACCCCCAGGCTTCGCTTCGCTCTCGCCAACCCCCTTGCAGGGGGCAACACCAGCAGCCTGGCAAAGCCAGTTCTGCGGTGTTTCTGGAAGGGATGCTTTTACGCAATTTATATGGAATTTAGGCATCTACCGCTTATGCAGAAAGCATAAGCCGCTACGGAATATATAGCTATTGGTGGGCCTTATGGAATAATCTGCCCATGATTACCCTCTACGGCATCCCCAACTGCGACACGGTCAAAAAGGCCCGTGCCTGGCTCACTGCCCAGGCCCTGCCCTATACCTTCCACGACTTCAAAAAAGCCGGTGTGCCTGCTGACCGGTTGGCGGTCTGGACCCAGGCTTTGGGCTGGGAGAAAGTGCTGAACCGCCAGGGCACCACCTGGCGCAAGCTGGACGCTGCCACCCAGGCCAGCGTGGTGGATGCCGCCAGCGCCCAGGCGGTGATGCTGGCGCACACCAGCACCGTGAAGCGCCCGGTGGTGGAATGGGGCGGCGATGGGCTGACGGTGGGCTTCAGCCCGGAGGCCTGGGCGGCCCTCTTACAATAGTGTTCTGCCCGATTTTTAGCAATCAAATTGGCTTCTAGCGCTTATTCTATAAGCACGAGAAGCTACATAAACAATAGCAAACCCGTTTTTAACCATGACCACCACCCACATCCCCAGCGTCACCGTCACCACCCAGGCCAGCGTCTACTTTGACGGCAAGTGCATCAGCCACGGCGTGAGCTTTGCCGACGGCACCAAAAAGAGCGTGGGCGTGATCCTGCCCGCCACGCTGACCTTCAACACCGGCGCGCCCGAGATCATGGAAGGCGTAGGCGGCGAATGCGAATACATGCTGGCAGGCACGGATGTGTGGGTGAAGTCGGGCGAAGGCGAAACCTTCAGCGTGCCAGGCAACGCCAGCTTCCAGATCCGCGTCACCGCCCCCTACCACTACATCTGCCATTTCGGCTAAAGCAGCCGCCCGCTAGTTCTTCTGGAACAGCGGGTGCAGGTTGTTGTATTTGCCGTCAAACACCTCGGGGCCCACGTCGATCTGAAGCGTGATGCCGATGGGGCGCTGGTCAAAAATCGGCGCGAAATGCGCCCGGGTACAGGCCAATAACGCCTCGCCCGCGCGCTGCTGGGTGGCCTCGCTGCGGCCCTTGCCCATGCGCAGGTTCAGGTAGACAAACGCGTAATCTCCATTGCCGTCGGCTACCGCGTAATGCGCCGCCGGGTAGGCCAGCACGCGCGTGCCGCCCGTGGGAAAGAGCTGCTGGCCCGCATCGTCCAGCACACCCAGCATGGTGTCGGCCAGGCTGCGGCAGAGCTGGCCGATGTCGCTACCGCCCTGGGCAGCGGGCGCGTCGAGTTGACCGGTGTAGAGGATGACGAGATGCGGCATAGAAAATTACCCTGTTAAACGACTACCGGCTCGGGCTCCAGGCGGATGCCGAAGCGCTCGTACACACTGGTCTGGATGGCTTTGGCCAAGGTCATGACCTCGCCGCCGGTCGCAGGGTGCGCAGGCCCACCCCGATTCACCAGTACCAGGGCCTGCTTGTCGTACACGGCGGCGTTGCCCACCGACTTGCCCTTCCAGCCGCAGGCATCGATCAGCCAGCCCGCCGCCAGCTTCACCGTGCCGTTGTCCAGCTGGTAATAGACCACCCGGGGCTCGCGAGCGATGATGTCGGCGCACTGCTCGGCGCTGACGGTGGGGTTCTTGAAGAAGCTGCCTGCGTTGCCCAGCACCTGCGGGTCGGGCAGCTTGGCGCGGCGGATTTCGCAGATCCAGTCGAAGATCTGGCGCGCGCTGGGCGCGGTGATGCCGGTGGCGGCCATTTTCTTTTCCAGATCGAGGTAGCCGAGCACCGGTTTCCAGGCTTTCGCCAGGTGGAAGCGCACGCGGGTGATCAGCGCCCTGCCCTCCAGGCCCATGCCGCCCTGGTGCTTGAAGACCGAATCGCGGTAGCCAAAGGCGCACTGGGCGGCGTTCAGGGTGAAGCTGTCGCCCGTTTGCAGATCTACCGCGTCCAGCGCCTCGAAGCGGTCTTGCAGCTCCACGCCGTAGGCACCGATGTTCTGCACCGGCGTAGCGCCCACGGTGCCGGGGATCAGGGCCAGGTTTTCCAGCCCCCAGTAGCCCTGGTCGATCGTCCAGGCCACAAAGTCGTGCCAGTTTTCCCCGGCACCGGCTTCCACCACCCAGGCTTTGTCGGTCTCGGCCACCAGGCGCTTGCCGGGCACTTCCACCTTGAGCACCACGGGCTTTACATCGCCGGTGATGACGATGTTGCTGCCGCCGCCCAGCACGAACTTGGGCTGGGCCTGCAGCGTGGCATCGGAGCGCAGCGCCAGCAGGTCGGCCTCGCTGCGGATGCGCACCAGGGTGTGGGCGCGGGCGTGGATGCCAAAGCTGTTGTAGCCGCGCAGGGGAACATTTTTCTCGATTAACATGCCTGGATTGTCCCACCGGGCGGCGGGCCATCTGCCAATACAGCCCTCGCCCACACCCTATTTCCGAGAAAACCATGCCCTCATTCGATACCGTTTGCGAACCCGACCTGCCCAAAGTGCGCAACTCGGTGGACAACTCCGCCAAAGAAATCGCCACCCGCTTCGACTTCAAGGGCACTTCGGCCAGCATCGAGCTCAAAGACAAGGAAATCACCCTGATCGGCGATGCCGAATTCCAGCTAGACCAGATCATGGACGTACTGACCAACAAAATGACCAAGCAAGGCGTGGACGTGAAGTTCCTCGACAAGGGCGACGTGCAAAAGATGGGCGGCGACAAGGTCAAGCTGGTGGTCAAGGTGCGCAACGGCATTGAGACCGAGGTGTCCAAAAAAATCACCCGCGCCATCAAGGACAGCAAGCTCAAGGTCACCGCCGCCATCCAGGGCGATGCGGTGCGCATCACCGGCGCCAAGCGCGACGATCTGCAATCGGCCATGGCGGTGATCCGCAAAGAGATCACCGACCTGCCCCTGAGCTTCAACAACCAACGCGACTGATGCACACCCTGCACCGCCTCGGCCTGACCGTGCTCTGTACGGCCATGGTTGCGGGCGCGCAGGCCCAAAGCGTCGCCCTGAGCGGCATGATGGGCGGCAAGGCCCTGCTGCTGGTCGATGGGCGCGCGCCCAAGAGCGTGGCACCGGGCGAAACCTATCTGGGGGTGAAGCTGCTGTCTGCCGCCAACGACGAGGCGGTGGTGGAGATTGCGGGCAAGCGCGCCACCCTGCGCGTGGGCGAGTCGCCGGTGAGCGTCAAGGGCAAGGGCACGGGCAACAAGATCGTGCTGATGGCCGACAGCCAGGGCCACTTCATGGGCCCCGGCAAGATCAACGGCCAGGCCATGCAGTTCATGGTGGACACCGGGGCCACTGCGGTCGCCCTGGGCGTGAACGATGCCGAGCGCATGGGCATTCCCTACAAGAACGGCGAACAGATCCGCATGAACACAGCCAACGGCAACTCCATCGGCTGGCGCATCCGGCTGAACTCGGTGCGCATCGGCGATGTGGAGCTGCCGGGGGTGGAAGCGGTGGTCACGCCCGCGTCCATGCCCTATGTGCTGCTGGGCAACAGCTTCCTGACCCAGTTCCAGATGACCCGCATCAACGACCAGATGGTGCTGGAACGGCGATACTGAGATCGTGTACACATGCCCCGTCTCTGCTAAATTCGGCCTGTACCTCTGACTGCCCCCGATACATGCCCACCACCCAAGTGCCCTCTCCGCAGGAAGCCGATTACGAAGACCTGCTCAGCCTGTGGGCCGATCTGGAGTCGGGCTTGGCCATGGTGCTGGCCAATCCGCGCAACATCCCCGACTTTGAATCCAAAATCCGGCAGTACGACCGCTGGATGCAAGACCTGCTGCACCAAGACACCGACACGGCGCTGTATTTGCTGTTCCAGCTGGCCACCAATGCGTCGGTCGGCTACAGCGCCCTGCACGCCCTGGTATGCGCCGTGCTGTGCCACATCACCGCCCACGAACTGCACCTGGTGGACAGCGAACGCAACAGCCTGGTGTGTGCCGCCATGACCATGAACATCGGCATGACCCAGCTGCAGGACAGCCTGGCCGTGCAAACCAGCCCACCCACCGACGCGCAGCAGACGCTGATCCGCAGCCACGCCGCCGCCGGCCGCCAGGTGCTGACCGAGGTGGGCATCACCGACCCCGACTGGCTGGATGTGGTGGCCACCCACCACCACGCGCACGACCCGCGCAGCGATGTCCAGGCCCTGGGCCTGGTGCCCCGGCTGGCCCACACCCTGCGCGTGGTAGACCGCTATGCGGCCATGGTCAGCCCGCGCAAATCGCGCACCGGGCGCAGCGTGACGGATTCGGTGCGCAGCATCATGGCCAGCGCCCTGGGCGCGCACGACCCGGTGGGTTTTGCGCTGGTGCGGGCCATTGGCCTGTGCCCGCCCGGCACCTATGTGCGCATGGACAGCGGCGAAACCGCCGTGGTGTTGCGCCGCAGCGCCAAGGCCAACCACCCTCTGGTGGCCATGCTGCTGAACCGCAATGGCGACACCTTTGTGCCGCCGCGCCTGCACCGCACCGCCACCAGCAGCCCGCTGATCCAGGCCGCGCTGACGCAGGATGCGGTGAAGGTGCGCGTCAACCACCAGAGCCTGCTGCGCCAGGGCATTTACGCCGACCGGGCTGCAAGGTAAAGGCACACCCCCAGGCTTCAGCGCTTCGCGTCTTCCGCCAACCCCCTTGCAGGGGGCGATACCAGTGGCCCGGCAAAGCCGGTTCCACGGTATCCCTGGAATTTGACCGTTCTAGTCTGAAGCGACGGCGCGGCCGATCAGGCCGGCTTTTTGCCTTTGCCCAGGCGAGACTCTTTGCCGTTCAGCAGGCGCACGATGTTTTCGCGGTGCCGGTAGAACAGCAGTGCGGCCATCACGCAGATGGAGATCAGCACCGGCGTTTCGCTGTACCAGGCCCCACCGCTGCCCAGCACGTAGACCACAGGGGCCAGGGCCGTGGCCACCAGCGAGGCCAGCGACGAAAACCGGAAGACAAAGGCCACCAGCAGCCAGGTCAGCATGGCTACCAGGCCCAGCAGCGGGTGGATGCCCAGCAGCACGCCCAGCGCCGTGGCCACGCCCTTGCCGCCCACGAATTTGAAAAAAACAGGGTACAGATGGCCCAGAAACGCCGCCAGCCCCACCAGGGCGATGGTGCCGTCTTCCAGCCCGTACGGTTTGCCGTACCAGCCCACCAGTGCCACCGGCAGCCAGCCCTTCACGCCGTCCAGCAGCAGGGTGGCGATGGCGGCGGGCTTGCTGCCCGAGCGCAGCACATTGGTGGCCCCGGGGTTTTTGCTGCCAAAGGTGCGCGGGTCGCTCAGGCCCATCACCCGGCTGACGATGACGGCAAACGACAGCGAGCCCAGCAGGTAGGCGGCCAGGGTGGCTAAAACAGGGTAGATCGTGGTCAAAACTATGTCTCCAAACGGTGGCGCATTTTGCCTGTTCGTCACAGCGGAATGGCGCAGTCCACCGGCTTTGCGTTGAGCAACTGCACGCACACCTGCGGGTTCAACCCCACCAGGTAGCCGCGCCGCCCGCCGTTGATGGCGATGCGGGGCAGCTCCAAAATCGCCGCTTCGACGTACACCGGCATGGTTTTGCGGGTGGCAAACGGCGAGGTGCCGCCCACCAGGTAACCGCTGTGCCGGTTGGCCACCTCGGGTTTGCAGGGCGCGACGGATTTGCAGCCGATCTGCCGCGCCAGGTTCTTCAGCGACACCGCGCGGTTGCCGTGCATCAGCACGATCAGCGGCTTGGCGTGCTCGTCTTCCATCACCAGGGTTTTGACCACGGTAAACGGGTCCAGCCCCAGCACCTCGGCGCTGTGCTGGGCACCACCGTGCTCCAGGTAGGTGTAGGGGTGTTCAGTGAAGGCCACGCCCTGCGCCTTGAGGAACTGGGTGGCCGGGGTTTCCGAAATGTGCGCAGTTTTGGCCATGTCCAATAATTTATAAGAAATATGCCGTCACCGCCCATTCCATAAGCGTGAGAAGCTACTTAAATGATAGCAATCAGCTTACTGTGCCGGGTCGCGCAGTTCCCAGCGGATCTTGTCGATTTCGGCCAGCAACGCGCTCGGTAGCGTCTTGCCCCAGGCATCCAGGCATTCGTCCAGCTGCGCCACCGAGGTCACCCCGATGATGGTGCTGGCCACCTGCCATTTGGAGTGGCAAAACGCCAGCGCCATCTGGGTGGGGGTCATGCCGTTGGCGCGGGCCAGGGCGTTGTAGCGGCGGGCGGCCTCCAGCGACTCGGGGCGGCCCCAGCGCTGCTTGCGCATCGACTCGAACTGGGACATGCGGCCCTGTGGCGCATCCGGGCCGGTGGTGCTGTTAGTAAATCCATTTGCATCGTATTTGCCGGTCAACAGGCCAAAAGCCAGCGGCGAATAGGCCAGCAGCGACACGCCCAGGCGGTACATGGTTTCGTCCAGGCCGTTTTCCACCGTGCGGTTGACCAGGCAGTAGGGGTTTTGCACGCTGGCCACGCGCGGCAGGCCGTGCTGCTCGGCCAGGCGCACAAACTCGTGCACCCCAAAAGGCGTTTCGTTGGACAGGCCGATGGCCCGCACCTTGCCCTGCTTGACCAGCGAGGCCAGGGCTTCTAGCTGCTCGTGGATGCTGGAGACGGGCATGTCTTTGTCAGGATCAAAGTACACGCCGCCAAACGCGGGCACGTGGCGCACCGGCCAGTGGATCTGGTAGAGGTCGATCACGTCGGTATGCAGGCGGTGCAGGCTGCCGTGGCAGGCGTCGATGATCTCGGCGCGGGTCAGGTCGGGGCTGCCGTTGCGGATCCAGCCCATGCCGCGCGCCGGGCCCGCCACCTTGGTGGCCAGCACCACCTTGTGCCGCGCACCGGGGTTTTGCATGAACCAGTGGCCCAGGATGGTTTCGGTAGCACCGTAGGTTTCGGCCCGGGCGGGCACGGAATACATCTCGGCCGTATCGATAAAGTTCACGCCGCGCTCCAGCGCGCGGTCCAGGATGGTGTGGGCCTGGGCCTCACCCACCTGCTCGCCAAAGGTCATGGTGCCCAGGCAAACGGCGGTGACTTGCAGGTCGCTTTGACCGAGTTGGATTTTTTTCATGGGGCGGTGGTCGGAGGTGTGTCAGAGGGTAATTTTCCATCCTACAACATGGCTGTGGCTAATATTGGAGGATGTACGCCATCCAACGCCCCTCGCGCAGCGAGTTCATCCCCATCCGCAGCATTTCTTACCATGTCCGCCAGTGGGGCCAGCCCCAGCCCGGCCAGCCGCCACTGGTGCTGCTGCACGGCTGGATGGACGTGGCGGCCAGCTACCAGTTCATGGTGGATGCCCTGGCGCAAGACCGCCACACCATCGCCCCCGACTGGCGCGGCTTTGGCCAGACCGGCAGCGGCGGGGCCGACAGCTTCTGGTTTCCCGACTACCTGGCCGACCTGGACTTTCTGCTGAACCACTACGCCCCCGGCCAGGCGGTAGACCTGGTGGGCCACAGCATGGGCGGCCACGTGGCCATGCTGTACGCGGGTGTGCGCCCCGAGCGCATCCGCCGCCTGGTGAACCTGGAAGGCTTTGGCATGCCCGCCACCACGCCAGCCCAGGCACCGGGCCGCCTCGCCCAGTGGATGGACGGCCTGCACAGCCTGCACCAGGGCGAGATGCGCCTGAAAACCTACCCCGACCTGCGCGGCGTGGCCCACCGCCTGGTCAAGACCAACCCCCGCCTGCCCCTGGACAAGGCCGAGTGGCTGGCCCAGCACTGGTCGCAGCCCACCATCCAGAACGATGGCACCCGGCCCTGGCAGATTCTGGGCGACCCGGCCCACAAGCTGCGCAACGCCCAGCTGTTCCGCGTCGATGAAACGCTGGCCGTGTACCAGCGTATCACCGCGCCCACGCTGTCGGTCGAAGCCTCCGACGACAGCCTGGCCCGCTGGGGCCAGGGCTACACGCTGGCCGAGTACCACACGCGCCTGCAGTCGGTGCCGAATGCCACAGTGGCGACCATCCAGGACGCGGGCCACATGCTGCACCACGACCAGCCCGAAGCCCTGGCGCGGCTGGTCGAAGGGTTTCTGGCCGATTGATTCAAGCCTTTCAGGCCGTTCGTGCTGATGGATAGGGCGTGAGAAGCTATAAATTAAATAGCATCACAGTAGATGGCGTATACACACGGTTTGTGTCAAGATGTAAACATCTTGGCCACGTGGGCGCTGCAAAGCGGTGATGTATGAAACTGAGTCTCAAACTGCCCCTGGCGTTTGCCGCCGCCATGGTGCTGGTGCTGTGCGCCGCGCTGTTCGGCATCTACCAGCTGAACCAGTCGCTGGCCACCTACCAAACCACGGTACAAGACCGCCACAGCAACGAGCGCGCCATCGGCGACCTTCTCAACGACTTCAAGGTGCAGGTGCAGGAGTGGAAAAACGTCTTGCTGCGCGGCAAAAACCCCGAGCAACTGGCGCGCTACTGGAAGGCGTTTGAAACCAAAGAGGGCGAAATCGCCCAGGCCGCTGGCCAATTGCAGCAGGCCCTGCCGCCGGGCGATGCGCGCGGCCTGGTCGAGCGCTTTGCGCAGGCCCACCAAACCATGGGCGCGGCCTACCGCAAGGGGTTCGAGGCCTTCAAGGCCGCCGAATTCGACCCGACGGTGGGCGACAAGGCGGTGCAAGGCATGGACCGCGAACCCGCCAAGCTGCTGGACGAGGCCGAAAAAGCCATTGCCGCCGACAGCCGCGCCGTGGCCGACCTGGCCGCCCACAACGGCCAGCGCGCCACCACCATCAGCCTGGGCGTGATGCTGCTGGTCTGCCTGGCCGTGATGCTGGCGAGCTGGCGCTTCAGCCGCACCATCACCACCCGCATCGGCCATGCGCTGGGCGTGTCGCAGGCCGTGGCCAACGGCGACCTGACCGCCGCCCAGGCCGTGGCAGGCAAGGACGAGCTGGCTGACCTGCTCAACGCCCTGCACGGCATGCAGGCCAGCCTGGCCCGTGTGGTGGGCAGCGTGCGCGCCAGCGCCGAAAGCGTCTCCAGCGCCAGCCAGCAGATCGCGGTGGGCAACCACGACCTCAGCGCCCGCACCGAAGCCCAGGCCTCGGCCCTGGAACAGACCGCCGCCAGCATGGAAGAGCTGGGGGCCACCATCCAGCAAAACACCGACGGTGCCCAGCAGGCCAACCAGCTGGCCCTGCAGGCCTCCAGCGTGGCCGTGCGCGGCTCCGAGGTGTTCACCCGCGCCGCCGACACCATGACCGGCATCGCCCAGGCCTCCACCAAGATTGCCGACATCGTGGGCGTGATCGACGGCATTGCCTTCCAGACCAACATCCTGGCGCTGAATGCCGCCGTAGAAGCCGCCCGCGCCGGGGAACAGGGCCGGGGCTTTGCGGTGGTGGCCAGCGAGGTGCGCCTGCTGGCCCAGCGCAGCGCCGAAGCCGCCCGCGAGATCAAGGGCCTGATCCAGACCAGTGTGCAGCGCATGGCGCAGGGCACGGCGCTGGTGGACGAGAGCGGTGCCGCCATGCAGGAGGTGGTGGCCTCCATCCGCCGCGTCACCGACATCATGGGCGACATCAGCGCCGCCAGCCGCGAACAAACCCTGGGGGTGGGCCAGATCAGCGAGGCCATCACCCAGATCGACCAGACCACCCAGCAAAACGCCGCCCTGGTCGAGCAAAGCGCCGCCGCCGCCGACAGCCTGAAGCACCAGGCGGCCGAGCTGGTGCACACGGTGTCGGTGTTCCGGTTGACCCCGCAAGCTGCGGGCCACCGGCCACGGGCCTTGGCGGCTTCCTAGCAGGTGCCCAAGCGGCGTTGCACCAATGCCTCGAAGGCCTCCAGAGGCAGGGGCTTGCTGAACAAATAGCCTTGGTAGGCGTGGCAGCCGTGGCTGGCCAGAAACTGGCGCTGGGCTTCGATTTCCACGCCTTCGGCAATGACGGCCAGGCCCAGGCTGCCGCCCAGGGCGACGATCATCTGGGCGATGGCCGCGTCGTTGGGATCGGTCAGCACGTCCCGCACAAACGACTGGTCGATTTTCAGCTGGTCCAGCGGCAGGCGCTTCAGGTAGGACAGTGAGGAATAGCCGGTGCCAAAGTCGTCCAGCGAAAAACCCACGCCGTGCGCTTTGAGCAGCAGCATCTTGGCGATGATGGCTTCGACGTTGTTGACCAGGGTGCTTTCGGTGAGCTCCAGCTTGAGACGCTGGGGCGGTGCCCCGGTCTGCGCCAGCACGTCCAGCACCAGGTCGGTGAAGTCGGCCTGGGCGAACTGGTGGGCACTGACGTTCACAGCCACGGTCAACGCGGCCATCTGCGGCTGGCCCGCCCAGACGGCCAACTGGGTGCAGGCGGTCTTCAGCACCCAGGCTCCCAAAGGCAGGATCAGCCCGCTGGCCTCGGCCAGCGGAATGAAGTCGGCCGGTGACACCATGCCGAGCTCGGGGTGCAACCAACGGACCAGCACCTCGGCCCCGGTGAGGCGCGGCTGCGCACCGTCCACCTGAGGCTGGTAGTGCAACAGGAACTGCCCTTTGAGCAGCGCCATCCGCATCTCGGTCTCCAGCACGGTGCGCGCATTCACGCGGGCCTGCATGTCGGGGTCGAAGAAGCGGATGGCGTGGCGGCCCGAGTTTTTGGCCTGGTACATCGCCAGATCGGCCTGCTTCAGCAGCTCGTCCACATTGCTGTTCGCGTCGCCCAACAGGGTGATGCCGATGCTGGCGGTGGAGTGGTACTCGATGGTCTGGCGCTGGCCGTCATCCTGCTTGATCTCCAGCTGGTAGGGCTGGTCCAAGGCCAGGCAAATCTTCTCGGCCCGGGTTTCGATCTGCGTGGCCAGCAAGCTGTCAGGATCAAAGCTTTCCAGCAAGACCACGAATTCATCTCCACCCAGACGGGCCACCGTATCCCCCTGGCGCACCGCGTATTGCAGCCGCTGGGCGACCTGGGTGAGCAGGCGGTCGCCCACCTCGTGGCCCTGGGTGTCGTTGAGTGTCTTGAAGTGGTCCAGATCGATCAACACCACCGCCCCCGGGCGCTGGCTACGGGCATAGCTGGCCAGGGCATGGCCCAGGCGGTCCAGCAGCAGGCGGCGGTTGGGCAGATGGGTCAAGGGGTCGTAGAACGATAGTTGGTGGAGCTGGTCCTCGACGGCCTTGCGCCGGGAAATATCGAGATTCGCCCCTACATAGTGGGTGACCACGCCGTCGGCCCCTTTAACGGCAGAGATCGTCAGCCAATTGGGGTATTCCTCACCGTTCTTGCGCCGGTCCCATACCTCGCCCTGCCAGACCCCGGTGCGGTGGACCACCTCCCACATGGCCGCATAAAAAGCGCGGTCATGCCGACCCGACTGCAGCATGCGCGGGGTCTTGCCCACCACTTCTTGTGCGGAATAACCGGTGTTTTCAACGAAAGCCTGGTTGACCCGCAAAATCACATGCCGGGCATCGGTAATCATCATCCCTTCCTGAGACTCGAAAGCGATAGCCGCAATCCGTAGCTGGGTTTCGGCATCTTTGCGCAAAGTGATGTCGGTAAATGAGGTGACCACCGACCGCACCGCCATTTCGCCGGGAATGTGCATCGGCTCGGAATTCACCAGAATCCAGACCAGGGCCCCATCCGGTTTGTAGATGCCCATGGTGACCTGCGATGTGGGCTGGCCAGTGCGCAATGTCACCAAAAAGGGGTAGGCATCCGCGGGCCAAGGAAGGCCATCCGGCTGGATGGCGCGCCAGCGCGGGTCCGCCAGACTCAACCCAAGGAGCTGTTCCACCGCCAAGCCCAGGATCGCCGCGGCGGCGCGGTTGGCGGTCAGAACAGTGCCGTTTGCCCCCTGCACCACCACACCTTCCGACAAGGAAGCCAGGGCCGAGTGGTAGCGGTTCTCGCTCGCCCGCAAGCTGTTTTCGGATTGCCGCAAATCCTCAAATGGCTGGCGGATGCTGGTGATGAAGGTGGCCTGGTACAGCAACACATAGGCAGCCAGTTTGTAGGCATGGCCAAAAATGTTCTGAAAATCAGACGGTGCCACATAGGCGGTGAACGAAAGCTCCCCCACGCCCATCACAAAACTGGACAAGGCCAGTAGATACAGGCGCGACGAGCCGATGCGCTCTGCACGCCGCCACAGCACCAAGGCCACGGCCAGGTTCAACAAGCACAGCAGGTACTCGAAGTTCGCCTTGAACGGGGTAACACCCTGGCCCGGCACAAAAGTCACTGGAAAGGCATCCAGTGCGTAAGAGCCAAACCAGACCAGGCCCGCAGAAATTCCCAGACCCAGGGCCAGCCAGAATTTGCGCGATAGCGGTGGCACCCACTCCACTGCCACCAGGGCCATGGTGACAACCTCGAAGCTGCGCCCCATCAGCCAAAAAAAGATGGCCCGGGGCGTGCCGCTCGGCGCCAGGAAGTTCGGCATGCCTGCATAGGACAGTGCATGTACCAGATCACAGCAGGCCACGATCAGGAAACCACACATCAAAATATTGGCCGAACGCGCTTCCCGTGCATCGAAGGTGTGCCAGGACACCGAAACCACCAGCATGGCAATGAGGACGGCAAACAGCTCCATCAGGATATGCACCGACAGCATGTCCGTGTGGCCATGGGTCAGGCTCGTCCATGGCGGCATCGCCATGGTGACCACCAAAGACAGGACCGCCAACAGCCCCAAAGCCAGGATATGGACTTTCAATCTACGGTGGTCGTTGGTTCGGGGCATGGCGGTGGCGGGCATCTGGTCGCATATTGCGGGGCTGGGTGTGGCAACACCACGCTACTATGGAGATACATTGTGTTTCAAAAAACCATTTTCCGTGACCCATTCCGCCCCCCAGCACGGTTTTAAAAAGCAAAAACCACCGGCCCAGGCGGGCGGATGCGCTGCATCCTGCGGGAGGCCACCGCCCCCTCGAACCGGGCCCGGGGGCATGAGAAAATATGCGATTAGCCACCCGATGCCCACTTGTCAGCGCTGCACCCCCGTGCCGTGCCCCAGACCCGTGCACACACCCCAAGGAAGAATCTCATGGACGCAGAACGTATCAACACCATTGGCAACCAACTCAGCACCCTGAGCGTGCGCACGGAAGACCTCCGGAGGTATCTTTGACGTCGATGCCAAAGCCGAACGCCTGCGCACCGTCAATGCCTCGCTAGAAGACCCCAGCGTCTGGAACGACCCGAAAAAGGCCCAAGAGCTGGGCAAGGAAAAGAAGTCGCTCGACGCGGTCGTGCTGTCGCTGGACAAGCTCACCCGTGAGCTGGCCGACAACACCGAACTGTTCGAAATGTCGAAGATCGATGCCGACGAAGACGGCCTGGTCACCATCGAAACCGAAACCGCTGGGCTGGCCACCGAGGTTGAAGCCCTCGAATTCCGCCGCATGTTCAACAACCCGGCCGACCCCCTGCCCTGCTTCCTGGACATCCAGGCCGGTGCCGGTGGCACGGAAGCCTGCGACTGGGCCAGCATGCTGCTGCGCCAGTACCTGCGCTACGCCGAACGCAAGGGCTTTACCGCCACGGTGGAAGACATCACCGACGGCGACACCGCCGGCATCAAGGGCGCGACCATCAAGATCGAGGGCGAATACGCCTTTGGCCTGCTGCGCACCGAGACCGGCGTGCACCGCCTGGTGCGCAAAAGCCCGTTCGACAGCTCGGGCGGCCGCCACACCAGCTTTGCCAGCGTCTTCGTCTACCCCGAAGTGGACGACTCCATCGAGATCGACATCAACCCCAGCGACGTGCGCACCGACACCTTCCGCGCCAGCGGCGCAGGCGGCCAGCACATCAACAAGACCGACTCGGCCGTGCGCCTGACGCACATCCCCACCGGCATCGTGGTCCAGTGCCAGGACGGCCGCAGCCAGCACAGCAACCGCGACGTGGCCTGGAAGCGCCTGCGCAGCCGCCTGTACGACTTCGAACTGCGCAAACAGCAAGAAGCCCAGCAAAAACTGGAAGACACCAAGACCGACGTAGGCTGGGGCCACCAGATCCGCAGCTACGTGCTAGACAACAGCCGCATCAAGGATTTGCGCACCAACGTCGAAGTCTCGGCCACCCAGAAGGTGCTGGATGGCGACCTGGACATCTTTATTGAAGCCTCTCTCAAGCAAGGCGTGTAATGCAAGCTCTTCTCTCGCAACCCACCAAAGCCATCATCTTCGACATGGACGGCACCATGGTCGACTCCATGCCGCACCACACCTCCACCTGGCTGGACTTTGCCCAGAAGCACGGTGTGGCCATGGAGATCGGCGAGCTGATGCGCCGCACCACGGGCCGTACCGGCCTGGAGTGTGTGCGCCTGATCCTCGACCAGCCCGACATGGATGAGGCCCAGGCCTGGGCCCTGGTGCACGAGAAAGAGCAGCTCTACCGCGACATCTTTGGGCCGATTTTCAAGGAAGTGCCGGGCTTCACCGCCTTCTACCAGGCCACCCGGGCGCGTGGCCTGAAAGTGGCGGTGGGCACGGCGGGCGACATCCACAATGTGGAATTTGCCCTGGGCCATTTGCAGATGAACCCGCCGCCCGATGCGACTGCGCGCGGTGACGAGGGCCTCAGTGGCAAGCCTACGCCTGCTATCTTTTTAGCAGCAGCACAGCGCTTGGGCATTGCGCCCGAGCACTGCATCGTGTTCGAAGACGCACCCTTTGGCATAGAAGCTGCACGCCGCGCCGGGATGCGGGCCGTGGGCATCTGCACCAGCAACACGCCCGAAGAGCTGGCCGGGCCGCACGTCATCGCCACTGTGCACAATTACGAAGAACTTTTGCAATCGAATTTTTTGGAGACCCTCCATGTACCGTGAAGGACAGGCGACAGCCATCCACCGGGCCGACTACACCGCGCCTGCTTTCTGGATCGACACGGTGGAGCTGTGCTTTGACCTGGACCCGGCCAAGACGCGCGTGCTCAACAAGATGCGCATGCGCCGCAACCCCGATGTGCCCGCACAGGCGCTGCGTCTGGACGGCGAAGAGCTGAACCTGGCCCGCGTGCTGGTCAATGGCGGCGGGGCCTCGTTCAAGCTGGAGGGTAGCCAGTTGGTGCTAGAAAACCTGCCCGAGGACGGCAGCTTCGACCTGGAAATCTTCACCACCTGCGCCCCCATCAAGAACACCAAGCTGATGGGCCTGTTCGTCAGCAACGACACCTTTTTCACCCAGTGCGAGGCCGAGGGCTTTCGCCGCATCACCTACTTCCTGGACCGCCCGGACGTGATGGCCACCTACACCGTGGTGCTGCGCGCCGACCGGGCCAAGTACCCCGTGCTGCTGAGCAACGGCAACCTGGTAGACCAGGGCCCCTTGGACGATGGCCGCCACTTCGCCAAGTGGGAAGACCCGTTCCGCAAGCCCTGCTACCTGTTTGCGCTGGTGGCTGGCCAACTGGTGAGCCGTGAGCAGCGCATCACCGCGCGCAACGGCAAAGATCACCTGCTGCAGGTGTTTGTGCGCCCCGGCGACCTGGACAAGACCGAGCACGCCATGCATTCGCTGATGGCCTCCATTGCCTGGGACGAAGCCCGCTTCAACCTGCCGCTGGACCTGGAACGCTTCATGATCGTCGCCACCAGCGACTTCAACATGGGCGCGATGGAAAACAAGGGCCTGAACATCTTCAACACCAAGTACGTGCTGGCCAACCAGGCCACCGCCACGGACACCGACTTCGCCAACATCGAGTCAGTGGTGGGCCACGAGTACTTCCACAACTGGAGCGGCAACCGCGTCACCTGCCGCGACTGGTTCCAGCTGAGCCTCAAAGAGGGCCTGACGGTCTTCCGCGACCAGGAATTCAGCCTGGACCTGTGCCGCGACCCGTCCGCCAAGGCCGTCAAGCGCATCGAAGACGTGCGCGTGCTGCGCACCGCCCAGTTCCCCGAAGATGCAGGCCCCATGGCCCACCCGGTGCGGCCCGACAGCTACATCGAGATCAACAACTTCTACACCGTCACCATCTACGAAAAAGGTGCCGAGGTGGTGCGCATGATGCAAACCTTGGTGGGGCGTGACGGCTTCGCCAAGGGCATGACCCTGTACTTCGAGCGCTTCGACGGCCAGGCCGTAACCTGCGACGATTTCGCCCAGGCGATTGCCGATGCCAACCCGCAGTCCGACCTGGCGCGCCTGCTGCCCCAGTTCAAGCGCTGGTACAGCCAGGCCGGTACGCCGCGCGTGCAGGCCTCTGGCGTGTATGACGCAGCCTCGCGCAGCTACACGCTTACCTTGGCGCAAAGCTGCGCACCCACCCCAGGCCAGGCTGCCAAAGAGCCGTTCGTGCTCCCGATTGGCCTGGGCCTGCTGGCGCAAGACGGCACCGAACTCGCGCTGCACAGCGCCGACGGCTCCACGCTTGCCGCGCCCTACACCTTCGTGATGTCGCAGGCCGAGGAAACGCTGACCTTCGTCAACCTGGATGCCGAGCCCGTGCCCAGCATCCTGCGCGGCTTCTCGGCCCCGGTGGTGCTGGCGTTCGACTACACCGACGCACAACTGCTCACCCTGCTGGCGCATGACACCGATGCCTTTAACCGCTGGGAAGCCGGGCAACGCCTGGCTGTGCGATCTGCTATTACATTAATAGCTGGAAGCGCAGATAATACAAGCGCTAAACCCCTAAACGATGCCTATATCGAGGCCATGCGCAGCGTGTTGCGCCACCCCGATCTGGATGCCGCCTTCAAGGAACTGGTGCTGACCCTGCCGTCCGAAACCTACCTGGCCGAGCAGCTGGACGTGGTCGATCCGCAGCGCATCCACGCAGTGCGCGAAGCCATGCGCAGCCAGCTGGCGCAGGCCCTGGCAGAAGACTGGGCCTGGGTCTACGCCACCTACAGCGATACCGGGGCCTACTCGCCCGACCCGCTGTCCAGCGGCCGCCGCGCCCTGACCGGCATGGCCCTGAGCCAGCTGTGCCTGGCCGCACAGGCCAGCGGCGACGCGGTCTGGCCCGGCAAATCGCTGCAGCGCTTCAAAGACGCGGGCAATATGACCGACCGCTTCAACGCGCTCAGCGCCCTGGTCTCCAGCGGCCACCCGCTGGCGGCGCAGGCCCTGCCCCGCTTCCACGCCCTGTTTAAGGACGAGCCGCTGGTGCTGGACAAATGGTTTGCCCTGCAAGCCGGTGCTACCGACCGCAATGGCGACATCCTGCCCGCCGTGCGCCAGTTGCTCAAGCACCCCGACTTCAGCCTGCGCAACCCGAATCGCGCCCGCAGCGTGGTGTTCAGCTACTGCAGCGCCAACCCCGGGGCTTTCCACCGCAAGGATGCGGCAGGCTATGTATTCTGGAGCGAGCGCGTCATCGAGCTCGACGGCATCAATCCGCAAGTGGCAGCCCGCCTGGCGCGCGCCCTGGACCGCTGGAAAAACCTGGCCGAACCCTACCGCACCGCCGCCCGCGAAGCGCTGGGCCGCGTGGCCGCCAAGGCCGATCTCAGCAACGACGTGCGCGAGGTGGTTTCCCGCGCAATCGCCGACTAAACATAAGGAATCCCATGTCGCAACACATCTCTCTCACCCGCTACCTGGTTGAACAGCAACGCGTGGACGGGCTGATCCCGTCGCAGCTGCGCCTGCTGATCGAAGTCGTGGCCCGCGCCTGCAAAGGCATCAGCCACGCCGTCAACAAAGGCGCGCTCGGCGGCGTGCTGGGCTCGGCCGAATCGGAAAACGTGCAGGGCGAAATCCAGAAAAAGCTGGACATCATCGCCAACGAAGTACTCATCGAAGCCAACGAATGGGGCGGCCACCTGGCAGCCATGGCCTCGGAAGAAATGGAAGAAATCCACGCCGTGCCCAACGGCTACCCACAGGGCGAATACCTGCTGCTCTTCGACCCCCTGGACGGCTCCAGCAACATCGACGTGAACGTCAGCATCGGCACCATCTTCAGCGTGCTGAAAAAGCCCAAGGGCGATGAAGCCGTGGTCGAGCAAGACTTCTTCCAGCCCGGCAAGAACCAGGTCGCCGCAGGCTACTGCCTCTACGGCCCGCAAACCACGCTGGTGCTGACGGTGGGCAACGGTGTCGCCATGTTCACCCTGGACCGCGAACAGGGCTCGTTCTTCCTGACCCACGAAAACGTCCAGATCCCGGCAGACACGCAAGAATTTGCCATCAACATGAGCAATATGCGCCACTGGGACGCGCCAGTGAAACGCTACATCGATGACTGCCTGCAAGGCGCGGAAGGCCCGCGCGGCAAAGACTTCAACATGCGCTGGATTGCCAGCATGGTTACCGACGTGCACCGCATCTTGACGCGCGGCGGCATCTTCCTCTACCCCTGGGACAAGCGCGAGCCCGGCAAGCCCGGCAAGCTGCGCCTGATGTACGAAGCCAACCCCATGGGCTGGCTGGTCGAGCAGGCCGGTGGTGCCGCCAGCACCGGCACCCAGCGCATCCTCGACATCGTGCCGCAAAAGCTCCACGAGCGCGTGAGCGTGGTGCTGGGCTCCAAAAATGAAGTCGCCCAGGCAGAGGCCTATTTCGGCAAGCTATAATTCGAGGCTAATGTGCCGGTGTAGCTCAGTCGGTAGAGCAGCTCATTCGTAATGAGAAGGTCGGGTGTTCGATTCATCTCTCCGGCACCACATACCCAAAAGCCCGCTGCTGTCAAAAGCAGCGGGCTTTTTCATGTCTATGGTCCATCTAACGTCTAAATTAGATATAAGGCTATAATCGCGGGCTTTACTGAATTTTGTTGCTCGTCAAAAAGCGGCACGGCTCGGTAAATTACATTACCGCCACCTTCATGGATGGCGAGGTGCGGCTTCTGCCGTTAATTGGCTGGGATGGCTTGTCTGCTGCCCCGGCTCTGATTGGAGTGTCCTCATGGCACGCGTATGCGAAGTAACGGGCAAAGGCCCGATGACGGGGAACAATGTCTCCCACGCCAACAACAAAACCAAACGTCGGTTCCTGCCGAACCTGCAATACCGCCGCTTCTGGGTCGAAACAGAAAACCGTTGGATCCGCTTGCGCATCTCCAACGCCGGTCTGCGTTTGATCGACAAAAACGGTATCGACTCTGTGCTCGCCGATCTGCGCGCACGTGGCCAAGCATAAGGAGCTGAATCATGGCAACCAAAGGCGGACGCGAAAAAATCAAGCTGGAATCTACAGCCGGAACTGGTCACTTCTACACCACGACCAAAAACAAGAAAACCATGCCCGAGAAAATGTTGATCAGCAAGTTTGATCCCAAAGCTCGCAAGCATGTGGACTACAAAGAAATCAAGCTGAAGTAATTCAGACGGGTCTTTGTACCCTCCAAAAAACCCGCCCTCATCCGGCGGGTTTTTTTATGCGCGGCCGAATGGCCACCCAGGGGCAGGGAAAACCCATACCGCCTAAAATCGATCCGTGACCTCCATACTCAACGCCGACCTCCATTGCCACTCGGTCGTCTCCGACGGCACGCTCACTCCCGAACAACTCGCGGCCCGCGCCAGCGCCAACGGCGTCGAGCTGTGGGCCCTGACCGACCACGACGAGGTGGGCGGCCAGCAGCGTGCCGCCGCAGCCGCCAAGGCCCATGGCATGAAGTACCTGACCGGGGCCGAGATTTCGGTGACCTTTGCGCGTGAAACCGTGCACATCGTCGGGCTGGGTTTTGATGCTGACAGCCCGCTGATGCGCCAGGGCCTGCTGGCCACGCGCAATGGCCGGGGGCCGCGCGCCATGGAAATGGCGGCGGGCCTGGCGGCTGTGGGCATTCCCAACGCTTTTGAGGGCGCGCTCAAGTTCGTTGGTAACCCCGAGCTGATTTCGCGTACCCATTTCGCCCGCTTTCTGGTGGAGTCGGGTGCCTGCACCGACACCTACGAGGTGTTTCGCAAATACCTCACCGAAGGCAAACCCGGCTATGTACCGCACCGCTGGGCGGCGCTGAAGGATGCTGTCAGCTGGATCACCCAGACCGGCGGCATCGCCGTGATTGCCCACCCAGGCCGCTACAAATTTACCGCCAATGAAGAGTACGCGCTGTTCAGCGAATTCAAGGCCCACGGCGGCCAGGGCGTAGAGGTGGTCACCGGCAGCCACACGGTGGCCGAATACACCGAATACGCCGACGTGGCCCGTGAATTCGGCCTGGCCGCCTCGCGCGGCAGCGACTTCCACAGCCCACTGGAAAGCCACACCGACCTGGGCACCCTGCCCTACCTGCCAGGCGATCTCACACCCGTGTGGGAACTGCTGGCGGACCGCATCCAGTGAGCCGCCCCGGCTCTGCGCTGGCCGGCATTGCGCTGGTGGTAGCGGCGGTGGCGTGTTTTGCCGTGCTGGACACCACCACCAAATGGACCACCGCCAGCGTGCCCTTGCTGATGGCGCTGTGGTTCCGCTACGCCTTCCAGGCCGTGGTGACCAGCGCCACCATGCTGCCCCTGCGCGGGCAGGCCCTGTTGCGCACTGCCCACCCCAAATTTCAGCTTCTGCGCGGCGTGCTGCTGCTATTGACCAGCGTGTTTGCGTTTCTGAGCCTGAAATTCATGCCGGTCGGCGAGTTCACCGCCATCGTGATGATCACCCCGCTGGTCATTACCCTGATAGCCGCAGTGCTGGGCGAGCGCGTGTCGGGCCTGCGCTGGATGCTGGTGGCGGGCGGCTTTGTGGGCACGATGGTGATCATCCGGCCCGGCGGCGACACCTTTGCCTGGGCCATGCTGCTGCCGCTGGCGGTGGTGGCCTGCAATGCCTGGTTCCAGGTGCTGACCAGCCGCCTGGCCCGCACCGAAGACCCCTTGACCATGCATTTCTACACCGGCTGGATTGGCACCCTGGTGGCCTCGCTGGCCGTGCCCTTCTTTTGGGAAACCATCACCGACTGGCATTTGTGGCTAGGTATGGTGGTGATGGGCGTAACCGCCAGCGTGGGCCACCTGCTGCTGATCCTGGCCTACACCCGCAGCCCGGCGGCCACGCTGATGCCGTTTTTGTATGTGCAGATCGGCTTTGCCATGCTGGGCGGCTGGCTGGTGTTTGACCACGTGCCCGACCTGTGGGCCACGCTGGGCATCATTTTGGTGGCCGTGTGCGGTGCCGCCGGGGCCTGGCTCACGGTGCGGGAAAGCCGCATCACCGTGCTACCCACCGAATCTTAAAATCACAACCCTATGGCCCAGCACTTCGAAATCCACCCCGACAACCCGCAGATCCGCCTGCTCAAGCAAACCGTGGCCCTGCTGGGCCAGGGCAAACTGGTGGCGGTGCCCACCGACTCCAGCTACGCGCTGGTGTGCCACCTGGACGACAAGGCCGCCGCGGACCTGCTGCGCCGCACCCGCGGTGTGGACGACAAGCACCACCTGACCCTGCTGTGCCGCGACCTCAGCGAGCTGGCCAACTACGCACGGGTAGACAACAAGCAATACCGCCTGCTCAAGGCCGCCACGCCCGGCCCCTACACCTTCATTCTGGAAGCCAGCAAGGAAGTGCCGCGCCGCCTGAGCCACCCCTCGCGCAAGACCATCGGCCTGCGCGTGCCCGACCACAAAACCCTGCAGGCCCTGCTGGAGTTGCACGGTGCGCCGCTGCTGGCCACCACGCTGATTCCGCCGGGCGAGACCGAGCCGCTGAACGACGCGCACGCCATCCGCGACCTGTTCGAACACCAGATTGCCGCCGTACTGGATGCCGGTGCCTGCCCGCTGGAGCCCACCACCGTGATCGACCTGACCGAGATGGGCACTGGCGGCGACCCGGTGCTGGTCCGCCAAGGGCGCGGTGACCTGGCCGCCATCGGCCTGTAATTTTTTAAAGAAAACCCCGTGGATATTGCCAACCTGATCCAGACCGTCATGGTCTACGCCCTGCCCGTGCTGTTTGCCATCACGGCACACGAAGCCGCCCACGGCTATGTGGCCCGCTACTTTGGCGACAACACCGCCGCGCGGCTGGGCCGCATCACCCTCAACCCGGTGTCGCACATCGACCCGGTCGGCACCATCCTGATGCCGCTGATGCTGTACTTCGCCACCTCGGGCACCTTTCTGTTTGGCTACGCCAAGCCGGTGCCGGTCAACTTTGGCAACCTGCGCAACCCCAAGCGCGACATGGTGTGGGTGGCCTTGGCGGGCCCGGGGGCCAATCTGATCCAGGCCTTTTTGTGGGGCGTGCTGATGTATCTGCTGGTGGCCACCGGCACTACCGAACCGTTTTTCCTGAAGATGTGCAAGGCGGGCATGCTGGTCAATGTGGTGATGTTCGCCTTCAACCTGTTCCCGCTGCCGCCACTGGACGGGGGCCGCATTCTGGTGGGGCTGCTGCCCTACCGCCAGGCGGTACTGGTGTCGCGCATCGAGCCCTGGGGCTTTTTCATCGTCATGGGCCTGGTGATTGCGGGCATCGTCAGCACGCTGTGGATGCAGCCGGTGATGGGCCTGACCTTTGGCCTGCTGGAGATTTTGCTGAGCCCGCTGTCCTTCCTGATCCGCTAATTGTTTATGACTACCTCCCCTGAGATCACCCGCGTCCTGACCGGCATCACCACCTCCGGCACACCCCATTTGGGCAACTACGTGGGCTCCATCCGCCCGTCGGTGCGCGCCAGCCTGGCCACCGGTGTCGAGAGCTTCTACTTTCTGGCCGACTACCACGCGCTGATCAAGACCGACGACCCGGCGCGCATCCAGCGTTCCACCCTGGAGATTGCCGCCAGCTGGCTGGCCGCCGGACTGGACCCGAACCGCGTGGCTTTCTACCGCCAGTCCGACATCCCCGAGATCCCCGAGCTCACCTGGCTGCTGACCTGCATGACGGCCAAGGGCCTGCTCAACCGCGCCCATGCCTACAAGGCCTCGGTGGACAAGAACGTTGCTGCCCAGGCCGACCCCGATGCCGAGATCAACGCCGGGCTGTTCATGTACCCGGTGCTGATGGCCGCCGACATCGTGATGTTCAACGCGCACAAGGTGCCGGTGGGCCGTGACCAGATCCAGCACATCGAGATGGCCCGCGACATCGCCCAGCGCTTCAACCACGCCTACAAGGGTGACTACTTTGTGCTGCCCGAGGCGCTGATCGAAGAGTCGGTGGCCACCCTGCCCGGCCTGGATGGCCGCAAGATGAGCAAGAGCTACGACAACACGATTCCGC
Source organism: Rhodoferax sp. LS1P39 (assembly GCF_056521425.1). NCBI lineage: Bacteria > Pseudomonadati > Pseudomonadota > Betaproteobacteria > Burkholderiales > Comamonadaceae > Rhodoferax > Rhodoferax sp. LS1P39. The sequence continues at coordinate 55,267 of NZ_JBWMAV010000003.1, read as the reverse complement.
TGTTCGCACCGCGTGCCGAGCTGCGCAAGCTGATTGCCAGCATCGTGACCGACTCGCGCGCCCCTGGCGAAGCCAAGGACACCGAGAGCTCGGCCCTGTTCGAGATCTACCAGGCCTTCGCCAGCGAAGCAGAAACCGCCACCCTGCGCCAGGCCTATGCCGACGGCATCGCCTGGGGCGATGCCAAGCAGGTGCTGTTCGAGCGCATCGACCAGGAAGTCGCCCCGATGCGCGAGGCCTACCAGCGCTACATGGACAACCCCGGCGAGGTGGAAACCATTCTGCGTGCCGGTGCCGCCAAGGCCCGCCAGACGGCCACCCCGTTCATCGCCCAACTGCGCCACGCCGTGGGCCTGCGCGACCTGAACGCCCAGGCCACGCAAAAAACTGCCAAGGTAACCAAGGCAGCTCTGCCCAGCTTCAAGCAGTACCGCGAGGCCGACGGGCTATTCCACTTCAAGCTGGTGGATGCCCAGGGCCGCTTGTTACTGCTGAGTGCCGGGTTTGCCGCACCCAAAGACGCAGGCACGGCCATCCGCCAGTTGCAGGCGGAAGGCACAGCCGCCCTGGGTAGCTTGCAACCCGCCGACGGTGTCAGCCTGGACGAGGTGGCCGAGGCTTTGGAGGCGCTGCGCAATCCCGTATAAGCCTAGCTCCTATTTTTGACATCAAAAACAGGAGCTTCTCACGCCCATTCCATAAGCACGGAATGCCATTTTCAGGGTCAAAAAAAGGCCCTGAAACTGGAAAACTGCGTATTCAAAAAGTCCCGGGATAAGCGCCACCATCGGCCAGCACGTTCTGCCCGGTGATGTAGCCGGCATGTGCGCTGCACAAAAAGGCGCAGATGGCCCCGAACTCATCGGGCGTGCCAAATCGCTTTGCCGGAATGGCCTGGCGGCGCGCATCGGCCAGCACCTCCACGCTTTGCCCGGTCTTGACCGCTGCGCCTTGCATGTTGCCGCGCAGGCGGTCGGTGTCAAAAGCACCGGGCAGCAGGTTGTTGATGGTCACGCCCTGCCCGGCCAGCGGGCTGCGCGCCACCCCGGCCACAAAACCCGTCAGCCCGCTGCGCGCGCCGTTGCTCAGGCCCAGCACATCGATGGGCGACTTCACCGCGCTGCTGGTGATGTTGACGATGCGCCCAAAGCCGCGCGCCGCCATGCCATCCACCGTGGCCTTGATGAGCTCGATGGGGGTCAGCATGTTGGCATCCACCGCCTTGATCCAGGTGTCGCGGTCCCAGCTGCGGAAATCGCCGGTGGGCGGACCACCCGCGTTGGTGACCACGATGTCGAAGTCGGAGCGGATGGCAAACACCGCCGCCCGGCCCTCGGGCGTGGTGATATCTGCGGCACAAAATAGCACGCTCACGCCCATTCCATCAGCGTAATCAGCTATTAATTGCGTAGTAGCAGCCTCCAGCACGGCGGCACCGCGCGCGACGATCAGCACGTTCACCCCCTCGCGCACCAGCGCCTGCGCACAGCCCAGCCCCAGGCCCTTGCTGGCCCCGCACACCAGGGCCCAGCGGCCCGCGATTCCCAAATCCATCATGTTTCCTTTGCGCGGGCGCTACGGTGGCCCGCACCAAGGATCATAGGTGGTGCTCGGGATCAGGGCTTTAGCCAACTGCTCAAGCCCATCTCGAAGTCGTTAAATTTTTTCTGGCAGGCGGCTATCTCTTCCGTGTTGGCCTTTGTCTCGCACTGCTTTTTCAGGGCAGACAAGCTGTCCGCCTGCCGCATCGTAGGACCGCTGCAATGGGTGATCGGGGTAGTGGGCACCACCACGGAGTGGAAGGCACTGGTCACATAGTTGTCCAAAGTGGTGCGCATGGAGATGACACGCGCGTAATTCTTTTGCGTCAAAAATTGGTTCTCTATGGACTTGTAATGCTCGCCATCGGAAGCAAAACTAAAGCGGTCTACCGTCACCAGCGGCTTTTCCATCAAGCCCGAATTCGATGCGCTGAGCGACAGGCTAGAGGCATGCTGCACCTCCAACTTAATCTGGGCCAATCGACTCACCACGCTGCCCGCCCCGGCCAAGGGCTGAAGTGCGGTGAGCAGCTGGTCGATGCGTACCTGTATCTGGCGAGATCGCTGCTCGCTGCGGTCTTCCGTCCACTCCAGATACTGGGCCAGCAACTGATAGGTAGTGATGTATTGCTTCTTGGCCGCGATAGCGGTGTCCATGCCGGTACGAGGGGAGGATGGCTTGTAGTCCACCAATGCGTCACTTTTTGAATCCCATTGTTTGCAATTCGCCCCATTTGCCTTGCAGGCGCGCCATAAGAAATCATCGCCAACCACCAGGGTCAGTACGCGGGGATTGCCCAACAACAGGAAACCGTTTTGTCGGTCCTCGCTCTGGCTGCGAAAGCCTGCCACATCGGCCACGCCCACGGCAGTCACCTTTTTATCGGCCAGTGCCCAGCGGGATACCAAGAGGCCTGGCGTATTCAGTGCCGTATCCAACTTATATTGGGCCTTGGCTTGGTCTGCTACCAACGCCACCAGTTGGACATTCCCATTCTTGATGCTGTCCTCCACATCCTTGGCATCTTTCAATCCACGGGGATCGGGCCATGCCGACAAAATCGATTTTTGGTAGTTGGCAGCAAACGCGCTCGCCTGTTCGCTGGCGGCCTTGGCTGTAGCCGCTGCCGTGGTGGCGGTAGCCAAGGCGGCGCTGTCTGCCCCCTGCTTCGCAGTCGTGGCGATGGCATCTGCTTGCTTGGAGGCTTCGGCGGCTTGGGTCGATTCGCTGTAGGATTGTCCCAACATGGCCAGAATGCCCTGGTGCGCCACCACTTCGGCGATCTCTGCAGACAAAGCAGACACCTCACCCAAAGCCGCGCGTGCATCGACGACAGTCTTGGCTTTCAAATCGGTGTTGGTGTAGTCCACCGTGGCGACAAATGAGCAGTCTGGCGAAAGGCGCAAGGCCAAGTTATCGGGCAAACGGTCGCGGGACAACCTCAACTTGGGAAGCAAAGGGGGATCGGGGTCGGTGCTCGCCAAGCCCACCACATCGGCCGCTCCTTGCCCAGTGATGCTGTACGAACGGCGGTGTTGCAGGTTATTAAACCAAGAGCCGGCATCCACCTGCTCCTCCGTGCCTAACTGGCTCAGACCTAGTGAAATAGCTTTGCGCTCAGTTGCGCAGCCTATCAGGGCCATTACGGCCATGGGAACGGCAAGGTAACGAAAAACAAAACGGGTTTGCATGCGATTCTCCGGTGGTGGAATGCCGCCAGATTAGCCACGCGCGCCCGCACCCGCATCCCCTAAACTAGGGAGAAGCCTGCCGTCCAGAGCGCGTAAAAACATAAATCCCAGCCACCACCAGCACCGTACCCGCAGCCACCCAGGCCGTAAACGGTTCGCCCAAAATCACCACGCCCATCAAAATGGTGGACAGCGGCCCCACCATGCCCACCTGCGCGGTCAAACCCGAGCCCAGGCGCTCGATGGCCATCATCACCATCAGCACCGGGGCGGCAGTGCAGGCGGTGGCGTTCAGCACCGACAGCCATAGCACTTCGGGCGCGACATGGGCTGCCGACATGGGGCGCAGCAGCACAAACTGCAACAGGCACAGCAAACACGCCACGGTGGTCGCCAGGCCCACCAGGCGCAACGAGCCCAGGCGCTGCACCATCTGCCCGCTGTACACCAGGTAGATGGCGTAGCTGATGGCGCTGCCGAACACCAGTGCCGCGCCCAGGCCGGCGTTCGCACCCTGCAAATTGATTTCGTGGCCAAACACCAGCACCACACCGCAATAGCACACGGCCATGCCCAGGGCCTGGGTGCGGGTGATGGATTTGCGGTACAGCACCCAGCCCAGCAGCACCACCAGGGTGGGGTTCAGGTACAGGATGAGCCGCTCCAGCGAGGCACTGATGTAGCCCAAACCCGCAAAGTCCAGAAAACTGGCCAGGTAGTAGCCGGTAAAGCCCAGGCCCAGCACGCCCCACCAATCCTTGGCAGTCAACGGCGGCTTGCCCCGGCTGGCCCACCAGGCCATCACCGCAAAGATGGGCAGCGCAAACAGCATGCGGTACATGATGAGCGTGACCGCATCCACCCCAAAACGGTAGGCCAGCTTGACGATGATGGCTTTGCCGCTGAAGGCGACGGAGCCGATGAGGGCGAGCAGTAAGCCGGATGCTCTGTTTTTTGTAGCCACTGGTGCCGATGTAATAAGCGTGAGAGGCCCATTTTAGGTACAACGACGGTGCCGCCGCATAGCCAATGGCGATGCCCCTGCTGCCCAAAAAAAACGGCACCCTAAGGTGCCGCTTGTGTGCCGTTTTTGGTAAGTGGGAGCGACTTCAGTCTTCCACAAACGCTTCTTCGCGCTTGCTCTTCACCGCAGGCAGCAGCACGATGATGATCATCAGGGCCGCCACCGCCAACAGGCTGGCCGACAGGCCACGGGTGACAAACACGCTCCAGTCGCCACGCGACAACAGCAGTGCGCGGCGCAAGTTTTCCTCCATCATCGGGCCCAGAATCAAGCCCAGCAACAGCGGTGCAGGCTCGCAACCCAGCTTGTTGAACAAATAGCCCAGGAAGCCAAAGCCCGCCACCAGCCAGATGTCAAAGGTGTTGTTGTTGGTGGAGTACACGCCAATCGCGCAGAACAGCACGATGGACGGGAACAGAAAGCGGTAAGGCACCGACAGCAGCTTGATCCACATGCCGATCAGCGGCAGGTTCAAGATCACCAGCATCAGATTGCCGATCCACATCGAGGCAATCAGCCCCCAGAACAGCTCGGGGTTGCTGGTCATTACCTGCGGGCCGGGCTGGATGTTGTGGATGGTCATGGCACCCACCATCAGCGCCATCACGGCGTTGGGCGGAATGCCCAGCGTCAGCAGCGGAATGAACGAGGTTTGCGCACCGGCGTTGTTGGCCGACTCGGGGCCCGCCACACCACGGATATTGCCCTTGCCGAAAGCCACTTCACCGGGCTTCATCTTCATCTTCTTTTCCAGCGCGTAGCTGGCAAACGAGGCCAGCAAGGCACCGCCACCGGGCAAGATGCCCAGGGCCGAACCCAGCGTAGTGCCGCGCAGCATGGCGGGCAGCATGTCCTTGAAGTCCTGCTTGGTGGGGAACATGCCGCTGATCTTGGCGGTGAACACCTCGCGGTCATCCTCGGGCTGGGCCAGGTTGCTGATGATTTCGCCGTAGCCGAACACACCCATGGCGATGGCCACAAAGCCCAGGCCGTCGGTCAGTTCAGGAATGTCGAAGCTGAAGCGGGCCACGCCCGAGTTCACGTCGGTACCCACCAGGCCGATCAACAGGCCCAGCAAAATCATGGCCACCGCCTTGAGCAGCGAGCCCGAAGCCAGCACCACCGCACCGATCAGGCCCAAGACCATCAGCGAGAAGTATTCGGCCGGGCCGAACTTGAAGGCGATTTCGGTCAGCGGAGGTGCAAAGGCCGCCAGAATCAGCGTACCCACCGAACCCGCGAAGAACGAGCCAATACCCGCAGCCGCCAACGCCGGCCCCGCTCGGCCCTGTCGGGCCATCTGGTACCCGTCAATCGCCGTGACCACCGAGGACGACTCCCCCGGTAGATTCACCAAAATAGCGGTGGTGGAGCCACCGTACTGCGCACCGTAGTAGATACCGGCCAGCATGATCAGCGCCGACACCGGCGGCAAGGCATACGTGGCAGGCAACAGCATGGCGATGGTGGCCACCGGGCCAATGCCGGGCAGCACGCCAATCAAGGTGCCCAAAATACAACCCACCAACGCATACATCAGGTTGATGGGGGTGAACGCAACGCCGAAGCCGAGCGACAAATTAGCTAGCAAATCCATGGAAACCTCTTAACCTGTGATGAACGTGGGCCAGACCTGGATCTGCAGCTTGAGCAGCAAGATGAAGGCGAGGTAGCTGCCGATGGCCAGCGCGGTGGCCAGAATCAGCACGTCGCGCAGCACAAACTTTTCGCCCGCCTTGGCGGCAATCAGCGTCAGCGCGTAGATGGCGATGATCAAGCCCATGGCGGGCACGCCGACACTGGGCAAGCCACCCAGCAGCACGCCAAATGCCAGATTGGCACCCAGGATGAAGAACACCGGACGCCAGGCCCATTTGCCGATCTTGTCGCCGCTCTCGGTCTCGGTGACCAGCGCCTTGAAGGTGATGATGGCACCCAAAATCGCCATCACCACGCCCAGCACCAGCGGAAAGTAGCCCGGCCCCATGCGGGCACCGGTGCCTACGGTGTAGGTGGTGGCCCCCCACGCAAACGCCACACCCACACCCATGAACATGAGCCCCGAAAAGAAGTCTTTCTGACTTTTAATTAACACGTACTGTCCTCCCAAAAAAGTTACACGCCAGAAACAAAAATACCTGTGGCGCGATTATGGTTGTACGACGTGCCGTGGCTTGTGCGGGTTGACCCTAGGGTAAACGTGAGGGAAACTACATAGCTGTTATTCCAGCGGCGGCGTGGTAGAGGGCATCTCGGTCGCGCGCGCGCCTCAGTCCACCGTGATTTTTCCGCTGGTCACGATGTCTCGGTACAACACAGCTTGCGGCTTGATGAAGGCGCGAAACTCCTGTCCGGCCAGGGGGGCAGCGGTCACACCGGCCTCCGCGAGCTTGGTCCGCACCTCGGGCTGTGCCACGGCTTCAAGCAAAGCCTTTTCCAACACCGCCAAGGTGGCGGCAGGGGTGCCCGCCTTGACGAACAGACCCTGCCACAGCGGCAGCGACATGCCGTTGAAGCCCTCTTCCTCGCCAATGCGTTTCACATTGGGCAGTTGCGGCGCGCGGATGGTGTCGGAAATCGACAGCGCCTTGATCTTGCCTTCTTTGAGAAACGGCATCGCCGTGGACAGCACCAGCACCGCGCTATCGACCTGGCCACCGACCAGGTCGTTGGCAATCTGGGCACCACCCCGGTAGGGTACGTGCAGCATCTCGATCTTGGCCTGCTTGTTGATCAGCGAACCAAAAACATGCTGCATCGTGCCCACACCCGGTGTGGCGTAGTTGAAGCTTTCTTTGCCGCGCTTGCGCAAGGCACCGAGCAAATCGGCCAGGGTAGCGAAGGGTGCCTGGGTGGGCACTGCAAAGACCATCGGCACCGTCGTCATGCGACCGATGGGCTGCAGGTCTTTTTCCCAGTCGAGCTTGACCTTCGGGTTGACCATGGGCACGACCACCGTGTCGGTACCGCCCATGTAGACGATGCTGCCGTCGGTAGGTCCGTTGAGCAGCTTTTGCACCGCAATCATGCCGCTGCCGCCCACCACGTTCTCGACGATCACGGTGCGCCCCAGGCGTTTGGACAGCTCGGTTCCCACCACCCGTGCCACAAAGTCGGCGCTACCTCCCGCCGAATAACCCACCACCAGAGAAATGGGCTTGTCCGATTGCGCAAAGCCGGTACCGCACAGGCATGCACCTGCGGCGAGTGCGAGCAACTTATTCAACATCCTGCGTTCCATGGCGAGTCCTTTTTGCTATGGGTGTGTACCAGCACCATTCACTGATGCCTCAAGTATATTCAGGACAAATACAATTGATACAATAAATATTGTAAGTACAAACCCTAAAATCCCATAAAATACATATAAAACAATGGTTTTACAGCATGCACATAAATACAATATGTATCAACCTAGTCCTTCATCCCCACAGGAGCTCTCCATGCAGATCGGTATGTTTGAATCGTTCATCACGGGCCATTGGTTCAGCAGCTATGCCAAGCGCATCTGGAGCGATGTCGCCACCCTGCAGGCCTGGCTGGATGTGGAAGCGGCACTCGCCCAGGCCCAGGCCGAGCTGGGCATCATCCCTGCCGCCGCTGCGCAGACCATTGCCGAGAAGGCCGATGCCAGCCTGTTCGATGTGCCCCGCCTGGCGCGCGACATTGCGTTTGCACAGCATCCCCTGGTGCCCGTGCTGCACCAGTTCGAAGCCCTGTGCGGCGAACCCGCTGCGGGCTTCATCCACTGGGGGGCCACCACCCAGAACATCTTCGATACCGCCAATGCGCTGCAGATGCTGGAGACGCACCGCCTGCTGATCGGCCACCTGGATGCCGCCATCGCCGCATTCGGCACGCTGGCGCTAGAACACCAGGCCACCGTGATGCCCGGCCGCACCCACGGACAACACGCCCTGCCCATGACCTTTGGCTTCAAACTGGCAGGCTGGATCGACGAGCTGGACCGGGACCGCAGCCGCCTGCAGCAGCGCCTGGCCCCGTCCTTCGTGGCCTGCCTGGGGGGCGCGATTGGCACGTTCGCCGCCATGGGCAGCGCAGGCCGTGCCGTTGAATCGAAGTTGGCGGCACAACTGGGCCTGCAACCCGCCGGGCTACCGATGCGGGGATCCTACGACCGCGCCAGCGACTACACCAGCGCGCTGGGCCTGCTGGCAGGCACGGTGCAAAAAATGGCCCAAGACATTGTCTTCATGCAGCGCACCGAGATTGGCGAAGTGGCCGAAGCTTTCCATATGGGCAAGGTGGGCAGCTCGACGATGGCGCAAAAACGCAACCCGGCGACCGCGCTGCTGCTGATCAGCCTCAGCCGCATGCTGCGCGCACGTGTACCCACCGCGCTGGAAGCCATGGTGCGCATGGACGAGGGCGACTCTTCGTCGTCCAACGTTACCGATACGCTGCTGCCCGAGATCGCCATCATCGCCACCTCGGTGGCCGAAACGCTCAGCCGCCTGGCGCAAGGCCTGGTTGTCTATCCCGAAGCCATGCGCAGAAACCTGGAGCTCACCAACGGCCTGATCGCCTCGGAGGCCGCGATGATGCGCCTGACCCAGTCGATGGGGCGGCACGAAGCCCACCACCTGCTGTACGAGGCCGCGCAGCGCGCCCAATCCGACAGCCTGCCCTTCCTGACCTGCATTGCCGAGCATCCGCTGTTCCGCCAGCACGGCCTGCCACCCGACCTGGCGCAAAGCCTGGTGGCCAGCAACTACGTGGGCGCGTCAGTGGCCATCACGGTCGATACCGTCAAGCGGGTGATGGCATAGCCACAGACTGCCCCGCCCGGCGGGTGACGGGAATCAACTTCACGCCATAGGGCAGCGCGGGGTTGGCCCACCGTGCCTGGATGGCCTGGTACAGCGCGTCGATCTGGTCCGCAACGCTGCAGCCCAGCGTGTCAAAGAAGTCGGCGTGCTCGCTGGCCAGATCGGTACGCCCCAGCAACACCACGCTCAATGCCGAAGGAACGTCCACCCCGATGTCCGCCAACAGGCGGCGAAGCTGGCCGCCGTCCTCGATACCCCATACCACCAAGGCGGTAAACGGCAGCCGCCCGGCAGCGTCCAGGCTGGCCTTCAGCTGCGCCACGAGTGCAGCGGCGTAGTTTTCGTCTGGCAACTGCGGCAGGCTGATGGCCTGCAGCACGGTGCCGGGCAAGGCGGCTTGCAGGGCATCAAAGCGCCGCCGCCCCAACTGGGTCGCCAGAAACGGGTGCGAGGTGCAGGCATAGGCGATGCGGCTATGGCCTTGCTGCTGCAGCAAGCCAACCGCCTGCGCCAAGGGCTCGCCCCATTCCATCCCCACGGCCTCCACGTCTGCGCCCACCAGCGCCGCGCCATCCACTGCCACCACCTCGCTTTTCTCCCGCAAAGCGGCCAGCAACGCGATGGTGATAGTTTTGAAAGACGACTGCACCACACAAGCATCAAAGCGCGGCAAACCCCGCAAGACCGTGAGCGCATGCGCCGGGTCGGTGTAAGAAACCCCCAGCACCCGGTCGCCATCGGCGGTAAAGCGGTTCTGCAAGCCCTCCACCAAGACACGGCCACGGGCCAGATTCACCGAACGGCGCAACAGCAGCACCGAGCGCCCCGCAGGCGAACGCGAGGCGGCATGGGCCACCACCGTGCCCGTAGGCTCCCCGGCAGCCAAAAAGTACGTCCCCCGGCCCACCTGCGCGTCAATCAAGCCCCGGGTTTTGAGGTTCTGGAATGCGCGTTGCACCACCATTTGCGAGACACCAAAGCGGCGCATCAGATCGCGTATCGGTGGCAGCCGGTCGCCGGGGCGGGCAGCGCGGGCCAGGGTGTCGAGAAACTGTTCCAGATCAGATGTAGTGTGCATACGCACACAATACAACACATTGCACCGCCACCCAACTAGTTGTACGATGCAACCTTTTTTGATGGCCTCAACATGTCTGGCATCCATCCTTCCCTGGTCGATGCGGTGCGCATCGCATCCCGCAAGATGGTGCGCGAACTGGGCTTTATGCAGTCCACACTGGCGGCCACGGACTACCCGCCGTCGGCAGTCCACGCGATTCTGGAAATCGGCAGGCAGCAGTCGCTCACAGCCGCCCAGCTTGCCGACATCCTGAACCTCGACAAATCCAGCGTCAGCCGCATGGTGCGCAAGCTGGTGGAGGCAAACGAGGTGCAGGAAAGTGCCAGCGGAGCCGATGGCCGCGCCAAGACACTGACGCTGACCCCGCAAGGCCAGCGCACCTGGGCGGCGGTAGAGGCCTTTGGCAAGCAGCAGGTGGCCGCCGCCCTGGCCCCCTTGGCCAAGGCGCAACACAGCGTGGTGCGCGATGGGCTGGCCGCTTATGCCCAGGCGCTGGAGGCCCTGCGCCTGGGCCACCCGACCAGCACTGCGGCGCAGACCCGCATTGAGCGCGGATACCAGCCCGGCGTGATCGGACGGGTAGCGCAGATGCATGCAAGCTACTATGCCCGCAACTTCGGCTTCGGCCAGTTTTTCGAGAGCCAAGTGGCTACCGGCTTGGCCGAATTCACCGCCCGGCTGGACCGGCCCTGCAACGCGCTGTGGACGGCCATGCAGGACGGTCACATCGTGGGCTCGATTGCCATCGACGGCGAAGGCCTGGGCGGCGACATGGCCCACCTGCGCTGGTTCATCGTGGACGAGAGCTTGCGGGGGTCGGGCGTGGGCCACGCACTATTGCAGCAGGCCCTGGCGTTCTGTGACCAGCAGGAGCGCGCAGAGGTGCACCTTTGGACCTTCCAGGGGCTGGATGCCGCCCGCCGCCTGTACGAAAGCCTGGGCTTTGTCCTGGCGCAAGAAGAACCCGGCAGCCAATGGGGCCAGGAAGTGGTGGAGCAGCGCTTCGTCCGGCTACGGGAAGCGACACCGACCGTGTAACGGCATTACTCCAGCGGCGGCGTGGTGGACAGCACCTCGTCCAGCGTGGTCAGCCCCTCGGCCACGCGCAGCGCACCGGCCAGGCGCAGCGGGCGCATGCCGTCGGCCACGGCCTGGCGGCGCAGCGCGTCGATGCTGGGGCTTTGGTTGACCAGGCCCTTGAAGGCCTCGGTCACGCTGAGCAGCTCGTACACGCCCATGCGGCCCATGAAGCCGGTCATGCGGCAGTCCACGCAGCCTACGGGCTTGTAAGGCGTGTACCCGGCATTGATCTTCCAGGGCTTGATGGCAGCCCCCAGGGTCTCTCGGGCCAGGGCCTCGTCGGGGGCGCGGCAGGATTTGCACAGGGTGCGCACCAGGCGCTGGGCCAGCACGCCCAGCACGGTGGCGTTGAGCAGGTAGGCGGGCACGCCCAGCTCCATCAGCCGGGTGAGGGCCGAGGGCGCATCGTTGGTGTGCAGGGTAGAAAACACCAGGTGGCCGGTCAGCGCGGCCTGGATGGCCATCTCGGCCGTGGCCAGGTCGCGGATTTCGCCCACCATGATGATGTCCGGGTCTTGCCGCATCAGGGCACGCAGGCCTTCGGTGAAGCCAAAGTCGAGCTGGGGCTGCACCTGGGTCTGGTTGAAACTGGGCTCGATCATTTCGATCGGGTCTTCCACCGTGCTGACGTTCACCTCTTCGGTGGCCACGCGCTTCAGGGTGGAGTACAGCGTGGTGGTCTTGCCCGAGCCGGTAGGACCAGTCACCAGAATGATGCCGTGCGGGCGCTTCACCAGCGCCTCCCAGCGCTGGGCGTCGTGCGGGGTGAAGCCCAGCGCGTCCAGGTCTTTCACGGCGGTGTCGGGGTCAAAAATGCGCATCACCATCTTCTCGCCAAACGCCGTGGGCAGGGTGGACAGGCGCATTTCCACCTCATCGCCGCGCGGGTTGCGGGTTTTGATGCGGCCATCCAGCGGGCGGCGCTTTTCCACCACGTCCATGCGGCCCAGCAGCTTGATGCGGGCCACCATGGCATTCATCACGCTCATGGGCATTTGGTACACCGGGTGCAACACGCCGTCGATGCGGAAGCGGATCACGCCCTGCTCGCGGCGCGGCTCCAGGTGGATGTCGCTGGCGCGCTGGTTGAAGGCGTACTGCCACAGCCAGTCCACCACCTGCACGACACCCTGGTCGTTGGCATCGAGCTGCTTGGCGGTCTTGCCTAGCTCCACCAGCTGTTCAAAGCTGCCCGCGCCGATGTTGCCACCGGCCTTTTGCACCGCCTTGACCGACTTGGCCAGAGCGTAAAACTCGGCCGTGAACTTGTGGATTTCCAGCGGGCTGGCCACCACCCGGCGCACCGTGCGGCGCGACTGGCGCTCCACCTCGGCCACCCAGTCGGTCAAAAACGGCTCGCTGGTGGCCACCACCACCTCGGCCGTGGTGACCTGCACCGGCAGCACCTTGTGGCGCTCGGCGTACACCGCGCTCATGGTGTCGGCCACCTTGCCCACCTCCACCTTCAGCGGGTCGATGCGCAGGTACTGCAGCCCGGCGCGCCCTGCAAGCCACTGGGTCAGCAGCTCGATGTCCAGCGGCTTGCCGTCGCGGGCGCGCAGCATGGCCACGCTGGCCAGGCGCACCAGGGCGGGCTGGGCGCTTTCGGCCTGCGAACAGCGTGCGATGGTGCGCTGCTGCTCGCTGGGGGCGATTACGCCGTCTTCGGCCAGCCAGCCGACCAGCAAACGCCAATGGACCGGGCCTTGGTAGGTTGTGTTTGACACGTTTTAAGCGACTACGGGTTTAAAAACTTTCAGCCATTTTGCGGCGGGCAGGCCCCACCGCGTTTGGATCACATCGGCGCGCTCCACCAGGTCTTCGCGGCTAGGCCGGGTGGCATTGCGCTGGGCCAGCACCACGGTGTTGCCCTCGCGCGTGGGTTTGAAGGCCCACACCGCGTCGGCCCCGAAGGCGGCGGTGATCTTTTCCACGCTGGCCGGGTAGCTGCTGGATTCGCCGAACAGATTGACGGTCATGCAGCCCTCTTCGGTGAGCAGCTTGCGGCAGTCGGCGTAGAAGTCGGCGCTGTCCAGCACGGGGGCTGCGGCGTCTTCGTCGTACAAGTCCACCTGCAGCGCGTCCACGGTACCTGCCCAATCGGTGTTCTGGATTTTCAGGGCCGCGTCGCCCAGCACGATGTGCAGGCGCTCGTCGTCGGGCGGCAGCTTGAACCAGAAGCGGCAGGCCGAGACGACTTGCGGGTTCAGCTCTACCGCGGTGGTGTTCATGCGCAGCTTCTTGCGGCAAAACTTGGTGAGCGCCGCCGCGCCCAGGCCGAGCTGCATGGCATGGCGCTTGGCCACGCTGCTGGGCGGCACAAACAGCAGCCAGGCCATCATGCGCTGCACGTACTCCAGCTCGATCTCATAGGGCGTGTCCAGCAGCATCGAGCCTTGGACCCACTCGGTGCCCAGGTGCAGGGTGCGCACGTCGCCGTAGTCGCAAAAATTGACTTCGGGCAGGGCGGAAGAAGTTGCACTTGCAACAGATTTACGGGCCATTAATTTCAATCAATCCAAATTGTTCAAAAACGTCGCGCCAGGCGGCCAGCTTGCGCTCAAAGCTCCAGCTGGCATTCGCCGGGCTGGTGGATGGCAGGCGCACGGTGGGCAGGCCCAAATTTTCTAGCTGCCTTGTGTGGCGAAAACTCTCGGCCCCATTGTGCGCGACGGCCCGCAGTTGCGGGCAGCGCTGGCGCAGGGAGGCGAAGTCGTTGACCTCGGCGTTGCGGATCTGGCTATCCAGGCTGCCCTGGCGCTCGCAACTGGCGTATACGTCCCACAGGCCTACGCCGTGTGACAGCATCCAATTGCTCTTTTTTTCATAGCTACTCGTGCTCATGGGATCAGCACGGGGGGCATAAATCGCTTGCAAGATACGCCAGAACTGGTTTTGCGGATGGCCGTAGTACTGCTGCGCCGCGAGCGAGGCCGCGCCCGGAAAGCTGCCCAGCACCAGCAGCCGTGTATCAGGCATCACCAGCGGCGGCAGACCGACAAGCCGGGTCATGGCAGCAAGGCTTTCAAACGCGGCAAGGCGGCCAATGCATTGGCGGTGGTGGCCGCTTCGACCACGGCCACATCCACCCCACGCAGCCCGGCCAGCACCGCACCGATGCGCGGCAGCTCCAGCGGCGAGTTGATACCCTGCGGCTGGCCCGCCGCGCGCTGGGCGGCAGTGGTGTACAGCCACTGGGGCGGAATGTCGGGCGCGTCGGTTTCCAGCACCAAGGCTTCCAGCGGCAGGCTGGCGGCCAGGCGGCGCAACTGGTTGGCGGCCTCAAAAGTCATGGCTCCGCCAAAGCCCAGTTTCAAACCCATGTCGATACAGGCTTGTGCTTGCTGCGGGCTGCCATTGAAGGCGTGGGCAATGCCGCACCACGTACCGCCCGGCCCGGCTACGGCACGCAGGTGTTTCAGCACATGGTCGGCGCTGCGGCGCACGTGCAGGATCACCGGCAGGCCGTGCTTTTTGGCCAGCTTGAGCTGGGCGCGGTAAAAAAACTGTTGCCGCGCCAGCAAAGCGGGCTCTTGCAGTGCGGGCACAAAGTAGTCCAGCCCGATCTCGCCCACGGCCACCAGGCGCGGGTCGCCACGGTGGGCGGTCAGCGCGGCATCCAGCAGGTCCAGGTCGCCGTCCTGGCTGCGGGCCACGAACAGCGGGTGGATGCCCAGCGCGTAGGCATCTTGGGTCTGGTGGGCCAACCTGCGCACCGTGTCGAAGTTGGCCGCCATCACCCCTTGCAGCACGCACAGCGCTACATTTTCAATAGCTGCTCGTGCTCTAAGGATAAGCGCCAGAGCATGATTTTCTTTAAATTCTGGGGCATCCAGATGGCAGTGCGTGTCGATCCACATGGGGACCGACTGTACCCCTCAGCGCACGGGCCGGGTGTCTTCGAATTCCGGCCGCGCCAGATCGTCCGGCACAGTGGTGGCATCGAAGTCTTGGTGGCCGGGCAGAAACAGGCTGGCGTTGTCCAGGTCCTTGGCGGTAACACCCGACTGCAGCGCCGCCACAAACTTGCGCCAAGCAAGGTCGGGCGAGGCCAGCTTGAAGCCGTAATAGTGGTAGTCGCCATGCGACTCCCCCCGCACCGCAATCACCTGCAGGGTCGATGCCTCGGCGCTGCCCAGCTGGATTCGGACGCTCGACCACATATTCAGCGGCACTTCGCCCTTGGCATGGGCCTGGAAGCCATCGTCGGACAACTCGACCAGTTGCAGCGCCATGGTCTGCGTACCCACGGTCAGCGTGCCACGGCACTTCAGTGAGTAGCGCCGGTGTTGGCGGATGTCTTGCGGCGATGCGGCGGACCCGGCCACCGGGGGCAGCACCGCCTGGTAATGGGGCATGTCGTAGATGGAGGCCAGCAGCAGCTTTTCGCGGTCGGACAAATGGGCGAACACCTGGGTCCGCTGGTTGAAGAAATAGTCCAGCATCTCGGGCGTCATCACCGGGTCATTGGTGGTGAAGTACCGGCGGGTGGGCAAAACAATATTTTTGAGCTTGGTTTTGACAAAATAAAAATACAGGTTTTTGCGCTTGGGCTTACCCCCGTATATTTTTTTGAACAGCTTCGGTGCCTGCAGCAAATTCAGCGTCGCCCCCACGGCCGGTGCGCCATTGGCAAAGTCGTAGTTTTGCACGGTATTTTTTTGCAGGCGCTTGAAGAACAGCAGCGACTCGTACATCTCGATCCGGTCGGGGTTCACCGCAATCACCAGGTGGTAGGTGTCGAAGAAGGTGGTGCTGTACTGGTACATGAACTTCATCAGCGGAAACAGGATGGAGCCGCCGCTTTTGCGGAACCGGGGGTGCACCGCCAGGGCCGATATCTCGGCAATCTTGCCTTTCTCGGCATGGATTTCGTTCAGATCAAACACCGTCTGCATGGGAAAGCCAAAACTGCTCTCCCGGATCAGCGAAATGGTGCCCACCACCTCGCCGTCGAATTTGGCGCACAGGGTGGTGGTGGTCGGCAGCGCGTGGTAGACCGTAGCCCGCAGCCCCGACGGATCGGGCTGCATGAAGCCGCTGCCCACATAGGCATCGTGCAGCAGCTTGAAGCAGGCTTCCAGTTCGTCCTGGGTATCGGCAATTTTCAACTCCAGCCGTGCGTCAGGATTCGGGTCGCATTCGACAAACGACCGGTAAATGGAAAATCGAATGGGGCGGGGTAAAAAGGAAAAGGCCTTGCGCAGACCATGGCGGATGATTTTGGGAGTGCGGGGCGCGCGCGGATGCTTCATGGAGAC
The DNA here is from genome assembly GCF_056521425.1 of Rhodoferax sp. LS1P39. Taxonomy (NCBI): domain Bacteria; kingdom Pseudomonadati; phylum Pseudomonadota; class Betaproteobacteria; order Burkholderiales; family Comamonadaceae; genus Rhodoferax; species Rhodoferax sp. LS1P39. The sequence continues at coordinate 38,798 of NZ_JBWMAV010000003.1, read as the reverse complement.
GGATTTATTTATTATTAATATGTTATATATTTTTTAAATCAAAAAATCATTCGCCATAAATACATAAACAATACATAGTAAACAAAAAATAACAGCCTATTAAAGAATTATGAATAGCCAGTCCGGGCGGATGCGCCCACGGACCACGGCATCGGGTTCAGGGGCCTGGGCGGCCATCTGCGGGATACGAAAAAGGCCGTCAACGCCGCCCTGGGGGCGGCGCAATGCAGTGGGGCATTACACCGCAGACTGGTGGTAACCCCGTTTTCCAGACCGATAAGGGCCCTGCCGCCCGCGCCAAGCCCAGGTCTGGCCTTAGCGCAAATACTTCCGCGCCGCCCAGCCCCCCACGGCGACCAGTGCCAGCAGGCCCAGCACAATGGCCACCGCCAGCGGGCCGGGCTGGCGGAAGGCGGCCACGATCTGCTCCACAAAAAATGCCATGATCACCGTGCCCGGGGCCATGCCCAGCGCGGTGCCCAGCACCATGTCACGCAGGCGGATATGCGAGGCCCCGGCGACCATGTTGACGATGGCAAACGGCGCAATCGGCACCACCCGCACCGCAATCACTGCCAGCAGGCCGCGTTCGGCCAGGCGGCGGCTGACGGTGTTGACCCGCTCACCACCCAGCTTTTGCAGCACCGGGTTGCCCAGCAGATGCCCCAGGCCGTAGCTGGCCATGGCCCCCAGCAATGCCCCGCCGAAGGTGGTGGCCATGCCCATCCAGGGCCCAAAGGCCACCAGGGCCACCAGGGTCAAAAAGCCCAGCGGCACCACCAGCACACTGGCCACCGCAAAGCCCAGAATCGCGGCGACGGGTCCGAAGGATGCCCCCAGCTCCCGCAGCGTAGCGACGATGCGGTCGGCATCCAGCCACTGGCGCAGCGGCGAAGCGCTCCAGGCCACGGCCAGGCCTACCAGCGCGGCCACCACCAGCACCAGGCCGACGACGCGCCAACGCATGGACGCATTCAAGGTGCCGCCTTGTCCATGCGCTCAGCGATCACCAGGGCCAGCTCGGTCACGTTGCCGGGCTCAAAGATCGAGCCGTGCAGCCCGCGGATCTGGTGCTCGTACAAATGTTTGGGCATCAGCCGCCCCCAGGGCCGGAACAGCCAGCGGCTCCAACTCGCCAGGCCAGACGACTTGAGCAGCAGCGTAGGCCCGTCATAACCCGCAGGCCTGTAGCCCTTAAGGGCCATCACCTGGCTGACCAGGCCGGGGTCGTTGAACATGGCCCCCATGCGGCGGCCATTCAGGCTCAGCTCCTGGATGCGAAAGCGTTTCACCAGCCAGCCCGAAAACCGCCAGAACGCCGTGCCGCCCAGGCGCGAAGCCGGATAGGTGGTGTCGATCAAAAACAGCCCGCGCACCGGAATCCCCCGTTGCTGCAGCAAGCGGCTGGCCTCCAGCGCGGCAATACCGCCCACCGAGAACCCGGCCAGAAAACCGGGCCGCTTGCCGTGCGCCTGGATGGCATCGGCATACAGGGTGGCCAGGTCGTCGATGCAGGCGATGGGCTCGGTGAACGGGGGTTGCAGCATGTGCACATCGCAGGCATTGCCGAGTGCGCGCGCCAGGTTCTGGAAGCGCAGCAGGTCGCCGTGGCCCGAGGCCGCCAGGTACAGCGGCACCCGCCCGGTGTCGGCCCCCAGGTTCAGCATCACGCTGGGGCCTTTGCTCTTGTCGGCCAGCGCCACCGCCAGGCTTTCGATGCTGGGGTGTTCAGTGATCAGGTACATCGGCACCTTGCGGCCCACCAGCTTCTCGATGCTGCTCAGCATGGTGACGGCAGCCAGCGAGTCGCCGCCCAGGTCAAAGAAGTTGTCGAACACCGTGATGGGCCGGGTGTCCAGCACGTCTTCCCACAGCGCCAGCAGCTCGGCCTCATAACGCCGATTGGCCTTGCGGGCCTGGGTGGAACTGGCAGTGTGGCTCGGGTCGGGCAGCGCGTCGTAGTCGGTCTTGCCCGCTACGCTGGCCGGCAGGCCCGGCAGGATGCTGATGCCGCTGGGAACCATGTAGTCGGGCAGGCGCATGCGCAGCACGGCCTGCAGGCTCTCCACCGACGGGTTGCCGATGGCCGCCACCCAGGCATGGATTTGTGGCTTGCCTTTGCGCTCGATCAGCTTGGCCGCCGCTTGCAGCACGCCTTCAATCGCCGACAGCGCCGACTCGATTTCGCCCAGCTCGATGCGGTAGCCGCGCAGCTTGACCTGCCGGTCAAGCCGACCCAGAAAGTGCAGATTGCCGTCGCTGCCCAACCAGCCGCGGTCGCCGGTGCGGTACATGCGGTGGCCCTGGCCAATGGGGCGGAACGGGTCGGGCAGAAACACCTGCGCGTCCAGCTCGGGGCGGTTCAGGTAGCCACGCGCAAGCGTCTCGCCGCCGATGTAGATTTCCCCCGGCACGCCCAGCGGCATGGGGCGCAGCGCCGGGTCGAGCACGTAGATACGGGTGTCGTCGATGGGGCGGCCAATCGGCAAGGCGGTGTCGGTGCGGTGGTTTTCGCACTCCCAGGCGGTGGCGAAAATGGCGGTTTCGGTGGGGCCGTAGACGTTGTACAGGCGGCCCCCGGTTTCTTTCAAAAAGCGCTGCGCCAGCTCGGGCGACAGCACCTCGCCACCGCAGCAAGCCACGCGCAGCTTCAGGTCTTTGCGGTGCCCGGCCGAATCCAGAAACCGGCTCAGGGTACTGGGCACGAAGGCCATGATGGTGACCCGGTGGCGCACTGCAAAGTCGGCCAGCGACTCGGGCAGCAAACGCCCCGGCGGCGGCAGGGCCACGCTGGCACCGTGCACCAGCGGCAGCAGCAGCTCGATCAGCGAGGGGTCAAACGTGACCTGGGTGGCCTGGGCCGAGCGGTCGTGCCATTCCACCGCATAGGCCCGCGACAACCAGCCCAGGCGGCGGGCCAGCGTGCCGTGCTCGATCATCACGCCCTTGGGCCGCCCGGTGGAGCCCGAGGTGAACAGCACATAGGCCAGGTCGTCCGCCGCAGGCTGGGTGGTCAGCCGCTGCAGGCCGTGGCGGCCTACCTCGGCCAGGGCCTGGGTCCAATCCGCTAGCAGGGTGCGGGGGTGCAGGCTGCCCAGGCGTTCTTCGGTGTGTGGCTGGATCAGCACGGCGATGGCACCGGCCTCTTCCAAAATGGCGGCCAGCCGGGCCAGCGGGGCCTCGGGGTCGAGCGGCAAAAACGCCGCACCGGCCTTGGCCACGGCCAGCATGGCCACCACCCAGTCGGGCGAGCGGTCCATGACCAGGGCGATGGTGGTGTCCTTGCCCGCGCCCAGCGCCAGCAGCCGCCAGGCCAGGTGGGTGGACACGGCATCCAGCGTGGCGTAGTCCATTTCGCCGGTGCCCTGGCCGTCGTTCCACACCAGGGCGTTGGACTCGGGGCGCAAACCGGCATGGTGCGCGAACTGAACCACAAAAGGCTCGACCACGGCCATGGCGGCCACGTCCTTGTGCAGGCCGTCGATCACCATCCAGTGCTCTTCGGGTGGCACCAGCGCAATGCTGTCGAGCAGGGTTTCGGGTGGGCCCATGGTGGCCTCGACCAGGTGCCACACGCGGCGGCCCAGCAGCTCCACCTCGCCCTCGGCAAAGCAGGCGGCGCTGGCCTCCAGCGCCAGCTCCACGTCCTCGTCGGCATGGAACTCGCACACCGTCACGCCCAGCGGAAAGCGGGCCCGGCCCGAGAACAGCTGGCGCGACTCGACCAGCTCGGCGGTGCCAAACGACACCGCGTAGTCTTGCCGCTCAAACGACAGCAGCACGTCAAACAGGCCGTCACGGCGGTTGCGCGCCACCTCCAGCGTGCGGCCCAGCTCGCTCAAGGGGTAGCGCGGATGCCGCAATGCCGCCCGCATGGCGCTGCCCACGGCGGCCAGCAGCCCGCCCAGGGTCATGTCGGGGGCCAGTTGCACCGCCACCGGTATCACACCCACAAACATGCCCAGCGTGTCGGTAAAACGGCGCCCGCCCCGGTTCAGGCTGGGCACGCCGACCACCACTTCCTGGCGGTTGCTGACGCGGCCAAAGTACAGGATCAAAGCCGCCAGAAAGAAGTTGAAGGCGCTGGAGCCGCGCTCGGCCGCCACCTGGCGCAGCCGGTCGTACCCGGCGCGGGGGATGCGCTGCATCCCCATGTGGGCGGCGGGTAGCTCGTGCTGGCGGGCGCTGGCGTAGCGGCGCTCGATCAGGGCCGGGGGCAGCACCGGCATTTGCCCGCGCCAGTATTCGGCATCGCGCTCGAACGCGGGCGACTGGTGGTACAGGGCAGACTCTTCAATGAACTTCTTGTAGCCGGGGTCGCTGCGCAGCGCCGGGGCCTGGCCCGCCTCCAGCGCGTTGTACAGCTCGCTCCAGCGGCGCATCACCTGCGAGGTGCCCCAGCCGTCCATCACCAGATGGTGGAACTGGATGGTCAGCCCGTGCAGCACATCGCTGGCGCGCAGCAGGGCAAAGCGCCAGGGGGGCGTGCCGTCCAGCACAAAGGGCACGGTCATGCGCTGCTGCCACCAGATGCGCATGGCCTCTTTGGGGTCGGCCTCGGCCGACAGGTCCACCTCTTCCAGGTTCAGTGCGCTGTGCGACAGCAGGGTCTGGCTGCCGTCGGCCATCGGGGCCAGGCGCAAGGCATCGCTTTCGGCCACCAGCTGGGCCAGGGCTTCCTTGAAGCGCGGCAGGTGCAGCGGCCCCATCAAAAACGCGCCGCCGCCGATGTTCAGGTGCGCACTGCCCGCCCAGGTACGCTGGTCCAGCCAGACCTCGCGCTGGCTCAGGGACAGGGTCAGGTCTTCCTGGCGACGCTCTACCGGCGTTACAGCTTCCATTTTTCGATTGTCTCCATCGCATGGCGGTAGCCCACCTCAATAATTTCGTCGGCACGGCTGTAGGCCATCAGGGAGAAACCCGCCACCGGCGGCTCCAGGTACTGGTCGGCCTGGGCGATGGTGGCCGCACGCTGGTGCAGGCCGCCAATGTGCCCGGCACGGTACAAGATTTCGGTGATGCCCGGGGTGCTGCGGGGCTTGCGCGACACCATGCCTTTGAGGGTGTGGCGCACCGACAGGCGCTCCAGCGCCGGGTCCACGCCCATCTCGATCTGCACGTCCACGTCGATGGCGACGATGGTGCCGTTGCCACGGCGCTTCTCCAGCGGTACGCCCAGGCGCATGCGCATCGCGTCCACCGGCACGTTTTCCAGAATGGCGCCGTCCACCAGCAAATTGCCGTCCACCAGCACCGGCGGGAACAGGCCTGCGGGCGAATTACTGGCCAGCACGGCGCGCCACAGCGGCCCGGTCTCCTGCACCATGGTGCCGCCCTTGGTGAGGTTGCAGGCCGCTGCAAAGTACGGGGTCCACAGGGCATCCATCTGGGTGTCGCCAAACATGGCGCGCAGGTCGCGTTTAACGCGGCCGCCCGAGACGATGGACACCAGCGGCAGGGTGGGCCACTCGCCGCCCTCGGCAAACTTGCGGGTCTGGTCGCGGATCTGGTTCAGCGGCAGGCCACAGGCATACTGCGCCCCGATGAGCGCGCCCATGCTGTTGCCGCCGACCAGATCGACCGGGATATTCGCCTCCTGCATGGCCCGCAGCACGCCCAGATGGGCAAAACCGCGCGCCCCGCCGCCGCCCAGCACCACGCCCACGGCGCGGCCCGTCAGGTAGCGCGCCAGCCGGGCGTAATCGCCCGCATGCTGGCTGCGCGTGGGATAGACGCGTTCAATCTGCCGCCCGGCGCGCCAGACGGTGGTCACCTCGGGGGCGGCGGTCGCCGCCGGGTACAGCACCACCAGGTGCTGGCGCTTCATGCCGAAGCCAGGCTCGTCGATGAGCTGCTGCTCCAGCGCGCCGCGTTCGCGCGAGGCTCCGGCATTGGCCACAAAGATCACCTGGTCGGCCTGGCGAAAGGCCCGCCGCGTCCACGAAGAGGGCGTGGCATCGGCCTCGTAGACCAAAAAGTCGTAGGCATCTTCCAGCGCGTCAAAACGGTCGGCACTGCCCGCACCTTCCGAGGTTTGCGAGCCGCGCTCCAGCTCGGCCGAGGGGGTGATGTGGTGCACCCGGCCCATGCGCCCAAAGGCCTGGGCCAGGCCGCGCGCCACCTCGGCAGAGCCCGCCCCCTCGTGCAGCGGCACCACCACAAAGGCCTGGGCCTGGTGCCGATCCACCACCTGGGTCGTGTGGCGCAGGTGGTCAAAAATAGCTTGGGAAAACACCCGGTTGAAGGCCAGCGGATGGCGCACCAGCATGGCCTCGAAGTGGCTGCGGTCCAGCACGGCCAGGGTGGAGTCGCGCACGGCGGTCACGTCGGCGGTGCGCGGCTGGCGCAGGATCATGCCCATCTCGCCCACGCTCTCGCCGGGTCGGATTTCGTTGTACAACAAGACGCTGCCGTCGCGGTTGCGGCGCGAAGCCCGCAGGCGGCCGGTAATCACGAAGAACATGCTGTCGGCCGCCGCGCCCTCTTCCAGCACCAGGCTGCCACCGCGCACTTCCTGCAGCTCCAGCACACCGGCCAGCTCGTTCAACACCGCCTGGTCCAGCGTGCCAAATACGCGGCTGTCGCGCAGCACCTGGAGAACCCGCGCGTGGAATTTATCCTTACCTGGCATGGACTCGCCCTTTGTCTTGAACTCGATGATCCCGTAACGCGCTCACCCAGGTAGCGCTGGCAGGGCACGGATATGGGCCCTGGCAGGCTCACGTCAGACCCGACTCCGATACAAAAATACACAATTTACCGAGTGTACGCTTGTGCAAGAAGGGTGCAAATCGGTGTTTATACAGCGAATAGCAGGTTCAAGCTGCGGCGAATTGGCCCTGGTTGAGGCGCAAAGTGCGTCCGCAGCGGGCCGCCAAAGTCTCGTCATGGGTCACCAGCACAAAGGCCGTGCCCTGGTCGCGGGCCAGTTGCAGCATCAGCGCAAACACGCCATCGGCGGTGCTGCGGTCCAGGTTGCCGGTGGGTTCGTCGGCCAGCACGCAGGCGGGCTGGGCCACCAGGGCGCGGGCGATGGCCACGCGCTGGCGCTCGCCGCCCGAGAGCTCGGCGGGCCGGTGGTGCACGCGGTCCTGCAAACCCACCAACGCTAGTATTTTCATAGCTGCTTGTGCCGCCTGGTCGCGCGGTAGCCGCCGAATCCATAAGGGCATGGCCACATTGTCGAGCGCGCTGAACTCGGGCAGCAGGTGGTGGAACTGGTAGACAAAGCCCAGGTGCTGGTTGCGCTGGCGGCCCTGCTCGGCCGCATCCCACTGGGCCATGTCGTGGCCATGGAGCTGCACCGCGCCGCTGCTGGGTGCGTCCAGCCCGCCCAGCAGGTGCAGCAGCGTGCTTTTACCCGAGCCGGACGCACCAACGATGGCCACGGTTTCGCCCGCAAACACCTGCAGGTCCACGCCCTTGAGCACGGTCACGTCCAGGCGGCCCTCGGTGAAACGCTTGGTCAGGCCTGTGGCCTGCAGTACCAACTTACTCATAACGGAGAGCCTCGGCGGGGTTGACGCGGCTGGCGTGCCAGCTCGGGTAAATGGTGGCCACAAAAGACAGGATCAGCGAGATCACCGCGATCGGCAGGATGTCGGACTGCTGCGGTTCGCTGGGCATATGGCTGATGAAATACACCTCACGCGGCAAAAAGCTGGCTTTGAACAAGTGTTCCAGCGCGGGCACGATCACGTCGATGTTGAAGGCAATGCCCAGGCCCAGCAGCAGCCCGGCCAGCGTGCCCATCACACCCACCATCGCGCCCTGCACCATGAAGATGCCCATGATGCTGCGCGGGCTGGCGCCCAGGGTGCGCAGGATGGCGATGTCGGCGCGCTTGTCGGTCACGGTCATCACCAGGGTGCTGACCAGGTTGAACGCCGCCACGGCCACGATCAGCGTGAGGATGATGAACATCATGCGTTTCTCCAGCTCCACCGCGGCGAACCAGGTTTTGTTTTGCTGCGTCCAGTCGCGGATCAACAAGTTGCCGCTGAGGCTGCCCGCCAGCTGCTGGGCCACCTCGCGCGCCTGGTGCAGGTCCTGCAGCTTGACGCGGATGCCGGTGGGGCCTTCAAGCCGGAAGATGCGAGCCGCATCATCCATATGCAGCATCAGCAGGGCCGAGTCGTATTCAAAGTGGCCCGACTCAAACGTGCCCACTACCGTCATCTGCTTCAGGCGCGGCACCACGCCCGCCGGGGTGACCTGGCCGCTGGGGGCGATCAGCGTGACCGGGTCGCCCAGGCGCACGCCCAGGCTGCGCGCCAGGTCGATGCCCAGCACCACGCCAAACTCGCCGGGCACCAGCTTGGCCATCGTCTCTTTGGGCAAGGCCACGGCCAGGTCAGTCACCTCGCCTTCATGCGCCGGGTCGATGCCGCGCACTATCGTGCCTTTCATGTCCTCACCGCGCGCCAGCAGGGCTTGGCTTGCTATAAAAGGTGCAGCACCTACCACCGCCGGGTTCTGTTTGATCTCGGCCAGGGTCTTGGCTACATCCGGCAGGGCCTCGCCGTTAGGGGCGAAGATTTCTATGTGCGCCACCACCGACAGCATGCGGTCGCGCACCTCTTTCTGAAAGCCGTTCATCACGCTGAGCACAATGATCAGCGCCGCCACGCCCAGCGCAATGCCGAGCATGGACACGCCAGAAATAAAGTTGATGAAGCCGTTGCGCCGGGTGGCCCGGCCCGCCCGCGTGTAGCGCCAGCCGACCAGAAGTTCGTAGGGGATTTGCATGGAGCAGGTGAGAGAGAAGACGGGGGTGATTGTGGCAGCTTCCGCTCCAACGCCAAAAGCGGTGGTAGCTATTCTTTAGATAGCTACCACCGCTGGAAGGATAAGCGCGGGAGGGCTAAAACGCCCCCATTCTTGGCTTATTCGTTGCTGTCGTTGGAGAAGGTACGCACGCTGCTGTACGCATTGGTCACGCCGGGCACGGTGCTGGCGATATAACGGGCCTTGGCATCTTCTTGGGGGCCTTGTGCCCAGCCATGCAGAGTCACGGTGCCGTTGTTGGCGGTGACGGTCAGGTCCTTGGCATCGCTACCCAGTTGGGTGCTGATGGCGGACTGTACCGAGCTGGCCAGGTCTGCGTCGTTGGTGGCAGCGTGTGCGGGGAGGAAAGCGCCAGCAGCCAGGGCGAACAGGGCGGAAGCGGCGATGCGGTTGAAAGAGCGGGTCATGGTGAGGTCCTTTGGGGTTGTTGCAATGTTTTTGCGATGGGGTGATCTTCCCAAGCGGCGGACCATCTTGTGTGTCGGCAGCATGCTGGCTGTGTTGCATCTGCAATCCCCGGCAATCGCTTGCGTTTTGGGCTATGCGAACTAGTATTTGGCGTTTAGGAGCGCTCCATGGCAAACGACCCGTTGGCAGACTGGAAGCAGCAACAGCGTGCAATGTGGGCATCGTTTACGCCCATGGCCTTGTTCACCCTGCCGGTGGCGGCGCACCTGGTGCGGTTTGCCGACATCCGCCCGGGCGAGGCGGTGCTGGACGTGGGCACCGGCACTGGCGTGGTGGCCCTGACGGCGGCGCGGGCGGGCGCACGGGTCACCGGGCTGGACCTCACGCCCGAGCTGCTGGTGCAGGCGCGCGACAACTCCGCCATCGCCGGGCTGGAAGACATCGTCTGGACCGAAGGCGATGCCGAGCAACTGCCCTACGCCGACGCGTCGTTTGACGTGGTGCTGAGCCAGTTTGGCCACATGTTTGCCCCGCGCCCGGCCCTGGTGGTGGCCGAGATGCGCCGCGTGCTCAAACCCCAGGGCCGCATCGCCTTTGCCACCTGGCCGCCCGAGCACATGATTGGGCGGATGTTTGGGTTCATTGGCCGCCACGCGCCCCCGCCGCCCGAGGGGGCCGCCCCCCCGCCCCAGTGGGGCCACCCCGCCACCATTGCCGAGCGCCTGGGCGACAGGTTCAGCCCGCCGTTTTTCGCCCGCGGAGCCATGGCCCTGCCCGCCCTGAGCCTCCCCCACTACCGCCTGTTTCTGGAGCAGACCATCGGGCCGATGCAAAAAATCGTTGCCCAACTGGCCAGTACGCCCGAGCAGTTGCAACAGTTCCGCGCCGGATTCGAAGCCCTGGCCGCCGACTACTTTGTCGACAACCACGTGCACCAGGACTACCTGCTGACGCGTGCGCAAGCGCGGTAAATTCTTACAAGCTAAAACTGCCTCTTGCGCTTAGGGAATCGGCGCAAGGCGCTATCAAAACAGGAATAAATCCAAGGCATTACGCCCCAGCCTGGCCGCGCCACCGCGCTGAGCTTGGCGGTGCCCACCGCCTCCATCTGCATCCAGCCCGCCACCTCCACCCGGTGCCGCTGCCCTTCTTGCAACAGCACCGGCAGCTCCACCCACAGCCCCGCCAGATAGGCCATCACATGCAGGCGCACCGCCCCCTGTTGCACGGCGATTTCGGCCCCGCTCGGTAAACGCTCCCAGGCCCGCTGGGCGGGCTGCAGGTGCAGGGTGAACAGGGGTTCTGGAGCAGCAAGGGTGGACATACAAGGCCTTTGTGTGAAAGAGCCTGTAGCGTAAAAAATCCAGCCTGCGCCGAACAGCCACAGACTCCACCCATCTGTATCGCAACAGTGCAGAAATTTGGCATCTGTTATGGTCTGTTTTGCCCTCGTCTGTACCTGTTCAGCCCCCACCCCAGCCCGCATGATGGGCAGGCCATGACCATGCCCACCCAGCCCAAATACCAGCACCTCGCCGACCACTACCGCAGCGCCATCCACGCGGGCAGCCTGCTGCCAGGCCACCGCATGCCGTCGCTGCGGGAGGTGGTGCGCCAGCACACGGTGAGCCTGTCCACGGCCATGCAGGTCTGCCGCTTGCTGGAGAGCGAAGGCTGGCTGGAGGCGCGGCCCCGCTCGGGTTACTTTGTGCGCCAGGCATCGGCGGCGGCAAAACTGGCCCCGGTGAACGACCCGCCGATGCAGCGCGCGCCCGACCCGGCGCAGTACGTGGGCATCCACACCAAGGTGTCTGAATTTCTGGCGCTGGGGCGCATGCAGCGCTTCAAAACCAACCTGTCCACCGCCCGCTGCGCGCCCGAGCTGTATCCCGCCAAAGCCCTGCAGCAAGCCGCCCAGCGCAGCCTGCGCCTGGACCCCGAGCAACTGGTGCGCGCCGCCCCGCCGCAAGGCTGCATCGAGTTCCGCGAAGTGCTGGCCCAGCGGGCGCTGCTGGCGGGCATGCGGCTGTCGGCCGCCGACATCCAGGTCACCAACGGCTGCACCGAAGCACTGAACCTGGCCCTGCGCGCTGTGGCCCAGCCCGGCGACACCATCGCGGTGGAGTCGCCCACCTTCTACGGCCTGTTGCAAACCCTGGAAAGCCTGGGCCTGAAAGCGCTGGAAATCCCCACCAGCCCGCGCACCGGCATCTCGGTGGACGCGGTGGAACTGGCCTTGCGCAACACGCCGGGCATCAAGGCCGTGGTGGTCGTGCCCTACCTGCAAAACCCCACCGGCAGCATCATGCCCAGCGCCCACAAACAAGCCCTGCTGCGCCTGTGCCAGCAGCACGACGTGGCCCTGGTGGAGGACGACACCTACAGCGCCCTGGTGGATGACAGCGTGCTGCGCATGGAGCCGCTGCGGGCCATCAAATCCTGGGACGACAGCGGCCACGTGGTGTATTGCGCGTCGCTGCACAAATGCCTGGCTCCCGGCTTGCGCCTGGGCTGGGTCAGCGCCGGGCGCTGGCAGGCGCGGGTGGAGATGCTCAAGTTCGCCGCTTCGCGCAGCAACGAGCGCCTGGGCCAGCGCGCCGCCGCCAGCTTCATCGCCTCGCCCGCTTTTGATCGGTATCTGCGCCACCTGCGAGCTACCCTGGCCACCCAGCGCACCCAGACCGCCCAGGCCGTGGCCACCTATTTCCCGCCCGGCACCCGCCTCACCGTGCCGCGCGGCGGCCTGTCGCTGTGGATCGAGCTGCCCCACGGCCTGTCCGCCACCGCCCTGTTCCACGCCGCCCTGGCCGAGAACACCGTGATCGCCCCCGGCACCATCTTCACCAACTCCAACCGGTTTGAGAGCCATTTGCGCGTCAACTGCGGCTGGCCGTTCACGCCGGAGGTGGACCGGGCGTTTGCGCGGCTGGGGGAGCTGGTGGGGGAGTTGGCGAAAGAACTCTAAGCCGTTGATTTAATAACAATTTCAGGATAAAACCAGGTTTCTTATAAAATCACCTGAAATGCATCCATTTCTTGACCTGCAACCTGCGCAAACTCGCCAGTACATTGACGCGGAAACCGTCTTTCTGGAGTTGCGCCGCGCGCGGCTGGAGGCAGCGGAGGTGCGCGGCTCCATGTTCTGGCGCACCCAGAACGACCGGCAGTTTCTGGTGCGCGAATCCAGCGGTGGGGCGCAAAAATCTCTCGGCCTCCTCTCGCCCGAAACCCAGGCTATTTTTGAGCGCTTCAAGGCCCGTAAAGCCGCAGCCACCAGCCGCTTGGCCGCCCTCACCAGCGCCGCCGCGGACCAGCAACGCCTGAACAAAGCGCTGCGCGTGGGGCGCGTGCCCAACATCGTGGTTAAAACCCTCAACGCCCTGGAAGCCGCCGGGCTGGAAGAGCATTTTTTGACCATCGGCACCCACGCCCTCTACGCTTTTGAGAGCGCCTGTGGCGTGCGCTGCCTGCCTGGAGCGCTGGCCACACAAGATATCGACCTACTCTTCGACAGCCGCAAACGCATGGCCTTTGTGTCGCAAATGAAGCGCCTGGACAGTTCCTTCATCGGCGCCCTGCGCAAAGCCGACCCCAGCTTTCGCGTCATGCAGGACCAGAAACAAACCGCCATCAACGACGCAGGCTTCGAGGTGGACGTGATCCGCCGCATGGCCATCGACGGTGACCCGCATCCGTTTCGCATGAGCGACGACGAAGATGACATGTGGGCCGTGCAGGTGGAAGGTGCCAACCGCATGCTCAGCGCCCACAGGTTCAGCCAGGTCGTGGTCGCAGAAACCGGCCACATGGCCGTCATGCACACCATGGACCCGCCCACCTTTATCGCCATCAAACGGATGATTTCCAAAGCACCAGGCCGCGACCCCAAAAAACGCCTGAAGGACGCACAGCAGGCCGATCTGGTGGAGCAACTGGTGCAAACGCACATGCCGCAGTATCTGAAGGCAAATGACGGCGCTGGAAAAACCAGGTGATTCGGCTTGCCCAAGGGGCGTGCGCGCACTAAACTGTAGACACGCTAACGTATATCCGCACCACCATGATGCACCTCCAAATCGCCAAATGGGGTAACAGCCTGGCCGTCCGCATTCCCGCCGACACAGTGCGGCAAATGGGGGCCAAAGAAGGCGACCCGTTGCAGGTCCACCTGGGTGCCGACGGGGGCCTGAACCTGCGGGCCAGCACCTGGAGCCGCGCGGGTTTTGCGCAAGAACTGGAACAACGCCGCCAGGCCTTGCCGCTGGGCACCTCGGTGATCGCGCAGCTACGCGAAGAAGCGCGTTACTGAACCCATTACCGATGCTCTACGTAGACACCAGCGTGCTCGTTTCCCTGTGCACCCACGAGGCCACCACGGCGGATGTGCTGCGCTGGTACGCGGCGTGCACCGAAGAACTGGCCTCGGCCGCATGGTGCGTCACCGAATTCGCCAGCGCCCTGGCACTGAAGCAACGCACCGGGCAACTCACCAAGCCCCAGGCGCAAACCGCCTGGATGCAATTCGAGCGCGTGTGCGCCAACGACCTGCAATTGCTGCCTGTGGAGTCCACCACCTTCCACAAGGCGGCCATGTTGACGATGGATGCAAGCACGGGCCTGCGTGCCGGGGATGCCTTGCACCTGGCCTGCGCGCTGGCGGCCAAAGCGCAGGGCTTGGTGACGCTGGATGCGGTGCTGGCCCAGAATGCCAAGCGGGTGAAGTTGAAGGCAGTGGGGATCTGAGTAGCGCACCCCAAGCCTGTCTGTCGCACACCCACATATACGACACTTTATTTGACGCATAAGGTGTTTATGCGTCACTCAAAGTGACGCTCTTAGATAGCCCGATGGCATCGGCTAAGAGCCACCCCGTCAGCCCCACACCCCCGGCACCACCCCGCGCACGCCGGTGCGCAGCACAAAGGCCGAGCCCGCCAGCGGCTGCTGGGCCAATTGCTCTTCCGACAAGCCCACGCGGGCACTGGTCACCAGCATCAGATCCAGGTTTTCGCCGCCAAAGGCCACGTTGGTGATCTGGCTGGCGGGCATGTCTATGCGTTGCAGCTCGTCGCCTGCCAGGTTAAAGCGGCGCAGGCAGCTGCCGCCCCAGAAGGCCACCCAGACATGGCCTTCGGCATCGAAGGTCATGCCGTCGGGCTCGCCGTCTGCGGGGGCGAAGGTTTTCCAGAGGTTTTTGTTGTGCAACTGGCCGTCGGCGCTGAGTCGATAGCAGTAGATGCTGCGCAGCAGGCTGTCGGTGTGCAGCAGCACGGTGCCGTCGGGCGAGATGGCAGGGCCGTTGGCGATGTGGATGTTGTGCTCGACCACCTCGATGCGCCCATCGGGGTGCAGACAGGCGAGCTGGCCCAGGGGCTGCTGGGGACTTTCGTGGTGCATGGACCCGGCCCAGATGCGGCCACCGGCATCGGCTTTGGCATCGTTGAGGCGCAGGCCGGGCTGGTCGGGATGGGGGGACCCAAGGCGTTCGATCTTCAGCTCTGGCTCCAGCGCGAGGCGCACAAAGCCAGACTGGAAGCCTGCGATGAAGCCCTGGCCATCGGCACAGGGCACCAGCCAGCCGACCATCTCGGGCATCTGCCAGCTCTGTCGCACGTCGGTGGTGGGCGACCAGCTGTGCACGGCCTGGCCCAGGATGTCCACAAAGAAGAAGCGGCTGCTGGCGGCGTGCCACAGCGTGCCCTCGCCGAGTTGCAGGGTGGCGGGCCAGATGGGGGTGACAGTACAGGTTAGGGGCATGGTGCTATAGATTTTGATCTAAAAATGATAGCTTGTCACGCCGATGGAATGGGCGGTGGCAGCCAATTGGGTTCATGGAAATGGGCTTAAAACCTGAAAATACCCCCACCCCGACCTTCTCCCGATGGGCGAGGAAGAAATACCAGAGACGCATTAAGCGCCGCGGTATCACCCAAGGCAAGCGCAGCGATGCCCGTTCGTGGAACACCGCAGAACTGGCTTTGCCAGGCTGCTGGTGTTGCCCCCTGCAAGGGGGTTGGCGAAAAGCGCTTGCGCTGTAGCCTGGGGGTGTGCAACAAGCTTATGTCCAGCCCGCGTCCACCACGAAGTCTTGGGCGGTGACCATGCTGCTGTCGTCGGCCGCCAAAAACAGCGCCATGTGGGCCACGTCGGTACCGACCACGCGGCCGGGCAGGCACTGGTTGGTGTCGATCAGGCGCTCGCCCTCGGCATCCACCCAGTGGGTGAGCTGCTTCTCGGTCATGATCCAGCCGGGGGTCAGGGTGTTGACGCGGATGTTGTCGGGGCCCAGGTCGCGGGCCAGGCAGCGGGTGAGGCCCACGGTGGCGGACTTGCAGGTGCCGTACACGGGGTAGCCCTTGCCCTTGATCATCCAGCTCACCGAGCCCAGGTTGACGATGGCCCCGCCCCCCATACGGCGCATGCCGGGCACCACGGCCTGGGCGGCGAAGAAGGCGGGGCGCAGGTTGATGGAGACGCGCCAGTCAAAGTCTTCGGGGGTCACGTCCATGATGTCGTGGCGCGCATCGTTGGCCACGTTGTTGACCAGCACGCTGATGTCGCCGTGCGCGGCGGCGGCCTGGGCAATGGCGGCTTGCAGTGCGGCTACGTCGCTGGCTTCGCTTTGCAAAAACAGCGGCGTGGGGCCGACGGCGCTGGCTGCGGCCAGCACCTTGGCGGCGGACTCGGCATTGCGGCCCGTGAAGGCCACCTTGGCACCCTGGCGGGCAAAGCCCACCACGATGTCGGCACCGATGCCCGAGCTGCCACCGGTGATGAACACGCTGCGGCCTTCCAGGCTGGGGTAGTGTGCGGTTTTCATGCGGACATCCTCAATGCGAATCGCGGGGCACGGCATCGCCACGGCAGCCGACGAGGAAATCCATGTCGGCCCCCTGGTCGGCTTGCAACACGTGGCGGTGGTACAGGCGCACGTAGCCGGAGGCCGGCTCGGGCGGGGCCACCCAGGCCTGGCGGCGGCGGGCCAGTTCTGCGTCGCTCACGTGCAGGTGCAGGCCACGGCCCGCCACGTCCAGCTCGATCTCGTCGCCGTCTTGCACCAGGGCCAGCGGGCCACCGGCGGCGGCTTCGGGGGCCACGTGCAACACCACGGTGCCAAAGGCCGTGCCGCTCATGCGCGCGTCCGAGATGCGCACCATGTCGGTCACGCCCTGCTGCAGCAGCTTGGGCGGCAGGCCCATATTGCCCACCTCGGCCATGCCGGGGTAGCCCTTGGGGCCGCAGTTCTTGAGCACCATCACGCTGTTGGCATCGATGTCAAGGTCGGGGTCCATCACGCGCTCCTTGTAGTGCTCGATGTTCTCGAACACCACGGCTTTGCCCCGGTGCTGCAGCAGGCGGGCCGTAGCGGCAGACGGCTTGATCACCGCGCCCTGCGGGGCCAGGTTGCCGCGCAACACGGCCAGGCCGCCCTGCTCCACCAAGGGCTTGTCCAGCGGGCGGATCACCTTGTCGTTGAAGCACTCGGCATGGGCCACGTTTTGCGCCTGGGTGCGGTTGTTGACGGTGATGGCATCGCCGTGCAGCAGGCCCGCTTCGAGCAGGCGCTTCATCACCACCGGCAGGCCACCGGCGTAGTAGAAGTCTTCCATCAGGTATTCACCCGACGGCATCAGGTTGACGATGGTGGGGATGTCGCGGCCCAGGCGATCCCAGTCGTCCAGCGACAGCGGCACGCCCATGCGCCCGGCGATGGCAATCAGGTGGATGACGGCATTGGTGGAGCCGCCGATGGCCCCGCAGACGCGGATGGCGTTTTCAAAGGCTTCGCGGGTCAACACGTGCGACAGGCGCATGTCGCGCTCGACCATGTCCACAATCATGCGGCCCGAGCGCTGCGCCAGCTCCAGGCGGCGCGAGTCCACGGCGGGAATGGCGGCGTTGGTGGGCAGGGACACGCCCAGCGCCTCGACCATGCTGGCCATCGTCGATGCGGTGCCCATGGTCATGCACACGCCTGCAGAGCGCGACATGCAGCTCTCAGCCTGCATGAACTGCGGCAGGGTCATCTTGCCCGCGTTCACGGCCTCGGAGAACTTCCACACGTGGGTGCCCGAACCGATGGGCTCGCCGCGGTAATTGCCGTTGAGCATGGCACCGCCCGACACCACCAGCGTGGGCAAATCCACACTGGCTGCGCCCATCAGCGTGGCGGGCGTGGTTTTGTCGCAGCCCGCCAGCAGCACCACGCCGTCCAGCGGGTGGGCGCGGATGGCCTCTTCCACGTCCATGCTGGCCAGGTTGCGGTACAACATGGCGGTGGGGCGCATCAGGGTTTCGCCCAGCGACGACACGGGGAATTCCACCGCAATGCCACCGGCCTGTAGCACGCCGTGCTTCACGCGCTCTGCGATCTGGCGGAAATGCTGGTTGCAGGGGGTGAGCTCGCTCCAGGTGTTGCAGATGCCGATGACCGGGCGGCCATCGAAGCTGTCGTCGGGCAGGCCTTCGCTTTTCATCCAGCTGCGGTGGATGAAGTTGTCTTTGCTGGTGCCGCCAAACCAGTGCTGGGAACGGCGTTTTTTCGGGGATTCGGTGCTCATGGCGGTGGGGATGTGGGATAGCGCTGTCGCGGACTAATAAATCATACAAATGACCGCGCATTCTATGATCAGGACAAACCCTTGGCCCACCAAATACCGGAGGTTGTTACACCGTTGGACCCGCCGAATGCGCCACATGGCCCGCCACAGGCACCGCCTCGGCCGGGCCGTCGGACAGCATGGCCGAGCGCTGCATCAGGTCGCGGGTGTCCGACAGCATCACCGCCATGCGGTGCAAGGCCCGCTGCGCGTCGCCCGCGCGGATGGCGTCCAGCACCTTGCGGTGGTCGGGCAGCGCATCGTGGAAATCGCCCGCCTTGCGCGCAGAAATGCCCAGCAAGGCCTCCAGCGCACTGCCGATGATGGCGGCCAGCGGCACCAGCAACGGGTTATTGGTGGCCTGCAGGATGGCGCTGTGGAAAGCCAGGTCGGCCTCCACCCATTCATTCACATTGCTGGCGCTTTCCATGGCGTGGAAGGCAGCCTCCAGCGCGGCCAGTTGCTCGGGGCTGCGGCTGCGCGCGGCCAGGGCGGCGGCGGCGGGCTCAATGATTTCGCGCATTTCGGTGAGGTGGCGCAAAAACTGCGCGTCGGGCCCGGTGGCGCAGCGCCACGAAAGCACGTCGGGGTCGAGCATGTTCCAGCTGGCCTGCGGGCGCACCCAGGTGCCCACCCGGGGGCGCGACTCCAGCAAGCCCTTGGCGGCCAGCACCTTGATGGCCTCGCGCAGCGCGGTGCGGCTCACATCCAGCGTGCGGCACAGCACCTCTTCGTTGGGCAGCAGCTCGCCCGCCGGATAGGCCCCGCCCACCACGCCGTGGCCCAGGGACTTGACCACCTGCCCGTGCAGATTGCGCCCCGAGTAGGTTGCCGAGACACTTTGGTTCGAGGGAGACCGCATCAACATCACTCCAAGAAAAGCCGCGTGGGCTGCATACCGCATTGTGACACTACAGGGCAATAATAAATCATACAATCAAACCCCATTCCGCCACGGCTTTCTCCACACAGCACCTATGACAGCAACTCACACCCCCTGGATCGGCGTGGACTGGGGCACCACCCACCGCCGTGGCTACGCACTGGCCGCCAATGGCACCTGCACCACCGAGGCCAGCGACGACCAGGGCGCACTCACCACCCGTGGGCGGCACGCCGAATCCCTGGCCGCGTGGCTACCTGCACTGGGTGCGCCTGCAGACTGCCATGTGGTGATGTCGGGCATGGTGGGCAGCGCCTTTGGCTGGCAGGAAGCGCCCTACCTCGGCCCCGATGTACCGCTCGAAGCCCTGCCGCAGCACCTGGTGCACGTCGAAGGCCAGCCGCAGCGGTATATCGTGCCCGGCTACTGCGTGCGTGATGCCGCCGGCCAGCCCGACGTGATGCGCGGCGAAGAAACCCAGCTGCTCGGCGCGGTGGCCATGGGCCTGCGCAACGGCTGGTTCGTGCTGCCCGGCACGCACAGCAAATGGGTGCTGCTGCGCGATGGCCGCGTGGAACAACTGCGCACCTACATGACCGGCGAGCTGTTTGCCCTGCTGTCCACCAACGGCACCCTGGCCGCTGCATCACAAACGGCACAGCCAGCGGGCACAGAACCCCTGTGGAGCCAGCCCGCCTTTGCCGATGGCGTGGCCGCCGGAGTCCCCGGCGCGCTGGCGCACCAGCTGTTTGCCTGCCGCGCCCGCGTGGTCACCGGCACCATGCCCGCCAGCCAGGCCTTGGCCTATTTAAGCGGCCTGCTGATCGGCAGCGAGCTGCAAGACGTGCTGCAAGACCTCGGCACATCCGACAGTGACCAGTTTCACCTGATCGGCTCCCCCGCCCTGGCCGAGGCCTACCAGGTCGCCGCCCGCCAGCTCGGTAGCGCACTCACCCTGCTCTCGCCGCGCGACGTGATCCTCAGCGGCTTCCACTACATCCAAACCCACAAGGCCTGACCCATGACCACATCCGCCACGACTTCCTCCACCCCTGCCGCCCCCACCGACATGCCCCTGGTCGCCATCCTGCGCGGCCTGGACGTGGAATCCGCCGAAGCCGTTGGCCGTGCCCTGTTCGATGCCGGTTTCCGCCTGCTGGAAGTGCCGCTGAACCGCCCCGGCGCGCTGGAATGCATCACCCGCCTGGCCGCCATCGCCCCGCCCGACGCACTGGTCGGCGCAGGCACCGTGCTCAGCGTGGCCGACGTGGACGCGGTGCACGCCGCAGGCGGCCAGCTCATCGTGTCGCCCAACTGCAACCCCGCCGTGATCCACCGCAGCGTGGCCACCGGCCTGTTCAGCGCCCCCGGCATCGCCACCCCCACCGAAGCCTTCGCCGCCCTCGAGGCCGGTGCCCACGCCCTGAAAATCTTCCCCGCCGAACAGGTCGGCACCGCAGGCCTCAAAGCCCTGCTGTCGGTGCTGCCTAGCGGCACCCCCATCTGGCCCGTAGGCGGCATCACGCCCGAGAGCATGGCGGGCTGGGTCAAAGCAGGTGCCACCGGCTTCGGCATCGGCGGCCAGCTCTACGCGCCGGGCACGCCTGCGGACCAGGTGAAGGCGCGGGCGACAGGGTTTGTAGCGGCCTGGAAGGCTTGCCGGGTGGGGTGAATTGCTATGGAATAAGGAGCTGCTTATGCTGGTGGGATGAGCACGGGCGGCTTAAATTACCTCAAACCACGTCTCAGTACCCGCCAGCGCCGACCCCACCATCGTCAGTGGCTGCGAAGTTCCAATAAGCGCTGCCTGAACGCGCTCGGCGTTTCCCCATAGTTCTGGCGAAACGCCTTGGAGAAATGGCTCATGTTGACGAAGCCGTGCGACATGGCGATCTGGGTCAATGACTCTTGCGCACGCGCCGGGTTACGCAGGCTCTGCGCCGCGCGGTCCAGCCGCATGTGGGCGATGTAACCCGCCAGCGAATCGCCTTCGGATGCCCACAGTTGCTGCAGGTAGCGTGTGGACACACGCAGGGCCGCTGCAACAGAGGCCACGCTCAAGGCATCATCGTCAATATGCTGCGCCACGTGGTACTGGGCCTGCAGCAGCATGCGTTCGCGGTGCTCGGTGCTCTGCACCGGGGTGCTTGCCAACCGCTCTTGAACGGCTGCGCCCAGTAGCAGCGCCAAGTGGCGCAATGCCAGCGCGGCACTGCTCGCGTCGACCTGCAGCCGTTGGTCCACCAGCGCCCGCGCGTAAGCCCTGACGAGCGGGGCCATGCCGCTTTCGCCAGAAAACCTCTGGGCGACCAGGCGTTTAAGCACCGTCTTGTTGCAGCCAAGCCGGTCAATGGGCACCCGAAAGCAGGCCACCTGCATACCCGTCGGAATTTCCAGGGCGTAAGGGCGGTCGGCAGTGCACAGGGAAAACTCGCCCGGCTGCATGACGCAGGCGTTACCGTCCTGGGCTACATGCATGTCGCCATGCAGCATCAGGTTCATGATGACCGCTTCGGACGATTCTCGGTCTACCACCTGCGTGCCGCGCCGTACCGACAGCCTGCGGCCCACCCGGATTGCGCTTACCGACCCGGCTTCACAGGAAAAGCCCTCCATGGAACACAAAAGGTCGTGTCGAGTGTCCGCCTTGCAATCGAGCTGAACGACATGCTTGCGCACCACCTCGTTCCAATACGCCTCGCGCTCCCCGGGAAGCTCGTTTGCGGTGTCGGCGCGCACGAATTCAATGGCGACTGGCGGGGGTTGGGAGGCGGCTTGCACCATGGTTGCGCGTAGCGAGGGGTGAGGGGCGTTTGGGTCGTCATACACGCAATAAACATGCCCCATAAACACCATGTGCGCTCCTGGCAAAGCTTTTGTTCGCCCCGGGAACAGCGGGTTGAAGGCACTGCGTAGACCATTGCCTCACCGCTTTTCAACCACTTCCTAGGACCCCCATGACCCCCTATTCCCCCAACCACAGCGCACCCGAGTCCCAGCCCGAATTGGCACCCGCATCGAACCAACGCAGGCTGCTGCTGCGCAGCATGGCGGCCGCTGTACCGCTGCTGTCGGGTGTGCTGGCCGGTTGTGGCGGTGCCAGCGCCGCCACCGGTACCTACGATGCATCCAACGTCACCATTACCACCGAGCCCTACAAGGTCGCGATCGTGGGCAAAGAGGCTTCACCCGCCCTGGACCTGGCCACCGGCATCGCCAAGCTGCTCACACTGATGCAAGAGGCCAAGAATGCCGGTGCCCGCTTCATCGTCTGCGGCGAACTATGGCTACCGGGCTACCCAGTGGCGCTCAATTTCCAGAGCAACTGGAAGCAGCAAAACTGGGCCAACTACGTGGCCAACTCCATCACCGTGGGCGATGCCCACTGGCTACGCATCCTCAACGCGGCGCGCACGATAGGCATTTACCTGTCCTTCGGATTCAGCGAGATCGAAGGCAACTACGCCTACATGGGCCAGGCCCTGATCGCCGACGACGGCAGCGTGATTTACAAACGCAGAAAGATTCGCCCCTCGGGCGGCGAGCGTGACTACTGGAGCGATGCGCCCATGGCGACCAACCTGCAGGCCGCCACCACGCCCCTGGGCCGCATCACCATGCTGGAATGCTGGGACCACCTGCGGCCCCAGTCCACCTTCAACACCATGGCGCAGTTGCCTAATGTGCACATCTGCGCCTGGCCCTACATTCCCGCCGCCAACGCCTCCGCGCAATGGTGGGAACGCGGAGAAGTGGCGCACGCAGCCGCAGCCTACTTCTCGCAACTGACCGGGGCTTACACGCTACTGCCAGGCGTAGGCCATGTGGGGGTCTACAAAAACAGCGTCAAGGTGGCAGAGATGCTGGCCAGCGACAGCGCGTCCATCCTGTACTACACCATCACCCCCGACAACTGGAGCGGAACCACGAGCAGCTCCACCAGCGAGTTTTCTTACGGAGTCTTGCAGTTGCTCAGCGACAACTACCCCGGCAGCAAAGTCGCCGACCCCGAGCACGGCACCCTGAAGCTGAACCCGCTGGTCTGAACCATAAGCAGGCGCACACTCGCTGCGCCTTGCTATTGAATACGTAGCTGCCTACGCTGTTGGAATGGGCGCTAGAGGGCGAAATGGCTTAAGAGGTTTGCTTCCGGCTTCTTGCAGGCATATACTTTGGTATAGACCACTCGCAAGGAGCCACCATGGAGCAAACCGCCAAACTCTTCACCAATGGCCGCAGCCAGGCCGTGCGTTTGCCAGCAGCCTACCGTTTTGACACCACCGAAGTGTTTATCCACCAGAACGCAGACAGCGGCGATGTCATCCTGTCGCGCAGGCCCGCCACCTGGGACGGCTTCTTTGCGGTACTGGCCACGGCAGACGTACCCGCCGACTTTTTGAACCCGGCAGAACGCCACGAAGCGCCACACAGCTCAGACGACCGCGACCCCCTGGAAGGCTTGGGCGCATGAAGCGCTACCTGCTGGACACCAACACCGTCAGCCATCTGCTCAAACGGCATCCCGCCGTGGCCCGGCGCGTGGTGGCTGTTCCTATGGCTGCCCTGTGCATTTCCGCCATCACCGAAGGAGAGCTGTTGTTCGGCCTGGCCAAACGACCGGATGCCAGCCGCGTGCATGCAGCCGTGCGGGAGCTCTTGCTGCGACTGGAAGTATTGCCCTGGGACCGCGCCGCCGCTGCCCGCTACGGCCCCCTGCGCGCCACGCTGGTCGGCCTGGGCAAACCCCTGGCACCCATGGATTTATTGATCGCCGCGCATGCGCTGAGCGCCGATGCCGTGGTCGTCACCAACGACCAAGCCTTCCGCCAGGTACCGGGCTTGGCGCTGGAAGACTGGACGCTTTGACAAGCTTGCAGCGCTATGGAATAAAGAGCTGCTTGCGCTGGTGGAATGGACGCAAGAAGCCAAAAACCCTCGCAACTTAAACCCATTCCATGCGTGCGTGAGATCGGACTGACAACGCTACGCCTTCGGGTAGATGCAATAGGTCTTGTTGACGATGACCCAAGCGCCATCCACCTTCAACAGGTTGAAAAAATCGGTGAAGCGTTGGCCCGCGACCCTGTCGCAATCCAGACGGACGCTGGCCGCCGTGCCTGCGATGTCGATGCGTGAGACCACGGCCCGGGCTTCGGGTGAGGGCTCAAACTGGTCGATCAGGTCAAAGAGCTTCTCGATCTCGGGGCCGAAGACCGTGTCTCCGTCGAGCCCGAAAATGGTGGCCTGCGGGTGAAAAGCGGGCCGCATGGTCGCACTGCTGGCGTTTTGGTTGCCATCGGTGTATTTGCGGACCACCTGGATGATGGCCTCGTAGTCCTGGATGTCGCTGGGGTTTGGCATGGTGTGCTCCTGGTAGTGGATAGTGAGTAACGGATAGTGGAATGGGGGTTTGCGCCCTGGCTTCAGCGGGCAGCGGCGTAGTCTTCAGCTGGTTTGTCGTTGGGGTTGGCCCAGGCGGCTTTGGTGGCCTGGGACGCGGGCAGGTTGATGGCATTGCCGGTGGGTGGAATCGGCTTCATGAACCACTTGTCGTAGATGCCCGCAATCTCGCCGGTTTTCATCAGCCCCCGCAAGGTGTTGTCGATGCTTTGCTTGAACGCGGCATCGTCTTTGCGGACCATGATGGCAATGGGCTCCACACCCAGGACCTCGCCCACGATCCTGTAGTCGGCGGGGTTGCGGGCATTGGCAATGTTGCCAGCCAGCACCTGGGCATCCATCACAAACGCATCGGCGCGGCCAGATTCCAGGTTGAGCAGGCTCTCGGCGTGGTCCTTGCCATAGACATCCTGAAACTCCACTCCCTGCGCACGCTGGTGCTTGCGCAGCACTTGCACGCTAGTCGTGCCACTGGTGGTGGCGACCTTCCGGCCATTCAACTGGCTGATGGACTGGATACCGGAGCTGGCCTTGGCGGCAATGCGGATCTCTTCAACGTAGGTGGTGACGGCAAAGGCCACCTGCTGCTGGCGCGTCGCGTTGTTGGTGGTAGAGCCGCACTCCAGATCAATGGTCTCGTTTTGCAGCAGCGGGATGCGGTTGGTGGAGGTGACCGGGTAGTAACGGATATCCAGCTTGGAGAGCCCCAATTGTTTTTGTATATCCGCCAAAGCGCGACGGCACAGGTCGATATGGAAGCCACCGTACTGCTCCTTGCCCAGGGTGTACGACAAAACGCCAGACGAGTCGCGCACGCCCATGTTGACGGTGCCCGTCGATTTGATCTTCTGCAGCGTATCGGCCTGCGCAGTAAGGGCCGCGCAGGCCGCAAGAAGGGTCAAGGTCAGAATTTTCATCGTGGTTTGCTCACTTGGCGAACAGCTTGGTGATGTCGCCAAATGCCTTGATCTCCAGCGCGTTGCCCGACGGGTCGAGAAAAAACATGGTGGCTTGTTCGCCGGGTTCGCCCTTGAAGCGCACGTAGGGCTCGATGATGAATTCGACCCCCTGCGAGGTCAGCCGGGCCGCCATCGCCTCCCAGTCGGACATGGGCAGCACGATGCCGAAATGCCGCACCGGCACGCCATGGCCGTCCACCGCGTTGCGTTGGGCCAGACCGGTTTCGCTGGGTGCCAGGTGCGCCACGATCTGGTGGCCGTAGAAGTTGAAGTCGATCCAATCGTCCGACGTGCGGCCCTCCGGGCAGCCCAGCAAGCCGCCGTAAAAGCTGCGCGCCAGGGCGAGGTCGTGCACCGCGAAGGCCAGGTGGAAGGGAGACAGCAGCGCGGGGTTGGTTTGGGGACTTTGCATTTTTTCTCTCGGTGGTGGATGAAGATGCGCAAGTGTGAATCCAGCGAGACAAAAATAAAATCAATATATATTTGACGTGACCTCAAATAAAATTGAATCTCAACACCAGAGTCAAACCATGATTCGCGAGCTCAAAACCTTCGTCACCGTGGCCCGGCAAGGCACGTTTGCCGCCGCAGGCGAAGCCATCGGCCTCACGCAGGCGGCGGTCAGCGCACAGATGCAGCGCCTGGAAACCGAGCTGGGCTTTCCACTGTTTGACCGCACCGGCCGGTCGGCGCGGCTCAATGCCATGGGGCATCAGACCCTGGACCGGGCGCAAGAGCTGATTCGCCTCTACAGCGACCTGGGTTCGCGCCGCACGGGCAAACCTGCGGCGGTGCTGGTCAGCATCGGGGCCATTGCGTCGGTGCAACGCGCCCTGCTGCCCGACGTGCTGGCCACGTTCCACAAACAGTTCCCCGGCTGCCGCTCGCGGGTGATCCCTGGTTTGTCCATGGACCTGGTGAACCGGGTGGATGCAGGCGACATCGACATGGCCGCAATCATCCGGCCGCCTTTTTCACTGCACACCGATCTGCGGTGGACCACGCTGGCATCCGAGCCATTCCGTCTTTTGGTCCCCAAAACCGTGGAAGGCAAGGATTGGTCCGAACTGCTGTGCAGCCAGCCCTTCGTGCGCTACGACCGCACCTCGTTCGGTGGCCGACAGGTCGACCGCTTCCTGCGCGCGGCCCACCTGCGCGTGCAAGACATCTGCGAAGTGGATGAACTGGAAGCCATCGTGCGCCTGGTGGCCAACGGCGTAGGGGTCGCACTGGTGCCGCAGACCCACACCCACCGGCGCTGGCCTGCAGCCGTGCGCGCCATCGACCTGGGCCCGCACACCTTCCACCGGGACATCGGCCTGCTCCACCGGGCCCCTCGCAGCATGGGCGAAGCGGCGCAACGCATGGCGCAACTCATCTGCGGGTCTTACGGCGAAACCACGCAAACTGCTGGTTGAAGAGAGTTATGAATGCTGGCACCAGAGCGCTGGGCTGGCGGAACCATTTGCTATTGAATAAATAGCTGCTTGCGCTAGTGGAATAAGCACGGGAAGCCTAAAACCTTCACAACTCAAGCCACCAAAGAAAACACATCCGCATCCACCGCCCGGCCGTGCAGCCACAGCTTGTTGCGGGCCGTGCATTCCCACAACGCACCGGCCTTGCGCGCCGCGCCCGCGCTGGCCGCATTGCCCACGGCGGCGCTGATCTCCACGCGGTGCAGCTGCAGCGTCGCAAAAGCAAAGTCGGCCAGCACCCGCACACAGCCGCTGGCCACACCCCGCCCCTGCGCCGACTGCCGCACCCAGTAGCCCAGATTGCAGCCCCTGTGCGTCGCATGGAGCTGGCTGATGCCGGTCCCGCCCAGGAACCGCTGCCCGTCCTCGGAGAACACGCCAAATTCATGGTTCGTGCCCGCCGCCCGCCCGGCGTGGGTAAAGGCAAACCACGCCAACGCCTCCTGCTCGCTGTACCCCGCATGGGCCCACGGCATCCAGGGCAACAGCGATGGCAATGACTCCAGCACCGCCTCGGTGAAGGCTGGGGCATCGGAGGGCTCGAATGGTCTTAGCAGCAGGCCTGGGGTGTGGAGTGTGGGCATGGGTATGCTCTTGTATTTGTAGCTGGTTGTGCTGGTCGGATGGGCACGGGGGGCTTATATGACTTTGAATTTTGAACTACGTGGACAGAGCCGTCTAAATAAATCTATCGCACCCTAGATGGTTGCAGATGGGCGATCCCGAAGCGACTCAGATGAGCTCGCCTGACATGTGAGGTGCTTCGCAGCCCCGGGCTTTTTTCCAGGCTTAGCGTAGCGATCCGACCTCGTCGATATGCGGTGCGTCTAGCTGCGCCAGAGGCGGTGGGGCGTAGTGGTCAGGTGTGCCGCTTCAGTCCTGAAAACTCCAGTATCAAGTGGTGGCAGGTGAAATCTTTTGGATAGTACTTTCCGGCTGGGACTGCCCGAACATGATGGGATATCCTGTGCGGCCGCTCCGACGTTAAGCCATTCACTTCGTGAAGCGTGCAGCCCAACTTCTTGCTGATGCTATCAAGTGCGTCTGCTGTCTTTCCGCTTAGTAGGTAGCCAAGCATCGCCGCCGAGCCTGAGAAAGGCGCGTACCTACAGGTCAGAAATTGATCCTTGATGTCCTCAAGATAGTCAGCAACCCTTCCTGCCGTCTCCAGCACTTTCGCTTCCATCGGCCACATCAAGCGTTCGTCCGAACGCAGCACAAACGCGATGTCGTACTGGGGCGGCTGTGCTGGCGACGGTGCCATGGTCTCGTGCTCGTATGGACCATGTTGAACACGGAACGGCTCGTCACCCGACATCGCATCGTTGATGCGCGCTTCCAGCCGCTGGGTGATGCTGCGCTCCAGGTCGCGTGTGTCGATTGCCGACGGCCGAGCCTGCATGTCGTCGTAAGCGGCCCAAACAAGTGCCAGGAGGGTGCCCGTCGGCACTTGCATCCACGCGCGTGCCAAAGCGACAAATGCTGGATCCGGTATTGTCGTCATTGGATCACCTGTCCTGGCTCGTCCTGCTGCTGCATGCGATACAGATCCAGTGAAGCCTCATCCGCATCGTTCAGTCCTGCAGACCTTGTCCAATAGCGATCTACATTCGGCTTGATGATGATGATCGTCGGAATGCCACTGCTGGCGTCATACAGACGCACCACTCGCTGGGTGTAGATGCCCAGGCGATGCCCGGTCGCTTTTCCACCACTCAGATCCAGGCGCTCTAATTCGGCCAAAAGGCTTGAGTTCGTCATCATCTGCCAATCAACTGGGTGGGCAAAAGGGCGGCCAAGTTCAATAGACACCATCTGATACGGCAAAGCCTTGTCATCCTCGGTGTGAAAGATGGTCGCACTCACTGCCTTGTCAGCGCCAAACCCCGCCTTGAGGACGCGCATAAAGTAGGTGCAGTAATCCTCTAGGGCTGCGTCGGATGGTGCAGCTTCTTCGACAAGATGGTTCTTGGCCTTGGATTGCCCCTTGAGCTCGCGGAGATCTGCGAGCGCCAAGTCACACAGATCCTCAATCAACACCTTCTCCGCGTCTTTTAGCGCAAATGCGCGGTAAACAATCGCATCGATGTCCTCGTAACTCTTGGCCTCCTCCGTATGAGGTGGCAATGGATACGGGATCGGGATGTCGAGCAACTCATTGGTCAATGCCGCAGGGCGATAGGCAGCAATCCGCCCGCTGGTGAGTTTCAAGAAGTAGACGGCCAACAAACTGTTCACTGTCAAACAGGCGGCCTCAAGGAACTCCGAAGGCCCATGGATCGACACATAATTGTCATTGAACACAGCGGCCGCATGCATCTTCGACCTTGCCAGGCGCGCCTGGAATCGGGCGTGCCCCTTTTGCAACCCCTTTTTGAGAATAAGTTGAGGCCACTCGAAAGCCGCAAAGCTCGTGGAGTCCTTCGAGTGAAGGCGTATATCGTGTACTGGGGTCAGTCCATCCGTGTCCAGGTGCATGAGCGACCCCTGGGGGAACGTTGTTTGATCAAACAGCGGCCGACCTTCCAATTCAGGCTGGGCTCGTTTACGGTCACCATAAATAAAGCCTTGGCGCGTCAGAACCTTGATCGCTTCGCTAGGACGAGAAATGGTGGGATATCTAATCAGCCTATTGAGAAGCGCCCGGTCACGGTTCGAGCCCCACATGAGCGCCGTCCATATGGCGGAATCGTCCAAGGCTTCATGGACATACAGGGTGCGGCAGTCCTGAGGTTCGACAACAATCGTGAACTCATCGGTGAGCGGCTTGAGACGCTTCGGACTAACGTATGAGATCCGGTCATTCCATGCCGGCTTTCCGGGCGACAACACCACGATACAGGAGGGGGAGACAGATGTTTTGGGCGTGTGAGACTTGCGCTTGAACACGTCGAACCTTAGCGCCGCGAGGTTGATCACCTCCTCGACTCGATGTGTCTGGAGTAATTGCTTACGGAAATCGCAAGCCTTGGGGCTTGTATTGAACAGGAAGGCGCTCGCAGACTGAATCATCGCCACTCGACCAGTTGGCTTCAGTAGTTGCGCAGCCTTGGCCAGGAATAAGCCACCGATGTCCTTGTTGGCGACGGTCCAGTTACGCCCGTCAGCAACCGCCCACGTCCTTGCCTCTGCCGTGACAAGGTCTTCGCCCCATGGCGCATTACCGACAACGAGGTCATAGCCCTGTGCGTTTATCTGCGTATTGATGCCAGGAATATGTTCCGCAAAGAAGTCGCTGCAAAGCAGCCGACGATCGCGCATGCTCGGGAACACAACCTGCGTCCAGTAGTGACGAGGCTCGATCTCGTCGCACATCGCTAGGTAAAGACTGAAGGACGCAACGCGAACCGCGTGAGGATCGATATCCACGCCGATCAGGTTGCGCTCCAGTAATCGTCGCAACAGCTCGGCGCGCACGGTCTGACCCGGATTGGCCAGTCGCCATCTATGGACCAAGCGCTGAAAGACCTTGACGAGAAAAATCCCGGACCCACACGATGGGTCCAACACCTTGAGATCCCAGTCCGTCCCGTCCCATGGCAGCACCTTGTCTAGCACGAAGTCGACTAGATGTGGCGGCGTATAGAACACGCCACCTTCGGCCGCGCGTTCATCGATGAAGGTCTCGTAGATGCTGCTGATGAACTCAAGCGGAATAACGTCAAATGAATACTGCGGCCACAGGCAATGCTGCCCTGAAGGCATGTCGACATTGCCCTGAATGAAATCCGCCAGCAGGGAAAGATGCGTCCTGTTTACGATGCGCTTTTCTTGGGCCCATTCCTTGGCCCGAGCGTGCGGCGTATCGCCCTTTCCAGGAAAGAGGTCGCCATTGAAGCGCTCATTCAGCCATTCAAAAAGCGCATAGGCATCCGTATAGCTTGAAAGAATGCTGTCTAAGCCAGCATGTACCTTACTCAGCACACCCTCAGTATGGAGTCGCGCCAGTTTAGAGGCGGTGAGGGCAGGGTTACCGTCCACGTCCCTTCTGTCGAATAGGAACTGGACAAAAATGATGCGAGCCAACAGGTCGTGGCAGACATCATCATCATCCAGGCCAATGTTCGCGAGTAGCTGCCGGATGTGCCTCAGGTTCCTCAACAGCAGTTGGTCGGCTCGGCCATCCCGATTAAAACGCCCAGCGTGTTCGGCAAAGAAGGCCCCCGACACCAGATTGATCCAGTGCAACGAATTCGCCGCAGTGCGCTCGCGCGCATTTGCATGCGATGCGGCAAGCTCTTCTGCCGTCACTGTGTGCACAACACGATCCGCGGGCCGTTGATTTGTGGCGGGAGCTTCGCAGCATGTCCACACGCGTATGACGCTAGGCTCAATGGTAATCAGAGCCGGACAATGGGAGAAGTTCCACGCCAGTCGGTGAAGCTCATTAAGCGTTTCTTCTGAAGCAGGATGTGAGAACTCAACTACGACGGCGATTGGCGGCTCAGTGCTCGCAGCATAAGGCTGCGCGGCTAGGACACCAATGCGGCTCACCTGGAGCGCGGCCTCGCCCGCCAAAGCGCGACCGATTTTTTCTTGTACCAGCGTCGCAAACTTCGCGGCACCTGCGCCGTCAGGTCGCAGGACCTGCTCGGGCCGATTCCAGCCCAGGCTTTCGTGGAGCCAGTCCAGGGTAATGGGGGGATGTTTGATCACACAGGCAACTCCAACTGCTCTTGCTTGTCACCGCCGAAGTGGCCCGCCTTGGCGGCGCCCCGTGGCTTCTTTAGAGTTCGATCGATCTTTGCCAGCACACTTTCAAATCTAATGCCGCGTCCCTTCATCTCAGCTAGCAACACTGCAATCACCGCCAGGTGGCTAGGCACCCTGCCGACGCTGGCGTAGTTGGACACGGAGTTCTTATTCATCCCTATGAGTTCAGCAAATGCGCGTATGGTCAATCCAGCTTGCGACAGCTCAGCAAGAAATACATCGTAGTTCATCTGCGGGGTTACATGAGTGCGGATGCACATTATTTTATGGTGAACCGCACACAAAATAATGTATTTTCGCACAGCCGTCCATTCAATCGAACTGTGTCTAATGCCCAAAGGTGTTTTAGGACTGTTAGGGGAGACCCAACAGGGGTTAAGTTACGGTCAACATGTGTCCGCTACAGACCGTACGCTCACATCTTCAGAGCGAATGATGCCAACGGGCTGAAAGCGCCGGTTCATCACGGCCAAGACCGGTCATTTGCATGACCTCGTCTTGTCAGTGTGAGTCGAACGACTGGTCTTGGTGGTCAACCGGTCAGTTGAACTGTCGCCCGTCGAATTGCTGGTTATGGCAATTGCTGTCACTCGGACACCAGTCTCAATGACTGGATACACCCAAAGCCACCATCGGCCAATCAAAATCCAGGCAGAACGAGTCAACTGAGCACCGGTAAGCTCAATCACTATCCGCAAGACTCAGCAATTTTGCGCACCACCAGTCGCAACGCCAAAACCAACAATCAAGGCACTACCGCCGCGCCCACCTTGCCCTTGCCCTTCCCCCTCCCAAACCCATGCCCCCGCAGCCGCGCCAAAAGCTTCTCCTTCTGCCCCTCCAAAATCTGGCTAGCCTCCACCAGCGCAGGCCAGGTGGCGTAGGCCCGGGCTACCGTATCGCGGACGAGGCGGGTGCAGGGTTGTTCGGCGATGCCTACGCGGTTGCAAAAGGCGCGCAGGGTGCGGGGGTTGAGCGTTTTGCCTAGCTCGGGCTCGGTGGCCCCGTCGTTGCGGTACAGCGCCAACGCACTGCCCTGGCCGCTGTAGTAGGCAGACCAGGCGACGATGTCGAAGGCGGGGGACAGCACCGGGGTGTGGCTCTCGGGGTAGAGCAGGCAGAAGTTTTTCAGGTGCGCGTCATAGTTGCCCATCAGCTCGTTGATGGTGACCAGGCGCAGCAGTTCGTGCACGGCGCTCAGGCCCAGGCTGTCGGGGTAACGCAGCATCAAACCGGCCATGGCGGCGTAGGTGGCACCGGTGTATTTGTTGCGGGGGTCCACGCCCAGCGCCTGGGCGAAGTCTTCGCAGTGGATGCGCTTGGCCCCATCGCGGTCGAAGCGGGTCACGGCCAGAAAGTTGCTGCTGCCGCCCAGGGTGTAGCCGTGGGCAAAGTCCAGCTTGTCCAGCGGCACCAGCTTGTGCTCGCACACGTTGGCCCCGGCGGCCTGGGCCATGGACAGGCTGAGGTGCTCCAGCTCGGGCAGCTTGGCGCGGTCTACCTGGGGCAGCTTGCCGATGATGCGGGTCACGCCCGAACGTTTACGGGCCACGTAGCGCCCGCCCTGGGCGATCAGGCCCACCTTGGGCTGCATGCCGGAAATCGACACGCCCAGGGGCAGCGGGTCGGCGGTGACCGACATTTCCAGCGCATCGTTGTCTTGCGTGACCAGCCGGGCCAGGGCCTGGCGGTCGAGGTGGGCCGGTAGCGCCTTCACCGCACCGGGCAGGTCCAGGCCGCAGGCGGCAAACAGGGCGAAGTGGTCGTCTTCGCGGCAGCCGCGCTCTTGCGCCAGCTGGGTGCGGAACACGCCCTCGGGCAGCATGTTCTGGAAGAAGTCGGGCAGGCGGCCATCGGCACCGTTGAACACCGGCGCGGCAACGTCTTTCCACAGCGATGCCTGCTGGGCCGGGTCGCGGGCGCGCATGCTGACGGACAAAATAGCCTGCTGCGGGTCGGCGGCGAAGGCATCGTCGGCCACGAAGCGGATGATGGGGCTGGCCGTGCCGTTGGCGAAGCGAAACAACTGGCCCACGGGGCGGCCAGCGAGCAGGATGTGCAGGACTTCGACGTTGAACATCACAGGTGCTTGAGTTCGTCCGCCATGGTGGACACGCTTTGCACAGGCGTTTGGCGCGGGCCGGTGAGGGCGCGGGCGGCATCGCGGGGCACCAGCATCACCTCTTGCCCGTTGGCCTGCGCAATCGCCAGCAAGGTGGTGACGCTGAAGTTGTGTTCGCCGCTCAAGGCGCGGCCAATGCTTTGGCGCGTGAGGCCGGTCTGCTGGGCCAGGGCCACGTCACTTTTGCCCTGGCGACCCGCAGCCAGGCCCTCGGCGATGGCTTGCAAGGTGTTCATTGCGTTTAACAACTCTGTGAAAATGTACGCTCAATTTAACAGTCTTGCACGGCCATTTCAAGGGTTTGGGTGTTAAACGGATATAACATTTCTTCGAAAGTGTTAAATGAACTTGTCAGTCTGGGCCATGCTTAGGCCACCGAGGCAATCGCCGCCCGCAGCACGTCGGCCGACTTTTCCAGCGCCGCGCGCTCCTGCGCATCCATGGCGGGCTCCAGCACCTGCACCGCGCCCTGGGCGCTGACGACGGTGGGGAGCGACAAGGCCACACCATGCAAGCCCAGCGCGCCGGTCTGCACGCGGGTAACGGTGAGCACCCGGCGCTCGTCGCGCAGCATGCCGTGCAGAAGGTGGGCGGTAACCAGGCCGATGGCGTGGTTGGTAGCACCCTTGCGCTGGATGATCTCGTAGGCGGCGCGGCGCACCTGGTGGGCAATGTGCTCTTCGTCGGCAGGCTGCCAGCCCGCCCAGCTGCGCAGGGGCACGCCGCCCACTTCCGCGCTGGACCACAGCACTACTTCCGAGTCGCCATGCTCGCCCACCAGTTGCGCGTGGATGGAGCGCGGGTCCAGCGCTAGCTGCTGGCCCAGCATCTGGCGCAGCCGCGCGGTGTCCAGCATGGTGCCGGTGCCGATCACGCGCTCGGGCGGCAGGCCGGATGCCTGGGTGAAGTCAAACACCAGCACGTCGATGGGGTTGCTGACGATGACCACAATGCCCTGGTAGCCGCGCAGCTGCAGGGCGATGTTGCGCAGGATGCCCAGGTTTTCTTTCAGTAAATCCAGCCGCGACTGGCCGGGTGTGCCGCCCTTGCCTGCAGTGATGACGATGGCCTGGGTGTCCAGCATCTCGGCCAGCGACCCGGCCCGCACCTGGGCCGACGGGTAGAAGGCCGCGCCGTGCGCCAGGTCCATGGCCTCGCCCTCGGCCAGGCCGTCGCGCGTGTCGAACAAGATCACCTCTTGCGCCGCCCCCGCCTGCAACACCGAAATCGCCACGCTGGCCCCGACCCAGCCGGTGCCGATGATGCCAATGGAAGGTGTGCGCATGGGAGTTCCTTTTAAAACCCCAGCCTAACCCGGGTGTGTGACGTGCGTCTGTGCGCTAACGCCCGGAGGGCCGGCGGTAGCCCAGCACCGAGGCCAGCGGGTAACTGTTTTCGCACACGCAGTCCAGCTGGTTGCCGCCCAGCAGCAGCACCTGGTCGCCCTCGGTGCGCAAATAAAAACCCACGTGGCCGGTCCAGCCGGTGGGGTTGTCGCGGGTCAGCACCACGATGCAGCCGGGCACGGGCGCGTCCAGCGGCTGGCCCCAGTCCAGCCACGAGCGGGCCAGGGCCGAGCCGGTGCCGGGTATGCCCACCTGGGCCAGCGTCCAGTTGACGAAAGACGAGCACCAGGCCGCCTTGTCGTCATAGCCCGCGATATTGGTGCCTGCGTGGTAGGCGGTGATGCGCGGATTACTCTGGCCGGGCGGCGCGGTGCGCACGCCCTGCTCGCTGGCAGCCACCAGCATCCAGGGGGCGAAGGGCTGCAACGTCAAAACAACCCCTGCGGCACCTTGTCGGCCTTGGTTTCCAGCGGGTTGGCGGCCAGCCAGTTGGCCGGGTACTGGCGCATGAATTCCTTGGCTTTTTCGATGCGCACCGTGAGCCAGGCATCCACCGCGCCTTCGTTCAGGATGACCGGCATGTGTTTGTCGTTGCCCGCAGGGCCGTAGCGGCGCATCAGGGCGTGGTTGTTGGCGTTGACGGTGAGCACGGTGTAGCTGAGGAAGGGCACGCCATCCGGCCCGGTCCAGCTGGCCCACAGCCCGGCCACGCCCATGGGCTTGCCGTCGATGCGCGAGATGCGCGTGGGCACGGCCTTGCCGCTGCGCAGGTCGTCCACATAAAAGGCCTGCATGGGCACGATGCAGCGCTGGTTTTGCAGCCAGGCATCGCGAAAGTTTTGCGTGGTGCTGGCCGTTTCGGACCGGGCGTTGACCAGCTTGGGCGCACGCAGCTTGCCGTCGGATGCCGACTTGACCCAATGCGGCACCAGGCCCCACTGGGCGGGTGTCAAGACGCGCGACGCAGGCGCATCGCCCTCGGCCGCCATGGGCCGGATGCAAAACCCCGGCTTGCGCGGCCACATGTCGCGCTCGCCCAGGGCGCTGGGCGGTTCGACGCCGAAGGCATCCTGGTAGGTGGCGGCGTGCTGCAGGGATTCGTAATGGGTGGTCATGCGGGGATGGTAGCGCGGTGTTTTGGTAGATGGGTTGGGGCCTGGCCCGGGCCCACGGAAGGCATAGGTACTTTTGGCACCCCGCGCTTATTCCACCAGCGCGAGAAGCTACATTTTAAATAGCAATTTTGTACGAAAAACCACAGGCCAAACCGCCACCGTGTGCAGGCCCAGGTCAACCACGGCCAAGACTGTGGCGTTGAAAACCCACCAGGTCACATCTCTGGCCATCCCCGTGGAGCCCTTTAGCCCACCCACTTTCTCCCCCCCATCACCTCCATGAACACACCTACCGACTCCCTCTCAAAACCCCGTCTGCATCCCTTGGTGATTGCCGCCTGCTCGGCCATCGTGCTGGTCTGCGCCGTGGGTACGGCCGCCATCATGGGCTGGCTTCCCAACTCTGCGGCGCGCAACACCGACACCAGCAGCCTGGCGCAACCGGCGCTGATGGCACCAGTCACAGCCCCGGTGGAAGCGCCAGTCCGAGCCCCCGTAAAGGCCCCGCAAATGGCGGCAGCGCCGGTGCGCAACACCACCACAAACACCCACACCGAGCCACGGCCAGTGGCCGCCATCTGCAGCAATTGCGGCGTGGTGGAGTCCACCCGCGAAATCACCACCGCCGCCAAAGGCAGCGGTGTGGGCGCGGTAGGCGGCGCAGTGGTGGGCGGCGTGCTGGGCCACCAGGTCGGCGGTGGCCGGGGCCGCGACGTGGCGACCGTGCTGGGTGCCCTGGGCGGTGCCTTTGCGGGTAACCACATCGAAGGCCAGGTAAAGGCCTCGCACAGCTACGAGATCACCGTGCGCCTGGACGACGGCTCCACCCGCACCCTGCACCAGTCCGAGCAGCCCGGCTGGCAAGCCGGTGACCGGGTGAAGGTGGTTAACGGCGCACTGCGCTCCATCGGCTAAAAAAACGAAGCCACCATAGGCGGCAGGCACAAGTTGCTTCTCTTTTGATAGTCAAAAATAGGAGCTGCTTGTGCTGAATGCGTAAGCACAGGCAGCCATTTTCACCCTCCAAAATAGGCCTCTTCATTCAAAACCTAGGGTTTCACCCTAGATTGCAGTTGCAACACAGCCTGCGGGTTGCCGACACACAAAAGCTGTGGCGGCTTGGGAAGATCACTTCACCCCAAAACAACGCACCAATCTTGGTGCAACAACCCAAAGGATTCCACCATGACCCGCTCTATCAACCGCATTGCCGCTTCCGCTCTGTTCGCCTTGGCTGCTGGCGCTTTCCTCCCCGCACACGCTGCCACCAACGACGCAGACTTGGCCAACTCGGTGCAATCCACCCTGACCACCCAACTCGGCGCGGATGCCAAGGACGTAACCGTCACCGCCAGCAACGGCAGCATCACCCTGCACGGCTGGACGCAAGGCGTGCAAGAAGAAACCAAGGCCCGTTATGTAGCCAGCACCGTGCCCGGCGTGGCCAACGCGTACAGCAACGTGCGCACTTTCTCGACCGACAGCAACGACTAAGCCCAATATGGGGGCGTTTTAGCCCTCTCGCGCCCATGCAACCAGCGGCTGCAGCTATTTAAAAAATAGCTGCAGCCGTTTTTGGTTTGGGGGTGGCTTAGTCGACAGTTTGGCCATGCAAAAGCGGAAAGACATGCATTTGCTTCCAAAAGCCGGAAGCGTTCTCCAGTAGAACCACAGCGCTGCAAACGCAGTGAATCGGGCCGTTTGCGGCCATGGCCACCGCCAACTCGGCTTGCGCGGTATCTGCGTCGGTGGCGCTGCCGTGCGCGACGGTGAGGTGCGGAATGACCGTCTCGAACTCGCCCCCGAACGGGGGAAAGTCGGGAAACGCCTGGGCCAAGGATTGGGTGAGAGCGATGAACGGTGCGGCGGGCTCGGGGGCCAAGTAGGTCGTAGCCGGGAACCGCCCCACCGCCGCCAAAGTGAACCCGAAGACATTGATGCCGGAAATGGCTTCCTGAATGCGTCGAACCACGGCCCCCTCTATGCACTCCGGCGGCATGAACGGATACAACACCGTGACGTGCGCAGGAACGCCAAGCTTGGCCACGGGGTGGAAGCGCTCACGCAAATGTGCAACGCGGGGCTCGGCTTCGGCGACGCGAACGATGAGGCCTGTTTGGGACATACGCTGAAATATCTAAAAAAATGCAAATCGCAAACTCGGCGGTGTGCATGGGCTGCTGCGGTCCCAACCATCCATGGATACCTCCTATCGTTTTAGCCGTCCAGCGCAAATGGTACCTGCGCATAAAGCTATTCAAAACATAGCACTCACAAGTCCTAGGGTTTCACCCTAGATTGCAGTTGCAACACAGCCTGCAGGTTGCCGACACACACAAGCCGCCGCCGCTTGGGAAGATCACTCCATCGCAAAACAATTGCAACAACCCCAAAGGACCTCACCATGACCCGCTCTTTTAACCGTATCGCTGTTTCCGCCCTGCTCGCCCTGACCGCTGGCGCATTCCTGCCCGCCCACGCTACCACCAACGACGCAGACCTGGCCAACTCGGTGCAATCCACCCTGACCAGCCAACTCGGCGCGGATGCCAAGGACGTGACCGTTACCGCCAGCAATGGCAGCATCACCCTGCACGGCTGGACGCAAGGCGTGCAAGACGAAGCCAAGGCCCGCTATGTGGCCAGCACCGTGCCCGGCGTGAGCAACGCTTACAGCAACGTGCGCACCTTCTCGACCGACAGCAACGATTAAGCCCAATATGGGGGCGTTTTAGCCCTCTCGCGCTTGGCGAGTTCAAATCTGAAGTGCAACACCTTATTCAACTAAGGTGCAGAAATGACAAAAGCTCCCCAGTACCAGCAACTTCAGTCGGACGAGCGCATCGCGCTGGCACAGTACCGCGAGCAATGCTTGGGCATCCGGGCCATCGCCCGACTGCTTCACCGCTCACCCTCCACCATCAGCCGTGAGATTGAGCGCAATGCCCCGTTGGCCGCCTACAGCGGCACCTTTGCCCATCAGCGCT